>DASVRA010000010.1:0-159902 GCA_036388855.1 Caulobacteraceae bacterium | reverse complement strand
TCGTCGGTGGGCTACACCTACAAGTGGTGGGACACCGCCCAGCAGGAGACGGTGACCTACGACGCCGACACCACCGACGGGGTGGCGGGCAAGACCACCACCTACAACTACGACGCCAACGGCCACCTGCGCTCGGCCCACGTGGTCGAGGGGACCACCCACGACGTCACCTACGTCACCGACGCGCAGGGCCAGGTGATGCGGCGCACCGACAGCGCCGGGCCGGCGCAGGTCTACCACTACTTCGACGGGGTGCGGATCGGGGAGGTCGGCAACGACGGGCCCACGGACCTGGACTACATCGGCGCGATCAACGCCCGGGGCCTCGTGGCCACCTCGAGCGCCTGGAGCAACGGCCAGAGCGCCCAGGGCTTCGCCGACTTCGATCAGGCCTACGACCCGATCAACCCCACCCACGGGCTCGAGGCGACTCCGGGGTGGGCATCGGCTGGGACGCCTGACCTCGAGTGGGGCCTGCGACATTTCTCGCCACCGGCGGGACTGAAGCTCAGCTTGCCCGGCACGCGGGGTTCATGCGAGGCCGAGCCGGCGGGCGAGGGCCGAGGAAGGGGACGCGGATGGGGGCGGACGACGCGATCGGGCTGATGACGCAGCTGCTGTGGAACAGCATGCTGGTCGCCGCACCGGTGATGATCGCCGGGCTGGTGGTGGGCCTGCTGGTCAGCGTACTGCAGGTGGCCACCCAGCTGCAGGAGTCGACGCTCAGCTACATCCCCAAGCTCGGGGTGGCGGCGCTGGTGCTGGTGCTGCTGGGGCCATGGATGATCAGCCGGATCACCCAGTTCGCGGTCTCCACCATCAAGCTGATCCCCGCCATGGGCTGAAGCGGTGGGAGAGGGAGAGCTCGACGGCTGGGCGATCTCGAGCGTGCTGCTGGCGCTGCGGGTGGCGCCGGTGTTCGCCTTGGCGCCGCCGTTCAGCCTGACGCCCACGCCGCCGCTGTTCCGGGTGCTGCTGGGGCTGGGACTGGCCGGGTGCATGGCCGGCTTCAACCCCAACGCACGGCTTGCCGAGTTCAGCACGGCCGCGATCGCGGGCGCGGCGGCTTCCGAGCTGTTCCTGGGCATGATCGTGGTCATGGTGTTCCATGCGGCCTTCGGCGCGGTCTACCTGGCCGGGCGGCTGGTCGACATCCAGGCGGGCTACGGGCTCGCGACCCTGATCGACCCGTCGACGCGCAGCCAGACGCCACTGGTCGGGACGATGCTGGCGTACGTGGCGGGCGTGGTGTTCTTCGCTGCGGGAGGGCATCTCGAGCTGGCGCGGATCCTTGGGGCCTCGCTGGACGCCATCCCCCTTGGCGCCGGCTATGCTCCGGGGTCGCTGAGCCATCTCACGCGGTTCATGGGCGCGGCCTTCGTGACCAGCCTCGGCGCGGTCGGGGGCGTGGTGCTGGCGCTGTTCCTTACCGACGTGTCGATCGCGCTGATCTCGCGCACCCTGCCGCAGATGAACGTGCTGGTCCTGGGCTTCCAGGTGAAGGCTTTGGTCCTGCTGGCGGTGCTGCCGCTCAGCCTCGGGCTGGCGGCGGCGCAGCTGGCGCGGCTGATGGCGCTGACACTGGAAGCCGTGCCCAGGCTGATGTGATCCATGGAGGAGGCAGAGCAGAACAGGTCCGAGGAGCCGACGTCCTTCAAGCTGTCCAGGGCGCGGCAGAAGGGGACGGTGGCGCGCGGGCTCGACCTTGGCTTCGCCACCTCGCTGGTCGCCTTCGCCGGCTACGGCTGGATCATGGGGCCGGCGCTGGCCGCGCAGCTGTCGCAGGCGGCGCGCAACGCCCTGGTGGCGGCCACGACCACGGCCTCCGGCCCGAACGAGGTGCTGATCGTGACCGGCAAGGTGCTGGCGGCGCCGTTCAAGCCGCTGGCCTTTTTGATGGCGGTGATCTTCGGCGCGGTCCTGGTCTTCGAGCTGGTGCAGACCGGCGTGGTGTTCTCCACAGAACCCCTGAGGCTCGACTTCGGCAAGCTGAACCCCGCCAAGGGGCTCAAGCGTGTGTTCAGCCTGCGGATGCTGGTCGAGACCGGCAAGAGCCTGCTGAAGATGGCCGGCTACTGCGCCGCCGCCATCCTGGTGATGCGCTGGGCCTGGACGAACTTTGGGGACTCGATCGGGGACGCGTCCTCGCTGGCCGCGGCGTTACGCGCCTCTGGGCTACGGCTGCTGTCGATCTTCATCGTGGCGGCGATCGCCTTCGCCGTCCTCGACCAACTGCTGGTGCGGCGCGACTTCCTGAAGCGGATGCGCATGAGTCGCAGGGAAGTCCGCCGTGAAATGCGCGATAGGGAAGGCGAGCCGCGGCTGAAGCAGCGGCGCCGGCAGATGCACGGCGAGTTCGTCAAGGCCAGCCATAGCCTGAGAAACATCAAGGGGGCCGATCTGTTGATCGTCAATCCGACCCACTACGCGGTGGCGCTGCGCTACGACGCCCGCAGCATGACCGCGCCGACGGTCGTTTCGCAGGGCGCCAACCAGCTGGCCCAGCGGCTGAAGCGGCTGGCGTTCCAGCATGGCGTGGTGATCGTGCACAACGCGCCCCTGGCGCAGGCGCTCTACCGCGGCCCCTTTAACCGCCAGGTGCCCGAAGCCCTCTACCCGCAGGTCGCCGACCTTTACCAGCAGACTCGTGAGGCGCGGGCGCGGCGGGGGGCCTACGGCCGTGTTTAAGGGCGTGTTCGGGCGCAACAAGGACCTGGTGCTGATCGGGGCGGTGCTCTCGATCCTGCTGATCCTGTTCGCGCCGATCCCGCCGGCGCTGCTCGACCTGCTGATCATCGTCAACTTCGCACTGGGGCTGACGATCCTGCTCTTGACCTTCTACGTCGAGAAGCCGGTCGCCTTCTCGACCTTCCCTTCGCTGCTGCTGGTCGCGACCCTCTACCGTCTGTCGCTGAACGTGGCGGCGACGCGGCTGATCCTCACCAACGCCAACGCCGGGGACGTGATCCGCTCGATCGGCGAATTCGCCGTCCAGGGCAGCTTCGTCATCGGCCTGGTGGTGTTTTTCATCCTGGTGGTGGTGCAGTACGTCGTGGTCACCTCGGGCGCCCAGCGCGTCTCGGAGGTGGCGGCGAGGTTCGTGCTGGACTCGGTTCCGGGTCAGCAGATGAGCATCGACGCCGACCTCAACATGGGCCTGATCGACCAGAACGAGGCCAAGCGGCGGCGCAAGGAGTTGGAGAAGGAAGCGGCCTTCTACGGGGCCATGGACGGCGCCAGTAAGTTCGTGAAGGGCGACGCCGTCGCCGGCATCATCATCCTTTTGATCAACATCTTCGCCGGCTGGATCATCGGCATGGCGCAGATGTCGATGGATTGGATGACCGCGCTGCGGACCTTCACCCTGCTGACCATCGGCGACGGCATCGTCACCCAGATTCCGGCGCTGGTGATCTCGGTCGCCACCGGCATCATCGTCACCCGCTCCTCGGCCGACAATCGCCTGAGCGCCGAGGTGCTCAGCCAGCTCGGATCGGCGCCCAAGGTGCCGCTGATCGTCATGGGGGCCCTGCTGGTGCTCCTGATGCTGCCCGGCATGCCGAAGTGGCCGATCGCCATCCTGCTGGCGATCTTCGCCGCCGCTTGGTTCAACAACCGGCGCAAGCCCAAGGAGGAGCTGGTTGGCGCCGCCCTGGAGCCCGAGGAGGGCGACGCAGGCAGGAGCGACGAGCCCCGTCTGGGCCCACCGCCGATCGAGGTGGCGCTTGGCAAGGAACTCAGCTCGCAATGGCAGTCGCTCAAGCCGCTGCTGAGCGAGCGGATCACCGCCCTGCGTGCGCAGCAGGAGAAGGCGAACGGCGTCGGCTTTCCGGCCGTGGTGTTCCAGGACGGCGCGCGGCTGTCGTCGAACGCCTACGAAATCCTGCTGTTCGGCTCGCGTCACGGCCACGGCCAGATCTTCGCCGACCGCACGCTCGCGGTCAGGGCGACGTCGAGCGGAACGATCCTGAAGGGGGTTGAAACCAAAGACCCCGCCTTCGGCCTGCCCGCGGTTTGGATCGACGCCGAGCAGCGGGGCCGGGCCCAGGATGGCGGCTACACCCTAGTCGATCCGATCACCGTGCTGCTGACCCACCTGGGGGAAGTGGTGCGGGCGGAGGCGCCGCTGCTCCTGTCCCGCGCAGAGGTGGTGGCGCTGCTCGAGGGCGTGCGCACCCGCCAGCCCGGCCTGATCGAGGAACTGATCCCCGCGACTATGACCGTGTCGGACGTCCAGCGGATCCTGCAGAACCTGCTCTCCGAGGACGTCTCCATCCGCAACGTCGATCTGATCGCCGAGGCGCTGGTCGACCTCGGCCGACAGACCAAGGACCATGCCGAGCTCACCGAACTGGTGCGCCAGAGGCTGAGCCACAGCATCTGCGACCGGCTGCGCGGCCAGCACGAGGAGCTGGCTGTGCTCAGTCTGAACCCCAAAGTCGAGGCGCAGATTTCGGAGAACATCCGGCGCAGCGACGGCAGCGGCCCCTTCGTGATCGACCCCCGTCTGGCCGAGCAGCTGATGCGCAAGCTGATCCCGCACGTGGAGACGATGATGGGCCGGAGCCTGTCGCCGGTGCTGCTCTGCGGGGCTGACATCCGCCGCCACCTGAAGACCTTCACCAAGCGGACGGTACCGCGGCTGGCGGTGCTTTCGGTGAACGAGGTGCCCCCCTCGATCGACCTGAAATCATTCGACGTGATCACCGTCGAATAAGGCCGGCGCCCCGGGACAAAACGCCACGCCTGATTGTGTGGACAGAGTCGCGCACGCCGATTGCGCCGAGTTAACGAAATGTTAGGTCTCAATGCATGGGGGGTATCCTAGAGATCGGGTCAGCGGTCATTTCGCTGGCGCAGCAACGCGCCGAGCTGACCGCGCAGAACGTCGCCAACATGGCCACACCCGGCTACAAGGCGCGACGGCCGGCCGCTGGCCCGGTCGGGTTCGCGGCTCTGGCCGGCGCCGCCGACCCCGCACTCGTGCCGTCGATGAACGGCGACGTCGGCAAGACCATCTCGACCGGCGGCCCATCCGATCTCGCCCTGACCGGCGAGGGCTACTTCGTGGTTCGGAGCGAGAACCAGGTTTTCTACACGCGCAACGGCCAGTTCCAGCGCGACGGCGAGGGCAGGCTGATGCTCGCCAACCGCTACGCGCTCCAGATGGCGGGCGGCGGCGATCTCGTCGTGAAGACGTCGCTGCAGGTGACGTCGGACGGGACGGTCCTCGATGGCGGCCAAGCGGTCGGCAAGCTGGCGGTGGTGAAGGCCGCCGACCTCCGCGCGCTCACGCCGGCCGACGGCGGGATGTTCACCGCGCCTGAAGGGGCGGTCGAGGAACTCCCGAACCCCGCCGTGCTCCAGGGCTTCATCGAAGCCTCCAATGTCTCGACGGGGGACGAGATGGTGGCCCTGATGGAGGCGCTCCGGCGCGCCGAGACGGGCCAGCGGCTGATCAACCTCTACGACGACCTCATGGGTCGGGCGATCACTGCCTTCGGGCAAGGAGCATCATGAACGGAGCCTTCTACATCGGCGCCACGGGCCTGCAGTCGCAGGAGCGGGCGCTCCAGGTCGTGGCCAACAACATCGCCAACCTGAACACCCCGGCGTTCAAGCGGTCCCTGGTCCGCTTTTCCGAGCTGATGGGCGCGCCGGCGGCCGGCGCGCTCGACGCTGTCAGTCAGCCGGGCGGGCCGGACGTGGGCGGCGTCCTGGCGGACACCTCCGCGCGCATCTACGCCCAAGGCGAACTGCGGCCGACGGGCAATCCGAACAACATCGCCATCGACGGGGGCGGCTTCATCGAACTGATGGGTCCCTCCGGGCAGGACTACCTGTGGCGCGGCGGCGTGCTGAAGGTGAACGAGGACGGCTACCTCGCCGCCGGCAACGGCATGGTGCTGAAGGCGATGATCTCGGTGCCGGCTGGAGCGAGCGACCTGACGGTCGCGGCCGACGGGACGGTGCGGGCGGTGGTCGACGGCCAGTCCAGCGAGATCGGCAAGATTGAAGTCGCCATGCCGCGCGATATGAGCGCCCTCTCCGCCATCGAGGGCGGGCTCTACCTGGCCGGCGGCAGCGACCGCCTGACCAGCGTGACGCCCGGCGAGGAGGGGGGAGGGCTGTTCGTCCAGGGGTCGCTCGAAGCCTCCAATGTCGACCTCTCCGAAGAAATGATCGCGATGCTGCTGATGCAGCGCGCCTACGCGGCCAATGCGCAGGTCGTGCAGGCTGGCGACCAGCTGATGTCCATCGCCAACGGGCTGAGGCGAGGGTGATGTTCGCTGCCGTCTTGGCCCTTGCAACCGCGCTTTCGGCGCCGGCCGCAACCGTGGCCTTCAGCGACGGCGCAAACCTCCAGGCTGAGGTGGTCCGCCTGGGCGACATCGCCGACCTTTCGTCCTTGCCTGCTTCCTTTCGCGGTGACGCGGCCGGACTGGCGATCACCCGGCTCATGCCAGGGCAGACGCTGAGGCTCGACAAGGGGCGGCTCGCCGAGCGTATCCGTTCGCTGCTGCCGGTCGCCGCGCCATGGTTTGGCGAGGTTGAACCCGGCACGATCTTCGTCAGCCGTGCGCCGGCGCCGCGGGCGGCTCCCCGGCTTGCGGAGACCTGCATCAAGGCCGCCGTTCCGCTCACTGAAGGAGACTACGTCTTACCGGCAATGCTTGAGCCGGCGGTTTGCGACCCTTCTTCCGGCTCGATCCGCTGGATCTATAGCAGCGCGGACGGCCGCGCCCGCGCCGCCCGCGGCATCGCAGCGGGCGAGGTCCTGCCGGCTCCGCAGGCCCTGGCCCTGGCCGACGTGCGGCCGGGCCAGCCGGTGCGCCTGCGCGTCAACGTCGGCCCGGTCGTGCTGGAGCGCGAGGTGCTGGCGGCTCAGGCGGGCTCTGTCGGCCGGCCTCTGTTCGTGCGGACGGCGGCAGGGGATGTCTTCTCCGCGGCGAATTGGGAGCCGGTTCAATGATCAGAGGCGTTTTCTTCGGGGCCGGAGTGCTGCTGTTGGGCGGCGCATTGCAGGCGCCGCACGCCAAGGCGGCGGACCTCTACTCGCAGGGCGGCTGGTCCGCCCTGGCGTCGGACCAGACGGCGGCGAGGATCGGCGACGCCCTCACCGTGATGATCTACGAAACCGCGACCGCCTCCAACACCGCCAAGAGCGGAACGAGCAAGGGAACGGGCATTGGCGGCCAGATCGCCGCCGGAAGCAGCTTCAGCGAGGGCGCCCAGGCCAACCTGAACAGCCGCTACGACTCCACCGCCCTGACCGGGCGCGAAGGCCGCATGATGGCCCAGATCAGCGTCACCGTGGATGCAGTGCTGCCCAACGGCGACCTGCACGTGCGCGGCGAGCAGGTCCTCAACATCAGCGGCGAGCGCACGAAGATAAGGATCCAGGGCCGGGTGCGGCGCGCCGACATCTCCAGCGGCAACGCCGTCCTCTCCACCCGCATTGCCGACGCGGCCATCGACTACGACGGCACGGGCTTTGTGACCCGCGGCTCGAAGCCAGGACTGGTTTCCCGGCTGTTCAATATGTTGGGGCTGATTTGATGAAGTTCCGCGTTAGTGCCTGGTTGCTTCTGCTTCTGATGCTCCTGCCCCGGATGGCCCTGGCCGACCCGGTGCGGGTCAAGGATCTCGGCAGGTTCTTCGGTTGGCGCGACAATCCGCTGGTGGGCTACGGCGTCGTCACCGGCTTGGCGGGCTCGGGAGACTCCCCACGCAGCGACGTCACCCGCATGGCGCTGAAGAACGTGCTCGGCCGGCTGGGGGCCAACGTCACCCCCGACCAGCTCCAGAGCCGTAACGTGGCCGCGGTGATCGTGGCGGCCACCCTGCCGCCCTCGGCCAACGTGGGAGACCGGATCGACGTCACCGTCACTTCGATCGGCGACGCGCGCAGCCTGATGGGCGGCACCCTGCTGATGACGCCGCTGATGGGTCCCGACCAGAGGCCCTACGCCCTGGCGCAGGGATCGCTGGTGGTCGGAGGCTATCGTTTCGAGGCCAACTTCAATTCGCAGCAGAAGAACTACCCGACCACCGGCGTCGTGCCCGGCGGCGCCACGGTGGAGAACGGCGTCGAGGTTCAGCTGACCAACGGCGCGCGCGAACTGGTCTTCATCCTGAAGGACCCGGACTTCACCACCGCCGAGCGCATCGCCGACGGCATCAACGCCGCCGGGCTGGCCACGGCCTCGGTGCGCGGCGCCGACGCTGTTGCGATCCAGCCCCTGGAGGGGGGAGCCAACGTCTACCGGCTGATCGCCCGCATCGAAGGGATCGCCGTCGATCCGGACCTGCAGGCGCGCGTGGTGGTCAATGAGCGGACCGGCACGGTGGTCGCCGGCGCCGGGGTGAAGATCTCCAGCGTCGTGATCTCCCAAGGCGACATTAAGGTCACCGTGAGCACGCAGAACCAGGCGTCCCAGCCTGCATACGCCGGCGAGGGATATCCGCAGCTGGAAGGCGGCTTCCCCCAGTTGCAGGGCGGGCTGCCGCAGCTGGGCGGCATGGTCATCAGCAACACCAAGCTGGACGTGAGCGGATCGACCAACGACGCCGTCGCCACCTTCCCCAGCACGACGGTGGCCGATCTGGCCCAGGGGCTGTCCAAGCTCCACGTCGATACGCGGGGCGTGATCGCCATCCTTCAGGCCATGAAGGCCGCCGGCGCGCTGCACGCCGATGTCGTGGTGCAATAGGAGTTCCGATGAACGGACTGACCGCAGCCATGGCCCTGAAGGCGCTCGACGGCCTGTCGTTGCGCGCTACGGCCACGGCGCAGAACATCGCCAACGCCGGAACGGCCAGCTACCGGCCCGTGCGCGTGAGCTTCGAGGACGCCCTGGCCCGCGCCGCCGCCCAAGGAACATCGGCGGTCACCACGCTTCGAGCCGGTGCGCTCGAGGAGCCTCTCCAACAGGATCTTCGGATCGACCTCGAACTGGCGACGGCGAATGCCACCGCGGCCCGCTATTCGGCCGTGGCGGAGGTGCTGGGCCGACAGCTGCAGATCGACGCGCTGGCCGTGTCGGGAGGACGCTGACCATGCAGGCGATGGAAATCAGCCGAACGGGTCTGGACGTGGAATGGCGCCGCCTTGAGGTGATCGCCCAGAACCTCGCCAACGTCAGCACCGTGCGCGACGCCTATGGCCAGACCTACCGGGCCCTTCGCCTGATCACCGGGCCCCGCGCCGACTTCGCCGCCCACCTCGCCGGCCGCGAGCAGTCCGCCGCCCTGGCAGGTGTTACGGTCTTCGGCGTAGAGCCAGCCGGCGGCGCGCCACGCCGGGTCCATGAGCCGCAGAACCCGCAGGCGGACGCCGATGGCTACGTCACCTACGCCGCAGTCGACCAGGCCGCCGAGATGGCTCTGATGGTCAAGACCGCCCGCGCCTATGAGGCCAACATCGCCGCCATGGGCGCGGCGCGCCAGATGTACACCAAGGCGCTGGAACTCGGGAAACGTTGATGACCGTCCCAGCCATCAACGCCGTTTCAGCCCTGCCGACCGCGGCCGCGAGCGGGACCGTGCCGGTTGTCCAGCCTCAGGGCGTGAGCTTTTCCAAGCTGATGACCGAGGGCTTCAACGGCGTGAACCAGAAGATGGTCGAGGCCGACGCCATGGTCCAGGCCTTCACCCTCGACGACTCCATCCCGGTCCACCAGGTCACCTACGCCCTGGAGCACGCGCGCCTGTCCTTCGAGCTCGCGCTGCAGGTGCGCAACCGGCTGGTGGAGGGTTACCAGGAACTCATGCGGATGCAGCTCTGATGGCCGCGTCTGCGTCCCATTGAACCCCCGAAAGTATCAGTAGAATGAACCTGCTTGAGAGTATCCGGTCCAGTTCGCCTCGCCGGCAGCTGGCCGTCGTGGCGGTCCTGATGATCGTCCTGGTGATCGCCATCGGAGCGGTCTACCTGATGGTCTTCCGCAAGCCCTACGAGGTGCTGTTCAGCCGACTGCGCCCGGCCGACGCGGCAACCATCGTAGCCGAGCTGGACAAGAAGAAAGTGCGCTATCACCTCGCCGACGGCGGCGCGACCATCCTCGTGCCTCACAACTCCGTGGACAGCACCCGGCTGAACGTCCTGAGCCAGGACCTACCCTTGAAGGGTGCTGTCGGCTTCGAGCTGTTCAACAAGTCGGACATGGGCCTGACCGAGTTCGCTCAGCGCATCAATTACCAGCGCGCGCTCCAGGGCGAGCTTGCCCGCACGCTGATGACCGTGGACTCCGTCGACAGCGCCCGCGTCCACCTCTCGATCGCCGAGCCGACGATCTTCCGCGACGACCGGCGCCCCTCAAAGGCCTCCGTCACCCTCACGGCGCGGCCCGGGCGCGTCATCACCCTCGCGACGGTGCTGGGGGTTCAGCGGCTGGTCGCGGCCTCGGTGTCCGAGCTTTCCGCTGCGGACGTGGTCGTGCTCGACGAACAGGGCAGGGTGGTCAGCGGCGGCGTCCTAGATGCTGCGCCGGCGGCGCCCGAACCCAGCCGAAGCGCGGAAGTGGAAGCCTACTACGTAAGCAAGATTCGCGACGCCCTGGCCGAGGTCTACTCGCGCGACGACTTCGACATCGCCGTCTGGGCGCCGCGGGAACTGGATCCCGTCGCCTCGCCGGCCGATACCGTCGGGGCGGGCAAGCGCGACTACACGCTGCGCGTCGTGCTGTCGGCCGCGCGGCCGATGTCGGCGCAACGGCTGGAGCGGGCGCGCATGATCGCCGAGGAGGTGGTCGAGGCCGAGCCTGCGCGAGGGGATACGGTGACCCTCATCCCCACCGGCGCGGCCGCGAGTGCGTCTTACGCGCCGCCTGCGGCCGCCCCCGCGTCTTCAGTTCGCGCCGCCGCCCTCGACGGCCGTGGCGTGCGGTTCTGGCTGTACGGGGCATTTGCGGCGCTTCTGCTGCTGGGCGTGCTCGCGACCTTCCCGCGGCGCCGGCGCAGCGAGGGGATGAGCGAGGCGCAGCGGCAGTCCTATGCCGACCGCATCGGCAAACTGATGAGCACGGGAGAGGCATAATGGCCCGCGCCCCTGACCGCGCCCTTCGCCGGATGGTGACGGAACTCGCCGCCCTTGGCCCGGACGATGTCGAGGACATCCTGTCCCGCCTGGAACTTCAGCAGCAAAGGCGCCTCCGGGTTTTGCTGGCGGAGTTCCGCGGCGAGAGGACGGAAGCGCCTCAAAAGCCTGCCGCCGGGGAAGACGATGCCGAACAGATCAGCGTCTCGCCCTGGATCCTGGAGCGGGCGAACGGCGTCGGCGTGACTCCGACGACGGCTCAGACGGTCAGCCGTGCGTTGCGTGAGTTGAGCCGCCAGCCTCTGCCTCCGGGGCCGGCGGAGGCGCAATTCCCGGCGGGCCCGGCCGACCTGCGCCGCCTGTTGAAACGGCTGGGGGCATCGTGACCCGGCCGCTGATCAAGTCTTACGAGGCCGCGGGAGTGGGCGTGCGCATCGCCGACGCGGCTTCTCCCATCCGGCTGGCCTCGAAAAGCTCCGATCCGGAGCCGGATGCCGCGGAGGCGGAGATCGCCAAACTGGTGGCCGCGCTCGAACAGCAGGAAGAGGCGATTGTCCAGCTTCGCCGCGACCGCGACCTCGCCGCCGCCGAAGGAGAGCGCAAGGGCCGCGAGGCGGGACTCAAGGAAGCCGCCGACCGCCAGACGGAGATGATCGATGCGCTGGAGAAGGGCGTCGCCGCGGCCGTCATAAACTTCGACGCCGCCCTAGCCCGCACGAGCGACCTCGCCATCGCGATCGCGCACGAAGCGCTGGCGAAGATTCTCGGCGACCCCGCCCCCTACTCGGACATGACCGCCCGGATCATCACCGATCAGCTCTTGCGGCTGAATGGGCAAAAGGCGGTGCAGGTGCGCGTCTCCGCCGCGGACTTTCCCCACGCCGAACAACTCGAGACGCTCGGAGTCCGCACCGGAAGCGGGGGCTTGGAGATGGTTTCCTCTCCCCGCCTGAAACCCGGCGAATGCGAGATCCAGCTGAGCCTGGGCTCGCTCGAGGTCGGCGCGCCGCAGCAATGGAGCCGGCTGAGCGGCGTTCTGCGCGAAGCGGCGGAGGGTCCGGCAGAGCCATGACCGATCTGCTCGACCGCATCCGATCAGCCAACACCGTCGTCCGCAGCGGCCGGGTCAGGCGCATCCTGCCGACCTACATCGAAGCCGACGGTCCGGCCGTGCCGCTCGGGACGCTTTGCGACATCGAGCGCCGCCAAGACATGGCGAACGCCAGCCGGACGGCCACCGCCAAGGTCGTCGGGGTCCATGCGGACTCGA
The DNA here is from genome assembly GCA_036388855.1 of Caulobacteraceae bacterium. Lineage (GTDB taxonomy): Bacteria > Pseudomonadota > Alphaproteobacteria > Caulobacterales > Caulobacteraceae > DASVRA01. The sequence goes on along the minus strand of DASVRA010000010.1, from coordinate 147,594 downwards.
TCATCCTGGCTCCGTTCGAGGACGCCTCGGCGGTTTTCGCCGGCGCCAAGGTCGAGGCCTCGATGCGCATGGACGCCGCGCCCGTGGGCGACGTCCTCTCGGGCCGGGCGGTGGATGCGCTCGGCGACCCGATCGACGCCCTGGGGCCGCTGAAGGGCGCCCGCTACGCCGCGCTGGAAGGGCCACTCCCGTCGCCGCTGGCCCGGATGTCCCCGCAGATCCCGTTGCGGACGGGGATCAGGACGATCGACGGCTTGCTGACGCTAGGGATGGGCCAGCGGATCGGCATCTTCGCCGCCGCCGGCGTTGGCAAGACTACCCTGATGACCCAGCTGGCCAACCAGGTGGAAGCCGACCGTTGCGTCGTCTGCCTGGTCGGGGAACGCGGCCGCGAGGTCCAAGCGCTTTGGGAAGGCGGCATAGCCCCAGCGGTGCGTGCGCGCACCACCCTGATCGCGGCGACCTCCGACCACACCGCGGCGGTGCGCGTGCGCGCCGGGGAGTACGCCCTGGCCGTCGCCGAGCATTGGCGCGAACGAGGCGAGCATGTCCTGTTGCTGGTGGACTCCGTCACCCGCCTGGCGATGGCGCTGCGCGAGATCGGCCTGGCCGCGGGCGAGCCGCCGACGGTGCGAGCCTACACTCCCAGCGTGTTCGGAGCGCTCCCTAGATTCGTGGAGCGGTGCGGCGCTCTGCGATCGGGCGGCGCGATCACTGCGATCATGACCATCCTGAGCGAGACCGACGACGTCGATGATCCGATCTCGGAGATGATGAAGTCCCTCCTCGACGGCCACCTGATCCTGTCGCGCACCCTGGCCGAACAGGGGCACTACCCGGCCATCGACGTGCCGCGCAGCGTCAGCCGCCTGGCCCGGAACCTCATGGCTCCCAAACACCGGGAAGACGCCGCCGCGGCGGCCGAACTGCTGAGCATCTATGAGACGTCCAAGACCCTGGTCGAAGCCGGCGTTTACGTGCGCGGCGCCAACCCGGACATCGACCGCGCACTGAACGCGCGCCCGCGGCTGCTCCAGTTCCTGAAGCAGGGTTCCGATGCTTCCGTCCCGCTGGACGCCTGCGTATCCCAGCTCGCCGAAACGGTGAGGTGAGCCTTTGAACCGCATCCGCAGATCGGCCAAGACCTTCGGCGACATCCTCGCCTTGCGCGGCGTGCAGCAAAGCGCCGCCGAACACCAGCTGGCGCTCGCCGGCGAAGCGGTGAGAGTGGCCGAAGAGCAGCGCCGCGACGCGCTTGACGACCTCAAGGCCCAGGACGAGGCCTGGCTCCAGGCGGTTCGCGCCCGCCGCTTCGATCCGCTGCTGGCCCGCTGCTGGTCGGATGGGATCCATCGGGCGCAGGCCCACGCTGCTGATGCGGACTCGGGCGTGGCGGACGCAGAGCGGCGGCGCGAGCAGCGGGGGAAGGAATGGTGTGACGCATTGGCGCGTGCCAAAGTTGCTGACGCGCTCGCGAAAGCCGCCTACAAAAAGTTAATTAGGCGCCGCGACGAGGCCGCCGCCATGGACATGGCGGACCGCGCGGCGGGGGGGAAGTTGACAAGGTGATCGTAGCTCCGGTGTCAGGCACAGGCACTGCAGCCTCGCCCGTGGCCGCGCCCGCTCCCAAGGGTCCTGGGTTCGATGAATACCTGGACCTTGCCGAAAGTAGGCGGGGCTCCGCCGCGGATGCGGCCTCGCCCGAACTAAGTCTAGTATCCGACTCCAGCGCCAGCGGCCTTTCGGGCGCGGAGCTGCTCGAACTTAGCAGTCATCGGGCGCTCGGTTTCGGTGAACTCGGCATCGTAAACGCCGAGCGCAGATCTACCTTCGAGGCTTCGCCGGTCGGCGGAGTTTGCGCCGGGCAAACCGCCAAGCAGCGCCCCACGCAACTGTCTCAACAGCCTCAAGGCTCTCCGGAAGTTGCGGCGGTACCGGCTGCCTTGGCCACGGCGAGCGCAGGGGGTTCACCGCTGCAGCCGGCTCACGCGTTACAAGGCCGACCGGCTGCGCCTGGCGGACGGGAGCATCCATCGAAACTGGCGTCGATCCGGCCCGACATCGGCCGCACCTTCGCTCCGGACATCCGAAAGCTGCCGTCGCTGGTCCAGGACCTGTCGCAACTGCACGCGGAAGCGGCGGCAAGGCCCCGCCGCCTTGCAGCGCCTGCCAAGGCTGCGCAACCCGACACATCCCTCGCGCTCAGCGGCGAGGGCGCGGCTCTGACAATCAACCTCGCCGCGGACGCGCCGGCAATGGCGGCCCCGGACGGGTGGATCACGCGGTTCCGTCGGGCCGCCGCCGTGATGCTGGCCGAGCGCGGCTTCAGCCTGCGCGCGTTGTCGCTGAACGGCGTCAAGCTCGCCGCGTCAAACCTGCTGCAGAGGATCTGAGATGGCCGTCAGCCCCGTGTCTTCCGTGAGCGCCCAGCCGACGACAGGATTGGATTTTCAGTCGCTCCTGAAGATCATCATGACCCAGCTGACCTATCAGGATCCACTCAAGCCGGTCGACAACTTCCAGTTCGTCTCGCAGCTGGCCCAGTTCACTCAACTCCAGCAGGCCCAGACGCTGAACGACCAGGTCACCGGACTGCTGGCCGCCCAGGCCGCGACCCAGGCGACGAGCCTGCTCGGCCGCACGGTGGACGTGATCGCCGGCTCTTCGACGATTTCGGGTGTGGTGAAGTCCGTCTCATTCGCAACCGGTCAGCCGAGGGTCACCATCGAGGCCGCCGGGGGCAACATCGTCTCCAACTTATCCATCGCAGACATAGCACAAGTGCGTTAACCAGAGAAGGAAAAGGAAAATGCTCGGGGCAATCTACATCGGTCTGAGTGGGATGAGTGCCTACTCAAAAGGTCTTCAAACAATCGGCAACAACGTCGCCAATCTGAATTCCGTCGGCTTCAAGGCTACGTCGATCAGCTTCCAGGACACGTACAGCTACCTCGGTGGAGGCTATTCATCTGGCTCCGGAAGCGGCGTCTCCTACGCCGATCCCAGAATCAACTTCAGCCAAGGCGATCTGCGGGAGACCGGCGGCGATCTGGACTTGGCGCTGCAAGGCGAAGGATTCCTGGTGCTGAAGGACGGCGACAAGACCGCCTACGGCCGCACAGGCCAGTTCTACGTCGACGAGTCCGGGCGCCTCACCCTGCAGGGCACCGACTACCACCTCGCCGTACTGGACGAAGCCGGCCAACCTTCCGAACTCACCATCGACACCAAGCGTGTCAACACGCCGGAGGCCACCTCGCAAATCGTCTTCGGCGACAACCTATCCTCCACCGCGACCACAGCCGAGGTCTCCAATATCACCGTCTTCGACTCCGCGGGCGGAAAGCATACTTGGAAGGTGCAGTTCGCACCGGTTTCAGCCAGCCCTGGCGAATGGCAGGCGACCATCCTGGACGAGCAAGGCGCTACGGTTGGGACCGCAAACCTGAAGTTTTCGGCAGCCGGCCTGATCGACCCCACCACCTCGACCGCCACCATCAACTATACGGGCAGCGGCGGCGACCCGGCCACGGTGACGCTAGATTTCGCCCAGGTGACCTCGTTCTCCACCGGGACCACCTCCAACATCCGGGTCTCGTCGGCGGACGGTCACGGCATCGGCGAACTCACGGGGGTCGCCATCGACAGCGACGGCCAAGTCAAGCTGACCTACTCCAATGGGGAGGAGGAGTTGGTGGGCGAGGTGGCGCTCGCCTCATTCCGTGACCCGCAGCTGCTGGACGGCATCGGCTCGGGGCTGTTCGAAAACCGCGCCGGCGCCGACCACCGCTTCATGTCGAGCGGCGAGGGCGGTGTCGGCCGGGTCGTTTCGGGCCGGATCGAGGCCTCGAACGTCGATCTGTCCGAGGAGTTTGGGAACCTCATCCTGATCCAGCGTGGCTTCCAGGCGTCTTCGCAGATCGTGAGCGTCACCAACGACATGATCCAGCAGTTGTTCGGCATCCGAGGGCAGGGGTGACGAACGGCGCCGAGCCCTGGCTGCCCCTGGCGAGTTCCCTCGCGGAGGTCGTTAGAGCGAAGGCGGAAGAGGCCGTTGGGCTCTGGAACGGGCGCTGGTTCGTCAGGCCGACGGTCAGGGTCGGGCGGCTGTCGGTTCTGAACGAATGGGCGGACCAGACATCGGAGCGCGGCTGGGGGCCGTTGGGACGAAGCCTGGCGTTCAATTGTAGCGACGCGGGGAGGCGGCGTCTGTCGCACTTGGCCCTGGCGGCGCCCGCCGCCGCCTCGCCCCTGAACGAAGAGGACGAGCGCCTTTTCGGCCATCTGGTCGAGCGCATGCTCGCGGACTTGGGCGAGAGCCTGGAGACTGCTCTAGGAGCGTCCCCTACGCCCGCAGCAACTGGGATCGGCCGTCGTGGCGGCCTCCAGCTTGATTTGGGGGAGGACGGCGCGCCAAGGCTGGCCGCCATAGCGATTCCCCGGCGCATCGCCGCCTCGTACTATCGGGCGGTCAAGCCGCCAGCCTCCCGCCCGTCAAAGCCGCTTGCCAAGAGGTCGGCCGCGCTGGCAGACACTCGGGTTCCTTTGGAGGTCCAACTCGGCCAAGCCGAGCTGGCGCTGAACGAATTGGGCACGCTGGCAGTTGGTGACGTCCTGGTGCTGGACCGCCGCATCGACCAGGTCCTGGAGGTCACGCCTGTTGGATCGCCGCAACCCGCGGGGCGTGCCCGGCTCGTGAAAAGTGATACGGGAATGGCCCTCGCGTTCGAATAGTCGAGATGAGTAAAGGGAATTCGGGTCACCCAGTCGAAAGCGACACCCGCGCCCTGGCGGGGTCCGGACCGAGCGTGGGCGCACTGAACGGGGGCAGGGGGCTGGTGTCACTCCACGCCGCCATTTTCCAGGACGTCCGGGTGGCCGTCGAGGTGCGGCTCGGCTGCGCCAGCCTGTCTGTGGCGGAGGTCCTGGACCTGAAGGCGGGTTCGATTGTCCCCCTCGACCAGAAGCTGGCTGATCTCGTGGAGCTACGCCTCAATGAGACGCTGGTGGCCAGGGGCGAGATAGTCGCGGTTGGGGACAACTTCGCGGTGAAGATCACCGAGATCGCTGAGGGTCAATGATGGGGGCCGGCGCGATGCTCCGCCCGTTGTTGGCGGGAGCCGCCGTTTGCGCGCCGGCCTTGGCCGCGGCCCAGACCTTGGGGCAGGCGGCCACGCCGGACGTGCCTTGGCTCCGGCTGGTGGTGGCCTTCCTGATCTGCGTCTCTTTGGCCGTAGGGGCGGCGTTGGCGCTGAAAGCCCGTTACGGGGTGTCCGGCCAGCTTTTCTCGACCGCGACGCGGCGGCTCCGGCCCCTGGAGCGCCTCCGCCTGGCCCAGAACCTCGAGGCGCATCTGCTGGTGTGCGACGGCAGGGAGCTGCTGGTGGTGGCCAGCTCCCACGCCCTCGCCGTTCTCGACCACAGCCCTCCTCCGTCCGAAGCCTCGGATGAAGTCTAGTCTGTTCTTCGTCCTGGCGGCCTCATTGGCCATGATGCTGGCCGCATCCCCTGCCGGAGCTCAGACAGCTCAACCTTTCCCAGAGTCTGCCCCCGCGTCTTCAACCGCTTCTGCGCCCACACTTTCGCCTGCGCAGCCGTTTGCGCCCGCACCTTCGGCCGCGCCTGTGCCTTCGAGCGCGCCTGCGTCTGCACCGGCGCCTAAGCCTGCGGCGGAACGAGCGGCCGTCGGGAACGCCATCCCGATCCTGAACGCGGGCCGCCCTGGCGGAACCTCGGACGCCGTGCGGGTCGTGCTCATCCTGACGCTCGCCGCAATGATCCCGGCGCTGGCGATCTGCATGACGCCCTTCATCAGGATCGTGGTGATCCTCTCGATGATCCGCCACGCCTTCGGCATGCCCGAGACTCCGCCCAATCAAGTGCTGATCAGCTTGGCGCTGTTCCTGACGGCGTTCACCATGATGCCCACCCTGACCCGCGTGAATTCCGAGGCGCTGCAGCCCTTCCTGCGCGACGACGTCACCGCCGAGCAGGCGATGACCCGCGCGTCCGGGCCAATGCGCGCCTTCATGCTTCGGCAGGTCCGAGATCAGGACATCCGCACCGTCTACGCCATGGCCAAGCAGCCGCTGCCCACCCGGGCGGCCGAGGTGGGCCTGATGCAACTGACCTCCGCCTTCATGCTCAACGAGCTGCGCGTCGCCTTCAAGATCGGGTTCGTGATCTTCCTGCCGTTCCTGCTCATCGACCTGGTGGTGAGCAGCATCCTGCTTTCGCTCGGCATGCTGATGGTGCCGCCGTCGACCCTCTCGCTACCGATCAAGATCCTGATGTTCGTCCTGATCGACGGGTGGAGCCTGATCCTGGAGGGGGTGGTCGGGAGTTTCAGGTGACCCCGGAGCCGCTGCCGCCGGTCGACCAAGCTTCGGGCGACGAGGACGAAGGTGCTCTCCTGTGGCGCCGGCATCGGGTCCAGCCGACAGCGGCGTTGCGGGAGAAGTTGTTCCTTCATTACCTCCCCTTCGCCCGCCGGGTGGCGGCGCGGCATTTCCGCCGCCGCACCGACGCCTCGATCGAGTTTCCGGACCTATGCCAGATGGCCAGCGAGGGTCTGCTCGAAGCGCTCGACCACTACGACCCCACACTGGGCACGCCGTTCGAGGGGTTCGCAGTCAGCCGCGTCTCGGGCTCCATTCTCGATGGGCTGGCTAAACTCAGCGAGTTCCGTGAGCAACTGACCTACCGGAGCAGGATGAGAAGAGAACGCGCCCGCTCAATACTTCCAGCGGAAGCTGATAAGCTGCCCGTCACCGAAGCCTTCGATGCCTTGGTGGAGCTCGCGGTGGGACTGGCGCTCGGTTTCATGCTCGAGGGCACGGGCATCTACGTTGCCGAGGAGCAGCAGGACAGCGGGTTCAACGCCTACGAAACCCTTGTCTGGAAAGAAGCCGTCGGCCGGGTGGAGGCGGAATTGCGCGACTTGCCCGAAAAGGAGTCCACCGTAATCCGGTGTCATTACGTCGATGGCCTCACCTTTGAACAGGTAGGGCGTTTGCTGGGGATATCCAAAGGCCGGGTTTCGCAAATCCATAAGGAGGCGCTTCTGAGGCTGCGAAAGCGGTTGCCGCGCTTCGACAACATCAACATACACCGGTAGGAGAAGGAAATGACAGACGCCCCGATCAGGTGCCCCGAAGAAAGGATGAGAGAACTGCTCTCACGCCTCGGCCGCGGCGAACTCCATGATTTGGCCGAGGTGGACCAGATGATGCATGACTTCCCGCTCGACCCGCGCCTGCATTTCCTTCACGCCTCGCTGCTGGCCGGACAGCGGCGCTACGAGGAAGCGCGGGCCGGAATGGCCGAAGCCGTCCGTCTGGCTCCAGACTACGAGATCGCGCGGTTCCAGCTGGGATTCCTGCATTTCACCTCGGGCTTCCCACAAGAAGCCGCCGCCACCTGGGAGCCACTCGCAGACTTGGCGCCGGAGCACCCCCTGAGGTTCTTTTCGCTAGGCTTGAACAAACTCGCGTGCGACGAGTTCACCGTTGCAATCGAGTGCCTAACTGCAGGCACAAAGAAGAACCAGATCTATCCAAGCTTAAATAAAGACATGAATCTGATAATTGAAACCGTGCGGACGCAACTCTCGGGCGAAGACCAACAACTCTCCCCCACTCAGGCATTGTTGAGGCAGTATAGGGAAAAGACAAAGCACTGACGTGGCGGTGTGCCACCACGTGCAACGTAACCGCACCTACTACCACGCGCAAAGAAAGCGCCCGGGCTCACTGTGATGAGATTTCCCGCCGCCGTCCGGATCCTGGGTCTGGCGGTACTCGCTCGCCGTCCGGCCGTAGAAGCTCACCTCCAACTCGTCCAGCCCCGCCTCCGCCAGCCGATCGACCGCGGCGGCGGCCCCCTTGACCCCAAGCGTCGTGATGATCCGCAAGCGGCTGTCCGGCCATTTGGTGCGGGCCAGTGTGACCTTGTCTAGGTGGCGCGGGGGCGGCGGGCAACGACCCCGCGCGTCTTGATCATTGAGGCGGTGCCGCCCAACCTCTGCGGTGATCGGCCTCCAAGCCGACCCGAGGGCTACAATCGCCATGCGGCGGCGGCCGAGGGCTTAGGTGATCCCCGTGTCAGGCGCCTCCGGGTCTTGGCAGAACCGGAACTCCGGGCCACAACATTGAAATGACCTCTCCAGACGAACCACTACTGATTGCACTCGGCGCGTTCGATCCTGTTGCGTTCGCTTTGGCGGCCCGCAACTGGATCCTAGGCGCAGTTCTGATCCTCCTCGCCGTGCCCGCGCTGGTAGACCTACTTGGCCGCCTTGGCATTCGGACGCCATTCATCACCAGCGCCATGGAAAAGGCGGAACTCAGGCGCTTTCAAGCCTTCTTGGACGCTCAGGAGGCGCGTGAACTTGCGAAGGTGCGGACTTATGTCGATACCGTTTTTCGGCAAGAACACGCCTTTGTTGCCAATCATGAGAAGCAACTGGTAAATCTCAACCTGAGCCAGCTAGGCCTTTCCCATGATCAGCTACCGCAGTTGCGCGCGGAAATTACCCGGATGGCACAGATACCTACCGATTCGCCGGAAAAGCGGGCAGATGCGGTTCGGCGTCTTAGCGCCAGTACTCCCGTGTTGCTCGATACACGCGGAATAGATCGGCCGCTGTATCGGGAGGTGCGTTGGTATATAAACTTCGCTGATGCAATGTTTGATCCGACCATCGGCCCCTTATTAGCGACCTTGATGGCCAATCACATTCGAGACAACCTGGCTCCCGATGCGCTTGCCCGCGCCGTTATCGTGGCTCCTCGGAATGGAAACTTGCTTTTCGCCGCTATGACGGCCGAGAAGCTGCGGCGCCCGATCATTTTCCTTCGTGAGCAGCCCCGAATCCGTGAGGATCAGGTGTGGGACGGAGTCCTGCCAACCGATGGGCATCTGGTGTTGGTCCACGATGTCGCTGTCTCAGGGCGTCAGCTGGTGGAAGCTCAACGTCTTCTGGCGGCGCGTGGGCATCGCTGCCATGAGTTGTTCTGTCTGGTCGATCGGACTCCTGCGGTTGCGAAGGATGAGATCGCAGCCGAAGGACTCGATTTTCGGCCGATCACTGCCGTATCCGATGAGGACATCGAGCGACTTCGCATATGACCGTGTCTGGATGCGGATTCTGCGCCGAGGTATATTCAGGACAGTTGAACGATCCATTACTGTCCATGTTTGGTGCGCCACATTTAACCCGTACAATACTTCGAACGAGCAATGCTTTTGTCGCTCCATCACTGGGTCCCTTAACAAATGACCATTGTTTGGTTGTGTCTGCGTCACATCATGACTGCCTGCGCGATACACCCGATAGCGAACGCTTACCGCTGCTCAAAACAGCACAGCTGGTAGCAGGGCGACTAGAGGTCGCGTCCGGCCTTCCCAGTTTGATGTTCGAGAACGGCGCGGCTCGCGGCGCGGCTTCAGACGGAGAGCAGTGTGTTCGGCACACCCACATTCACGTGCTTACCGTCACGCCCGCGGCGGCCGCGCGGGCCGAGGCCGCCTTGGAGGCGGCTCACCCCGCGCGGTTGCGCGAGACCGGAGACGGGTACGCGCTTTTGACGTCGGCCGGTCAGCAGCCATCCGAGGACTATGTGTATTGGCAGCGTGAAGGCCAGGCCGCTATGATTAGAGGGCCAGGCCTGCACCGCCAGGCCTTTCGGCGAGCGCTTTCGGCCGCGCTGGGGCTTCGGCAATGGAACTGGCGAGATCATCCCGGGCTCGAGCGGGTCCGGGCTATGGCTAACGACCTCAAGCCGGTCATGGCTGGGATCACCGCGCCGTGACCGCCTTAGGCCGTGAAGAGCTCCTGGAAGCAGTAGCGGCCGGCGAGCTGTGTGTGGAGCCGTTCGGGCCCGATGCGTTCGGTCCCGCCAGCCTTACCCTGCGGCTAGGAGACCGCGGCCTACTGCTGGCGGGGCGGGAGCCGGTATTGGTTGACCAACCCCACACCTATCCAAAGCTGGTAGATCATCCGCCTGACACAGACGGTTACCTTACTCTGCGGCAGGGGGAGGTGATGCTGGCGGCGACCTTCGAAAGGGTGGCCCTCGGAAGGGGTCTCTGCGGTTGGATTACGGGCACCTCCGACCTCGCACGCTTGGGCGTGGGAGTGGCGCTGAGCAGTCTGGTATCACCTGGGTACAGCTTGGGGCAGGCAGGCGTGTTGACCTTGGAGCTTTGGAGCACGAACGCGTTCGAGGTGCGACTGCGCCCTCGTATGCGCGTAGGCCACCTCATGATATTCCGGCTTGGGCGCCCGGTGTCGTCAGGATATGAAACTATCCCAAACGGCTACGCGGGTGTAGACAAAGTCCTCCCGTCCCGTCTTTGGGCGCGGCTATAGGGGATATGACGGTCACAAACCACAAGGTTTGAGCTCGTAACAGAGCCGCCAAGGGTTAAGCGGCTGAACGCTCCGGAGCGTAGCGGTCGATGATGTCTTGATTACCGCGCCGCCAGTCAAGCTGGTCGAGCGACTCGTCAAGATACAAAGCCAGCCCTGCATGAGCGGCTCGGAGCCTGCGGCCGATCCGCAATGCAGCCTCGCGCAGAGTTGGATGTACAGTCTTGCCGGACCGAAGCTCGGCTACATAAACCACCTGGGGCAGGTCGTAGTGCAACTCAACCCTTACCAACATTCCTAACGGTTGGAAGTATTGCAAGTCGGGCTCGCTCACCCCCTGCCGAGCCAGTTGCGCAACCGCGGCCTTTTGTTGCTTGAGCAAGAGTTCGGCCTCCAGGCGGAGGTCCGGCGGCAGCTGGTCGAGGTACCAGGGATGTAAACCCAGCTGATCCGTCAGCAAAGGCATCGGACACAGGCCGCCGCGGTGGCGCTGCAGGTCGCGGAAAGAGCCGAAGTCCAAATCGAACACGCAACGGTAACGCCCGTAGCGCCCCAGCGTCCGCGGCAACAAACACTTGCGCGGCCGGCTTCGCAGAAGTTCGCCTGCCTCCCGCTGAAGAACTAAAGCGTCGATGTCGCTGTCCATTTCAAAAACGCCGGCCTCGGCTGCGCCAGGAGGAGGCATGTAGGTTTCGTGCGCGGCGACGGCGGCCAAGTAGGCTTGTTCCTGCTCCGATACCTGGTGGCCGAAACTTTGGGGATAACGTTGCCGGAGAGCGGACAGGCATCCCTCCCCAACGGCCCGGACCTCCGCGAGCGGGTGCGCGGCGAGCCTGATCCCATGCTCGTGAGCTTGTCTCAGACTGGTGGTCCATGCTGTCTGGGAAGTCACTCCCGCCGGCAGGAAGCCACGCAAGACATCGAACGTTCGAGCCGCAAGCGCCTTTTCCCAGGTCGCCTGGGACGCGGGGGCGGGACGCGTCAGCCGCTCGGCCAGCGCGCCCCGCAGTCGCGGTTCCGCTCGAGCGTAGAACTCCATCCAGCGATCGAGCACCGCCTCTGACTCGGAGGTCCCGACCGGATCGACCAGTTTTCTGGACGAGAAGTCGATGTAGCGGGTGGACGTCTCTTGACCGGAGTATAGCGGATTGTCCTGAATCGCCTTGCACGCCAGCAAGGAGATGTCTTCGGCGAATATCGTCGTATAGCCGCAGTCGCCGATCGAGGCATGGCCGTAGCCGACATAATAACTCGCCATGAAGTTGTCGGGCCCGCGCTCGCGCACCTTTTCGAGGTGCGTCGTCACGCTTTCCGCGGAGCGGCTATATAGCGCCTGCAGCATGGCTGACGCTTCTGGCGGCAAATCGTCGTGGATCAGGACCCGCATGGGTCACCTCATCATGGAGCGGAGCAGCATAGGAACTCGATTCGCCATCCGCCGCGTTTCAGCGGGCGCCTTCATGGCTGATTTGTGTGGATGAAAAAGGGAAGGGGGCTGAAGGCACACGAGAGCGGGGACTCCCAGGGTCGGCCGAATGGGCGCCGTACCTGGGTGGATCTGTCTGACGCGCTTTCGTTGAAATAGGAACCGCTCTCGCCCGGCCACGACAGCGGCCGCGCCTTCACCCACTAGGCCGTGAGCCGCTCTCCGCCTCAGCGGCGGATGAGATAGGCGCGGGTCTGGATGAGCCGCAGGTTCTGTTGATTGTCGAGCCGGCGCCGCTCCCAGTCCCGCGGCGTCAGGCAAACGCGGATGGCCGCGCCGCTCACCGCGGCTTCGGCCTTGCACACGATCTTGCCGGTCGCATAGCGGGCGGCAATCACGTCCCGCGAGGTCGTCGCGGCGCCACCGTCGCCGGCGGTCAGGGCCGCGGCCGCCATCACCAACGCTGTAATCATCATACCCTCCTTCGCCCGGCGACGCCGATCGGCCTCCGGGCATTTCAGCAAAGCAAGCGTATCACGGTTTTCCCGGCCTCCCAACTCCGCTGAGGCTCAAGCGGCATCGTCAGTCGCCGCGTAGATCATGATCCCGGTGGCCACCGCCAGGTTCAGGCTGTCGGCGCGGCCGCGCATGGGGATCTTCACGTTGACGTCGCACAGCGCGGCTAGTTCCAGAGGCAGGCCTTGCTGCTCGTTGCCCATCAGCAGCAGCGCCGGGCGCCGGTAGGGGGCGGCGCGGTAATCGTGGGGGGCGGTGAGCAGGGTTCCGACCACCGACCCCGGCCAGGCCGGCCGCCAGGCGCTGAACGCCTCCACGCTGGCGCGGGCGATCTTCACGGCGAAGATCGAGCCCATGGTGGCCCGCACCGCTTCGACCGAATAGGGGTCTACGCAGTCGCCCACCAGGATGACCCCGCCGCACCCGGCCGCGTCGGCCGTGCGCACCACCGTGCCGAGGTTGCCGGGGTCGCGCACCGCCTGCAGCGCCACCCAGCAGGGCGCGTTCCGAGGACGGATCGCCTCCAGCGGCGTCCACGCCTCCTGGAACACCCCCACCACCGCCTGCGGGTTCTCCCGGCGCGAAACCTTCTCCAGGATCTCGCGCGTGACCTCGACCGCTTCGCCGCCCGCCGCCTCGCAGGCCCTTACCGCCAACCGCAGCAATGGGTGATCGCGCGCGTCGGGGCCGAACAGCAGGGTGCGCGGGGCGTGGCCGGTCTCCACCGCCTCGGTGACGATCTTCAGCCCCTCCGCCAGGAACAACCCGGTCTCCTCTCGGGCCTTCTTCATATGCAGGGCCCGTACGCTCTTCACCGTGTCGTTCGAGAGCGAGGTAACGGTCCTCACGCGGTCCACCGGGCGAAGAAGGAGAGGCCGACGCCGCGCCCGCCCGCCTCTTCCATCAGGGCGAGTTCCCCCCAATCGATGCGTCCGCCGCGCCCTTCCAGCGCCTGTGCCAACAGTCCCGCCGCGGAGAGGCCGGAAACTCGCTCGGCGTAGACGTTGAGGATCAGGAACCGGGCCTCGCCCGAGAGCAGGGAAGCGCACTGCGCCGCGAGCCCTGGCAGATCCTCGAACAGCCGCCAGACCTCGCCGCCCGGCCCGCGCCCGTACTTGGGCGGGTCCAGGATGATGCCATCGTAGCGGGACCCGCGCCTCGCCTCCCGGGCCACGTACTTGCGCGCGTCCTCCACGATCCAGCGCACCGGCCGGTCCTGCAGCCGCGAAAGCTCCGCGTTCTCACGCGCGTACCCCACCGCCTTCCTCGAGGCGTCCACGTGGGTCACTTCAGCCCCCGCCGCCGCGGCAACCAGGCTGGCGACGCCGGTGTAGCCGAACAGGTTCAGCACCCGCGGGCGCTCCGCCGCCCGCACGGCGTCGTCTATGTAGGCCCAGTTTGCCGCCTGCTCGGGAAAGAACCCGAGGTGCCGGAACGGCGTGAACCGGCCGTGGAACCTCGCCTCGCCCCACGCCAGCGGGAACCGCTCGGGCAGCGGCCGCGAGAACCGCCACCGCCCCGCGTCCTCCTCCGCCCCTTCCGGATCGAACACCGCCTCCGCCTTGGCCCACTCCGCCTCCGCCAGCCGCGGCCGCCACAGGCACTGCGGCTCCGGCCGCACCGCCAGGAACCGCCCGTACCGCTCCAGCTTGCGCCCCCCGCCGCTGTCCACCAGGGCGTAGTCCCCCCATCCGGGGGTGCGCATCACCTCCGGCCTTTCGGCGACAATGGGCGCGTGGGCCATCGGCGGCGCTTAGCCGCTGGCGTCTCGGGTGGCAAAGGGCGGAGGCGTCGGCCCGGTCAGCTCATCATCACCGTGCGCACGTTCTCCAGTGCGACGTACAAGGCCATCGCCCCCACGGCGGCTCCGCCGATGACAAGCAAGGCGAGCGGCAGAGGCCGAAAGTAGACGAAGAGTCCTTCCCAGAGCAGGCCGTCCTGAGAGCGGCGCCACCGCAGGCTCAGCGTATCGCTCAAGGTCAAGGCGACGGCGGCTAGCGCCCCGCCCATCAGTATGAACGGCGTCTGCAGCCACCGCGTCGGCTCGTGCGAATCCAGGAGCAGGGGCGCAAGCGGCGCTTTCAGCTGAAATACCACCAGATTGGTGAGGACGAACCACAGCGCCGGCGCGGTCAGGAACGCGGCCGCCGCCAGCCTCGCCGTCCTCAAAGGCGCTGCCCGGCCGCCGCCGGCGCCGCGCTCCGCCGCCTGCGCCAGGACCGCCACATCGACATCCAGCACCGAGGCGAGCGCCTTCAGCGTCTCGGCCGAGGGCCGCTCTCCCTGCTCGATGCGCTGGACCGTTCGGATGCTGAGCCCAGCGACGGCGGCGAGTTGCTCCTGCGGCCAGCCCCGGCTTCGGCGTAGCCGGCGGACTTCAGCGGCCAGGTTCTGATCCGTCATGGGTGATCCTCTCCCTTTGCCTCTATAGAACCTCGGAGGACGACCGTGCGCCACGTCACGTATGCGACAGTCGGCTTTATCCCAGCGGAAGACCGCGCAGGGCGTTGATCCGTCTACTCGCATTGCAATGGCCACTGCGAGCGCATAGCTTCCGGCCGCTTCGCCGACGCTCCCGGAGACCAGATGTTCGCCACCGCCGCCCAGGCACAGACGACCGCGCCCGCCGCCGGGGGCGGTCCGCAGGACATGCTGCTGCAGTTCGCGCCGCTGCTGGTCCTGTTCGTGCTGTTCTACTTCCTGCTGATCCGGCCCCAGCAGCGGCGGATGAAGGCGCACAAGGAGATGATCGGCTCCGTCAAGCGTGGCGACACCGTCGTCCTCTCCTCCGGCATCGTCGGCAAGGTCACCGGCGTGGGTGATACCGAGGTCACTGTGGAGATCGCGCCGAACACGCCGGTCAAGGTGGTCAAGGGCATGATCGGCGAAGTCCGCACCCGCGGCGAGCCGGTCGCCGCCAACGACAAGCTGGTGAAGTAAGGCTCACCGCCGCCCATGCTTCGGATTTCCCGCTGGAAGATCGTTCTCGTCGCCCTGGCGACGGTGCTCTCGCTGCTGTGGGCGGCGCCGAACGTGTTGCCGGCCTCGGTGCGGGCCGGGCTGCCGGGGTGGATGTCGCAGACCCTCAACCTCGGGCTCGACCTGCAGGGCGGCTCCTACCTGTTGCTCGAGGTCGACACCGCAGCGCTCACCCGCGAGCGGCTGAACAACCTCGTCGAGGACGTCCGCACCAACCTGCGCGCAAAGCAGATCGCCTTCGCCGACCTCGGGGTGGTCAACGGTCAGGTCACCGTTCGCGTCGTCGATCCGGCCAGGCTGGAGGAGGCTTACCGGCTGCTCACCACACTGACGCCGGTCTCGCCTCAGACCGGCCGCCCCGACGTCGCCGTCACCCGCCAGAGCGACCGCCTGACAATGGCGCTGTCCCAGGCGGCGCTGCAGCAGCAGGCGACCGACGCCGTCCGCCAGTCGATTGAGATCATCCGCCGCCGCGTCGATCAGCTCGGCACCAAGGAGCCGTCGATCGCCCAACAGGGGACCAACCGCGTCGTTGTCCAGGCGCCGGGCGAGGCCGACCCCGAGCGGCTCAAGCGGGTGATCGGGCAGACCGCCAAGCTCACCTTCCAGATGGTGGACGAAACCACGCCCGCCGCCGAGGCCGCCCAGGGGCTGGTTCCGCCCGGCTCGGTCTTGCTGAACAGCGACGAGCAAAACGAGCCCCAGGTTCTGGTCAAGCGCCGCGCCCTGGTCACCGGCGAGATGCTCCAGGACTCCCGCGCTGACTTCGACCAGCAGGGCCGCTCGGTGGTCACCTTCCGCTTCAACGGCGAGGGCGCGCGCCGCTTCGGCGAGGCCACCGCCGCCAACGTCGGGCGCCGCTTCGCCATCGTGCTGGACGAGAAGGTGATTTCGGCCCCGGTGATCAACGAGCCGATCACCGGCGGCTCGGGCCAGATCAGCGGCAACTTCAACGTCGAGACCGCCAACGACCTGGCGTTGCTGCTGCGCTCCGGCGCGCTGCCGGCGCCCCTGAACTTCGAGGAGCAGCGCACCGTCGGCGCCGAACTCGGCCAGGACGCGGTGGACGCGGGCATCCTCTCCACGCTGCTGGCGTTCGGGCTGGTGCTGGCTTTCATGGTGTTGGCCTACGGCTTCCTGTTCGGCGGCATCGCCATCGTCGGACTGGTGGTCAACGGCATCATGATCATCGCCGCCATGTCGCTGATCCAGGCCACCCTGACCCTGCCGGGTATTGCCGGCCTGATCCTGACCCTGGCCGTCGCGGTGGACGCCAACGTGCTGATCTACGAGCGGATGCGCGAGGAGGCGCGGATGGGGCGGGCGCCGATCATGGCCATGGAGGCCGGCTTTTCCCGGGCCATGATCACCATCCTCGACGCCAACCTGACCACCCTGGTCGCCGCCCTGATCATGTTCTTCTTCGGCGCGGGACCGGTGCGCGGCTTCGCCTGGACCCTGACCATCGGGGTGTTCACCTCGGTGTTCACCGCGGTGATGTTCAGCCAGGTGCTGCTCGCCTGGTGGTTCCGCGCCGCGCGTCCTAAGAAACTGCCGATCGTGTGATGCCCTGATGCGCTGGCCCCTGATCAAGCACCTGCCCGACAAGACGAACTTCCGGTTCGTCCGCCCTGCCAAGGTCGCCGCTGTGCTCTCGCTGCTGGCGGTGCTGGCCTCGCTGTTCCTGTCGGTCTACCCGGCCAAGACCCTGTGCGGCGGCCTCAACTGCGGCGTCGACTTCAAGGGCGGCACGGTGATGGAGCTGTCCACCGCCCCACGCCCCGTCGATCTCGGCCGGGTGCGCGGCGTGCTCAACGGCCTCAGGCTCGGCGACGTGCAGGTGCAGACCTTCAGCACCGAAGAGGACAAGGCCGGTCGCTACAACGCCTCGGTCCGGTTCGAAACGCCCCAGGGGGCCAGCTCCGCCCGCACCGTCACAACCGTGAAGGAACGGCT
This sequence comes from Caulobacteraceae bacterium, assembly GCA_036388855.1. Classification (GTDB taxonomy): domain Bacteria; phylum Pseudomonadota; class Alphaproteobacteria; order Caulobacterales; family Caulobacteraceae; genus DASVRA01. The sequence goes on along the minus strand of DASVRA010000010.1, from coordinate 130,345 downwards.
GGGCCAGGTGCTGGGCCCGACTCGTTTCTCCCGCACCGAGGTCGTGGGCGCCAAGGTCTCGAACGAGCTGTTCCGGGGCGGGGTGATCGCGCTGCTGCTCGCGATCGGCTTCATGCTGCTCTACATCTGGTTCCGCTTCGGCCTGACCTACGGCATCGGCGCGGTCGCGGCGCTGTTCCACGACGTGATCCTGACCTTCGGCCTGTTCGCGGTCACCAACATCGAGTTCACCCTGACCGCGGTCGCCGCGATCCTGACGGTGATCGGCTACTCGATGAACGACACCGTGGTGGTGCTCGATCGCATCCGCGAGAACCGGCGCAAGTTCAAGCGCATGCCGCTCGGTGAGCTGATCGACCTGTCGATCAACGAGACCCTCTCGCGCACCCTTGTCACCGGCGTCACCGGCCTGATGGCGCTGATCGTCTTGGCCATCTACGGCGGCGAGGCGCTGTTCTCCTTCTCCATCGCGATGATCTTCGGCATCGTCATCGGCACCTATTCCTCGATCTTCGTCGCCGCCCCCGTCCTCCTGCTCGGCGGCCTCAAGCCCGGCGAAGACGCCGAAGTGATCAAGCCGCAGCCCGCGCGCCCCTAAGCGGGGCCTTGCAGTCGCCGCGCGACCGTCGCACAACCCGCGTCATTCCGCCTCACCCGGCGGCAAGTCATGGCAAGAGGGCTGCGCGGCATGGCGATCCTGGCGAGTCTCCGAAACACCCTGATCCTCAGCGTGCTGCTGGCGATCGTGATGATTGCGGCCTACGTGGTCCACAGCCCCGCCGACTTCGGCGACTCCGCCTTCTGGCAGGCGCTGTTCCGCTGGATCCACGTGTTCTTCGGCATCCTCTGGATCGGGCTGCTTTACTACTTCAACTTCGTCCAGATCCCGGTGATGCCCAACGTCCCGGCCGAGCTGAAGCCGGCGGTCTCCAAGCACATCGCGCCTGTCGCCCTGTTCTGGTTCCGCTGGGCCGCCCTGTTCACCGTTCTCGCCGGCGTGATCCTCGGCTGGCTGCGCGGCTACCTGCTCGAGGTGCTGAGCTTCGGTCTGTATGGCGGCTACGACCGGGCGACCGACGGCCAGTACACCCTGTTCGGCGTGGGCATGTACCTGGCGCTGATCATGTTCATCAACGTCTGGGGCGTGATCTGGCCCAACCAGAAGCTGGCGCTGGGCCTCAAGCCCGCCGACGACGCGGCGAAAGCCAAGGCCGCCCGCACCGCCATGGCCTTCAGCCGCATCAACACCCTGCTGTCGTTGCCCATGCTGGTCGCCATGACCATGCACCAGACCCTGTTCGGCTGACCGCCTGGACGAGGACCTCGACGCGCTGATCCGCCGGGTCGACCCCGACCGCTGGCTCTCCAGCCGTTTCATCGCGGCCCAGGCCAAGCGCGCTGACGTCCTCGCCCTCTACGCCTTCGACCACGAACTCGCCCGCGCGCCGCGCGCTTCCACCAATCCCCTGATCGGCGAGATGCGCCTGGCCTTCTGGCACGAGGTGCTGGACGAAATCTTCCAGGGCCGCCCCGTCCGCGCCCATCCCGCCGCCCAGGCCCTCGCCGCCGCCGTCCGCCGTCATACCCTCCCGCGCGCCCCGCTCCAGTCCATGCTCGACGCCCGCGACCGCGAACTGGACCGCAAGCCACTGACGGCGGAGGAGGCGAGGGCGCTCGGGGCCTCCACCGGCGGCGAGTCCGCGGCGCTGGCGGCGAGGGTGCTGGAGCCCCATGCGCCGGCCGGTCAAGTGCTTGCCCAGGGCGCTCGCTGGGCGCTGTCCCGCCTGTTGTTGGCCGGCCGTATCGCCGAGCCCCAGGCGCCCGCCGTGCGCGCCCAACTGCTGGGGCAGGGGAGGGCGCCTCCCATCCCCGCCGCCGCCTTCCCCGCCGCCGCCCACGCCGCCCTCGCGCGTCCCTACGCCGCCGGCCGCCGCCCCTCCGAACTGGAAAAGCGCCTGCGCATCACCTGGGCGGTCGCGCGGGGGCGGGCCTGAAATAGGCGACCGGCCGGTCGACCTGAAAGCCGAACTCAGGCTCGGTTCATCCGCGCCCAGGCAACCTCTTCCCAACAAAGCCGTTGCGGCTTTGAACCGGCTCTGCTCTGATGCGGGCCTGAGCGAAGGACGGACGTGATGGCGCGCTTCATGCGCAATCTGTTGCAGGCCCTGGCGGAGCTGATCGCCCCGCCGGCTCCGCGCGCGCCCGTCTACGTGTATGCCTACTATCGCCGGCGCAACGGAGCGGCGCGGCCACCTACGATCTGACTTCAACCCGATCGCAGGCCAACCGAACCCCGCTCCCAACAGGCAGCGGGGTTTTTCACGTCTGCGCTCCACCCCGGAGAGACCCCAATGGACGGCTTTATCGAACCCTCGCTCTTCACCCCCGCCGTCGCGGCACCCGCGCCCGCGCGCGCCGCCGACTGGCTCGTTCCCCAACGCTGGGACAGCTACAGCCCCGCCGAGCACGCCACCTGGCTCACCCTGGTCGACCGCCAGACCGAGCGCCTCCAGGGCCGCGCCTGCGGCGCCTTCCTTGACGGCCTGCACGCGCTCGACCTACGCGGCGACGGCATCCCCGATTTCGTAGCGTTGAGCGACCGCCTGGAGGCCCTGACCGGCTGGCGCATCGTTCCGGTCGAGGGCCTGGTCCCCGACGAGGTGTTCGTCCAGCTCCTGGCCAGGCGGCAGTTCCCCGCCGGCCGCTTCATCCGCCCGCCCCACCAGCTCGACTACATCGAGGCCCCCGACGTCTTTCACGACGTCTTCGGCCACGTGCCCATGCTCACCGACCCCGCCTTCGCCGATTTCATGCAGGCCTACGGCGAAGCGGGCGTGCGCGCCGCCGAAACCGGCGCCCTGGAGCCCCTGGCCCGCCTCTACTGGTTCACCGTCGAGTTCGGCCTTCTCCAGGGCCCGGCCGGCCCGAGCCTCTACGGCGCCGGCCTCGCTTCCTCCCCGGCCGAGTGCGTCCACGCGCTCGAATCGTCGGACGTGGAGCGCCGTCCCTTCGGCCTCGCCGAAGTCACGGCCACGCCCTTCCGTACCGACGTCATGCAGCCGCTCTACTTCGTCATCGAGTCCTTCGAGGCCCTGCTCGCCCTGGCCGACGAAGGCTTCCGCGCCTGACCCGCCTCAATCGCCCAGCATCGACTCGTTCAGGAACCGTCCCGCGGGCAGGATCAGCCGGCACCCGAACGCGTCGCGGTCCGCCACGGAGTCGTACCAGCAGAGATCGCGCTCCTCGGCCCCCCCCTTGCCGGGCTCGGTGAACCGCAGCGTGCGCGTCCCCGCCCGCGCCTCGGTCTTCTCCTCCGCCACATAGTCGGCCAGCGCAAAGTAGAAGGTCCGCGCCGTCTCTCCCCTGCAGGTGAAGCGCAGGTACCGCTCCCCAAAGCGGTCATATCGCCTCGCCCCCGCCGCTTCGGCGAGGCAGGCCGCGAACAGATGCCCCGGGGAATCGTCCTCCACCGCCGTCACCGCGCCCGGCGGAGGCGCGGGCCTGCGATGGTTCTCCTCCTCGGCGCTCGCGGCGGAGGCCAAGGCGAAGACGGCGAACACGGCGATAGCGGCGGTTTTCATGCGCCCACCCTGACAGCCCCGCCGCCCCGGTCAATACTCACGCCGCTCCTGGCCGCACACCCAGCCGACGGAGCGGCTCTGCTCGCTCTCCAGCAGCGCCCGAGATCGAGCCCCCTTCCCACCTGTGTCCTTCCGGCCCCACCCGCCGCCATTCGCGCCCCCTGGAACCCAACCCACGTGACGCCGCGCCTATGCTCCCATCGTTGCGGTCTTTGACAAGTCCACCCGAGCCCACGCCGCCCAGGCTGGCTCCAACCCGTTGACCGGACTCACCGGACTCACCGGACTCCCTTTTCGAGTCCCAAGTGCACGAAGTGCACGCCTTCCAGAGGTGTGGATTCCACCACCGCACCTGCCGAAGTGCACGAAAGGCACGTCGGCCTCAGGGGTGCAGTTTCGCCGGCCCCATCCGGAAACTGCACGAAGTGCACGCGCGCCCGCCTCCGTCCTCCTTCTCCCATGGGGAGAAGGAGGAGCCCGCGCCGCGAAGCGGCGTGCGAGGATAAGGGGTTAAGGCGCCCGCGGCCTACCCAACCGCCGTGATCCCTCACCCTCCCTCTCCCGCTGGGAGAGGGAACGCGCGCGTGTTCGGCACGACGGCGCAGTCCTGGATCAACCTCTCGACTGCCCACGACATCTCCCGCATGCTAGCGCGAAGCGGGAGGAACTTGCGGTGATCAGGTTGCTGGCGAGGTTTAATGCCAGCGTGCGATTATCGGTATGCTGTCCCGGCATTGCCCGCTTTTCCCGCACGAGAGGGAGAAGGTCTCGACTATGGTATCTGCCGGTCCTTTCGAAGGATGCCTTCCATGCACCGCGTAAAGATATAGGGAATTGCAGCGCATGCGATCGCCATTCCGGCACCGGCTGCCTGCTGTGGCGCGCTGTTTGAGTTGCCCAGCGCGGAGAAGAGAATGAGTAGCCCAATCGCGCTTGCGACTGCGGTCACAACCCAGCAAAGTTTTACAAACATTACCTCACTCCTTTCAGCTTGTTATTACGTCTCGGCCACAGTAGCGACAAACTCTTGCCTCTGATTTGATCAATTCTGCGCAGTGAGGACATTTAATTGATCCAGACTGCATTTGCTTTTTCTCAAGAGTTTCTCTATTCGTCTTAAGAAGCAGCGCACAAGGCATCGCGACGATCCACAGTGCGGCGCCAAATAGCCACCAAAGGAAGAAGCTGTGCCCTTTGCTCTGGGCGATCGCAGCTGGGATCAGCCCGATCAAGATCGCTAGAATTAATATCTCCATCTCTTCCTTCCAGCCAATCCCCGAAGCGCAACCGCAGAGTTATGAGCAACTGACCCCAGAATGGAATGGCCGCGTTGGCCTCCTTGGCCTGACTGGGAAGAACCGCTCAGATCGGGGCGCACGGCGGGTCACAACGGTATATTATCGTGCTTCTTCCACGGATTGCTCAACCGCTTGCTCTTTAGCCGCCCCAACGCCTGCACCACCCGCTTCCGCGTCTCCCGCGGCATGATCACGTCGTCAATGTAGCCCAGCGACGCCGCCACGAATGGGTTGGCGAACCTCGCCTTATACTCCGCCTCCCGCGCCGCCAGCGCCTCCGGGTCCTTGGCCTCGGCGCGGAAGATGATCTCCACCGCCCCCTTGGCGCCCATCACCGCGATCTCGGCGGTGGGCCAGGCGTAGTTGACGTCGCCCCTAAGGTGCTTGGAGCTCATCACGTCGTAGGCGCCGCCGTAGGCCTTGCGGGTGATGCAGGTGACCTTGGGCACAGTCGCCTCGGCATAGGCGAACAGCAGCTTGGCCCCGTGCTTGATCAAGCCCCCGTACTCCTGCCGCGTGCCCGGCATGAACCCCGGCACGTCCACGAAGGTGACCAGCGGGATGTTGAAGGCGTCGCAGAAGCGCACGAACCGCGCCCCCTTGCGCGCCGCGTCGATGTCGAGCACGCCCGCCAGCGCCAGCGGCTGGTTGGCCACCACCCCCACCGTCGCCCCGTCCATGCGCCCGAACCCGGTGACGATGTTCTTGGCGTAGCCTTCGGAAATCTCGAAGAAATCCGCCTCGTCCACGACCTTGAGGATCAGCTCCTTGATGTCGTAGGGCTTGTTCGGGTCGGCCGGGACCAAGGTGTCGAGCGAGGGCTCCCGCCGGTCCGGCTCGTCGAACGGCTGGCGCGAGGGCGGGGAGTCCTTGTTGCAGCCGGGCAGGAAATCGACCAGCCGGCGCACCTGGCTCAGCGCCTCCAGGTCGTTGTCGAAGGCGCCGTCGGCCACGCCCGACTTGGTGGCGTGGACGCGGGCTCCGCCCAGGTCCTCGTGGCTGACCGTCTCGTTGGTGACCGTCTTCACCACGTCGGGCCCGGTCACGTACATGTAGGAGGTGTCCTTCACCATGAAGATGAAGTCGGTCATCGCCGGCGAATAGACGTCGCCCCCCGCGCACGGCCCCATGATAACGCTGATCTGCGGGATCACGCCCGAGGCCAGCACGTTCTGCAGGAAGATGTCGGCGTAGCCGGCCAGGCTCTCCACGCCCTCCTGGATGCGCGCGCCGCCGGCGTCGAAGATGCCGATGATCGGCGCCCCGACCTTCATCGCCTGCTCCTGGATCTTGACGATCTTGCGCGCGTGCGCCCCGCTGAGAGAGCCGCCGAAGACGGTGAAATCCTTGGAGAAGACGAAGACGGTGCGCCCGCTCACCGTGCCCCAGCCGGTGACCACCCCGTCGCCGGGGATCTTCTGCTTGTCCATGCCGAACTCGGTCGCCCGATGCTCGACGAACATGTCGAATTCCTCGAACGAGCCCTCGTCGAGCAGCAGGTCGATCCGCTCCCGCGCGGTCAGCTTGCCCTTGGCGTGCTGCGCCTCGATCCGCCGCTGTCCGCCCCCGAGCCTTGCCCGCCCCCTGCGCTTGTCCAGCTCTTCGAGGATGTGCCGCATGGAGTCTCCGGGCGCAGGGAAGCCCCTGGCGTAGCCGCCGCCTCCGCCGCTGACAAGCAAGGGGCAGGGCAGGGGGCTTCAGCCCCGCTCCACCGCCTTCGCCTCGTCCCAGAGCGCGTCCATCTCGGCGAGGTCACTGTCGTTCGGCTTTCGGCCGTCCTCCGCAAGCCGCGCCTCTATATGGCTGAACCGCCTGACGAACTTGGCGTTGGCGGAGCGCAGCGCGTCCTCCGGCTCGACCCCGAGCTTGCGCGCCAGGTTGGCCACCACGAACAGCAAATCCCCGATCTCCTCCCGCGCCTTCGCCTGATCACCCGCGGCGATCTCCGCCTCCAGCTCCGCCGTCTCCTCCTTCAGCTTGTCGATCACCTCGGCAGGGGAGGGCCAGTCGAACCCGACCCGCGCCGCTCGCCCGGTCAGCTTCATTGCGCGGGTGAGGGCGGGGAGCCCGACCGGAATCCCATCCAGCACGCTCTCCGCCGCCTTCGCCTTGCCCGCCCGCTCGGCCGCCTTGATCGCTTCCCAGCGGCTGGTCTGATGCGCGGCGGTCTCCACCACGTCCTCGCCGAACACGTGAGGGTGGCGGCGCACCATCTTCTCCGCGATGGCCTCCGCAACGTCGCGGAAGGCGAAGGCGCCGGCCTCCTCGGCCATGCGAGCGTGGTAGACCACCTGGAGCAGCAGGTCCCCCAGCTCCTCCTTCAGGTCGCCGAGATCACCCCGCTGGATCGCGTCGGCGACCTCGTAGGCCTCCTCGATGGTGTAGGGGGCGATGGAGGCGAAGTCCTGCTCAAGGTCCCAGGGGCAGCCGCCATGAGGGTCGCGCAGCCGCGCCATGACCTGGAGCAGGCGGAAGATCGGGTGCGGCTCGTCCATGGCTCAGGCGGGGGAGGGGGCGTCGCGCCGTTCCAGCGCCTCCCGGATGGCGGCGTGGCGACGAGCGTCCAGCCGATAGCCGAGCGTGGACGCCGCCGCCAGCAGGCTGATCGCCACCGGCAGGCCCACGAACAGCAGCTGCAAGCCCAGCAGGGCCTGGGGTGGATTGGCTTGGCCGGCGTGGAACCCCGCCAGCTGCAGCCCGACATAGGAGCAGCCGACGGCCAGGGCCTGCGCGGTCTTCAGCGTGGCGGTCAGGATCGAATAAAGCAGGCCGGTGCGGTCCACGCCCGTCTCCAGCCGGATCTCGTCGCCGACATCCGCCAGCATGGAGCGTAGGATCAGCATCGAACCGGAGAAGGGCAGGCCGCCCAGCGCCAGCACCGCGCCTGCCACCCAAAGGTTCGGCAGCGGGGTGAAGTGCAGCACCATGATCCCAGCCGCCATGGTCAGCGCCACCGCCGCCATCGCCCGGTGCTTGCCGAGCCGCTGCGCCAGCCAGCTCCACAGCGGCGCGCCCGCGAGCCCGGCGGCGAAATAGACCAGCAGCAGCAGGTTCGACTGCGCCTGAGGGATGCCCTTGATGTGCTGGAAATAGAAGAAGAACAGCGCCGCCGTCAGCGCCGGGGCCCAGGCCATAAGGATGTCGATCAAGAGGATCCGCCGAACCGAGCCGAAGCGGAACAGGGCCAGATAATCGCTGATACGGGCGGCGCTCTCGCGCGGCCGTTCCGGCTCAGGCGTGCGCCACACCGCCAAGGCCACCCCCAGCGGCAGCAGCGCCACAACGTACCAGCCCATCGCCTGCATTCCAGCCTGGCGGCTGGCGCCCAGGCCCAGCTGCATCACCACAGGCAGCAGCAGGAGCAGCAGCATGCCCACCACGTTGCCGGCCTGCCACCAGCCGTAGATGCGTGACCGCTGGTCGTAGTCGGGCGAGAGCACGGCGCCCCAGGCGGTCTGGGCCAGGGAGCCCATGGAGAAGCCGACGTAGGCGACCAGCAGCCAGAGCCACAGGTAGACGGCCGAAACTCCCGGCCGCGCCATGAACAGCATGAAGGCCGACAGCATCAGCACCGGCGCGGCGGCGACCAGCCAAGCACGGAAACGGCCAAGCCGAGTGCGGGTGCGGTCCATCAGCGCGCCGATCACCGGGTCGGCGGCGATGTCGATCAGCTTGACCCACATGAAGGCCAAGCCCACCGCAACCAGCGGCAGGCCCAGTTCCTCGGCGTAGTAGTTGGGCAGGTGCACCGCCAGCGGCAGGCCGAAGCCCGCGAGCGGCAGCGACGGCGCCGCATAGGCCATGAGCTGCAGGGTGGTCGGCTTGGCGGCGGAGTCGGCCATCCTGCCCATCAGAGGCGGGGACGGCGCTTCGATCAAGCCCGAAGAGCCGCAGCTATCTTGCGTCTAAGGGAGATTATCGGAAATTCCACTAGGCACGGTGGGAGGCGTGGCTCGCGGCAGCGCGTTCGGCCCAGGCGGCGTGGTCGAGGACATCCACTGCGGCTTCTCGTCATAGCCGGTGCAGCGGATGCGGTCTTCGTAGAACTCGACGGTGACATAGGCGAATGCGCGCGGCGCGCAGGCCTCACGCCCGCGCCAGCTTTCGCGCCGGTTGACCAGATAGACCACGCTGTCGGCCTGCCCCTGGCACAGCGCCGCCAGGTATTTGCCGCCCGCGCTGAGCCGCACGGCTCGCCGGTCCATGTCCTTGCGATCGCGGCACACCGGCAGGACCAGGTTGTCAACGCCATAGTCGGTGACCGGGGCGATGGTGAACGTCAGGTCGCCGCGCCCGGGCGCCGCCAGCGATACCGGCTGGCCGCGGCCGTTGTGGATCGACAGCACCCCGGTGTTCCAGGCGCGCGCCTGCGCGCCGCAAACGGCTGCGGCGGCCGCGCAGAACACCACGGCGAACAGTAGGCGCATTCGTCCTCTCTGAAAGGCGGGCGTCAGAGCCCGCCCCGCCCGCCGCTGTCAAGGCGCGGCGGTGTCACGCCACGGGCAACGCCAGTTCGCCCGAAGCGATCCGCCTCAGGGTGTCGATGTAGAGTGGCGCTTCGATGGCGGCGACGCGGCGCTCCAGCGATTCGGGGGTGTCGCCGGGCTCGACCGCGATCCGCGCCTGGGCCAGCACCGGGCCGGTGTCGTAGGCGCCTTCGACGAGGTGGACGGTGGCCCCGGTCTCAGAGTCGCCCGCCGTCAGCACCGCCTCGTGCACGCGGCGGCCGTACATGCCTTCGCCACCGTGGCGCGGCAGCAGCGCGGGGTGGATGTTGAGGATGCGACCGCCGAAGGCTTCAAGCACGGCCGGCCCCAGCCGCCGCAGATAGCCGGACAGCACCACGAGCTCGACTCCCGCGCCCTTGAGCGCCGCCGCGATCACCGCATCGGCAGCTTGGGCGGAACCTTCGCTCAAGGCGCTGACGTGCTGCCATGGCAGGCCCGCTTCGCGCGCGAAAGCCAGCGCGGGCGCTTCGGCGCGGTTGCTGATCAGCAGGCGTGGCTCGACACGCAGCTCGCCCCCCCGCGCGGCGGCCACGACCGCGCGCATGGCCGTACCGTTGCGGGAGGCGAGGAAACCCAGCTTAAGCGGCGGAAGCGGCACGCTTATCGTCTACAGCGCCAGCTGGAGCGTCATGCCGTCGTAGGCCGGCTCCACGCCCGGCGGCAGCGAGGCGGCCAGGGCGCGGTAGTCGAGGTCCTGATGCAGGTTGGTGAGGATCGCCCGCTGCGGCCGCACCCGCTCGATCCACCCGAGCGCCCGCTCCACATTGGCGTGGGTGGGGTGCGGCCGATGCCGGAGCGCGTCGACGATCCACACCTGCACGCCCTCCAGCATGCCAAAAGATTCCTCCGGGATTCCCACAACATCGCTGGAATAGGCCAGCGGCCCAAGGCGGTAGCCGACGGAGCGGACGCTGCCGTGGTCTTGGTCGAAGGCAAGCACCGGGATCGGCCCCGAAGGCCCCTCCACGCTCCAGGCTTGGCCGAAAGGGGGCAGCGGGCGGGCCTCGCACATGGCGGGGTAGATCGGCTGCTCGTCGAAGACATAGCCGAAGCGGCGCTTTAGGCCGACCAGGGTGGCGGGATCCATGTAGCAGGGCGTGCGGCGACCGTGGCGGAGGAAGAAGGCGCGCAAATCGTCGATGCCGTTGGTCTGGTCGCCGTGGTCGTGGGTGTAGAGCACCGCGTCCACGCGGGTCACGCCGGCGGCCTGGGCCTGGAGCCGCAACTCGGGCGCGGTGTCGATCAGGACTGTGGTGGGCTCGGTCCCCTCCCCCCGCCACCGGACGAGCATGGAGCAGCGGCTTCGGCGGTTCTTCGGTTCGGCGGGATCGCAGGCGCCCCACTCTCCGTCAGAGCGGGGCACACCGCCGGAGGAGCCGCAGCCCAGGATGGTGAACTCTAGCGAGGCGCTCACGGGCGGGGAATCGGGTGGAACAAGGCGAAGAAGGCGTCCTCCGTCCGCGCTTCGGCCTCCTCCAAGGTCCAGCCGCGGATTTCCGCCAGTTTGGCGAGGACGTGGGGCAGGAAGGCGGGCTCGTTCCGACGCCCCCGCATCGGCACGGGCGCCAGGTAGGGGCAGTCGGTTTCGACGATGATCCGGTCGGCCGGCATGTCGCGGATCACCGCCCTCACCTCTTCAGCGCGTGGAAAGGTAGCGATGCCGGACACCGAGAACCATGCGCCCAATTCCGCGGCCTTGCCCGCGAGTTCCGGACTCGAGGTGTAGCAGTGCATCAAGAAGCGGAAGCGTCCCCTCCCCTGCTCTTCCTCCAGAATCTGGGCCATCACGGCGTCCGCCTCGCGCGTATGGATGACCAGTGGAAGCCCGGTCTCTCGCGCGGCGCCGATGTGAGCCCGGAACACTTCGGCCTGAACGTCCCGGGGGCTCAGGTCGTAGTGGAAGTCTAGGCCGGTTTCGCCGATGCCGACGACCTTCTCCCGCTCCGCGAGCGCGATCAGGTCCGCCGGAGCAAGGCTCGGGTTCTCCTTCGCCTCGTGGGGGTGCGTGCCGACGGTTTGCCAAATGTCATCGTGCGCATCGGCCACGGCGTAGGCGGTTTCGAAGCCGGAGACCTTGTCGCCGATGTTGAGCATGAGCCGCACGCCGGCCTCGCGCGCCCTGGCGATCACCGCATCGCGGTCGGCGTCGAACTGCGGCGCGTGCAGGTTGACGTGGCTGTCGATCAGCATGGGGCGCGCGCGGCCCGCTGCAGCCGGCCCATGGCGGTCCAGAAGGCGTCCTGCCGGTCGAGGTTCAGGGCTTCCGCCTGGGCCGGGAGATTTACCAGCGTCTCCCAGGCTTCGGCCCAGCGCTCAAGCGCCGGGTCGGGCGCGTCGGCCGCCGTTCGTTGCGTCATTTCGCGGATGTTGTCCGCCAGCCGTTCCATCAGCAGTTCGAGGCGGGCCTGGCCCTCGGAGCCTCTCAATGAATCGGCCAGCGCCTGGAGCGCGGCGGCGTCCGTCCGGGGCAACTCCGACAGGAGCCGCCGAGCTTCCCGGTCCGCCTCCAGCGCGCCGGAATGGGCGAGCGCGAGCGCGCGGCCCGGCGCGCCGCGGCTCATTACCGCAAGGCGCAGGGCGTCTTCCTCGCCGACACTCACGCGGGGCCTGAGGAAATCCACCACCTGTTGCGGCTCCCAGGATCTGAAGGCCAAGCGGCGGCAGCGGGAGCGGATGGTGCCGATCAGCCGTCCGGGCGCATGGGAGACCAGGAACAGCACGCCGTTGGGCGGCGGCTCCTCAAGGGTCTTCAACAGGGCGTTGGCGGCGCTGGGGTTCAGGTCGTCTGCGGCGTCGACAATGGCGACCCGGTGGGCGGCGCTGGCGGGCGCCTTGGAGAAGAATTCCGGCAGGCGGCGGGCTTCGTCCACCGGGATGAACTTGCGCGGCTTGCCGTCGGGGACCTCGCGCTCCAGCACCAGCAGGTCGGGGTGCGAGCGGGCCGAGACCTGGCGGCTAACCGGATCCTCGGGCGAGGCCCCGAGCAGTCCGTGCGCGGGATCAGGCGCCGCGCCGAGCAGCCGTCGCGCGGCGCGGTAGGCGAAGCTCGCCTTGCCGATCCCCTCAGGCCCTGTCAGCAGCCAGGCGTGGTGCAGCCGGCCGCGCGCGAGGGACTTGAGGAAAGCCCCCTCGGGGGCCTCGGCGCCTTCCAGGGTGAAGCTGTCGCGGGGGTGGAGGGTGTCCATCAGGCGAGCGCCAGCGTCCGCTCTTGCACGGCCGCCCACACTGCCTCCGCCACCGCCTCTGGCGGGCCGGAGGCGTCGATCACGCGGCAGCGCGCGGGCTCGGCGGCGGCGATGTCGAGGAAGGCCTGGCGCAGCCGTTCGTGGAACGCCTGGCCCCTGGCCTCGAAGCGGTCGAACATGTTGCGGCCGAATGCCCGCTCCAGCCCCGCCTCCACTGGCAGGTCGAGGACCAGGGTCAGGTCGGGGCGGGCGTCGCCGACCACCTGGGCCTCCAGGGCGGCGATCAGGGCCTGGGGCGCCCCGCCGGCCGCACCTTGGTAGGCGCGGGTGGAGTCGAGGAAGCGGTCGCACACCACCCAGGCGCTGCCGGATAGGGCCGGGCGGATCACGCGATCGAGGTGATCGGCGCGGGCGGCGTACATCAGCAGGGCCTCGGCCGTCGCCGACCAGCGCTCCGCCTCGCCGTTCAACAGCAGCTCGCGCAGGGCTTCGGCGCCGGGCGAGCCGCCGGGCTCGCGAGTGAGGACTACGTTTCCGACCAGCGGGCGCAGACGGTCGGCCAGGAGGCGGGCCTGGGTGGACTTGCCGGTCCCCTCCCCGCCTTCGAAGGTGATGAAACGGCCGCGGCGCACCCCTCCCCATCCCCGGTTTCGCCGGGGCAGGCAAGCGGTCGCCGAGGAGCCAAGGCGGCTAGGTCCGGTGGCCGGAGCGGATGAAAATGGAGTCCGGTGAGTCCGGTAAGTTTGGTTTGCACGCCTGTTCAGGAGTGCACTTCGTGCACATTCCCCGCCGGACTCCGGAAAAACAGTCCGGTGAGTCCGGTGAAGTCCGGTTTTGCGCGCCCGGCCAAGCGTGCAGATCGTGCACTTTCCTCCTCCCTCAGAGGATCAAGAGGTGGCAGCGGACTTGGAAAAAAGGAGTCCGGTGAGTCCGGTTTCATGGCGCGGCCTGGGCGGCGGCGTCGGGAGTTACGATGTCAAAGACCGGTTTAGGAATATAGGCCGATCAACTTGAATGGCAACGGGCGGGCGTTCAGCGGGCGCCGTCCGGCGTGGCCATCATGGCCAGCACGATTGCCTCACCGTCGGGCGTGTAGGCGGAGGCGCCGCCGACGGCGGCCACCCGCTGGGCTGGGCCTACGAAGCGGACCTTGACCTTGGCCAGGCCCTTGCCGGCGAAGCCGAGCTTCTCGGCCGCCGCCTTGGAGACGTCGATGACGCGGCCGTCGACGAAGGGGCCGCGGTCGTTGACCAGAAGCTTCACCTTGCGGCCATTCTCCAGGTTGGTGATCTCGGCGATGCAGGGCAGCGGCAGGGTGCGGTGCGCGGCGGTCATCTGGCCGGGATCGAACCAGGCGCCGGTGGCGGTGCGGCGGGTGCCGGCCGGGTAGCTGTACCAGGAAGCCAAGCCGACCTGCTCGTAGCGCGGCTCGACCTTGGGCGTGTAGCGGCGGCCGTTGACCGAGTAGGGCTTCAGGTTGGCCGTGCGGTAGGCGCCGAGATCGGCCGCTTCTTTACGTCCGCCGCCAAGGCAGCCGCTCACGCCGGCGCAACATAGCGCCACGGCGGTGAGCACTAGATTCCGGTAGCTGCGTGGAAGCATGGCCGCGCCTCCTAAGCGACAGCTTAGCTTGCCCCGGCAGCTTTTCCGTTTGGTTAAGCCGAGCGGGCGTGCTGGAGGCGGGCCCCCTCCCCTGCTATCTCGGCTGGCGAGGACGGGTGGCCGAGTGGTTTAAGGCAGCGGTCTTGAAAACCGCCGTGGGTTTGCGCCCACCGTGGGTTCGAATCCCACCCCGTCCGCCACATCGCCACCTGCCGCCAAGCGCCGCCCGTCTCTATTAAAACGCTGCGGCCAATACGCCGCTTAGCAACAGATATGGCGCAGCTTACAACCGGTTGCATCGCACCAGCAGAGTGTCGTGGACAGAAGAGGAAGCGGGATGGCTAAGCTCGTGTTCGGGATGAATCAGTCCCTGGACGGCTACGTTGACCATACGGCGTTTGCGCCAAGCCCCACGCTCTTCCGCCACTTCATCGAGGAGGCTGAGGGGCAGGCCGGCAGTGTGTACGGCCGCCAAATGTATGAGCTCATGCGTTATTGGGACGACGATCATGCTGAATGGGATGCAGAGGAACACGCCTTCGCGGCGGCGTGGCGGAACCAGCCAAAATGGGTCGTCTCACGTTCGTTGAAATCACTCGGCCCCAACGCCACGCTCGTTGAGGATGATCTTGAGAGCGCGATCCGGCAGCTGAAGGTCGAGCGCGATGGGGAGATCGAAGTTGCCGGCCCGGACTTGGCGCGGAGCCTCACAGACCTGGGCCTGATTGATGAATATCGTATCTACCTGCACCCCGTCGTGCTTGGCCAGGGAAAGCCATATTTCGCCGGACCACGGCCGCCGCTCCGCCTCATGAGCCACGATCTGATTGGCGAGGATGTGATCAGGTTGACCTACGTCCCTGCTTAATTTCGTGCCGGATGGAAATCGCCCCGGAAGTCTGGTTTTGGCTATCGTAGCGCTACAGCGTAGGAATAGTGCTCATCTTCATTGGGCGCGGCCCGCCAGCGGCCGCGGAGACTGGCGATGAGCGCTCATTGGAAGCTGCCGTGGGAAGGTGGGTGCCGGTGCGGCTCCGTGCGCTTTCGGGTGACCCAGGCGCCGCTGATCGCGTTGGCCTGCCACTGCGCCGGCTGCCAGCGGATGAGCGCCAGCGCCTTTTCGCTGACGATCATCATGCCGGCGGACGGGTTCGCGCTTACCCAGGGCGAGACCGTCCTGGGCGGTTTGAACCGTGACATGCACCACTTCTGCCCGCATTGCATGAGCTGGGTGTTCACCCGGCCGCCCGCGATGGACGGATTGGTCAACGTGCGGCCGACGATGCTGGACGAGCACGGCTGGT
This sequence comes from Caulobacteraceae bacterium, assembly GCA_036388855.1. Taxonomy (GTDB): domain Bacteria; phylum Pseudomonadota; class Alphaproteobacteria; order Caulobacterales; family Caulobacteraceae; genus DASVRA01. Next base: position 114,867 of record DASVRA010000010.1, on the reverse strand, counting down.
TCGAGCCGTTCGTGGAGACGTTCACGCGCGAGAAGCTGCCGTGGGCGAGCACGCCGGCCCGGCATAGCTATGAAGGCTTTCCGGACATGGCGGCCTGGGAGCCGCTGACGAAGGCGTACGCCGCCGAAGCGGCCCGGCCCTAGAGCCAACCGGCAAGAGGAGACATCGGCGAGTGCGGACATTGGCGGTCGTGGCCCTGAAGGGCGGGTCGGGCAAGACCACCGTGGCGACGCACCTGGCGCTGGCGGCGCACCTGCGCGGGCTCGATACGCTCGTCGCCGACATCGATCCGCAGCACTCGGCCAGCGACGTGCTGAGCGGCCGGCGCGAGCCGGGGCCGCCTTGCGTGGCCTCCTCAGGGGCGGAGGTGATGGCGACGCAGTTCGCGGCGATCGGACTGCGCAAGCAGCTGCTGATCATCGACACCCAGGCGGGGGCGCTGGAGGACGCGAGCGAGGCGCTGGTGCTGGCCGATTTCGCCGTGCTGGTGGTGCGGCCGACGCTGCTAGACCTCGCGGGCCTGGCGCGGACGGTGGGGTTGGTGCGGCGGCTCGGCAAGGAGTCGGCGGTGGTGGTGAACCAGGCGCCGATCGCCCGCGAAGGCATCGAGCCGCCGCTGATGAAGCGGGCCTTCCGGGCGCTGGAGTTCATGCGGGTGCCGGTGGCGCCGGTGGTGCTGCGCTCGAGGGCTATCTACCAGACGGCGCTGGAGACCGGGCGGTCGGCGGAGGAGATGGGAGACCGCACGGCGGCCAGGGAGATCGCGGCGCTGTGGGAGTTCATCCAGGCGGCGGCAGAGATCAGGACGAAAGCTCCGGAGGCTACGGATTTGCGTGCAGGGGCCTGATCATAGGCTGATAGAAGCTAATCGGGTGGCGCCTTACGTCCTCAGCGGCGGACGCCGAGTTCGAGATAACTTCCGGAACCCCAGCGGACATGCAGGGGCTCCCCCGCGTCGGCGATGGACTCGTCGCTGACATCCTTGCCGGTCCCGTAGTTGATCTGGATGTCGGGCCGCTTGGGTACGCCGACCACCGCGAGGATACGGCTGCCGGCGGCGAGGCGGCGGGCGGTCAGGGTCTGGCTATCGAAGGCGAGGACCTGGGGACGCCCCGGCCGCAGCAACTGGCGACGGCTGCGGTCGGCGATGTAGCTGGCGCGGCCGAGGTAGGAGGCCAGCAGCAAGTAGCGGCCGTCCGCGCGCTGCTCAAAGAAAGCCACCGACAGGTCGAGGTCGCGCTTGTTGGTCACGATCTCGAAGCGGCCCGAGAACAGCCCGGCCACCTCCATCGGCTTGCCCAGCGGCTCGGTGACGAAGACGAGCGCGTTGCGGGTGTCGGGTTCGCTGGCGGGGGGCTGGAAGTCGGCGTCGGTGCGGTCGGCGAAGTTTACGCTGAGCTCGGGCGCTGAACCCTCCGCCCGCCCGCCTTCGCCGAACAGGAAGCGTGCGCCCTCGCGGCGGCCATTGAGGTAGAGCCGCAGGCGTTCGCCGGCCATGGCTTCGAGGCTCGAGGCGTGGCGCCACAGGTCTGCGCCCATCACCTGATAATTGACGCGGTCCTTCAGGAGTTCGGGAAGAGGTGCGCCGCGGAAGACGTGGTCGAACCACTTCAGGCGCACGTCCTGGAGGTCGATCAGGGCGGCGGGATCGACATCGTAGCCGTCGACGGTGGGGAGCACGCCCGTCTGCATCGCGGTATGGTGATAGGGGCCGACCAGCAGCCGGTGATCGGCGTCCGGGCGATGACGGACGTGTTCGCGCAGGTAGTGGAGTGCGCCGACCATGCCGCCGTCATAGTAGCCGGTCTGGACGAAGACCGGGATGTCGACGCGGGCGAACTCCTCCCCCTGGGGCGTGAAGCCCTGCCAGTAGGAGTCGTAGTCAGGGTGGGCCAGCCATTTGGCGAACACAGGGTTGGGCTGGCCGTCGATGCGCTCTAGTTCCCGGTAAGGCCGGCCGCTCTGGTACCAGACGCGGTCGAGCGCGGCCCAGCGGGCGCTGTCGTAGTAGTTGATCTCGTCCAGCGTGCGGTTGGTCGTGACGTGCAGCGGCCACGGATAGATGAAGTTCTGGAAGACGTTGCCCTGCATCGGCGTGTCGACGCCCGGCGCGTTGCTGGCGTTGGTGGCGATCGCGCGCAGCGCCTTGGGGCGGTGCTTGAGCGCGCCCCATTGAGCGGAGGCGTTGTAGCTGCCGCTGAACATGCCGACGCGGCCGTCGCTCCAGGCCTGGGCCGCGAGCCAGTCGATCACCGCCGCCGCGTCGCGCCCGTCGTGCTCGTAGGGAACGATCGGGCCGGGGCTGCGGCCCTTGCCGCGGGTGTAGGCGACCACACCCGCGTAGCCATTGGCCGCCATCTTCGCCGCGTCGGTGAAGCTCCAGTCGTCGCGGGCGTAGATGGTGAAGTTGAGCAGCGAGGTGAGCCTGGCGCCGCCCGCGCGGGGCCGCACCAGGATCGCCGAAATCCGCGCGCCGTCGGGCGTGGGGATAAGCAGGTCCTCGATGAGGAAGCGGCGCGCGGCGTCTGCCCGGATCAGCCGCTCGGAGGCCGGCATCAGGTAGGTCCAGACGGCGATCGCCTGGCGCGCGGCGACGAGTTCGGCGGCGTTCGGGCAGGCGTCGACGGCCTTGCCCTCGCAAGCGGCGCCGGCGCGTGCGAGCGACTGGCGCAGCCGGTCCAGGTTGGCGCCGTACCAGGGAAGCACGTCCACCATCTCGCGGTCGGGGAGCGGGGCGTAAAGTTCGTTGAACGCCCGGGCGAGGGAGTCAGGCGTGGAGAGCCCCGCCCCCTCGTGGCGCATCGCGCGGGCGTAGATCCGCCAGGGCAGCAGGGCGTGCGCGCGCCCGGGCTGGGTGGGGCGGTAGAGCGCCGCAAGCCGTTGGATGGTCCCTTCGGCTTCGGCGGGGCGGCCGGACGCGAGCTGAAGCCGCAACAGCGTCTCGAGGTCGCGCGGCTGGGTGCGGCCCGCGTAGGCGGCGATCAGGGTATCGGCGAGCGGAGGCGGCGCCGCGGCCGGCTCCGCCCGGGGCGCGGGCGGTCCCGAGAAAAGGACGAACGCGGCCGCGGCGGCGGCCAGGAGCTGACGATGATTCACTGAAAAAGCCCTCCAACGGGGCTAGTGGCTAACGCGCCGGGGGGAGGCGCGGGCTGAAAATCGGCGACCGGACGCCCGGCGGCGGTGAACGGTCGGTTCGGCCGGACTAAAGGACTCGGTCGCGCAGCAGGCGCGATCCAGTGCGGCTGGCGGTGATCATCTCACCGTCCTCCATGTGCAGCAGCATGCGGCCGCCGCCGGCGGGCTCGGCGCGGGCGACGCGGTCCAGGTTGACGATGCGCGAGCGGTGGATGCGGACGAACTTGGCCGGATCGAGCGCCTTTTCGAACTCGCTGAGCGTCATCCGCACCAGGTGGCGGCCGTTGACGGTCGCCACCTCGGCGTAATCGTCCGCCCCGGAGATGCTGACGATCAGGTCGACATCGATCGGGCGGATCTCCTCGCCGCTGCGGATGAAGTATCGGGACAGTGCCTGGTCGCGCTGGGCTTGGCCTTCCCGGCCGGCGCCGGAAAGGACGATGGCCACAGGGTCGCGCCGCGTCTGCAGGTACGAGAGGGCGGCGATCAGGCCGTAGACGGTGACGTTCTCAAGCAACTGCCAGGCGGCGCCGCGCCTGGAGAAGGGCCGCACGTCGAACTCGAGCGCCGAGACGCCGGTCACCAGGCCCAGCAGCACCATGAGCAGCCAGTAGGCGAACACGGTGAAGGCGGCGCCGAGAACCAGATGCCCGGCGACCTGCAGGGCCAAGGGGCGGCCCACGAGCCCTCGGACGATCAGCTGCCGCGCCGGCAGGCCGAACACGATCACCGGAACGGTGTTGGCGGCGCCTCCGGCGAGCGCCTCCGGCACGCTCAGGTCCAGCGCGGCCCAGACGGTTATGCTGTAGGCGACGAACACGCCGGCAGTGGCCGCCGCCAGGATACTCAGCGGGGGCGCCTGACGCGCCTTTCCCGAACCGGTCTCTTTCGTCTGTTCCATTCGGCTAAAGGGCGGCTGCCTTGGCTGGCTTCGCAAGGCGTTCGCGCCAGCTTGGTTCAAGCCGCCGTCGCCGCCTCTCCCAATCTAAAGGATAGCTCCTCCAAGCCATGGACGCCGCAACGGATTTCATCTCCTGGTCCGATCCGGCCCACGCCCGCGGGAGTGCCGGTGAACACCAGGTCGCCTGGCCGCAGTTCAACCAGGGTGGACAGTTCGGCCAACACCTCGGCGGGGCTCCAGATCATGTCCGCGATGTCGCCCTGTTGCCGGGTGTCGCCGTTGACAGCGAGCCAGATGCGGCCGCGCTCCAGCGGGCCGGCCTCGGCGGCCGGGGTGATGGCGGCGGTTGGGGCGGAGCGGTCGAAGCCCTTGGCGACGTCCCAGGGGCGGGCGTGCTTCTTGGCCTCGGCCTGGAGGTCGCGGCGGGTCAGGTCGACGCCGACGGCGTAGCCGTAGATCAGCTGGAGGGCATCCTCGCGGCCGACGGACCGCCCTCCCCGCCCCAGCGCCAGCACCAGCTCGACTTCGTGATGCAGGTTGTCGGTGCGGGAGGGGTAAGGGATGGTCGCGCCGTTCTCGACCACCGCGTCGGCTGGCTTGGTGAAGAAGAACGGCGGCTCGCGGCCGGCGTCGCCGCCCATCTCGCGCGCGTGCTCGGCGTAGTTGCGGCCGACGCAGAAGATGCGGCGGACGGGGAAGCGTTCGCCGCGTCCCTTAATGGCGACGGAAGGCTGTTCGGGCGGGTCGAAGACGTAGGCCATGGGCTCCGTCTTAAGGCGCCGGAGCCTCGCTGTCGCGCAGCCTGAAGCGCTGGATCTTGCCGGTCTGGGTCTTGGGCAGCTCGCGCACGAACTCGAGCGCGCGGGGGTATTTGTAGGGGGCGATGGTGCGCTTCACGTGGTCCTGGATTTCGCACCTGAGGGCGTCGGACGCAGTGTCGGGGTCGTGCAGGACAATGAAGGCCTTGACCAGCTGGCCGCGCTGCTCGTCGGCGGCGCCGACCACCGCCGTTTCCAGCACAGCGGGATGGGTGAGGATGGCCTGTTCCACCTCGGGCGCGCCGATGTTGTAGCCGGAGGAGACGATCATGTCGTCGGCCCGGCTGACGAACCAGTAGTAGCCGTCCTCGTCGCGCCGGTAGATGTCGCCGGTGACGTTCCAACCGTCGATCACGTAATTCCGCTGGCGCTCGTCGGCGAGGTAGCGGCAGCCGGTGGGGCCGCGGATCGCCAGCCGTCCCTGCCCAGGCCCCTCGATCAGGTGGTTGTGGTCATCCAGCAGCGCGGCGGTGTAGCCGGGCACCGGCTTGCCGGTGGCGCCGGGGCGGACCTCGTCGCCGGCGGCGGAGATGAAGATGTGGATCATCTCGGTGGAGCCAATGCCGTCGACGATGCGGATGCCGGTGCGCTCGAACCAGGCGTCGGAGGTGGCGGCGGGCAAGGCTTCGCCGGCCGAGACGCAGGTTTTCAGCGAACGCAGCTGCTCGGCCGAGCCGTCCTTGAGCAGGGCGCGGTAGGCGGTGGGGGCGGTGAACAGGGTGGTGACGCCGTGGCGGGCGATGCAGGCGAGGAGTTCGTCGTAGCCGGGACGGCTGCAGAGCGCGGTGGCGGCGCCGAAGGCGGCGGGGAAGACGACCGCCGCGCCCAGACCGAAGGTGAAGGCGAAGGGAGGGGTGCCGCAGAACACGTCCTCCGGCTCGGGCTTGAGCAGGTGGCGGGCGAAGGTGTCGGCCATCGCCAGCACGTCGCGGTGGAAGTGGATGCAGCCCTTGGGCTTGCCGGTGGTGCCGGAGGTGAAGGCGATCAGCGCCGTGTCGTCGGCCGCCGTGGGGCATGGGGGGAACCGGCCCGGCTTTTCCGCCATCCGCCGCTCCAACTCGTCGAAGGGGAGTGGGCGGCGCAGGACGGGGGCCGCCGACTGGGCGCCGCTCACGGCTTCGGTCAGGGCGGGGTCGAACAGAGCGTGGCTGATCTGGGCCTTGTCGATGACGACCTGGAGCTCGCCGGCGCGGAGCATCGGCATGGTGGCCACGACCACGCCGCCGGCGCGCAGGACGCCGAACCAGGCGGCGATGGCCAGAGCGGTGTTCGGGGCGTGGAGCAGCACGCGATTGCCGGGGACGAGGCCCAGGTCTTCGACCAGCACCTCGGCGATGCGGCAGGCGGCGTCGAGGAGCTGAGCGTAGGTGTAGCGGCGGGCCTCCGACAGCACTGCAGCCTTGTCTGCGAAGCCAGCGTCGATCGCCCGATCGAGTAATGTGGAGGCGTTCAGCCGTGGCGGATATTGCAGCTCGGGCAGATCGAAGCTGAACACGGGTTGCTGGTCGACCGGCGGCAGGTGATCGCGGACGAAGGTGTCGAGGTGCGCGCTTGGACCCATGGCTCTCCCCGCCTTCGAGGGAAGGTAGCCGAGCCGTGGTCGCGGCTCAAATCCTGGCCGTGATGCGTGGGGCCGCGAAGGCGGTCAAACGCCGCCGCGCCTAAGAACCTAGCTGCCGGACCACGAACGGCCGGTCGCGCAGGCCGGTCAGCTCGATCACCGTCGCGCGCTCGTAGCGGCCACGGCCGCCGTCGGTGACGGTGACGCGGACGGTCAGGGGGCGGCGGATGAGGTCTTCGTCTTCGGTGATCTCCAGGGCCGGGCGCTGGCCCTGGAGTTCGCGCTGGCGGTCGATCGCTTCGGGAGAGTCGAGGCCGGTTTCGGTCATCACCGCGATGGCGAGCGGCGAGGCGTTGCGGGAGCGGAAGCCGCCTTCGCTGATCACGGACAGGGTCGGCCTGAGGCGGGCCAGCAGGGCGGCGTCCATGCCGCGAACGTGGACCAGCTCATCGACGGAGCGGAAGCGGCCGTTGCGGGGGTGCAGGCCGAGGGGGGCGTAGTCGGCTTCTTCGGCGCCGTGGGAACGGCGCTCGTCGTCGGCGTCGCGCCAGTCGTTGAAGCTGTCGGTCACCTGGTCGAGGCGCTCGCCGCTCAAGCCCATGGTTTCGAACAGGACGCGGGCCTGCTGCTCATTGATGTGGTTGAGGGGGATCTTGCCCTTCTCGTCCTCAACCGCGATGGAGAGGTTCAGGCCGGCGAAGCTGGTGCGGCGGGCGCGGCCGTCGATGGCCCAGCGTTGGGCGCGGTCGTCAATGGCTAGGCCGTGCACCGCCATGGCCACGCCCGCATCGGCGGCGGCTTCCATGCGGGCGCGGTCGTATTCGGCGGAAGCGCCGATCACGGCGCCACGGCCCGCCGCCATCACTTCGAGCGCGATGAAGGCAAAGGCGGCCATCGCGGCCACCGCAGCCACGAGCGCGTAGCCGTCCTCGCGCCGGGACTTCACCGGCGGATCACCCGGGGGGGCGGCAGCGGCCTGGCCTCCCTGATCTTGCGGCGCAGTTCCTCGGTGATCGCCAGCGCCTCGTCGGGGTTGCGCACCACGCGGGGAGTGAGCAGCACCAGCAGCTCGGTGCGCCGCTTGATCACGTTCTGGTGGCCGAACAGGCCGCCCAGCACCGGGATTTCGCTCAGGATCGGCACCCCGCTTTTGGTGCGCGTGTCGTTGTCGCGGATCAGGCCGCCGAGCGCGATGGTCTGGCCGTCCTGCACCGCGACCGAGCTGGAGATGCGGCGCTGCTGAATGGTGGGGGAGTTGATGTTGGAGGTGGAGGTCTGGGCCACGTCCGATACCTCCTGCGAGATGTCGAGCAGCACCAGGCCGCCGGTGTTCACCCGGGGGGTAACCTTCAGGATCACGCCGGTGTCCCGGTATTCGACCGCGTTCACGATTGGAGCGTCGGGGGTGATGGTGCTGGTCGAGGAGGCGGTGACGATCGGCACCTGGTCGCCGACCTGCATCGCGGCGGTCTGGTTGTTCAGCACCATGAGTTTCGGCGCCGAGATCACGTTGATTGTGGTCAGGCCCGAGAGCGCGTCGAGCGTGGCGCGGATGTCGGCGTTTGCCACCGACCAGTTGAAGCCGGGCAGCACCGGCTTGGGCTTGATCGCGGTGTCGCTGGTCCCGAGGCTGAAGCGTCCGTCGCCGACGCGGAACAGCCACTGCGCGCCGTATTTGAGGTTGTCGTTCAGCGTCACCTCGGTGATCGCCGCCTCGATCAGCACCTGGAGCGGCAGGATGTCGAGCTTGCGCAGGGCGTCCTCGACGATCACGTATTCGCGGGGCGTGCCGAAGACGACGACGGCGTTGTTGGCTTCGTCGCTGGTGATGATAGGGCCGGAGGGGCCGATCTGGCCGGAGGGGGCGGCGGACTGCTGCGTCTGATCCGATACGCCAGCCGCCGCGCCAGGCAGCGGCGTCTGGCCGATCATCGCCTGTGGGGCGGCTCCGTTGGGCGTCAGGGTCGCGGGCGGACGCAGCAGTCCCGCCGTAGCCGCGCCTACCGTGCCGTCGGAGGTGGCGAAGGTGGGGCCGCCGGGCTGGCCCGCGCCCGCCCCGCCCGGCGCGGCGGGACCCGAGGCGCTACCGCCGAAGGCGCGGATCAAGACGGCGGCGAGATCGGCGGAGCGGCCGTTCTGGACGCGGTAGACATAGAGCTTGCGCTCGGCGCTCTCGCCCTCGCGGTCGAGGATTTCGACCCAGCGGCGGATGTCCTCCAGGTATTGCGGCTGGGCGCTGATCGCCAGGATGCCGTTCAGCCGCTCCATGGAGATCAGCCGCACCAGGCCGGCGGTCGGTGCGCCGGGCGCGTTGATCAGCTTGTCGAGCTCGGGGACGATCAGGCGGCTGTCGGTGCGCTGGGGCACGAACAGGGCGAAGGACATGCCGCGCAGCCAATCGACGTCGAACTGCTGCACCAGCTGGCGCACGGAGTTGCGCTGGCCGGTGGTGCCGGAGACCACCAGGATGTTGCGGCTTTCGTCCACCTGGCTGATGGCGCCGGGCACGATCGGGTCGAGCAGGCGCCTGATCTCGGCGGCGTTGACGAACTGCAGCTGGATAGTCTCGTTGCCGTAGCCGAAGTCGGCGCCGCCCAGCACCTCGGCCTGACCCCGCGCGGTAGAGAGCGGCACGACGGTGTAGACGCCGCCGCGCACGACGAGACCCATGTTGGCGGCGCGCAAGGAGTCCTCGAACAGGCGGAGCACTTGGTCGCGCGCCACCGGCTGCGAGGTCACCACGGTCACTGAGCCGCGCGCGGCGGGATCGACGGAGAAGTTCAGGCGCAGCAGGTCGCCCAGGACGGCGCGCGCGGCGGCCTGCACATCCACGCCGGGGAAGTTCAGGGTGATCTGACCGCGCCGGTTGCGGGTGACCGGCGGCGTCGCCGGCTGTTGCGGCGTCTGAGGCGTCCCCGGCAGCATGGTGGTGCGCACGCTGGTGTCGGGCGGTGGTGGCGGCGGCGGGACCGCCGTGGCAGGCGCGGCGGCTTGCAGCGCCCAGGCGTTCATGCCGGCGCCAAAGGGCAGGAGGAGCAGCGCGAGCGCGACTGCCAGAGGCTTGCGCCGGCTCATTGGGGGTTCTCCTCGGGATCTTCGTCGTTGCCGAGCGCGCTGATGCGCCGCTCGACCTCCTTGTCGCTTGTTTCGCCGACCGTGAGCACCGCCCGCTCGCCGCCCCGGCTCAGCACCACCCGGTTGCCCGTGACCGCCGCCACTCGCCAGCCCTCGATGGTTTGCCCCGGGCGCGCCCTCACGACGGCGCCGCCGGGCGTGCGCAGCACGGCGGTGGCCGCGCCGCCGCCCAGGCCGACGCCCAGCGCCTCAAAGCTGCCGCAGCCGGTGGCCTCGCCGCTGGCGCCGCCCGCCGCCGACCGGCTGGGCGCGAAGATCGGGGCGCGCGAGATCGCGGCGTAATCGCCGATGGGCGCCGCCGAGGGGTCGCGCAGCAGGCGCGGCGCGCGGCCCGGCGCGTCGGACAGGTCCGTCCGCTGCGGCATCGCCAGCTGCAGGGCGAGCATCGCCGCCAGCGCCAGGCAAGCCAGCGCCGGGGTGAGCTCGCCGCTACCGCGCGCGGGCAGGCTGATGGCGGGCGGAAATCTCAAGGCGGATGTCCATGGGTGAAAGGCGGCGGGTCTGGGCGGCTTCGTTGGCGCTGATCGAGGTGTAGTCGATGCTCAGGTACGGCTCTTCGCTCTGGAGGCGGCGCGCCAGGGCGGTGAACTGGGCCAGCGTCAGGCGCATGTCGGCCCGCACCTTGATCCAGCCCGGGGCCGCGCCGGCCTGCATGTCCTCCACGGCGATCAGCTTGCCCCCCGACTGGGTCACAGTGCGGCCAATCCGCTCGCGCAGCAAATCCGTGGCGAGCAGAGGCGTGGGCGCGAGAACGGCGAAGCGGCCGGCGGTGCTGCGCTGGGCGTCGGCCTGGCGGCGGAACACGGAGACCGACTGGATAGCGCGCTGGTTGCGGGCGTAGGTCAGCAGCAGCCCCTGGCGCTCGTCCTGGCGGGCGGAGAAGCCGGAGAGGATCGGAGCGGCCACGAGCAGCCAGAGCAGGGCGACCAGCGCCAGCAGGATGCCCAGCGCCAGCAGCCGGCTCTCACGCTGCGACAGCCGCCTCATCGCGCAGGCCTTAAGGGCGCCGCGTCGGCGGTGATGTCGAAGGGCTGGCCGGCGGGAGCGGCGGCGTCGACTTCCGTGGCCTGGGAGCGAGCGTTGGCGAAGACCGGCGAGGCGCGCAGGGCGGCGAGCACGTCGGCGCTCTCGCTGCGGAAGCCGACGATGCGCACGCCGCGCCCGTTCCAGACGAAGTGCTGCACCCAGGCGCCAAGCGGCAGCGCCTGGCTTACCGCCGCGAGAGCCCGCAGCGGCTCGCCCCGCGCGCGCCGTTCGAGGAGCGCGATCCGCTGCGCCCGTTCGGTTTCGATGGTGCGGCGCAGGCGCAGCCCCGCCGCAGCGGCCGGCCGCTGCGCCTCCACCGTCTCGCGCAAGACGCGGACGTCGTTGACGTCCTTCAGGATGAGCACGGCGAGGTTCAGCGCCATCAACGCCGCCACGGCGATCCACCAGTAGAGGCGGCGCGGGCGCGACGGCCCTCGACCTTCGGAGCGTATCGCGGGCAGGAAGTCGAACTGGATCGGGCCCTTGGCCGGATTGTCGGAGACGGCGAGGCCGTCGGCGGAAAGCCCGAGCGCGGCGGCCCGCTCAAGCGCCTGGTGCGCGCTGGGTTTGGGCAGCACGCCCAGCAGCAGCCGCTGGCGGCCGGACGCGGGCTCACGTCCCAGCAGCTCGACATCGAAGTAGACTGTTTCTCGGGCGAACGGCGTCAGCCGGTCGAGTTCCAGTTCGATCATCCGGCGGGCGTCGGCGAGCGGCACCGCCGGCCAATCCAGTTCTCGGGTAAGCACGTCCGCCGTCGGCAGGACCACCTCCACCTTGCCCCCCGGCGGCGCTCCCGCCAGCGGGCGGCCATCGCGCCACAGCCGGTAGGCCGAGCCGTCCGCCGACAGCTCCGCCACAGTGCGTGAGCGCGCGCCGGTCCCGCGCAGGCGCTCGGGAACGAGCTCGCGCAGTTCGCCGGTCCACCAGGCGAAGCCGGCGCGGGCGGAGGCGCCGAGCGTGCGGACGTCGGAGTTCAGGACTTGGCCGAGGTTCACTGAGTCCCCCGGCAGACCTCGGCGCGGGTGCTGAACAGGCAGCGGGCGTCGTCGTTGGCGGCGGGGCGGACCAGCAGGTCGGGCCAGCGGCGGCGATCGCCGGGCTGGAAGCTCGCCCGCACCCGGATCAGCTCGGGCGCGCGGGGCTGGCCCCACCAGGACGAGCGCCAGCGGGGCGTGTTGTCGGGCGGCGCGGCGCCGAAATAGGCGAGGTCGAGCTCGCGCACGCCGCGGACCACCACCAGGGCGTCGTCCGGGGTGTCGGGATTGGCGGACACGTCGGCGGCGGAGACCAGGGTCAGCTCGCCGGCAGTGCCCAGTAGCAGGCGGTAGCGACGCAGGCTGGCGGGGCCGCGGGCGTCGGGCGGGGGAGCGAGGAATTCGAGGCTGTTCTGCTCGCCGTGCACATCGATGTAGGGGACGCTGGCGTCGAAGCGGGCGGCGGGCCAGATGCGCTCCAGCCGGGCGCGGAGGGCGGCCTGGGCGCCGCCGACGGTCTCGGCGGCGGCGGTGGAGGCGTCGATCCGCTCCCAGACGCGGCGGCCGCCGGCGACGCCGCTAACCATCATCGTGGCCAGCATGGCGAGCAGCGCCAGGGCCACCAGCATCTCCACCAGGCTGTAGCCGGCCTCGCGCCGCATCAGGCGGGTCCCACGCGCAGGGTTTGCAGGGCCGCGAGCACGCGGGGATCGTCGCGCCGCCGCACCGTGGCGCTGACGGCGTAGAGGGCGCCGGCGGTGCTGCCGGCGAAGCCGGTGCGGTAGGGGGCCACGTCCACCTGCCAGACCATGTCGCCGTCGATCCCGCTGTTGCGGCCGGGCGTCAGAGGCGTGGCGGAGCCCACCCCCGACAGGGCCGATTGGGCGACCAGCACCGCGGCGCGCCTGGCCTCGGCCCCGCGCGCGCGGACGGCCGAGCCGCCGACGGCTTGGTAGGTGACGCCCATCAGCATGGCGACGATGGCCAGCGCCACCAGCGCCTCGATCAGCACCGATCCGGTTTCGCGCGCGCACTGCGGCTTTTGTGGCCCACCTTCGCCCTTCGACAAGCTCAGGGTGAGGGCTACTGGGGTCGCAGTAGAAAACCTCACCCTGAGCCTGTCGAAGGGCGAGGTTTTCGGGCCAACAGGGCGCGCTACAATGGTTTCTTCCCGCCTCATGGCCGCGCCATCACCGCGCCGGTGGAGGCGTCCACGGAGATGGGGATGCGCCGCGCGCCGGCCGCCATCACCGCCTGGCCGCCGCTGGAGGAGCCGTCGGGATAGAAAACCAGGGGACGCTGTCCGGCCGTGGCCAGCCGGACCGCGCCGGGCAGGCGCTGCGGCTGCGCGCCGGTCCAGGCGTAGGCGGCGCCGTCGGTGGTGGCCGCGACCGCGATCGGGCGGGCTTCGCGGATAGCCTGGCCGCGGGCGGCGCGCAGGCGGGCGGTGAACACGCTGGCGCTCTGGCGCAGCGAGAGGGCGGTCAGGGTGCGCTGCAGGCTCGGGAAGATCAGGGCGCTGATCGTGGCGGCGATGGTCACCACCACCAGCGCCTCCAGCAGGGTGAACCCGGCCTCGCGCGCCTTACCAGTTGCCGACATCGCGCGCTTCGCCCTTGCCGCCCTCGACCTTGTCCGAGCCCAGGGTGAACACGTCCACCTCCCCGTGCCGGCCCGGAACACGATAGGCGTAGGGCTCGCCCCAGGGATCGGTGAGCGCCGCGGCCTTCTGCAGGTAGGGGCCGTTCCAGGTCGCCGCCGTGGCAGGAGCGGTGACCAGCGCCTGCAGGCCCTCCTGCGCGGTCGGGTAGCGGCCGATGTCGAGGCGGTAGAGTTCGAGCGCGGCGTTGATGTTCTCCACCTGCACCTTGCCGGTCTGGCTGCGCGAGGAGCCGAGGTATTTGAGCACCTGCGGGGCCACGATGGCGGCGAGCAGGCCCAGGATGGCCAGCACCACCAGGAGTTCGAGCAGGGTGAAGCCGGCTTCGCGGCGGCAGGTCTTGGAGGAGGTCATGGGGCCAGCGCCAGATCGTTGAAGCCGAGAATGGCGGACATGATGGAGGCGATGACCGTGGCGACGACGAGGCCCATGACCACAGTAATCGCCGGGGTGAGCACCGCGATCATCCGCTCGATGGATGTGCGTACGTTGCGGTCCAGCACGTCGGCCAGCCGGTTCAGCATGGGCCCGAGTTGCGCCGTCTCCTCGCCGGTGCGCAGGAAGCTCATCGCCATAGGCGGGAACAGCCTCGTCGCGCCGAGCGGTCCGGAGAGGCCCCCTCCCCGCTTGATGCCTTGGGTCACCGATGCGATGGCCTCGGCCATGTGGGCGTTGGCCAGGGAGCGTTGGGCGATCGCCAGCGCCGAGGGTAGCGGCACTCCGCCCTCCACCAGGCTGCCGAGCGTGCGGGCGAAACGCGCGGTTTCGGCGTTGCGGATCACCGTCCCGATCTGCGGGACCCCGAGCACCCAACGGTCGAAGCCGCGCCGCACCTCCGACCGTTTCAGCCACTGGCGCGCCAGCAGCACCGCTCCGATCAGCACCAGCAGCGCCGCCCAGCCGTAGTGCTTCAGCGCCAGGCTAAGCGCCATAATCGCGCGCGTGGTCGGCGGCAGCGAACCGCCGCTGTCTTCGAACAGGGTCTGGAACTGCGGCACCACCACCAGGAGCATCATCAGGATCACGCCGAAGGCCACGATCAGCAGCATCGTCGGATAGACCAGCGAGGAGGTGATGGTCTGGCGCAGCGCCTCAGCCCGGTTCAGCGTTTCGCCCAGCCGCGCCAGCGCCGCGCCCAGCTTGCCGTTGGCCTCGCCCGCCTCGGCCATCGCCGAGGCCATCGGTGGAAACAGCGACGGCTGCTCCGCCATCGCCCGCGACAGCGGCGCCCCCTCCTTCACCTGTTTTAGTAGGGCGGTGAATGGCGCGGCTAGGGCGCGCGGCGCGTTCTCCACCGTCACCCCCATGGCGCGATCCAGCGGCAGCCCCGCCTCCAGCAGCACCGCCAGTTCGCCGATGGCGTTGGCCACCGCCTGGCGGGTGACGGCGTTGACCTTCACCTTGGCCTTGGCCGCGCCCGGCTTGACCTTGGTTTCCACCGCCTCGATCGGCATCAGGCCGAGCCGCCGCAGCCGCTCCAGCACTTCGGACGCGGTGGCGCCGTCGAGCGTGCCCGCCCGCATCTCGCCGGCGCTGGTCGCCGCCCGATAGCGGAAGGTCGGCACCGGTCAGGCCTCCCGGGTCACGCGCAGGACTTCGTCGAGCGTGGTCAACCCCGCCCGCGCCTTGATCAGGCCGTCGGACAGCATGGGGCGCATGCCGGCCGCCGTCGCCGCCCGCTCGACTTCGCGCGCCTCGGCCCGGTGCAACACCAGCCGCGCCGTCTCGTCGTCCATGACCAGCAGCTCGAGCAGCGCGATCCGCCCGCGAAAGCCCGTGCCCCCGCAGGCGCGGCAGCCGCCGGGCCTGAACAGGCGCACTTCCCCTGCGTCCTTGGGCAATCCCAAGGTTTCAATGGTCTCCGCCGTCGGCGCGTAGGGCTCGCGGCAGTCAGGGCACAGCCGCCGTACCAGCCGCTGCGCCAGCACCGCGTTCAGCGTTGAGGTGATCAGGAACGGCTCCACCCCCATGTCGAGCAGCCGGGTCACCGCGCTGGCCGCGCTGTTGGTGTGCAGGGTCGATAGGATGGTGTGGCCGGTCAGCGCCGCCTGCACCGCCACCTCGGCGGTCTCCAGGTCGCGCACCTCGCCGACCATCATCACGTCCGGGTCCTGGCGCAGGAACGAGCGCAAGGCGGCGGCAAAGGACAACCCGATCTGCGGGTTCACCTGGGTCTGGTTGATGCCGGCGAGCCGGTATTCGATCGGGTCCTCGATGGTCAGGATCTTGCGGTCGGGCGTATTCAGCGACACCAGCGAGGCATAGAGCGTCGTGGTCTTCCCGCTGCCGGTAGGCCCCGTCACCAGCACGATCCCGTGCGGCAGGTTCAAGACCTTCAGCCAGCGCGCCAGCAGCGCCTCGTCGAACCCGAGCGCGGCGAAATCCAGCGGCAGGCTTGAGCGGTCCAGCAGGCGCATCACGACGCTCTCGCCGTGGATGGTGGGCGCCGTCGCCACGCGCAGATCAATCTCCTGCCCGCGCACCGCCAGCCGCAGCCGCCCGTCCTGGGGCAGGCGTCGTTCGGCGATGTTCAGCCCGCTCATCACCTTGATCCGCGAGACCACGGCCGAGCGCATCTGCGGCGGCAGCGTGTCCTGGTCAGCCAGGGCGCCGTCCACCCGGAAGCGCACCTTCAGCGCGTCCTCCGTCGGCTCCAGGTGGATGTCCGACGCGCCCATCTCCGCCGCGCGCGCGATCAGGCCGTTGACCGCGCGGATCACCGGCGCGTCGCTGGCGAGGTCCTTGAGCCGCTCCAGGTCGGTTTCGTCGGCCGCGCCGTCGAGCTCGCCGGCCGGGCCGTGGTCGGCCCCGTAGAGCCGGTCCAGCGCCGCTTCGAGATCGCTCGCTCGCGCCACCAAGGGGAGCACCGGCCGCCCTAGCGCGAAGCCGATGGCGCGGGCCGGGTAGGGATCGAGCGGATCGACCAGCGCCACCACGATGGCGTTATCACGTTCGGCCAGCGGCAGGGCCTTAGCGTCGCGCAGGAAGCGGGTAGAAATCACCTCCGAGCCGATCGGCGACGCCGGATAGTCGTCCGCGGCCGCGACACGAAGCCCCGCCGCTCCGGCGATCGCATCCGCCAGCGCCTGCTCCGACACCAGCCCCAGCCGCGTCAGCACCGAGTCAAGCCGCTCTCCCGTCTCCCCCTGCACCAGCCGCGCGCGCGCCAGCGTCTCGGCCGGCGCCAGGCCGCGCTCGAGCACCAGCTGCGCGAGGTCGGGGGCCTGAGCGGCCGATGGCGTCATGCTGTTCCTGTCTCCGAGAGAAAACGCCGCCCGCTCAAGAGTTTCGGCCTTCGCGGCGGCGCGGTCAATTGCGAGACGGCGCCGGGGTTTGGCGGCTTTCCGTCTCTGTTTGATGAAACGGGCCGCGCCCGCGTTTGGATGAGCGTGCGCGGCTGGCCTCTCGTCGCGCTATGCTGGCCCCCATGCGGCCGGAGATTCTGTTTCCCCTGTTCGCCCCCACCGCCTTGCTGAAGGGGGTGGGGCCGAAGCTGCTGCCGCTGGTCGAGAAGGTCGCGGGCCCTCTGGTGCGCGACGTGCTGTTCACCGCGCCCCATTCGGTGGTGCGGCGCACCTGCGCGCGAGTGGCCGAGGCGCGCGAGGGCGAGACCCACATCCTCAAGGTGCGCATCGACGCCCACCTGCCGGCGCGGAAGAAGGGGACGCCCTACCGCATCCGCGCCGCCGACGAGACCGGCTTCGTCTCGCTGGTGTTCTTCCGCACTTTCGGCGACAGCCTGCAGCGCCAGCACCCGGTGGGCGCGTGGCGCGTGGTTTCGGGGAAGGTCGAGGAATTCAACGGGGAGCGCCAGATCGCTCACCCGGACTACATCCTGCCGGCCGAGCGCGCGGACGAGATCCCCGCCTTCGAACCGATCTATCCCCAGACGGCGGGCCTGGCCTCGCGCCAGGTGCGCAAGCTGGCGCTGGAGGCGCTGGAGCGCGCGCCCGAGCTGCCCGAATGGCAGGACGGCCCCTGGCTGGCGCGCGAACGCATGCCGCCCTGGCGCGAGGCGCTGCGGCGCCTGCACGAACCGGAGTCGGAAGCCGACGTGTCGCTGCACGCCCCGCACCGGCGCCGCCTCGCCTACGATGAGCTGTTCGCCCACCAGCTGGCCCTGGCGCGGCGCAAGCTCAGCCGTCGCCAGCAGCCCGCGCCGGCGATCCCCTCGGGGCGGATTTCCGAGGCGGTCGAGCGCGACCTGCCCTTCCGGCTGACCGGCTCGCAGATCATGGCGCTGGCCGAGGTGCGCGGCGACCTCGCCTCGGGCGAGCGGATGAGCCGGCTGCTGCAGGGCGATGTCGGCTCGGGCAAGACCGTGGTGGCCATGCTCGCCGCCGCCGACGCCGCCGAGGCCAGACTACAGTCGGCGCTGATGGCCCCCACCGAAATCCTCGCCCGCCAGCACTACGAGACGGTCGAGGGCCCGCTGCGCGCCCAGGGCGTGCAGGCGGTGCTGCTGACCGGCCGCGACAAGGGCGCCGCGCGCGCCGAAAAGCTGCGCGCGCTGGCTTCCGGAACGGCGGCGGTGGCGGTCGGCACCCACGCCCTGTTCCAAGAGGATGTGGCGTTCCGGGCGCTGGCGCTGGCGGTGATCGACGAGCAGCACCGCTTCGGCGTCAACGAGCGTAAGCGGCTGCAGGACAAGGGCGCCTCGGTGCATCTGCTGGCCATGTCGGCCACCCCGATCCCGCGCACCCTGGAACTGACGGTCCACGGCGACCTCGACGTCTCCCGCCTCACCGAAAAACCGCCGGGCCGCGCCCCCGTCGCCACCCGCGCCGTGCCCCAGCCGCGCCTGCGCGAGGTGGTCGAGCGGCTGCGCACCGCCGTGCGCGGCGGCGCGCAGGCCTTCTGGATCTGCCCGCTGGTGGCGGAGTCCGAGGAGTCCGATCTCTCCGCCGCCCAGGGTCGCGCCGAGGACCTGCGCCGCTGGATCGGCCCCTCGGTCGGACTGGTATACGGCGGTATGGCCCCGGCGGAAAAGGACGCGGTGATGAGCGACTTCGCCGACGCCAAGGTTTCGGTGCTGGTCGCCACCACGGTGGTGGAGGTGGGGGTCAACGTCCCGAACGCCTCGATCATGGTCATCGAGCAGGCGGAGCGCTTCGGCCTGGCCCAGCTGCACCAGCTGCGTGGCCGCGTCGGCCGGGGGCAGCGGGAGAGCGCCTGCGTCCTGCTCTACGACCCGCCGCTGTCGGCCGTCGCCCAGCAGCGGCTGGACATCCTGCGCCAGACCGACGACGGTTTCCTGATCGCGGAGAAGGACCTGGAGCTGCGAGGCGGGGGCGATCCCCTGGGCCTGAAGCAGTCCGGCTTCCCCGCCTACCGCCTCGCAGACCCGTTCGCCCACCGGGAACTGATCGCCACCGCCGCCGACGACGCCCGCCTGCTGCTCGGCCGCGATCCCCAACTTGCCGCCGCCCGCGGCCAGGCTGCTAAGGTGCTGATGGAGCTGTTCGACTGGCGCCCCGGCGCCGACACCGACTAGAGCGCGGCATGGACCAGGATCGCCTGCGCCGGCTGGAGGTGATCATCCCCAACCTGCACGCCCGCTGGTCGGGTGTCACCGCCACCAACCGCGCCGTCGCCCCCCGCATCGCCGGTTTGGTCGAGGCCGCCTGGATCGGTGGCCACAGGCCGCAGGGCGTCGCTCCCCTCGCCTTCCCCGATCTCCTGCGCCTGCGCGTCCTGCCGCCGCCGGACGGCCGCCCCCGCGTCTGGCACGCGCGGCGCAACGACGAGATGATCGTCGGCCTGCTGCTCAAGGCGCTGGGTTGGCGGCTGAAGCTGGTGTTCACCTCCGCGGCCCAGCGCCGGCACAAGGCGCTGACCCGCTGGCTGATCGCCCGCATGGACGCGGTGATCGCCACCAGCGCCGCCTCCGCCGCCTATCTGAAGGTCACGACGACGGTGATCCACCACGGCGTCGACACCGGGCTTTACCGGCCGCCCGCCAACCGCGAGGCGGCCTGGCGAGAAACCGGCCTGCCCGGCCGCTTCGGCATCGGCTGCTTCGGCCGGGTGCGGCGGCAGAAGGGCGTGGACGTGTTCGTCGAGGCGCTGATTCGCCTGCTCCCGCGCCACCCGGACTTCACCGGCGTGATCGTCGGGCAGGTCACGCCCGAGGAGCAAGGTTTCGCCGACGCTCTGAAGGCAAGGATCGCCGGCGCCGGCCTGTCCGCTCGCATACGTTTCCTGGGCGAACTGCCGTCCGAGGATCTGCCCGTCTGGTTCGGCCGGATGCGCATCTACGCCTTCGCTTCGCGCAACGAAGGCTTCGGCCTGACCCTCCTGGAAGCCATGGCCTCGGGCGCCGCCCTGGTCGCCACACGCGCGGGCGCCGCCGAGGTGGTGGTCGAAGACGGCGTCACGGGCGTGTTGGTCGCGCCGGGAGAGGCCGATGCGTTCACGGCCGCTCTCGAGCCGTTGATGGCGAACCCCTCGGCGGCGGAAGCCATGGGAGGACGCGCCCGAGAGGCGGTGCTGGCCCGCCACAGCATCGAAGCCGAAGCCCACGCGATCGTGGAGGTCTATCGCTCCGTCTGGACCACAGCGGGCTGACTACTGGCGCTCAGCCAAGTCCGCGCCCGGCGCAGCGCATCTGCTTCAAGATCGGCATAGAACAGGTTGAATTGCGGCGCTTTCGACCGCTCGATCCAGCCGTTCGCGGGCTTCAGCGTCGGCGACTTCGGCGCGGTCACTTCCAGGATGCCGCCGCGGCAGCGGGCGCCCGCCTGATGCGGCAGGAACGCGGGCCGCAGCCCCCACTCGAGGTTGGCGGCGTTCACCGCCCCGAGGTTGGCGACCGGCGGGGCGGGGCGTTCCGTGGCCGCGCCCAGCAGCGGGTTGACGCAGAGCGCCGCCCGCTCGCCCAGCGGCTCCAGCCGTCCGGCGTCGTTCCACACCAGCGCCCGCCGCCTTAGCCGTTCGGCCCGGGCGTCGTCCTCCGGCGGCGCTTCCAGATAGGCGAGGACGCAGCCGGGCTGCGCGGGCGCGGCGCAGGCGGGAACCGGCGCGCGGGGGCCGAACGCGTCCGCCGGCGCGATGGCGCCGATCAGGTGCGCCGCGACCAGGCGGCGGCGCAGCGCCGGGTCGGGCGCGACTGCCTCGTTCAGCAAGCGGGCGCCGATCGAAGCCCCTTGCTCGACGCCGACGATCAGGAACGGCCGATCTCCGCTCAGACGCTGGAGATAAAAGCCGAACGCCGCCCGCACGTCCTCGTAGGCCAGCCGCCGCGCCTCGCGCGCGTCCTCGCGCCCGGTCAGCTGGGTGTAGAGGCTGCCCTGGCGGTAGCGGGGCGCGAACACCCGCCCCACGCGGTAGTAGGGACCGGCGTAGTTGGGGATCATCACCCGGTTCAGCACCTTGTCGGCGCGCGGGTGGTTGACCGGGCCGTTCCACTCGGCGCCGCCGTTGAAGGTGGTCGGGTGGATGAAGAAGACGTCCACCGGCGGGGCGCCCTGGTAGACCGGCGCCTCGCGCCCCGGCAGCAGCGCCCAGGCGGAGGCCTTGCCGTAATCGGGCGCGGGCGGCGGGTCATAGGTCTGGAACGGGACCTTGGGGTCGAGCGCGGTCCGCAGGATGTCCTTGCGGAACACGAACGCGGCGGCCAGCAGCAGCGCCACGAGGAAGACGGCCAGGGCCGCCCTTACCTGGCGGCCGCTCCAGTTGCCAGGGACGAGCGGCATGGCCGCTCAGGCGGCCGCGCTGCGCTTGGCCAGTTCGTCGAAGGCCAGGAGTTCGGCGAGCAGCGCCTCGAACTCGCCGAGCGGCACCATGTTCGGCCCGTCCGACGGCGCATGGTCGGGGTCGGGGTGGGTCTCCAGGAACACGCAGGCCACGCCCACCGCCACCGCCGCGCGCGCCAGCACCGGCACGAACTCGCGCTGGCCGCCCGAGGCGGTCCCCTGCCCTCCCGGCTGCTGCACCGAATGGGTGGCGTCGAACACCACCGGGCAGCCGATCGCCTTCAGCACCGGCAGGGCGCGCATGTCGCTGACCAGGGTGTTGTAGCCGAACGAGACGCCGCGCTCGCAGGCCAGCACGTTCGGGTTGCCCGCGCCGGTGACCTTGGCGACCACGTTCTGCATGTCCCAAGGGGCCAGGAACTGGCCCTTCTTGACGTTGATCGCTCGGCCGGTTTTGGCGGCCGCCACCAGCAGGTCGGTCTGGCGGCTGAGGAAGGCGGGGATCTGCAGCACGTCCACGGCTTCCGCCACCGGCGCGCAGTGCTCGATCTCGTGGACATCGGTGAGCGTCGGCAGGCCCAGCGTCTCGCGGATTTCGGCGAACACCGGCAACGCGGCCTGGAGCCCCATCCCCCGCGCGGCGGCGCCGGAGGTGCGGTTCGCCTTGTCGTAAGAGGTCTTGTAGATCAGCCCGATCCCGAGCCGGCCGGCGATCTCCTTCAGCGCCCCCGCCGTCTCCAGCGCGTGCCGACGGCTCTCCATCTGGCAAGGGCCGGCGATCACGCTGAGCCGCAGCGCGTTGCCGATCCGCACTGGCGCGCCGCCGGGGGCGGAGACTTCGACGATGGCGTTGGGCTGCGTCACGCGGCGCTCCTGCGGGCGCGGCCTAGATGCGGCGTGCGCCGCGCCAGCACAAGCTCGCCCGTGGATGCAAGCCTGACCAAAGCGGCTATAGGACCGGCATGAGCCCGCTCGTGTCCACACAATGGCTCGCCAACCG
Organism: Caulobacteraceae bacterium; assembly: GCA_036388855.1. Taxonomy (GTDB): domain Bacteria; phylum Pseudomonadota; class Alphaproteobacteria; order Caulobacterales; family Caulobacteraceae; genus DASVRA01. The sequence continues at coordinate 92,963 of DASVRA010000010.1, read as the reverse complement.
GCCCGGCGACCCAAGGGTCAAGGTGCTCGACGCCACCTGGCGGATGCCGGGCGATCCCGCCGGCGCCCGGGAAGGCTTTGCAGCCGCCCACATTCCGGACGCGCGGTTCTTCGACATCGATGAGGTCGCCGACCGTTCGACCGATCTCCCGCACATGGCGCCGCCGCCGGAGCAGTTCGCGGAGCAGGCCGGCGCCTTGGGCATCGAAAACGGCGACACCGTGGTGGTCTACGACCAGCAAGGCCTGTTCTCCGCCCCGCGCGCCTGGTGGACCTTCCGCCTGTTCGGCCATGACGCGGTGTATGTGCTGGACGGGGGGCTGCCGCTATGGCGCGCGCAAGGGCGGCCGGTCGAGATCGGGCCCGCCGCTCCCGCGCAGCCGGCGGTGTTCAGCAGCCGCTTCCGCCCCGAGCTGGTGCGCGACCTGGAGCAGGTGCGCCGGGCCTTGGAGCATCGGACGCAGCTGCTCGACGCCCGCTCACCGACGCGCTTCCGCGGCGAAGCGCCGGAGCCGCGCGCGGGCCTGCGCTCCGGCCACATGCCGCACGCGCTGAACCTGCCGTTCGCCGAACTCGTGGAAGCCGGGCGGCTGGGCCCGCCGGAGGCGCTGGCGGCGCGGTTCGAGCAGGCGGGCGTGGAGGCCGGGCACCCGGTCATCGCCACCTGCGGCTCGGGCCTGACCGCCGGTATCCTGGCGCTGGCGCTGGCGCGGCTCGGCCATTGGGAGACCGCGATCTACGACGGTTCCTGGACCGAGTGGGGCGCCCGCGCCGACACCCCCGTCGTGACGGGAGCCTGATATGGACGACTCCACCCGCCTGATCCGGTCCGCCACCCGCCGCTCCAGCCAACGGCGCGGCGTCAACCCCCCGATCGAGCGGGCGACCACGGTGCTGATGCCCACGGCCGCCGAGCTGTTCGACGAGCGGCCGGGGCCGGTCTACGGCATCTCGGGCCTGCAGGCGCAGCAGGCGCTCGCCAAGGCGCTGGCGGAACTCGAGCGGGCCGAGCGGGTGTTCCTCGCGCCCACGGGGCTTGCGGCGGTGACCATGCCGCTGCTGGCCCTGCTGAGGGCGGGCGACGAGGTGCTGGTCACCGACGCGGTCTACGGCCCCAGCCGCCGGTTCTGCGAACGGTTCCTTAAGCGCTACGGCGTCGGCGCCCGCTTCTATCCGCCCCGCGCCACGGCTGAGGAACTCCTGCGGCTGGCGACGGAGAAGACGCGCCTGATCCTGTTGGAGTCGCCGGGCTCCCTCACCTTCGAAATCCAGGACGTGCCCGCCATCGCCGCGGCCGCGCGCGAGCGGGGCGTGCTGACCCTGATCGACAACACCTGGGCGGCGGGCCTGCTGTTCAAGCCGCTGGAGCACGGCATCGACATCAGCATCCAGGCGCTGAGCAAATACGTCGGCGGCCATTCCGACGTGTTCGGCGGCTCCGTCGCGGTACGGGACGCGCGGTTGGCGCGCGAGATCGCGGCGGGCGCCGACGACATGGGCTGGTACGTCTCGCCCGACGACGCCTGGCTGATGCTGCGCGGCCTGCGTACCCTGCCGACGCGGCTGAACCGGCACGGCGAGAGCGCTCTTGAGGTGGCGAAGTGGCTGCTGGCCCAGCCCGAGGCGCTCCAGGTGCTGCACCCAGCCTTGCCGCAGGGGTCGGACCACGTCCTCTGGAGCCGCGACTTCAGCGGCGCCAACGGTCTGTTGGGCTTCGTCCTTGACGGCGACCACCCCCGCGCGCTCCGCCTCCTCGACGCGCTGGAGCTGTTCGGCATCGGCGTCTCCTGGGGCGGCTTCGAGAGCCTCGCCGTCCCCTGCCGCGACATGCTGCTCCGCCGCGCGCACAAGCCCGAGTTCGACGGCGAACTGATCCGCCTGCACATCGGCCTGGAAGACCCGCAAGACCTGATCGCCGACCTGCGCCAGGCGCTCGTCCGCTCCGCCTGAGCTGACGCCCCGCGCAGGACGAACATCTACGCGGGAGCGCCACCAAGCCCGACATGAATGCCGAGATAGATCAGGATGAAGTCACATGTGTTCGCGGTCACATGGGCAATGATCGGCGCGACAAGATTGCGACCGGTCGCGAGATACAGCGCGCCCAGCAGCGCGCCCTGCACCGCCGCCTGAGCGACTCCAGCTTCGCCCTGGTAAGCGTGCGCGAGACCGAACGCGACGCTCACCCCAACGATCGCGATGGCCCACGCGAAACGCCCGCTCCCGAGGATCTCCGCGGTGCGGGAAACCGCGTAGCCGCGCCAGACCATCTCTTCCCCGAACCCGGCCAAGACCAGATTCAGGATCAATATGATCAACAAGGCCGGCAGATTGCCAACGATGTCCTTGAAGTCGCTCAGGTCAGGATGCACGCCGAACCAAGCGCGGAAGAGGGGGTTCTCGACGTAATATTCAAACCCCCAGAATATGAGCCCGGCCACGATCCCGACCCCCACTAACGACAACCAGCGCCTGCCGAAGGTGAGCCCGACCGACCGCCAAGTCTGGCGACGAATCAGAAGCGATGCCCAAGCGATAAGGAACAAGAACGGAGTCTTGGACACGGGGACGAGCCCGGCCTTGTCGCCCCAGAAAACAGCAGCGAACAGCGCCAGCTCGAAAGGAAACAGCCAGAGCCAGCGCTTGGCGACGTCGTCATTCCGTGTCATCGGCGCTCCTCCTTAGCAACAGCGCGGCTTGCACGCGCAAAGCGCTCCGCCAGCACAGGCCTAACAGCAGCGCACCCGCGACAATACTTGCGATGGGCAGCCAGGGCGCACCCAACGGCGCACCAGCCGAAGCGCCGCAAAACAATCTGATCTGGTATTCGTCCGCGCCGAATTGAAACAGGCCGACGCCGCGCGGACAGGCGAGCGCGCCGCCGCCGAAGGCGATGAACGCGATGCCAAGGGCGGCCGATAGGATCGTCGTGGCCGCCATCGCGAACGGCCGCACGCGCTCGCGTCGCGCAGCGGTTGCGCGCGACGCATCTTCGAGCAACGGACGCAGAAATCGAACTGGATCGCCGACACGGACGAGCACGCGCTCGATCCGCTCTGCCTCGCTCACCTCGGGCGCTTCCCGCGCTAGTGCTTCCGTCACATGCGCCCTGAGATCAGCGAGCAGGCTTCGCCGCACCGACGGACGCGCATCCACCAGTGCGAGGCGAGCGCGATGCTCGAAGGCGCGCCAGCGCGCACGGGCGCGAGGATCGTTGAGGTTCATTGCGAACCGACCCCCGAGACGCCCATGACAATGGCCGTCCATTCGCGTCGCATCGCAGCCAAGATCTCCTCACCTCGCTCGGTGAGTGAGTAATATTTGCGGGCGGGGCCCCGGGAAGGCGTTTCCCAGCGCGTCTTCAAGAGCCCTTCGGCGTCGAGACGCGCCAGGATCGCATACAGCGTTCCGTCGCTCACGCTGAGGCAGGCCTGCCGCGCAACGTATTCGACCAGTTCATATCCATAGAACTCCCGCTCCTGGAGCGCCGACATGACCAGAAGCTCCAACACGCCCTTGCGCGCTTGGGAGACCCAGTTCGCGAGGAAACGGTCCTGTTGCGCGCTCACGACTACACCCTAATGCAAGGTATCTCGTTATGCAAACCTTCCGGCGCGGCTCGAAGCGTGATGGATCAGATCCTCAAACAGCGACACAGTGGGTGAACCAGCGGCGCGAGCATCGGGGTTGCGAAGCGAATTGCTTCGAACCGCCCTGGCGCGCCCGGCAGGACTCGAACCTGCAACCACTCGCTTAGAAGGCGAGTGCTCTATCCGGTTGAGCTACGGGCGCCCTGACCATGATTAGGTCGCCGCCTCTTGCCCCACAAGGCGCGCCTCAGTGCGTCCAGGGCACCTTGCGGTCGGCGGCGAAATTGTCGGCGTAGGCCTTGATGATCGGGCGCGGGTCCTTGGGCTCGATCACCTGGAAGGCGATGCCGTGGCGCTGGGCGTAGGCCACCGCCTCCTCCCTGGTGTCGAACGACAGCGACAGCTGCCGGCGCATGTCCACCGAGGTGGTCCAGCCCATCAGCGGGTCGGGCCGCAGCGCGGCGGCCGGCTCGAAATCCAGGATCCAATCCTTGGTCTTGGCCTTGCCCGATTGCATGGCCGACTTCGAAGGCTTGAAGATGCGCGCCAGCACCGATCGCTCCTTACCTCTACGAGCCGTGGTCGGGGCGGCGTGATTCGAACACGCGACCCTCTGCTCCCAAAGCAGATGCGCTACCAGGCTGCGCTACGCCCCGCCGGGCTCGGCTGGCGCTGACCTAAGGCGGAAGCGGCCGCCCGGCAAGCGTCAGCCGGGGATCGCCCGGTGGCCCACCCGGTCGCCGGGCGCGATGCCGCGCCTGGCCGCCTCCCCGCCCCTGAGTTCGAGCACGAACCGCGCCTCGCCGGCCGAGCGGCGTGGGTCCAGCGTCTTGGGCGCCGCCTGCCGCGCGATGTTGAGGACGCGCCCGTCAGCCCCAATGAAGATGATGTCCAGCGGGATCAGGGTGTTCTTCATCCAGAACGACTGTTCCGCCGGCTCCGGGAAGATGAACAGCATCCCACGGTCGGCGGCCAACGAGGTGCGGAACATCAGGCCCCGCGCGCGCTCGGCGTCGTTGTCGGCGATTTCCACCTGGAAGCGCTGCACCCCGCGCGCGGTCGCCACCTCGAGGGGCTCGAACCCGGCCTGCGCACGTCCGGCGCCCGCGCAGGCGGTCAGCGCCGCGCCCGCCAGGGCGGCCGAGATCATACGCCGGGACTGCATGGGAACTCCGCTGGCCGGGTGGTCAGGCGCCGTCGATAGGCCGAATGTCGGCGACCACAAGCCCCTTGGGCCCGTCGGCGAAACGCACCATCACGTCCTCGCCCGGCTGCAGGTCCTCGAGCCCCGAACGGCGCAGGGTCTCGATGTGGACGAAGATGTCGCCCGCCTGTCCGTCGCGCATCACGAAGCCGTAGCCCTTGGTGCGGTTGAACCACTTCACCTTGGCCCGCTCGGGCGGTCCCTTGGCCTCGGGGCCGCGATGCACTGCCTGGCCATCGACGTTGCCGCGGGAATGACCGTCCGCGCCATAGCGTGGGCGGCTGTCGAAACCGCGCGAACCGCCAAAGCCGTGCCCGTCACGTCCGTCGCGTCCATCGCGCCTGAAGCCGCCGTCGCGCGGCGGGCGGGGCGCCGACGGGGCGGCCATGCTGTCGTCGAAGGCCAGGATTTCGGTCACCTGCCAGCCCTTTGACCGCTTGACCGCGTCACAGGTGACGCTGGAGCCCTCCATGGCGCTGTCGCGCCCGGAGTTCCTCAAGCTGGTCACATGCAGCAGCACGTCGCGCAGGCCAGTCTTGTCCGGCTCGTCCGGGACGATGAAGCCGTAGCCCTTCACCGGATCGAACCACTTTACCCGCCCGCTGATCCGCACACTTTCCTGGTGCGGATCGCCTCCATCCAGATCGTAACTCATGCGCCCCTCATGCCCGCCCCAACCTGTGGACAGACGCCCCTTCGAACCATGTTCTCCCATCGGGAGCGCGTCAACCGCCGATCGGAATGACGCCGTTCATTCCAACACCGAACAGGCGTGGCCGTAAAGGGGGGCACCCCGGTGCGGCGATTCCGCGCGCAGCCCGGTCAGGCCGCCAGCGGTTGTCTCTCGCGGCGCACCAGGCGGGCGTATTCGTCGAGCAGGGTGAGGCTGATGTTGCCGGGGGTGAAGCGGTGCTCGTCGATCTGGGAGACCGGAGTCACTTCCGCGGCCGTCCCCGTGAGGAAGCATTCGGAGAAGGTGGAAAGTTCGCTCTCCTCGATGTGGCGCTCGATCACCTCGAAGCCTTGGTCGCGAGCCAGGTGCATCACCGTGCGGCGGGTGATGCCATCGAGGAAGCAGTCGGGAATCGGCGTGTGCAGGGCGCTGTCACGCACGAAGAAGATGTTGGCGCCGGTCGCCTCCGCCACATAGCCTCGGTAGTCCATCATCAAGGCGTCGTGGAAGCCGCGGGCGTCGGCGTGGTGCTTGGAGATGGTGCAGATCATGTAGAGGCCCGCCGCCTTCGAAGCAGTCGGCGCCGTCTCCGGCGAAGGGCGCTTGTAGGGCGCGCGCGTCATACGGATTCCGGCCTTTTTCGCCTCCGGATCGAACAGGCTCGGCCAGGGCCAGGCTGCGATGGCCACCCGGGTGGTGCTCTTTGGCGCCGCCACGCTCATCTGTTCGGAGCCGCGGAAGGCGACTGGGCGGATGTAGGCGTCCACTAGGTCGTTGCGCGCGCAGACCGCCTTGCAGGCCTCGTCGATCTCCTCCACCGTGTAGGGGATGGAGAAGCCGAGGATTTCGGCCGAGCGGAACAGGCGCTCCGTATGCTCCCGCAGCTTGAAGATTTCGCCGCCATACATCCGCTCCCCCTCGAAGACGCTGGAGGCGTAGTGGAGGCCGTGGTTCAGCACGTGCACCTCGGCCTCGCGCCACGGGACGAACTCGCCGTCCAGCCAGATCCAGCCGTCACGGTCGTCGAACGGAATGAGCGCCATGCGAGTCTCCGTGGCAACGGCGCCGTTAGACCGCCGACCGGCCAGTCGGTCAATCTTGGGGCCGGGCAGTGAGCGCACCCGCCACCGAGCCGCGCCACCTGCTGGTGGTGGACGACGACGACCGCATCCGCGAGTTGCTGCGCCAGTATCTCGGCCGCGCGGGCTTCCGCGCCACCGGCGCCGCCGACGCCGCGGCCGCCCGGCGGATGCTGGAGCTGTTCGACGTCGACCTGGTGGTGCTTGACGTGATGATGCCCGGAGAGAGCGGCCTCGAACTGACCCGCTGGCTGCGCGCCCAGACCGGGAGAAAGGGTCGCACCCCCGTGCTGATGCTGACCGCGCGCGGCCAGGCGGACGACCGGATCGAGGGTCTGAGCCTCGGCGTCGACGATTATCTGCCCAAGCCCTTCGAGCCGCAGGAGCTGCTCCTGCGTATCGAAGCCATCCTCCGCCGGGCCGCCCCCGCCGCGCCCGCCCCGGGGCGGCTGTCGCTCGGCGACTGCACCTTCGACACAGGGCGCGGTGAGCTGTTCCAAGGCGAGGAGCCGGTCAAGCTGACCGAAGCGGAAGCCAGTCTGCTCAAGGCTTTGGCCAAGACGCCTCACGTGCCGGTGGACCGGCTGCTGCTGACTGGCGGCGAGGGCCTGGGGCGCGCCATCGACATCCAGGTCACCCGCCTGCGCCGCAAGATCGAGCGCGACCCGAAGCTGCCCCGCTACCTCCAGACCGTGCGTGGCGTCGGCTACATGCTGGCCCCTGACTAGGATGGCCGCGCCATCGCCCCGCCGCCTGCTACGAGTGCTCTGGCCGCGCACACTCAAGCGGCTGACGCCCACCTCCCTCTATGGGCGCACGCTGCTGATCATCATCCTGCCGGTGGCGCTGATGCAGGCGGCGGTGACCTGGGCCTTCTTCGACGCCCATTGGCAGACGGTGACCAGCCGCCTATCTGCGGGCTTGGCCGGTGACATCGCTTGGGTGGCGGAGGAATACGAGCAGGCCCCCTCCCCCGCCTCTCTCCAGCGGCTGGCCGAACGCGCCGAGCGCCGCATGGACCTGTCGGTGGCCCTGCAGGAGGGCCAGCCGCTCCCCACGGAACGCCGCCACGCCTTCCTCGCGGCCGTGGACGACGCCCTGGAGCGGGCGCTGCGTGAGCGGCTTGACCGCCCCTTCTGGTTCGACACCACCCGCTATCCCGCCTTCGTCGACATCCGGGTGCAGGCGCCCGGCGGAACCCTGCGCTTCATCGCGCCGCGCGACCGCGCCATCGCCACCCAAGGCGGGGTGTTCGTGCTCTGGCTGAGCGGCGCCACGGTCCTGTTGACGCTGGTGGCGGTGCTGTTCATCCGTAACCAGATCCGCGCCATCGAGCGCCTGGCCGCGGCGGCCGACGCCTTCGGCCGTGGCGCGGAAGCGCCCTTCTTCAAGCCCCACGGCGCGCGCGAGGTGCGTCAGGCGGCCCAGGCCTTCATCGCCATGAAGGGCCGCATCGGCCGCCACATCGAGCAGCGCACCACGCTCCTGGCCTCGGTAAGCCACGATCTTCGCACCCCGCTGACCCGCCTGAAGCTGGAACTGGCGATGGCCGCGCCCGGGCCGCAGACCGAGGCGATGAAGCGCGATTTGGCCGAAATGGAGCACATGATTGACGAATATCTGGACTTTGCGCGTGGCGAGGGAGGTGAAGCGCTTCAGCTGGTCGAGATCGCGTCCGTGCTGGACAGCCTCACCGAAGATGCACGACGGTTGGGCGCGCAGGTCGAGGTAGCGTCGCAGGCGGAGCTAACTGCCCAACTGCGACCCAACGCCTTTCGCCGCGCCTTGGCGAACCTGGTCGGCAACGCCTCCGTTCACGGTAGGCGAGTGGCGCTGGCGGCGCGGCGGCTGCCCAGCGGCGCGCTTGAGGTCGCCGTCGACGACGACGGCCCCGGCATCCCCCCCGATCGCTACGAAGAGGCCTTCCGCCCGTTCCAGCGCCTCGACGACGCCCGCAACCAGAACCGCAAGGGCGTGGGTCTGGGGCTCGCCATCGCCCGCGACATCGCCCGCGCGCACGGCGGCGACATCACGCTGGATCGGAGCCCGCTCGGCGGCCTACGGGCGGTGATGCGCCTGCCGGGGTGAGGATCAACCCCGCTTCAGCGCGCCGCGGCCGGCGTAGACGCCCTGGTCGCCCAGTTGCTCCTCAATGCGCAGCAGCTGGTTGTACTTGGCCAGGCGGTCCGACCGCGCCAGGGAGCCCGTCTTGATCTGCCCGCAGTTGGTGGCGACCGCGAGGTCGGCAATGGTCGAGTCCTCGGTCTCGCCCGAGCGGTGGCTCATCACGGCGGTATAACCGGCGCGCTGGGCCATGGTCACCGCGTCCAGCGTCTCGGTGAGGGTTCCGATCTGATTCACCTTGACCAGAATGGAGTTGGCGATCCCGCGCGCGATCCCCTGCCCCAGCCGCTCGGGGTTGGTGACGAACAGGTCGTCGCCGACCAGTTGGACGTTGCCGCCCAGGCGCTCACTCAAAAGTTTCCAGCCGTCGAAATCGTCCTCGGCGCAGCCGTCCTCGATGGAGGCCACCGGGAAGCTTGAAGCCAGACCTTCGAGGTAGCCGACCATGCCCTCGGCATCGAAGGATTGGCCTTCCCCTTCAAGCTCGTAGCGGCCGTTCTTGAAGAACTCCGTCGAGGCGACGTCCAGTCCGAGCACGAAGTCTTCGCCCGCGCGGTAGCCCGCTCCTTCCGCCGCCTTAACGATAAAGCCTAGGGCCTCTCGCGCGGAAGGAAGATTGGGTGCGAAGCCGCCCTCATCGCCGACATTGGTGTTGTGGCCGGCGTCCTTCAGCGCCTTTTTCAGCCTGTGGAACACTTCGGCGCCCATGCGCAGCGCCTCGGAGAAGCTGGGCGCGCCGACGGGCAGGATCATGAACTCCTGGATGTCGATCGGATTGTCGGCGTGCGCCCCGCCGTTGATGATGTTCATCTGCGGCACGGGCAGCACCCGCGCCGATACCCCGCCGACATAGCGGTACAGTTCCTGGTCGGCCGAAATCGCCGCCGCCTTCGCCGTCGCCAAGGAGACGCCGAGGATGGCGTTGGCGCCCAAGCGACTCTTGTTGGGGCTACCGTCGAGTTCGATCAGCAGCCGGTCGATGCGGGTTTGGTCCTCGGCGTCGAAGCCGGAGAGGGCGTCGAAGATTTCACCGTTCACCGCCTCGACTGCCTGGCGCACGCCCTTGCCGCCGTAGCGGCCGGCGTCGCCGTCGCGCTTCTCCACCGCCTCGTGCGCGCCGGTCGAGGCCCCGGAGGGCACGGCGGCCCGCCCGAAGGCGCCGTCCTCCAGCGTCACGTCGACCTCCACCGTCGGGTTGCCGCGGCTGTCCAGGATTTCGCGCGCGGCGATGTCGACGATTTCGGTCATGGAGGGCTCTGCGGCTTGGGGAGGCGCGTTGGGTTACTCCAGGCGCCGCCGGCTTCGCAATGGCGGGCCGGCTCAGGCAGGCCGAGGCTCCCGCGCCAACCCGCGGCTGTCGTGCATCTTCAGGCCGAACCAGGGCCTCAGCCACTTCACCCGGCGCACCAGCTCGAAGGCCAGCACGCAGCCGCCGAAGGTGATCGCGGCCAACAGGACGAACTCCAGCCCCAGCGGCAGCCGCAGCTTCGCCAGGTGGTGACCGGCCACGACGGTGACGGTCTGGTGGACGATGTAGAAGGGGAAGATCGCTTCGGTCAGGTAACGCCGCACCGGCCCGTCCGCGCGGCGCAGATAGCGGCTGGCGAAGCCGAGGGCGGCGGCGATCCAGGCCCACTGGTCGACGCCGCCGACCAGCCGCATCAGCCGGCGCAGGTCCTCGGGCGGCGTGGCGTCCTCGGCGCGGAAGGTCCAGACGTAGGGGCCGTAGAGGGCGAAGGCGGCGATCCCAATGGTCAGGGCGGTCCAGCGCCAGCGCTCCAGCGCCACCCAGACCGCCGGCGACTTGACGATCAGGAAGCCCAGCAAGAAGGCCGAGAGCGACAGGGCGTGGTTGTACCAGTCGTCGATTAGGGCGTGGGTGATCTCGAAGCGGGGCAGCAGGACCAGGCGGATCAGGACCAGCCACAGCATGGGCCACAGCAGCGCCCCCGCTCCCGCTAGCCCCCGCTCCACCCCCGCCTGCATGCGGCCAAACGCCGGGCGCGCCAGCTTCAGCAGCGCGGCCAGCAGCAGGGTGTAGACCAGCAGATAGGCGACGAACCACAGGTGGTTGTAGGTCGGGGTGATCAGGCACTCGCCGTTCCTGCACCATCCGCCCGAGGCGGTGACGTAGCCCCGGTAGAAGGCCGTCGGCCCGCCGGCGTAAGCGATCTTCTCGACGATCTCGTAGTAGCTCTGTGGCGGCACGACCACGAACACGGCCAGCAGCAACGGCGGGAACAGCCGCCAGAACCGCGCCCAGGCGAAGCGCCCGAGCGGCAGCTTGTCGGCGAGATACCGGGTGGCGGCGCCGGAGACCAGGAACAACAGGGTCAGCCGCCAGGGACTGAAGAAGCTCATCGGCCACACCAGCTCGTCGATTTGGCGGGGCGATTTCACGTGCCAGTCCCAGGGCACGTAGAACATGCCGACGTGGTAGAGGATCAGGGTGGCGAAAGCTCCGATCCTCAGCCAGTCGAGGTCCAGCCGCCGCCCCTCGGCACCCGCCACCGGCGTTGCTTCGCTCATCGTCTCCAGCTCCCTTTTCACGACCTTCCGGCGCGAGGGTGCGCGGGGCTTGCGCCGAGTCGAGGCGCGGGGGACGTTCGGCGGGGCGGCGGTGACGGACGGGGCGCGGAGGTGACGAGCGGCGATCCAGCGGTGACGAGCGGCGGCAGGGCCGCCTTCTGGACCGCCTGGGCGATCGTGGCCGCCTTCGTCCTGAGCGTTGATCTGGTCAATGCGCTCAGCATCGGCCGCGACCGCGCCGCCATGGCCAGCCCGCTCGATTGGTGGGCGCCTTACCTGTGGGAGTTCTCCAGCGGCGCCGCGAGCCTGCTGGTGTTCCCGCTGATCTGGCGACTGTTCCGCGTTGCGCCGCCGCGGCCGGGCGGCTGGGGCCGCTTCGCCGCGGTGCACCTGCCGGGCAGCATGGCGTTCAGCTTGCTGCACGTCGGCGGCTTCATGGCCATACGGGCGGCGGCTTATGCCGGCCTAGGCCTCGCCTACCGCTACGGCAGCTTGGGCGACTTCATCTACGAGTACCGAAAAGACGTGCTGGGCTACGCGATCGCGCTGGGTGTCATCTGGGCGGTGGGTCGCGCCCGCGCCGCCGCCGCACCGCCCGCTACAGCTGGAGCGGCGCCCGCCACCTTCGACATCCGTGACGGCGCCCGGCTGCTGCGCACCCCCGTGGGCGATATCCTAGCGGTCTCCTCGGCCGGCAATTATGCCGAGTTCCACTTAGTGGACGGGCGCAAGCCGCTGATGCGCATCACCCTGGCCGAGGCCGAGACGCGGCTGAGCCCGCTGGGTCTGGTGCGCACCCATCGTTCCTGGCTGATCAACGCCGCGCGGGTGCGGATGATCGAGCCGGAGGGATCCGGCGACCGCAGGATACGGCTGGAGGGCGGGTTGGAGGCCCCGCTGTCGCGCCGGTTTTCGGCCGCGCTCGAACGGCTCCGCGCGTCCTAACGCGGCGAAGTCGGCGACGGGGGCGGCGGCCCGGGCGGGGCCGGGCGGGCGCGACCGCCCTGGCGGGGAATGTCGCGGCGCTGGCCGAAGTCCTTGCGCCAGCGGACGCCGACGCGGGCGCCGACCTGGCCGCCGATGTCGGAGAAGATCGAGAAGTTGCGGCGGACCCGGTAATCGACGCGGGCGCGGGCGCCTTCGACGCCGCCGCCGATGATCTCAAGATAGAGGTCGTCGGTCAGGTATTTGCCGCCGGCCACGGCGAAGCCGCCGGCGGAGTCGTTGGCGAAGCTGAGGCGATCGAGCCCCGCCAGCTCGCGCAGGTTGCCCAGCACGTCGAAGCCACCGCCGCCTGCCAGCGAGGCAACGGTGGAGGCGACCTGGGCGGCCTGAACGCCGGACAGCTGGGAGGCGCCGGAGCCGAACAGAAGCTGCGACAGGATTTCATCCTGCGGCAGGCTGGGCGAGGACGACAGGTTGATCTCTGGATCGGTGGCGACGCCGCGGATATTGACGGTCACCGACAGCGAAGGTTCCGAGGAGACTGCCGACAAGTCGAGGCGGATTTCGCTCGGGCGGGTTGAGAGGTAGATCGCGCCGCGCTCCTCAAACTCGAACCGCCGCCCGGCGAGTTCGTAGGTGCCGCGGTAGATCCGGGCCACTCCGTCCAGAACTGGCGCTGAGGTGGTGCCGGTCACCCGCGCGCGCAGCGACAGCTCGGCGTCGATCCCTCGCCCTTCCACGAACACCCGGCGGGGCGCGTTCAGGCGCACGTCGAGCGTGGCCAAGGCGCCCCGAGGCTTGGGCGGCGCCAGCTGGGCCTCCAGCTGCTTGGGCTTGTTGACCTCGCGCACGTCGATGGAGACCACGCCGCGCTTGATCTGGGCGGCGGCGTTGATCTCTGCGCGGTCGATGGTGAGGTCAGCGACCACCCGCGCCTTTCCGTCGGCGCCGCGCTCCACAGTGGCGGCGCCGCTGGCGGTGGCGGTGGCGGTGTCGTTATCGATGATCTGGAAGCGCTTAAGGTTGGCGCGGAAGCTGGAGGTTCCGCCGCGCAGCAGGCTGATCCGCCCCGAGCCTTCGATCTCGCCCTTGCCAGGATCGCGGCCGGTGAAGCGGGTGACGGCGATCACCTCGTTTTCGAGGTTCGCGTCGAGCGCGACATTGGTGAGGACCAGGCCGGTGGAATAATCCTCGAAGCGGCCCCCGGCGACGGAGGCGTGGCCGTTCAGGCGCGGGTCGTGCAGCGTGCCGCCGATGGTTCCGGCCATCTGGACCTTGCCCTGCAGTTCGCGGCCGCCGGAGAGGAACAGGTCCCAGAGCGGCTTGACCTCGCCCGAGGCGTCGAAGCGGCCGGAGATCGGGCGCGTGGCGGCGATGCGCAGGCGCAGCGGGTCGGCCGAGGCGTCCACCGGCAGCACCACGCTGGCGTTGGAGCGCAAGCCGCGGGCGTTGAAGGCGGAGCCGGTGAGTTCGAGCCGGCCGCCGCTGAGCACCGCGCGGATGCGGCCGTCCACCGACAGGTCGGCGGGGGCGTCGACGGTGCGGGCGTCGTCCAGGGTGGCCGTCATGGTCCCGCTGAGGGCGGAGCCCCTGCCCTGCATGGTCACGTCGGCGTCCACCCGGCCGGCGAAGTCGGCGCGGATGGCCTTGAGGTCGACGTTGCGCAGGCGCCCGGTCATGTTGAAGCCGCCGCCGGCGCTGCGGGCGTCGACGAAGGCCTCGCCGCCGATGGTGCCGATGTGGGCGCGCACCGTGCGCCCGCCCTTGCCGAAGCCCAGCCGCAGCGGCTCGAGCGTGCGGTAGGCCACCCCTCGGATCGCGCCGGAGCCGTTCAGGCTGAGCTCCTGCCGGCCCGCGATCTGGGCGTAGCCGCCGCCGCCGTTGAAGCTGAACGGCGTGCCCTTGGTGGTCCCTTGCGCGGTCAGCTTGAACGGCATGCCGCTGAGCGGCCCCTGCCCCACAAGGTTGGCGCGGGTCAGCAGCACGTCGGAACCGCGGATCACCGCGTCGGTGGCGGCCAGATTAACCGCGGCCCAGGTGGGGCGACCGGCGGTGTCGACGATCTTCATTGTCCCGGTGATCGTGCCCCGGCTGAGTAGCACGCCGGGGCCGGCGGCGACGCGCAGGTCGGCGGTGGACGGCGCGCCGCCGCGCAGGGAAAGGGAGCCGGCGGCCTGCACGCCCGCAGCGTCCACGTCGAGGCCGTTCAGATCCAGCCCGCCGGGGCGGAAGCCGAAGGCGGCGCGTCCGCGCGCGGGGCCGTACTCGCTGGTCCCGTTGATCGCGATCAGGCCGTCGTAGCTGCGCGCGATCTTGCGGAAGGAGAGGATCACGTGGGCGTCCCGCAGCGGCAGGCGCGGCACGTCCAGGCGGGCGATGTCGGCGACGAGGTCGGCCTTCGGGGCGCCGAAGGTTCCGCTGACCAGGCCGCGCCCGGTGACCCGGCCGGTGATCTCCACCGGGCCGGCGCGGAAGGGGCCGTTGGCGCGCCAGTTGACCGCCAGCTTCATCCGGTCGCCGGGGCCGACCACGCCGGCCGCCGCCGCGTGGCCGACCGCGCCGTCCACCTCGGCGTTGGCGATCGAGAACAGGCCGCGGCCGAGGCTGGCGGCGAGCTTGAAGCGGGGGGCGGGGCCGAGCAGGCGGTCGAGCTCCTTCATGCCGCTGCCGAAGCGTTCGCCCCGACCGTTCAGCGACACCACCCACGGCCGCCCGCCCTTCGCCTGGCCGGCGGTGAAGGCGGCGGAGACGGCGCCGCGCGCGCCGCGCCGCACGATGCTGGCGTCGGCGACGCGGAAGTCGCCCTTGAAGTTCAACGCGCCGAAGGGGCCGCGCGAGCCGGAGGCGTCCAGCCGGAAGGCGGAGCCGACCAGCCGCAACTGGCGAATCAGGATGCGGCCGTCGGGAAAGCGGCTGAGGTCAAGGAACAGGCGCGGCGTGCGGCCGGCCAGGCCGGCGTAGAGGCCCGAGCCCGAGCCGCCGGCGCCTTGCAGGGTGGTGAACACCCGCAGCTCGCCCTTGGCCATCGCCAGCCGCAGCGGCCCGGCCACCCGCACCAGGCGGTAGCCGCCGTAGCTGAGGCCGTCGGCGGCGCCATTGCCGGTGAAGCGCCAGGCGGCCTGGTCGCCGGTGACGGTTCCGACCAACCGGACCCCGCCGACAAAGCGCCACTGGATGATCCGCGACACCTCCGGCACGCGCAGGTCGATCCATAGGCCGCGCGGGGCGGCGCGCCTGCCGATGTCCAGGGGTCCGCGCGCGCGCAGCCGCAGGTTCTCCGCCGAGGCGACGAGCCCCACGCCATAGAGGCCGCCCCGAGCCTTGCGCGCGGCGATGGAGAAGGTCAGCACCGGCCCGGCCTTGCGGACGTATTTGCGAAGCAGGGTGGAGGCGCCGAGCTCAAGGCGCCCGCGGAAGTCGCCGCCCGCGCCGGTCCAGCCGCCGTCGGTCCAGGCCTTCAGCTCGCCGCCGGAATAGACTCGCAGCCGCAGCTGCCCGGCCGAGGGCTTGCCGTCGGCGTTGAGGGTGGCGGAGAACGGCCGCGCCGGGTCCATGCCGAGCGAGCCGGCGATGGCGCCGCCCTGCGCCTCCACCGCGCTTAAACGGACCAGCAGCGGGCGCAGCTTGCCGGTTTGGAAGCGGGCGTAGAGGTGGTCGCCCTGGTGCAGCAGGCTGACCGCCGTCAGCGTTCCCTCGGCCCCTCCGCCGATGCGCTGGGTGGAGAGCTTGGCGCCGACTTGGAACAGGCCGCGCCGGCCGCTGAAGACCGGGTGGGTTTGAAGGCGGAAGCGGGCGTCCTTCAGGTCGAGGCTGACCGGCGGCGGCTTTTGAGGCCCTGCGGGGGTTAGGACGGGGCGGCGGTAGACGTCCACGTCGGCGGAGGTGAGTTCGTCCACGATGACCCGCCGTCGCAGCAGCTGGGCGTAATGCCAGCGCACGTGGACCTGGCGCGCCTCCAGCCAAATGCCCTTTTCGTCGCGGATGGTAAGGCGCCGGACGGTGAAATCGCGCCAGACATCGCCCTCGAGACCCTCCAGGCGCAGGCGGCCGAAGCGGCTGACCTTCATGCCGTTCAGGCGGGACTCGATCAGTCCCCGCGACTGCGGCAGCAGCACGCCGTAACGGGCGAACAGGCCGCCCGCCGCAACGAGGCCCACCAGCAGCACCAAGCCGAGTACAAACCAGGCGGGTAGTAGCCGGCGGCCTTTCGCCGGCTTCGGCTCCGGCGGCGGGGTTTCGTCTGCGCCCGTCAAAACGCCTGTCCGATGCTGACGTAGAGCTGAAAGGCGGCGTCGCCTTCGCGCTTGTTCAGCGGCACCGCCACGTCCACGCGAATGGGCGCGAAGCTGAGGTGATAACGAGCGCCGACGCCCACGCCGACCGACAGGTCGTCGAAGTCGGGATAAGTCTCGTTGCCCACAGTGCCCGCGTCGACAAAAGCAACGGCGCCCCAGCGGTCGGTGAAGCGGTGGCGCACCTCCAGCGAGGTCTCCACCAGCGACAGGCCGCCGACCGGCGTCTGCTCCTCGTCGGGGAAGCGCGGCCCCACGTCCTGATAGCCGTAGCCGCGCACCGAGCTGCCGCCCCCGGCGTAGAAGCGCCGCGCCGACTGCACCTGCGGGATGCCGCCCCCCAGGATCGAGCCCAGCCGCAGGCGGCCGGCGATCACCGTTCGGGCCTTGTCGTCGAAAGCGAAGTAGGCGGTCCCCTGCGCCACCGCCTTCAGGAACACCAGGCTGTCGTCGCCGGTCACCGCGGTGGGTTCGGCGCGAACGTCAAGCTTCCAGCCCCGTGTCGGATCGAAGGTGTTGTCTGTGCGGTCGAGCGTTCGGGCGGCGATGCCGGTGAGGGTGGCGAGTTTGCGCTCCACCACCACGAACTCGCCGTTCACGAACCGGGGCTCGTCGTTGTCGCTGAGGTCCACCGCCACGCCGTAGGTGCGGTAGGCGTTGCGCCCCAGCCGCTTCTGCAACTCCACGCGCAGGCCCACGTCCTGCTCGCGGTAGGCCTTGGTGTCGTCCTGATAGGCGAGCGCCGTCAGCCGCAGGGTTTCCTGCGGTTGGCGCCAGTGCGGCAGCGCCAGTTGCGCGTCGATCCGGTTCAGGATCTCGCCGAGCTGGGCGCCGAAGGTGACCGTGTCGGCGCGGCCGAGCCGGTTGTAGATGGTGTAGCGGCCGTTGACCGCCGCGCCCTCCTCCGTGGCGTAGCTGGCGCCCAGCTCCAGAGTGGCGCCGGGGCGGTCGGCCAGGCTGACCACGATCGGGCGCAGGCCGCGTTCGTTGTTGGGCGCCAGCGCCACCGTCACCGACTGGTAGACGCCGGTATCGAGCAGCCGCCGCTCCAGTTCCGCCACGTCCTCAGGCTCGTACTCGTCGCCTTCCTTCCAGGGCGCGAGCCGCCGCACCCAGGCCTGGGTGGTCTTGGTGCGCCCCTGCAGCCGCAGCCCGTCCAGCCGCACCACGCTGTGGACATCGATGCGGAAGGTAGGGCGCACCGTGCGGTCGGCGTGGTCCACCACGACCTCGCGCGGCTGGGCGACCGCATCGGCGTAACCCTCGGCCTGGAGGGAGGCCAGGATCCGCCCCTCCGCCGCCACCACCTCGGCGGCGCGGCCGGGCGTGGCGGGCGCCGCTAGCCCCATGGCCTCGGCGGCCTTGCGCGCGGCATCCGGCGTCGGCGTCTCGTTGGCCCAACTGATCTGAGGCGCGGCGATGCTGAAGCGGGGACCCGGGTTGACGATCACAACCGGCCGCAGGTTGTCGCCCGATCCCTCCACCTCGGTGGAGACCTCGTAGGCGTAATAGCCTTCGGAGCGCAGCACCGTGACTGCCCGCTCGGCCGCGTCATTGGCGCGGCGGCGGGCCTCGAAGCGGCTCTGGGGCGGGTGTTCGGTTTCGCCGATCTGCCGCTCGATCAGCCGCCGCAGCGCATCATCCTCGACGCCTTGCACCACCGCGCGCGGATCGTCGGCCCGCGCTGGGCCGGCGGCGCAGAGGCCGGCGAGCAGGGCGGCGGCGCAGACGGCGCTTCCCAGGCGTCGACGGAACACGGACCCTCCCCCCGTTACGCCCCCCGACTCCAGCTTTAGCCGCCAAAAACCCTGCTGTCACCGCACCTTGCGATCATCGCCTTCAGGTCGAGCGCATTCGCCGCGGCCGCCCCCGTGGTGGTGTTGTCGAACACGCACCAGGTCTCTCCCCGCCCGGCGCAAAGCCGCTCCGCCAGCGCCCGCAGCCGCGTTTCGTCATAAGCGGACCGATACATCACCGGAGAGCCGTGCAGCCGCCAATAGGCCAGTCCTCTCCAACCCCCAGGCTCGCCCGCCATGGGATGGCGCGCGGGATCGGCGGCGACGCGTGCGACCCGGTGCGCCTCCAGCAGCGCATCGGCCTCGGCCTCGAACCAGCTGGGGTGGCGAGGCTCGCACGCCGCCCCGCCGGCGAACGCGGCGCGCAGGCCGCTGAAGAACCGCTCCGCCACGGCCGCGTCAAACGCCAGACTGGGCGGCAGCTGGACCAACACCGGCCCCAGCTTTTCCCCCAGCAGCCCGGCCTCGGACAGGAACCTCTCCAGCCTCGCTTGCGTGTCGAGGAGCTTCGCATCGTGGGTGATCGCGCGAGGGCATTTCACCGCGAAGCGAAACGCGGGCGGTGTGCTGTCGCGCCAACGGGCGTAGGTCGCCGGGCGATGCGAGCGGTAGAAGGTGCTGTTGATCTCCGCCGCGTTGAACCGCGCGGCGTATCGCTCCAGCCCGCCGCCGTCCTCTGGAAAGCGCTCCGCTATTGCCCGGGGAATGGCCCAACCCGCCGTGCCGATCTGTAAGGGGATCAAGCTGGAATCTCACCCCTGATGAAGGGCACGACGCGGACTCCCTCGCGTGGCTTCGCCCCGTCCATATGGGATCGCCGTGCTTGAGGCCACACCCCAAGGATGAAGCCGTAACGGACCGACAGACACCGCCCGGGAGGCGGCGTGGGCTTCCCGCCCCGTTGCTTAACGGCCAAGCCGCCTCTAACGTCTCGGCCAACCAAAGCATGAGCCGGCGCCGCCGGCCGGAGGAACGCTCTCGATGACCGCAGACGCGATGCCGAGCCGGGGAACCGGCGGGCGGCTGATGATCAAGAAGTCGGTGGACCAGGTGATCCGCGAGTCCCAGGCCCACCTGCTCAAGCGCTCGCTGGGTGCGGTGAATCTGGTGCTGCTGGGCATCGGCTGCATCATCGGGGCGGGCATCTACGTGATGACCGGCAACGCGGCGGCGAACTTCGCCGGACCTGCCGTGATGCTGTCGTTCGTGGTCGCGGGGCTGGCCTGCGCGTTCGCGGGCCTGTGCTACGCAGAACTTGCGTCGACCATGCCGGTGGCGGGGTCGGCGTACACCTACTCCTACACGACGCTAGGGGAGGTGTTCGCCTGGACCATGGGCTGGCTGCTGGTGCTGGAATACGGCGTCGCGGCCTCCACCGTTGCGGCCGGATGGTCGGGCAGCCTCGTGAGCCTGCTCGCCAATTTCCACATCGTCATTCCCGACGCGCTGACCACGTCGTTCATCCACTCGTCCCTGGACAAGGCCGGCAACGCGCTCGTGTTCTGCACCACCAGTTGCCCCGGCACCCTGGTCAATCCTGCTCCCGCCGGAATTCACTTCAACCTGCTCGGGTCCATCGGGATTTTGAGCGTAACGGCGCTGCTGGTTCTCGGGGTGTCGGAGTCGGCCAACGTCAACAACGTCATCGTCTTGATCAAGGTCGGGGTGCTGGTGGCGTTCGTGGCCATGGGCATCGCCTTCATCCATCCGGAGAATTGGACACCGTTCATCCCCGCCAACGAAGGGGAATTCAAATACGGTGTACCGGGCATCTTCCGCGCCGCGTCCGTGATCTTCTTCGCCTACGTGGGATTCGAAGCCGTTTCCACCGCGGCGGGCGAGGCTAAGAACCCTCAGCGCGACATGCCGATCGGCATCCTGGGCAGCCTGCTCGTCTGCACTCTGATCTACATGGCGGTGGCGGCGGTGCTGACCGGGGTGGTGCCCTTCCGCGAACTCGGCAACGCCGCGCCGATCGCCCTGGCGGTGGACCGCATGGGCATCGGCTGGTTCTCCATCCTGATCAAGCTCGGCGCCGTGGCCGGCCTGACTTCGGTGATGCTGATCCTCACCTACGGCCAGACCCGGGTGTTCTACGCCATGGCCCGCGACGGCCTGCTGCCGCGGGTGTTCGCGGTGCTGCACGACAAGTTCCGCACCCCCTGGGTCGGGACGATCATCCTCGGTTCCGTCATTGCGGTGCTGGCCGCGTTCCTGCCGATCCAGATCCTCGGCGACTTGGTCAGCCTCGGCACCGCCACCGCGTTTGGCATCGTGTCGCTGAGCGTGATGTTCCTGCGCACCACCCGGCCCGAACTCACCCGGCCGTTCTCGGTGCCGCTGTCGGGAAGCCTGCTCCGGCTCCCCGTGGCTTACGCTGTGGCGACTGGAGTGGTGATCGGGGCGATGGGCTTCGCGTACTACTTCCTCAAGACCGCCTGGGCGCCCGCCGGCGCCGTGGTCGCGCTGCTGATCGGAGGCGCGCTGGTGGTGCTGAACCTGAAGCGGCGCGAGCGGTTCTGGGTGGGCATCGTGCCGGTGCTCGGCATCTTCTTCGCCCTGGTAATGATCCTGCCGCTGATCGACGACGTGTTCCGCAAGCTGAATGCTGGCGACCCGCTGCCGGCGATCCTGCTCGGCGGTTACGCGGTGTTGGGCGCGGCGATCTACGCCTTCTATGGGGTGCGCCACTCGCGCCTGGCTAAGGGCGAGGACATCTCCGAGGACTATGCCGGAACCGAGCCTTTTGAATCGCAGCTGGTCGGCATCCGCGACGACCACGCCTGAGCCAGGCTCCAGTTGATCGTGCGCGGCCGCCGAGCCGCGCACGATTAACTTGACAGCAAGGAAGAACGCCTAGAGAACACTCGCAACCGTTGGCGATTTGTTCCGAGGGCGAGATGCTGACCCGCAAGCAACACGAACTGCTCATGTTCATCCATGAGCGGATCAAGGAGACCGGCGTCTCGCCGTCGTTCGACGAGATGAAGGAGGCGCTGGACCTGGCGTCCAAGTCGGGCATCCACCGGCTGATCACCGCGCTGGAGGAGCGCGGCTTCCTGAAGCGGCTGGCGCACCGGGCGCGGGCGCTGGAGGTGGTGCGGCTGCCGCAGGAGGCGACTTTAGGGGCGGCGCGGCCGGCGGAGCCGTTCAAGCCCCAGGTGGTGGAAGGCGGGCGCAAGGCCCCTGCCCTGCCCGCCGCCGCCAACGACATGCGCGAGGTGCCGGTGCTCGGCCGGATCGCCGCGGGCACGCCGATCGAGGCGCTGCAGCATGAGCGCGAGCGGCTGCCGCTGCCCGAATCGCTGCTGGGGACCGGAGAGCATTTCGTGCTCGAGGTGCAGGGCGATTCGATGATCGAGGCCGGCATCCTCGACGGCGACCAGGTGGTGATCCGCAAGGGCGAGACCGCCAACTCCGGCGAGATCGTGGTGGCCTACGTGGTCGCCGACGGCGAGGCGACCCTGAAGCGGCTGCGCAAGAAGGGCGCTTCGATCGCGCTTGAGGCCGCCAATCCGAAATACCAGACGCGCGTGTTCGGGCCTGACCAGATTGAGGTGCAGGGCAAGCTGGTCGGTCTCATCCGCCGCTACCACTGACGCTCCAGGGCCGGCGGCCGCGCGCCGCTTCGGCCCAGACGAAGCGCCAGCCGCCCGATCCGCTCGGGTAGATTTCGGCCGCGCCGCCCTGACGGAAGTCGGCCTCTGTCAGGACCCTGGCGCGGGGGCAGGCGCCGGCGAAGGCGTCCGGTTTGATGATCGCGATTTCGGCGGCGCACAGGCGCGCCAGATCGGCCGGCTTTGGCGCGCGGCGGGTCCACCAGGCGGAGATCGCCGGCCTCGCGGAGCCGTGGCCGAAGCAGCGCAGGCGGTTGCAGTCGTAATCGTCCGAACGGGCGGCGGCCGAATCGGCGGGCAAGGCCAGGCCCCGGCGGCGGGCCCACAGTTCGGTAGCGAAGGCCTTGGCCTCCGGCCGCAGCAGGACGGCGGTGTTGCCGCTGACCACGGCCGCCGCCCCGCCGTCAGGGGCGATCCAGGCGGCGGGCGGCGCGGGCCTTGGCCAGAGACTGACGGCGAGCGCGAGCGGCAGGCCCAGCCAGCGCAAGCGGCCGCGCCACAGGCACAGCCAGAGGATGCCGAGGAAGGAGATGGCGAGGACGTAGTCGGGCGCGCTGGCGACGGTGCGAACGGTGCCTGGCCGAGAAGCAACCAGTTGCGCTACGGCAAGCATGGCCTCGATGCCCTTGCCGGCGAAGGCCAGGGGCAGAGCGCCTAGTCCTATGGTCTCCAGCGCCGCCCCGGCGGCCAGGCCGGGCATGATCACGAAGCTGGAGAGCGGGGCCAGCAGCAGGTTGGCTGGAAGGCCGTAGAGGGCGACGCGGTTGAAGTGCTGGATGGCGAAGGGGCCGGTGGCCAGGCCGGCGACGAAGCTGATGCCTATGGAGGCCACGATCCAGGTTCCGGCGCCTTGGAGCAGGCGGATCGGCCATGGGGCGTTGATCTCCCGGATCGGCGGGCGACGCGCCTCGGCCAGGGCGACGAGGGCGGCGGTGGCGGCGAAGGACATCTGGAAGCCCGGCTGCCCCACCGCTTCAGGCTGGAGAGCCAGCACCAGGAGGGCGGCCACGGCCAGGGAGTGGAGGCTGATCGCCTGGCGGTCGGTGAGCACGGCTAGGAAGACCACGCTCATCACCACGGCGGCGCGGATGGCCGGGGCCGGCGCTCCCGAGACGACGAGGTAGACGGCGACGGCGAGGAGGCCGGCGGCGGCGGCGATCTTCTTGCCGGGGGCGCGAAGGGCGAGCCATGGCCAGGCCGCCACGCCGACCCTGAACAGGAAGAAGACGAAGCCGCCGACGATGGCCATGTGCACGCCTGAGATGGAAAGGATGTGCGCCAGACCCGCCGCGCGCATGGCGTCCTCGTCGGCTCTGCGGAGCCAGGCCTCGTGGCCGGTGACCATGGCGACGGCGACGCCGCCAGTGCGCTCGCCCAAGCGGTCGACGATTCGGCGGGCGAGCGACCAGCGGGCGGCGTTGACGCGCATCCGGAGCGCGAGCGGCCAGGGCGGCTCCGGCCCGGCGACGATGGCGGGCTCGCCGAAGGCGAAGCCGACGCCGCCCACCCGGTGAAAAAAGGCGTCGCGGGCGAAGTCGTAGGCGCCGGGGCTGGCGGGGCCGGGCGGCGGGTTCAGCGTCCCGCGCAGGCGGACGTAGGCGCCGGGGCCGATCATGGCGTCGGGCCCGACGGTGATCCTCACGCGGCGGGGAAGCTCTGATGGGTCGAGGCCGGAGATGGCTTGCGGGGCGAGCAGCAGCCGCCCGCCGCCGGAGCCGGGGCTCGGCACGTCCACGACCCAGGCTTCGAGCGTGCGGGGTCCGGGGGCGGCGATCACGGGCGCCGTGACGCCCAGGGTCCGCAGCTTGGCCGCGCCGAAACCGCAGGCGAGGAAGGCCAGCAGGGTGGCCGCGACCGCAACGGTTTTGGCTGCCTGCCGGCGGTTGGCGAGCCAGGCGATCAGCAGGCCGGCGCTGGCCAGGGCCAGGCAAAGGGCGGCTGGGGGCTCGGTTCTCAGGACCAGATAGATCGCGCAGCCGCCGCCGAAGGCGACGGGGCTCCAGAGGAACCAGCGGTCGAGCTGGGTGGCGGCCTCGGCGCGCGCGAGGCGCCCGGCGACCGCCGGGGTAGGAAGGCGTGGAAGGCGCATGCTAAGGGGCGCCGGCCGCGCGGCTCTCGCGGTTCGAGCCCCCTGCCCCATGTCCGACGCGCCCGTCGTCACCCGCTTCGCGCCCTCTCCCACCGGCTATCTGCACATAGGCGGCGCCAGGACCGCCTTGTTCAACCTCCTTTACGCCCGCCACTGCGGCGGCAGGTTCCTTCTGCGCATCGAGGACACCGACCGCGCTCGCTCCACGGAAGACGCCGTGCAGGCGATCTTCGAAGGTTTGGAATGGCTGGGGATCGCGGCGGACGAGGCGCCGGTGTTTCAGTTCTCCCGTGTCGAGCGGCACCGGGAGGCGGTGCTTGAACTGCTCGCGCGTGGCCGCGCCTACCGCGACTACACCACCCCCGAAGAGCTGGAGGCCGAGCGCGAACGCGCACGGGCCGAAGGCCGCGCGATCCGCGGCCCCGGACGCGACCTGCCCCCCGACCCCGCCGACGACCGCCCTCACGTGATCCGGTTCAAGGGACCGCTGGAAGGCGAGACGCTGGTGGACGACCTGATCAAAGGACCGGTGCGCTTCCGCAACAAGGACCTCGATGACCTGGTGCTGCTGCGCTCAGACGGCGCGCCCACCTACAACCTGGCCGTGGTGGTGGACGACCACGACATGGGGATCACCCATGTGATCCGCGGGGACGACCACCTGAACAACGCCGCGCGTCAGACGCTGATCTACCAAGCGCTGGGCTGGCAGGTTCCCAGTTTCGCCCACGTGCCGCTGATCCATGGGCCAGACGGGGCCAAGCTCAGCAAGCGTCATGGGGCGCAGGCGGTCGGCGAATACGCCGACATGGGCTACCTGCCCGAGGCGTTGCGCAACTACCTGGCGCGGCTGGGCTGGGGCCACGGCGACAACGAACTGTTCACCGATGAGCAGGCCGCCGCCTGGTTCGACGTGCGCGACGTGGTCAAGGCGCCCGCGCGGCTCGACTGGGCCAAGCTCAACCACGTCAACCAGCACTACATCCGCCTGGCCGACGACCGCCGCCTGGCCTCGCTCACCGCCGAGCAACTGGCGAAGATGGAGGAGAGCCCGGGCGGAGCCGCCCCCGATGACCTCCTGCGGGTGATCCCGCTGGTGAAGGAGGGGGCGCAGACGACGGTGCAGCTGGCGGAGCTCTGCGTTTTCGCCTTGAAGACCCGGCCGCTGACGCTAAACGAGAAGACCGTCCGCCTGCTGACCGACGAGACCCGCGCCCGGTTGGGGCGGCTGCGCGGCCGGCTGGCGGAGGAAGAGGACTGGAGCGCCACCGCCCTCGAGCCCGCCATCCGCGCCTTCGCCGAGGCGGAGGGGGTGGGAATCGGCAAGTTCGGACAGGCGCTACGCGGCGTGCTCTCGGGCGGCGCGCCCGCGCCCGACCTCGCCAGCACGCTGGCGGCGCTGGGCCGCGAGGAGGCGCTGGGGCGCATCGACGACGCGCTTTCCAGCGGCGCTTAAGGGTCTATAAGCGGCGCGGATTTCCGGGCCTCCCCGCCTGGCTGCAAGGACATCGAGATGGCAGACGACGAGGCCGCGGCGACGCTCGCCCTGGGCGGCAAGGACTATGAGCTCCCGGTCCTGAAGGGGACGCTGGGGCCGGACGTGATCGACGTGCGCAAGCTCTACGCCGACACCGACGTGTTCACCTTCGATCCCGGCTACACCTCCACCGCCTCCACCGAGAGCAAGATCACCTTCATCGACGGCGACGAGGGCGTGCTGCTGCACCGGGGCTATCCGATCGGCCAGCTGGCGGAGAAGTCGAACTTCCTGGAGGTCTGCTACCTCCTGCTTCACGGCGAACTCCCCACCGCGCCGCAATACGCCGAGTTCGATTGCAACATCACCTACCACACGATGTTGCATGAGCAAGTAGACTGGTTTTTCAGAGGTTTCCGCCGTGACGCCCACCCCATGTCGATCATGGTCGGCGCGGTCGGGGCGCTGTCGGCCTTCTACCACGACAGCCTGAACATCAACGATCCGGTGCAGCGCACCATCTCGGCCCACCGGCTGATCGCCAAGATGCCGACCATCGCGGCGCGGGCCTACAAGTATTCGCTCGGCCAGCCGTTCGTGCACCCGCGCAATGAGCTGTCCTACGCCGAGAACTTCCTGCGCATGTGCTTCTCGGTCCCGGCGGAGGACTGGGAGTGCGATCCGGCGATGACGCGGGCGATGGATCGCATCTTTATCCTCCACGCCGACCACGAGCAGAACGCCTCGACCTCGACGGTGCGGCTGGCGGGATCGTCGGGCGCCAATCCGTTCGCCTGCATCGCGGCGGGCATCGCCTGCCTCTGGGGCCCCGCGCACGGCGGCGCCAACGAAGAGGCGCTGAACATGCTCAAGGAGATCGGCACGCCGGAGAACATTCCCGAGTTCATCGCCGGGGTGAAGGACCGCAAGCGCCGGCTGATGGGCTTCGGCCACCGCGTCTACAAGAACTACGACCCACGCGCCACGGTGATGAAACAGTCGGCGGATGAAGTGCTGGAGGTGCGGGGCAAGCACAACGACCCGCTGTTCCAGGTGGCCAAGGAATTGGAGCGGATCGCGCTCTCGGACGAGTATTTCATCGAGCGCAAGCTCTATCCAAACGTCGACTTCTACTCCGGCATCACCTTGTCGGCGATGGGCTTCCCCACCACCATGTTCACCGTGCTGTTCGCGGTCGCGCGCACCGTGGGCTGGATCGCACATTGGCAGGAGATGATCGGCGATCCGACCTACAAGATCGGCCGGCCGCGGCAGCTCTACACCGGCCCGACCGAGCGGGACTACAAGCCCCTCGAGGAGCGGGGCTGAGGCGAAGGGCGAGGGCTTCGGCTCCTCAGGATGGCTTCGATAACCTGGGCCGAGCGTTCGGCGGGATCGGGACCGCCGCGGCCCAGGCGGTCGAGGGCGCGGTTCTGGGCGGCCGTCTGCGCGGCGCGGAGTGCTGGGTTGTCGAGCAGCGGACCGACGGCGGCCGCCAGTCTTGGGCCGGTGCAGTCCTCCTGGATGAACTCAGGGGCGACGGCTTCGCCCGCCGCGATGTTGATCAGGCTGGCGTAGGGCACGCGCACGATGCGCCGCGCGATGACCGCGGTGAGCGGTGAGAGCTTGTAGGCCACCACCATCGGGCAGCCCGCCATGGCCAGTTCGGTGGTCACCGTCCCCGAGCAGGCCAGCGCTGCCGTGGCGGCGGCCATTGCGGCGTGCTTGTCCGCCCCGCCCAGCACGACGTGGGCCTGGAACGGCAGTTGCGCCGCGCGCACCTTCACCGCTTCAGCGACGGTTGGGGCGACGGGGATGATCACCTCCAGGGCCGGCCGCTCGCCCTTCAGCCGCCGGGCCGCATCCTCCAACGCCGGCATGACCCGCTTGATCTCGCCTGGCCGGCTGCCGGGCAGCACCAGCAGGACGGGGGAGTCCGGCGCGATGCCAAGCCGGGCGCGCAGCCCTTCCCCGTCCGCGCCGCTGAAGTCCCGGCTCAGGGCGGGGTTGCCGACGAAGGTGGTTTGGATCGGCAGGTCCGCGAAGTACGGTTGGTCGAACGGGATGATCGAGAGCAGGTGGTCGAACAGCGCGGCCACCGTCTGGGCGCGGCCCGGACGGGTGGCCCAGACTTGGGGCGCGACGTATTTCACCAGCGGCAGGTCCGGCAGGGCGCGGCGCAGGGCCTTGGCGGTGAGGTAGCTGAAGCCCCAGGAGTCGATCAGCACCGCCACGTCCGGCTGCTCCCGGCGGGCGAGCCCGGCGATTTCGGCGGCTCTGCGCTGGGCGCGGCGATAGGCTAGCAGGCCCTCAAGGAAGCCCATCACCGAGAGTTCCGAGATGTCGAACAGGCTGGCGAGGCCCTCCGCCTGCATCTGCGGGCCACCCACGCCGATAAACGTTGTCTCTTCGGGGAGTCGCCGTGTCAGCTCCCGCATCAGCGCCGCCCCCAGCGCGTCGCCGGAGGCTTCGACGGCCGTGATCAGGACGCGCGACGGACGCATCACGCGCCGCTTGGCAAACCGTGGACGAACAGGCCCAGCCGGTCGGCCTCCGAGCGCACCCGGTCGCGCTCAACCACCAGCATGCCGCCGGCCTCGCCGACCACGCCCGCCAAGCCTGCCTCGGCGGCGAGACTGATCGTGGCGGGGCCGATCGTGGGCAGGTCCACCCGCCGGTCCTGGATTCCCTTAGGCAGCTTCACCAGCACGCCGCGGCGTTCGGCGGAGCTGCCGCGCAACTCCGCCGGCAGGGCGGCGCAACGTTCAAGCATTGCGGCGGTGCCCTCTTGGGCCTCGACGGCGAGGATGACGCCGCGGCAAACGGCGACGGCCTGGCCGATGTCGAATTCGCCGAGGCGACGGGCGGCGCGGGCGGCCAAGTCGATGTCGGCGTGGTGCAGGTCGCCCGGCGCGTGCAGGCCGAGCGGACCTTGGGAAAGAACCAGGCCGCCTGCGGCCTCATCGGCGCCCTCGATGTGGAAGCCCGCCTCCTCGAAGATGCGCAGGAGCGCGCGCAGGAGGGCGTCGTCGCCCTTGCGTGCGGCCGCCATCACTCGCGGCAGCGCCTTGAGACCGGCCAGATCAGGCTTGAGCGAGGCGAAGTCCGGGCGAAAGACCTTGCCGGCGAAGCTGACGCCGGTGCAGCCGGCGGACTTGAGCAGCTCGATGGCTCGGCCGAGCCTGGCGATCTCCACGTCCTCGCCCGGCCAGGCCGCCAGCGCGGGATCCGCCATGCCTTTTAGGCGGATGATGAAGACCGCGCGGCCGGCGGCGGTGCAGGCGCGCGCCAGTTCGACAGGCAGACCGCCGCCGCCGGCGATGATGCCCAAGGCGCCGGGCGCCATTTCAGTCTTTGGGCATGCAGAGCGGCCGGGCGGCGTCGGCGCGGATGAAGTCCACCACCTCCATCACCTGGGAGGAATGGGCGAACACCCGGGCCACATCCTCCACCCGCTCCTGAAACGAGCCTTCGTCGGCGAACAGCAGGCGGTACGCGGCGCGTAAGTCCTTGATCGTGTCGCGCCCGAAGCCGCGGCGTTTGAGGCCGACGAGGTTCATCCCCTCCAGGTGAGCGTCATTGCCGACGAGCGCGAAGGGGATCACGTCCTTGGTCACCGGCGCCAAGCCGCCGATGAAGGAATAGCGGCCGATCCGGGTGTGCTGGTGCGCGGCTGAGAGCCCGCCCATGAACACGAAGTCGGCCACCTTCACGTGTCCCCCGAGGGTCGCGTTGTTGGCCATCACCACCTTGTCGCCGACCGTGCAGTCGTGGGCGACGTGAGATCCGACCATGAACAGGCCCTCGGCGCCCACGCGGGTGACGCCGCCGCCGGCGACGGTGCCGGTGTGCATGGTCACGTGCTCGCGGATCTGGTTGCGGGGCCCGATGAACAGTTCGGTCGGTTCGCCGTGATGGCCGAGGTGCTGGGGCGGCCCGCCCAAGACAGCGAACGGATAGACCACCGTCTCCTCGCCCAGTGACGTAACTCCCTCGACCACGACGTGCGAGATCAGCCGCACGCCGCGCGCCAGGCGCACGCGTTGGCCGACGGTGCAGTAGGGGCCGATCTCGACGTCTTCGGCGAGTTCAGCTCCCGCCGCGATCATGGCGGTGGGATGGATCCCAGCCATCAGCCTGTCTCGACGACCATGGCAGCGAACTCGGCCTCGGCCGCGAGCTTGTCGCTCACCAAGGCGCGGCCTGAGAACTTGAACACCGTGGACTTGGCGCGGACCACGTCGACGTGGAGGCGCAGGATGTCGCCCGGCCGCACCGGATGACGAAAGCGGGCGTTGTCGACCGACATGAACATGATCGCCTTGCCTTCCACGTCCACGTCCAGGGACTTGGACATCAAGACCGCGCCGGCCTGGGCCATAGCTTCGACGATCAGCACGCCGGGCATCACCGGGTTGCCTGGAAAGTGGCCCTGGAAGAAGGGCTCGTTGAAGGTGACGTTCTTGACCCCCACGATGGAGGCGTGCGGCCGATAGTCCTCCGCCCGGTCGACCAGCAGGAAGGGGTACCGGTGCGGGATACGCTCCAGCACCTCGGCGTAACCGATCGAAGCTCCCGGCTCGTCAGCGGCGTCGGTCATGCCGATGCCGCGCCGCGTGTGTTGGCCATCTTGCCGAGCCAGGAAGACTCCCGCAGCCATCTTCGTATCGGACGCGCCGGAATGCCGGCCCAAGTCTCACCCGCGGGAATGTCGTGCATCACTCCGGCGCCTCCCGCCAGGCTCGCCCCCGCCCCGATGGAGAGGTGATCGGCGATGCCGACGCCGCCGCCCATCCGCACTCCATCTCCAACGAGGACGCTGCCCGCGAGCCCCACCTGGCCGGCGAGCACCACGTTGCGTCCTAGACGGCAATTGTGACCCACCTGCACCAGGTTGTCGATCTTGGTGCCCGCGCCGATCACCGTGTCGTCGTAGGCGCCGCGGTCGATGCAGCTGCAGGCGCCAATCGAAACCTCGTCCTCGATCATCACGCGGCCCAACTGCGGCACGTCCACCGCACCGCCGCGACTGCCCGCGACCCCGAAACCCGACTCGCCGATAACCGCGCCGGCGCCCACCCGGACCCGCGCACCCAGCAGGGCGAAGCCGACGGCGGCGTTCGGCCCGACGATGCAGCCCTCGCCGAGCCTGACTCCGGGCCCCACCACCGCGTTGGGGCCAATCTCGCAGCCGTCGCCGACCTCTACGCCGGGCCCAATCACCGCGCCAGGACAGACGTTCACGCCTTCCCCCACGCGAGCGGAAGCGTCAACCAGCGCGGCTTGGGGGCCCATACGGCGCGGACGGTGGAGGCGGCTGGCGGCGCGCGCCCAGGCGGCCTGCGGCTCAGGCGTGACTAGCGCGATGCAGTGGCTGGGAAGCCGGCCCGCTAGGGCTTCGGTGACAAAGCAGGCGCCGGCGGTGCTCGCTTCCGCCTCGGCGGCGTAGCGCTTGTCGCCGAGGAAGGCGATCGCGTCCGGTCCGGCGGCCGCGAGCGGCGCCGCCTGACGAATCGGCCGGCCTGCGCCCCCCCCCCCCGGCGGGTCGAGCCCCGACAGCCCCGCGAGTTCGCCAAGGCTGGCGGGGCCCAGGTCCTCGAAGAAGCGCGGGTCGGGCATCAGCCCTTTTGGACCCGCGCTCCGGGATTCGTCCAGATCAGCGGCGCTGGGCGGCCTGGGCGTCAAGACGCTCTCGCTCGAACGCGAAGGTCTGGATTCGCCCGTTCAGCCCGGTGACGACCGCGGGGGTGACGTCCATCTGCTGGTTGCCGCCGAAGATGGCGCTGCGGTCGAGCAGGAGGCCACAGCGCTGTTGGGTGTAGACCTGCCGCACCACCGGCTCGGCCTCGGTAGCGACGCGCGCGAGGGCCTTCTGCTGGGTCGCCTGCAGTTCGCGCGAGCGTTGCGCGGCGCGCTGCTGGAAAGCTTGGGCGCGGGTGGCGAGCGCCTGCTCGCGCTGGTTGCGGGCGGCGCCGGCGGGTAGCGCCTGGACGGCGCGGGCCTCGGTTTGGATCGCGGTCTGCTCGGGCTGCAGCTCGGTGTTCACCGCCTGCTCCAGCTGCTGCATGCGCGCGATCACGGCGCGGCCCACCGAGGACTGGGTGATCAGCTGCTGGTTCGAGAAGATGCAGACGCCGGGGATCACCGGGCCGCCGAGCGGCGCCTGGGAGGCGGGGGCCGCGGCGGGCGCGGCGGCGCGCTGCTGGGCGAAGGCGGCTCCGCCCGCCAGCATGGCGGCGACAGAGGCGGCGCCTGCGAACAGGCGCGCGGATTGGGACATGGTCATGAGGGGATTAGAACCTTGTGGAGGTGGAGAACCGGAAGGCCTGGGTGTTATCGTATTCCTCTTTGGCCAAAACTTGGCTGAGGTCAAAGCGCAGCGGGCCCATGGGCGAGCGCCAGAAGATGCTGACGCCGACCGAGGCGCGCAGCGACAGTTCGTCCTTGATGTTCGGGTCGATGGTCCCGTCCGGCCGGCGCTTCACCGGGTCGTCGAGCAGGCCGAGCGTGCCGAAATCGGTGAACAGCGCCATCTTCACCCCGTACTGCTCGGGGATCGGCGTGGGGAACGCCAGCTCGACCGAGCCGATGGCGAACAGCTTGCCCCCGAGCGCGGTGCCTTCGGTGCCGAAGGAGACGTCGCGCGGCCCTAGGCCAGCGATGTCAAAGCCGCGGAAGCTGTTGCCGCCCTTGAAGAAGCGGTCGTTGATCCGGATTTCGTCGCCGCCCCAGCCGTTGATGAAACCCGAAGTCTGGGTGGCGCTGACGATCCATTTGGGCCGGATTTGGTAGTAATAGCCCGAGCTCGACTGGGTGCGGATATAACGCACGTCGCCGCCGACGCCGGCGAAATCCTGGCTGAAGTCGAGGAAGAAGCCGCCCGTCGGGTTGATATAGTCGTTGCGCCGGTCCCAGCGGAGCGAATAGCCGACCGCGGAAGTGAGGCTGGTGCCGCGCTGGTCGCAGATGCTGCGCGAGATCAGCGTATTGCCGGTGATCGGGTCGGGCACGCAGAGGAAGTCGTCGACCTCCACCTCGTCGGCGTGGATGGTGTAGCGCGGGTTGAACCGGGTGCGCGAGTTGAGCGGGAAGCCCAGGCGCACGAGCGCTCCGGTCGAGCCCGACGAGAAGGACGCCTGGTTCGAGAAGTCGTACTTGTAGGTGTAGAGGTCCAGCCCGGCGGCGAGGTTGCGGCCGAGGAAGCGCGGCTCGGTGAAGGAGAAGTCCACCTGCTGGCGCAGCGAACCGGCGGAGATGCGGAAATCCAGGATTTGGCCGCGGCCGCGGAAGTTCTGCTGGGTGACGCCGATGTCGGCGATCACCTGGTCAACGGAAGAGTAGCCGATCGAGAAGTTGAATTGGCCTGTCGGCTGTTCGGTCACCCTAACCAGCAGGACGACCTTGTCGGGGGTGGAGCCGGGGGTCTCGGTGATCTCGACGTCCTTGAAGAAGCCGAGGTTGCGCACCTGGGTGCGCGAACGCTCCACCAGGACGCGGTTGTAGGCGTCGCCCTCGCCGACCGTGAGTTCGCGCCTGATCACCCGGTCCAGCGTCTGGGTGTTGCCGACCACCTCGATCCGCTCGATGTAGACCCGCGGCCCCTCGCGCACCTCGAACGACAGGTCGACCGTCTTGGCCTCGCGGTTGGCCTCGTAGCGCGGCCGGATGTCGACGAAGGCGAAGCCGGAGGCTCCGGCGGAGAACGTGAGCGCGTCGGTGGCCCGCTCGATCTTCTCGTCGGAGTAAACCTCGCCCGAGCGGATCGGCAGCAACTGCTGCAGCAGCTTGGGGTCGAGCCGGCGCAGCTGGGTCTCCACCTTCACGTCGCCGAAGCGATACCGGGGACCCTCATCCAAAGTATAGGTGACGACGAAGCCGTTCTTGTCGGGCGCAAGCTCGGCCACGGCGGAAACCACGCGGAAGTCGTAGTAGCCGCGGTTGCGATAGAACTTGCGCAGCTGCTCGCGGTCGTACTCGATCCGGTCGGGGTCATAGTTGTCGTTGGATTCGAAGAAACGATAAAAGGCGCTCTGGCGGGTGACGATCTCGTCGCGCAGGTCGCCGTCCGAGAACGCCTGGTTGCCGAGGAAATTGATCCGGCGGATGCCGGTGCCGGGGCCCTCGCTAATCTCGAACACAAGGTCCACGCGTTTCTGCGGCAGTTGCACGATCTTCGGCGTCACGATTGCCGAAATGCGGCCGGAGCGGCGGTAGAGCTCGATGATCCGTTGGACGTCCTGCTCCACCCGGGCGCGGGTGAACACCCCGCGCGGGCGCACGGTGACTTCCTCGCGCAGCTTGTCTTCCTTGAGCGCGCGGTTCCCCTCGAACACCACCTGGTTGATGATCGGGTTCTCGATCACCCGCACCACCAGCGCATCGCCCTCCACGTCCACCCGAACGTCGGAGAACAGGTCGGTCTGGAACAGGGTTTTGACCGCCAGGTCCAGGCGCGCGGCGTCCACCGTGTCGCCGACGGTGATCGGCAGGTAGGCCAGGATGGTGGCGCGCTCGATCCGCTCTGCGCCTTGGATGTCGATGCGATTGACCACGGCCACCGGGGCGGCCGGCGCGGCGGCGCCGGGCGCGGTTGTCGCGGGAAGCGCATCTGCTGGCGTGGCGGCTGGTGCGGCGGGGCCCGACGTCACGGCGGGAGCAGCCGCCGGGGCGGCTTCCTGGGCCGAAACCGAGCTGGCGAGCACGCCCGCCGCGGCCAGCGCCAGGGCGGAGGTCATGGCCGCGCAGGAGTATTGGGTTCGACGCATGGGGCTCGCCATCGATTTACGGCCTCTCAGGAGAAAGCGCCGCCAATCAGTTGAAACACTTTGTATCTTTGTAGGTCGTTCCAGGTGGCGAACAGCACCAGCCCGATGAGCATGGCGAATCCGATCCTGTATCCCGCCTCTTGCACCTTTGCGGCCAAAGGACGGCGCGCGACGGCCTCATAAGCGTAAAACAGCAGATGTCCACCATCGAGCACGGGGATGGGCAGCAGGTTGGCGAAGCCCACGGCGACCGAGATCATCGCCACCAGGCTCAGGAACGCCACACCGATGCGCAACAGCCGCACGTCGAGCGGCGCTTCGCCTTGCGCGGCCGCGGCCGTGACCGATTTGGAGGCTCCGGCAATGCCGATCGGGCCGCTGAGCTGATCGCCATTCTCGCGCCCTGTGACGATGCGGCGCAGGTAAACCAGGCTCATCCGAACCAGCTCGTCAGTCTGGCGCACACCCTCCCCGAGCGCGGTGAGGGGGGTGAAGCGGAAGGTCTTCAGGTCCGTTTTGCTGATGCTGGGGCCGAGGCCCAGGCGACCGATGGTCACCGCCGAACCGCTGGCGGGATCGGTGATCGTCTTGCGCTGCGGTGTGGCGACGATCGTTACAGTCTGGCCGGCGCGATCCACCTGGAAGCGGATCGGCTCGCCGGCTCGGATCATCACGAAACGGGACAGGTCCGTGAAGTCGCCGATGGTCGCGCCGTTGGCCTTCTGGATCAGGTCGCCTGGCTTGAATCCCGCCTGGGCGGCGGGCGAGCCTGGGTCGACAGCGCCCACGCGCGGCAGCAGCACGGTCACTTCGCCGGCGGCGAGCGCGAAGCCGGCGAAGATGACGATGGCGGTCAGGAAGTTGGCGGCAGGCCCGGCGATCACGACCAGCGCGCGCTGCCACAGCGGCTTGAAGTGGAAGTAGCGCTTCAATCCCTTCGGGCCTTCGCGCGCCAGGATGCGGCCCCTGAGGTCTGCCAGATCGTCAGCGTCTGGAACGGAGGCGGCGTTGTCGTCGCCGGCGAACTTGACGTAACCGCCGAGGGGCAGCGCCGCCACGCGCCACACGACGCCCTTGCGGTCGCGGCGGGAGAACAGGGTCTTGCCGAAGCCGATGGAGAAGCGGTCGATGGCTACGCCGAACAGCCTGGCGACGGTGAAATGGCCGAGCTCGTGCAGGGTGACGACCACCGTCAGCACCAGCAGGAACGGTACGATCCACAGCCACAGGGAGGTGAAGAAGTCGATCATCGGGGACTTGGCCTCATCCTCACCGGGACCGCGCGAGAGCGGCCAGGACGCCGGCCGCCTCGCGGCGCGCCGTTCGGTCGATGGTCATGGCGCTCTCCAGTCCGCCGTCCGCCCCCGCGGTCAACTCTCCCCCGCGTTCGAGGCGGTCGAGGGTCTCAGCCACAGCAGAGGCAATATCGAGAAAGCCGATCTTCCGGTCAAGGAACGCCGCCACCGCGGTCTCATTGGCCGCATTCAACGCCGCCGGCGCTCCGGCTCCTCGCTGAAGGGCGGCGCGAGCGAGGCCTAGCGCGGGAAAGCGGCGGGGATCGGGCGCCTGGAAGGTGAGCGCGCCCACGGCCGCCAAATCCAGGCGCGGGGCCGGCCAGGGCAGCCGATCGGGCCAGGCGAAGGCGCAGGCGATCGGAGCCCTCATGTCCGGCGGGCCCAGTTGCGCGAGCGTAGAGCCGTCCTGGTATTCGACCAGGCTGTGCACCACCGACTGCGGGTGGATCAGGACCTCAATTCGCTCGATCGGGGTGGAGAAAAGGTATGCTGCTTCAATAGTTTCCAGCCCTTTATTCATCATGGTGGCGGAATCGACCGAGATCTTGGGGCCCATCGACCAGTTGGGGTGCGCCACCGCCTGCTCGGGCGTGGCCGAGGCCATCGCCTCCAGCGGCCAGTCCCGAAAGGGCCCGCCGGAGGCGGTCAACACTAGCCGCGCCACCCGCCCCGCGCACCCCGGCTGCAGCACCTGAAAGATCGCGGCGTGCTCGGAGTCGACGGGGATCACCTCACCCCCGGCGGCGCGGGCCGTATCCAGCAGGGCCGGACCGGCGCACACTAAGCTTTCCTTGTTGGCAAGCGCGATCGTCGCGCCGGTCGCGGCGGCGGCCCAAGTCGGCTTCAGGCCCGCGGCGCCGACGATGGCCGACATGACCCATTCGGCGCCGAACGACGCCGCCTCGACCAGCGCCCCCTCCCCCGCCGACACTTCCACGCCGGTCCCGTCCAGCGCCTCGCGCAGCTGCGGCAGCAGCGCCTCCTCGCCGATCACGGCCAGCTTGGGGCGCCACCTCCGGGCCTGCTCGGCCAGGCGCTTCACGTTCCTGCCGGCCGTGAGCGCCAGCACCTCGACCTCGGCGGAGCCTTGGCGTTCCGCGGCTTCGAACAGGTCCAGGGTGGAAACGCCGATCGAGCCGGTGGAGCCGAGCACGGAGACGGTGCGCTTCAGCACCCGTCAGACCTTCAGCAGGACGAGACGGATCGCGGCGACGGCCAAAATGGCGAAGATCAGGCCGTCCACCCGGTCGAGCAGCCCGCCGTGGCCAGGGATCAGGTCGCCGGAGTCCTTCACGCCGTAGCGGCGCTTGAGCATCGACTCCCACAGGTCCCCGGCCATGGTCGCCGCGCCGCCGGCCACGCCGATGGTAACCGCGAGCCACAGCGGCGCCCTCACGTTCGAGACCTGGGTGATCAGGATGCTGGCGAGCGCCGCGGTCGCGAGCCCACCGAACGCGCCCGACCAGGTCTTGTTCGGCGACAGGCGCGGCCAGAGCTTGGGCCCCTTCAGCGTGCTGCCGATTAGGAAGGCGCCGATATCGGCGCTCCAGGTCACCGCAAACAGCAGCGTGGTCCAGCCACGCCCCTCTGGCGAGTCGCGCAGCCACGCCAACGCCACGATCGGCGCGGCGATGTAGACAACGCCGAACGCCCCGTGCTCGGCCCGCTCGCCCAGCGCTCGGGCGGCGACCCCACAGAGCACCGCCCCGCCCGCGACTGCCATCCAGGCCTCGCGGTAATTGCCGAGGTAGGCGGCGAACAGGGCCAGCAGGATGGTGGCGGTGACCGCGCCGCTGAGGCGCACCGAGACGCCCGGCGAACTCATCATCGCCCACTCGATCGCGAGCAGGCTGACGGTCACCGCCAGCACCACCAAAAACAGCCAGCCGCCGAACCAGACCGCCGCCACCGCCAGCGGCGCCAGCACGGCGGCGGAAGCCGCGCGGACGGCGAGGTTCTTCCAGTCGAAGCGCCTAGACCGCGGCGCGGACCGGCTCGGTTCCGCCGAAGCGGCGCTCTCGGGAATGGAACTCATCAACCGCCGCTTTCAAGTGTTCGGGCCCGTAATCCGGCCATAGCACGTCCTGGAACACGAACTCCGCATAGGCGGCTTCCCAGAGGAGGAAGTTGGAGATGCGCCGCTCCCCGCTGGTGCGCACGACCAGGTCGGGCGGCGGCAGTCCGGCGGTGGACAGATAGCCGCCGAACGCCTCCTCCGTAAGGGTGCTGGGATCAAGCAGGCCGTCGCGCGCCTCCCGCGCGATCCTGCGCGCCGCATCGGCGATGTCGGCCCGACCGCCATAGTTGAACGCCACCTGCAGCTGGAAGCCTGTGTTGCGAGCCGTGCGAGCTTCGGTTTCCTCGATCACCTGCAGGATGTCCGGGGCAAGGCCCTCGCGCCGGCCCAGCACCCGCACCCGCACCCCTTCCCGCTCCAGGCGCCCGAGGTCGGACTTCACATAGGCCTTGAGCAGGCCCATCAGCTCCGAAACCTCGCCGAGCGGCCGACGCCAATTTTCCGTGGAGAAGCCGAACACGGTCAGCCGTGCTACGCCCAAGCCCGGCGCCGCCTCGACAATGCGCTTGAGCGCCTGCACCCCCTGGCGGTGGCCGAAGGGTCGCGGCAGCCCGCGCGCCTTCGCCCAGCGACCGTTGCCGTCCATGATGACGGCTACGTGCAGGTCGTCGGGCTCATCATCATGGAAGGTGTGCGGGCCCGGTGCGGGCATGGCTGAGATCCTTTCGGCAGGCTAGACCTGCATGATCTCTTGTTCTTTTGTCCGAAGGGCTTCGTCGACCTTCTTGATGTGCTCGTCGGTCAGCTTCTGGACCTCCCCGTCCAGCTTCTTGTGCTCGTCCTGGCTGATCACGTGGTCCTTCTCGGCCTTCTTCAGGTCGTCCATGGCGTCGCGGCGGATGTTGCGCACGGCGATCCGCTGCTGCTCGGCATATTTGCCGGCCAGCTTGGCCATGTCGCGCCGGCGCTCTTCCGTGAGCGGCGGGATCGGGATGCGCAGGTTCTGGCCCTCAACCACTGGGTTGAGGCCGAGCCCGGCGCTGCGGATCGCCTTTTCCACCGAGACCACCAGCGCCCGGTCCCAGACGTTGACGCTGAGCGAGCGCGGTTCGGGCGCGCTCACCGCCGCGCACTGGTTGATCGGCATCGACGTGCCATAGGCGTCCACATGCACCTGGTCGAGCAGAGAGGCCGAGGCCCGGCCGGTGCGCAGCGAACCGAACTCCTCCTTCAGAGCGGCGACCGCCTTGTCCATGCGCTGGCCGTAGCTGGCGAGGTTCGGTTTCTCGGACGTGGCCATGGCTGTCCCCTCAGTGACCCTGGTGACGTTCTTCGGTGATGATGGTGTGCACGCCGCTACCCCTCAGGATGTTCAGCAGGTTGCCGCGCCCCTTGATCGAGAACACGATGATGGGGATGGCGTTCTCGCGCATCAGGCTGATCGCCGAGGCGTCCATCACCTTCAGATCCTGGGCCAGCACGTCGAGGTAGCCCAGCCGGTCATAGCGCCTGGCGTCGGGCGTGGTCTTGGGGTCGGCGGTGTAAACGCCGTCGACGCTGGTGCCCTTGAACAGGGCGTCGCACCCCATCTCGGCGGCTCGCAGCGCGGCGGCGGTGTCGGTGGTGAAGAACGGGTTGCCGGTGCCGGCGGCGAAGATCACCACCCTGCCCTTCTCCAGGTGGCGGACAGCGCGGCGACGGATGAACGGCTCGGCGATGGTGTCCATGCGGATCGCCGATTGGACGCGGGTGTCGACCCCGATCTTCTCCAGCGCGTTCTGCATGGCGATGGCGTTCATCACCGTGGCCAGCATGCCCATGTGGTCCGCGCTGGCCCGCTCCATCCCGGCGGCCGCCTTCGACAGCCCGCGGAAGATGTTGCCGCCGCCGATCACCAGGCACAGCTCCACGCCGAGGTCGGCGATGGCGGCGATGTCCTCGGCCACGGCTTTGACCGTGTTCATGTCGATGCCGTAGGCCTGCTCGCCCATCAGCACCTCGCCCGAGACCTTGAGCAGGATGCGCTTGTAGCGGGGCTCGGTCTGAGCGGCGGGCGCGGGTTCGGCGGACATGGCGCCGGTTTATGCGCGCTACGGCGCGGCGGGCAAGGGCGCATGGAAAAACCGCCGACCCCAAGAAGCGGGATCGGCGGCCAATGCTCGGACTACCGAGTTAGGTTCAGCCGGCCGTCATCGACGCCACTTCGGCGGCGAAGTCGTCGGTCTTCTTTTCCACGCCTTCACCCAGCGCCAGTCGGGTGAAACCCGCCAGGCGCACCTGCGAGCCGATTTCCTTGGCGGAGGACTCGACCAGCTGCTCGACCGTCTGGTCGGGGTTCATGACGAAGGCCTGCTTGGTCAGCACCACTTCCTCGTAGAACTTGCGCAGGCGCCCCTCGACCATCTTCTCGATCACGCCGGCGGGCTTGCCGGACGCCTGGGCTTGCTCGGAGAAGATCGCGCGCTCGCGCTCCACCGCCGCCGGGTCGAGGTCGTCGGTCGAGAGCGACAGGGGTTGGGTGGCGGCCACGTGCATGGCGATCTTGCGCCCGAGTTCGATCAGCTTGGACTTCTCGCCGTCGCTCTCCAGCGCCACCAGCACGCCGATGCGGCCCAGGTCCGGCGCGGCGGCGTTGTGGATGTAGGTGGCCACGGCGCCGGAGGCGACCTGCAGCTTGGCCATGCGCCGCACCAGCATGTTCTCGCCGATGGTGGCGATCAGATTGGTGACCAGGTCGCCCACCGTGTCGCCGTCGTCCAGCCCGGCGTCGTTCAGCGCCTGCACGTCGTCCACGTCGAGCGCGGCGCGCGCGGCTTTGCGGGCGGCGGCCTGGAACAGCTCGTTGCGCGCGACGAAGTCGGTCTCGGCGTTCAGCTCGATCAGCACGGCGGTCATGGCGCGGCCGTCCTCCTTGACCGCCGCGGCGATCAGGCCCTCGGCGGCGGCGCGGTCGGACTTCTTGGCGGCCTTGCTGAGGCCCTTGGTGCGCAGCCAGTCCATCGACTGCTCGACGTCGCCTGCGTTCTCCTGCAGCGCCTTCTTGCAGTCCATCATGCCCGCGCCAGACTTCTCGCGCAGTTCCTTGACAAGGGTAGCGGTGATCTCCGCCATGGGGTGTCTCCAATGAGTGTGGGCCCGGCGCGCATGGCGCCGGACCACGGGAGTTGAACGAACGAGCCGCTTGGCGGCTCGACTTAAGCCTGGGCGTCGGCCGTCTCGGGCTCGGCGGCTTCGGCGGGCGCCTCTGCAAGCTCGGCGGAGCTTTCGACGACGGGCGCCTGGCCCTCGGCCTCCAGCTCGGCCGCCGGGCCGTCGGTCTCGCTCACCGGCAGGGCGGCAGTGGCGCTGTCCTGCACCGGCTCGACCTGCGGCGCGGCCTCTGCGGGAACGGTTTCAGCCGCCGGAGCCGCGGCCGCCGGAGCCGCCTTGGCCGGACGGCCCGCGCCCTTGCGCAGCGCCGGCTCGTTCGGCGCTTCGGCGGCGCCCAGATCCACGCCCGAGGCGGCTTGGCCGGCGGCCAGCCCGTCGATCACCGAGTCGGCGACCAGGTCGCAATAGAGCTGCAGCGCGCGCGCGGCGTCGTCGTTGCCGGGGATCGGATAGGTGATCCCGTCGGGGTTGGAGTTGGTGTCGAGGATTGCCGCCACCGGGATGTTCAGCTTGCGCGCCTCTTGGATGGCGATGGCCTCCTTGTTGGTGTCGATCACGAACATGATGTCGGGGATGGAGCCCATGTCCTTGATGCCGCCGAGGCTCAGCTCCAGCTTGTCGCGCTCGCGGGTCAACTGCAGCAGCTCCTTCTTGACCCTGCCCTCGCCGCCTCCCTCCAGCAGGCCCTCCAACTCGCGCAGCCGCGCGATCGAGCCCGACACCGTGCGCCAGTTGGTCAGGGTGCCGCCGAGCCAGCGGTGGTTGACGTAATACTGGGCGCAGCGCTTGGCCGCTTCCGCCACCGGGTCGGAGGCCTGGCGCTTGGTGCCGACGAACAGCACCCGCCCGCCCTTGGCCGCGACCTCGCGCACCGCCAGCAGCGCCTGGTGCAGCAGCGGGATCGACTGGGAAAGGTCGATGATGTGGATGTTGGCGCGCGAGCCGAAGATGTAGCGCTCCATCTTCGGGTTCCAGCGGTGGGTCTGGTGACCGAAGTGGGCGCCTGCCTCGAGCAGGCTGCGCATGGAGAATTCAGGAAGAGCCACGTGGTGTCCTTTCGTCCGATGGCCTCCGCAGACGAAAAAGCCGACTGAACCGGCCTCGGAACGGACGAAAGCAGGATGTCTCCCCGCCTAAGCCCACGTCTGCGTGTGTGATGCGGGCGAGATAGTCGGCTGCTGCTTACAAATCAAGCCATCGGCGTACTGACCAAAGGACGGTAGACGGTGTGAGCAACCCTAGGCTGGGTGGCTACTCCTAGAGAACGAAACCGTCCGCGGAACTCACGCAACCGTTGATGCGCAGGGTGAAGTCGGCGCGCGCATCTCCGTCCACGTCAAGTTGGAGCAAGGTCCGGTCGCGAACTTCCTGATAAGTGAGCAGCGCCTGGCCCGCATGACCGGTGAAGGCTTCGACGAAGCGTAGGGCCTGGTTCCCTTCCTTCAACGAATTGGCGTCTAGCAGCGACAGGTCGATCAGGTCGTGTTCGGCGGCGCTGAAGTCACGGATCACGTCGCCCTTGTCCGTGAGCGCGGTGAACATGAAGACATCGGCGCCGCGGCCGCCGCTCAACACGTCCCGGCCGGCGCCGCCGATCAGCAGGTCGGCGCCCGCGCCTCCTGCCAGATGATCGCCGCCGTCGCCGCCAAACAGACGATCGGCGCCGGACTGCCCGGCAAGGCGGTCGCGCCCGAGGTCGCCAGCCAGCACATCGCCGCCCGCGCCGCCGAAGAGCCGGTTGCCGAGTTCGTTGCCGTAGAGGACGTCCTGGTCACCGCCGCCGAAGCCGGTGATCTCGGCCGCGGCGAGCTGGCGGGTCTCCAAGGTTTGGCCGGCGCTGTCCGCCTGGTGTCCGCGGCCGCCCAACCCGCCCCAGTCCCAGCCCCCGCCGGTGTCGGTCTGGTCAAAGGCGTGGACATAGCTGTCGCCGAGCGCGCGCGATGCCTGAATCGCCGGCAGCAGCACGGTGCGCACACCATTCGAATTCAGGTGGAGGCCGGCGGCGTCGTAGATGGTCCTGTCGCTCGGATCGAGCGGCGGCAACTCCACGTAATGGTAGGCCAGCTGCTCCTGGGCGGCGTCCATCAGGTGGTTGAACTCGATCGCCGCATCGGTGAGGCCGACGTCGCCGGCCTCGTAAAACTCGATGTAGTGGACCTGCGCCCCTGGCATCAGCTGGTGGATCGTCTTGATGCATTCCTGGACCGCGGCGGCGGTTTTCGATGCGTTGGGAAGCAGCTTGTCCAAGTTGTTGCCGCCGGCGGAGATGAACACCTCCTTGACGTTCTTCATCCAGGCGGGATCGGTGTGCTGGATGGTCCAGAGCACCTCTTCTGCGGTCATTCCGCCAACTGCCAGGCGGGCCGGCGTCTGGCCGATGGTCGCCCAGTCCGACTTGCTCACGCCCTTGGCGCGGCTGTCGCCGAACACCATCGATGTCCCGTCGTAGCCCGTGCTCGAATAGAGCGCGACGTTCTTCTGCCAGGCGTCCCAATGGCCGCCTTTCGGCTGCACGGCGCGGATCGGCATGATCATCCCCTCGCTAAACTACGAGGAAGAATATCGAGATGGGCGTTATAATATAATCAAAGAGTATTGGTAATGGGATTTAACCGTACTTGGGATATTTAAGGCAGCGCGCGCAACTAGTAAGAAGGAATCAAGCTTCTTTTTCACTCTTCTCTGGAGTGGCGAGGCATGAAATGGCGCCCGGCGGCCGTGATATAGAGCCGTGTCCGGGCCTGAGCCGCGGGCGGGATCAGGAACAGAGAGAGGCGTACGCGCGCGGCGCTCCCTAGAGTACCCAGCCGGCATCGGGGCCTGCGTGGCCGTCTATGTGCAGGACGAAGTCGGCTCGAGCGTCTCCGTCCACGTCGAGTTGCAGCAGGGTGCGGTCGCGGGCCGCGTCGTAGGTCAGCACCGCTTGGCCGGCCCGGCCGGTGAAGGCCTCGGCGAAGCGGAAGTGCTGGTCGCCGTCGCGGTGGACGTCGGCGTCGATCCAGGAAAGGTCCACGCGGTCCCCTTCGGCCGGATTGAAGTCGCGGATCAGGTCGCCGCCGTCGGTCAGGGCGGTGAAGCGGAACACGTCGGCGCCGTGGCCGCCGGTCAGTAGGTCGCGGCCGGCGCCGCCGACCAGCAGGTCCGCGCCCTTGCCGCCTTCGGTCCGGTCGCGGCCCTCGCCGCCGTAGAGGCGGTCGCCGCCGGCGCCGCCCTCCAGCAAGTCGTCGCCGGCGGCGGCGACCAAGAGGTCCTTTCCGGCGGCGCCCAGCAAACGGTTGGCGATCGCGTTGCCGTAGATGGCGTCGGCGCCGTCGCCGCCGTGACCGGTGACCTCGCCCTCGCCCAGGCGCAGGGGCTCGGCGGCGTCGGCGGTGTCCGAACCGCGGCCGACGAGGCCGCGGACCTGCTGAATCGCCGGCATCAGCACATTGCCGTTGCCGTAGGACGTCAGGTGGAAGTGGTCCGGCTTGTAGACGGTAGAGTCGAAGGGATCCAACGGCGGCAGCTCCACATAATGGAAATACCGCTCCGTATGGGCCTTCATCGCCTGGTTGACCTCAGCCTGCCTGGAGTCCTCGCTGTCGCCCTGCTGCACCGCGCCTTCGAAGATCTCGACGTAGTAGACCTGCGCGCCGGGAATCAGCTTGTGGATCGCCTTCACGCACTGGAAGGCGGCGGCGGCGATGTTGTCGCTGGAGGCGAATACGTTCTTGAAATTGTTGGCCCCCGCCGAAAGGAAGACCTCCTTGACGTTGGCGGTCCAGGCGGGGTCGGTGTGCTGGATGGTCCAGAGGATCTGCTCGGCGGTCAAGCCGCCGACAGCCATGCGCGCGGGCGCCAGGCCAATGGCCTTCCAGTTGGACAAGCTGGGACCCTTGGCGCGGCTGTCACCGAACACCATCGTGGAGCCGGTGAAGCCGGTGGAGGACATTTCAGACGTGATCGCCTGCCAGTCCGTCATCTGCTGCCCGTAAGGCTGCTTGGCCGCGAGTCCCATTGCCCACTCCCCAGTGACGTGGGGATTGAGCCATGGAGATCTTACAATAGGGGCAACAACTACGGGTAACGAGAATTAACTGCGTTTATAAGATAAATGTTTTTCTAAATACTATGATCGCAGATTTTCCGAGACGAACCCAAAGGAAAAGGGCCCGGGCATTGCTGCCCGGGCCCTCGGTCAAGCGCGCTTGGGGTGGGGGAGGATCAGCGCGCGTTGACTTGGGAAACGG
This sequence comes from Caulobacteraceae bacterium, assembly GCA_036388855.1. Lineage (GTDB taxonomy): Bacteria > Pseudomonadota > Alphaproteobacteria > Caulobacterales > Caulobacteraceae > DASVRA01. The sequence goes on along the minus strand of DASVRA010000010.1, from coordinate 48,093 downwards.
CCGCGGACATGCGGTCGTTGATCGGCTGCCACGCGCGGACGGTGGCGTCGGTCATCGTCTCGGTCCAGCGGTTGGCCTCGGCCAGGTACTGGTCCATGGCCGACTTGGCGTAACCGGACTGGATCTCGAAGGCTTCCTGGAAGGTCTTGGCGCCGGCCAGTTGCTTGGCCACGGCGACTTGGTCTTCCATGGCCTTGCGGCCGTAGGCGGCGGCCTGGGCGCTCAGCTTCTGCGCGACGTCGGTGGCGACGGCGGCGGAATCCGCGAAGGCTTCCAAGTTGCGCTTGGACTGGGTGTTCAGTTCGCCGAAGGCGTTAAGAGAGCCGTCGACGCCCTTGCGGAACATGTCGCGGCCGGCGTCGGCGTTGGCCCTCATGGTGTCCGCGGCGGTGTCGGCCGCGGTCTTGGCAGTCTGGTTGGCGTTCGCCATGGGATGATCTCCTGGTGCGTCGGTTGGGAGCCACGCTCTTCGCGCGGCGCATCGTCAGGCAGCGTATATGGCGCCTGCGAAGGCCGAGTCAAGGATTTATGCTGCACTGCAACATGATCGGCTGATAACGGGCTCGTGATCGTCCACGGACTTGATGCCGCAGGGGAGTCACCAGTTGTTTACTTTGGGGAAAGGCCGTGGTCGGCAAGGTCTTACCCGGAAAGGCGGCGCGTCGGGGGCCGCCTCGTTTCAGGACGGCACCCATGTTCAAGCCAGCCCTCCGTGTGGTGAAGCTCGGCCTTTGCGCCATCGCTTTGAGTGCGGGAGCCGGCGCGGCCGCGCCTGCCCTGGCGCAGATTCCATACAACCAGTACGCCCAGGCGGACGCGCGCTACGCGGCGATCGTGGTCGACGCCAATTCCGGCGAGGTGCTGTTTTCGCGCAGCGCCGACAGCCCGCGCTATCCGGCGTCGATCACCAAGGTGATGACGCTGTACCTGACCTTCGAGGCGCTGCAGCGGGGCGAGCTGAAGCTGACCGACCGGATCAGCATTTCGGCGCACGCGGCGTCGATGTCGCCGACCAAGCTGGGCCTGCGGCCGGGGCAGACGATCATGGTCGACGACGCCATCCGGGCGATCGCGTTGAAGTCGGCCAATGACATCGCCGTTGCCATGGCCGAGCACCTGGGCGGCAGCGAGGGCCGGTTCGCGGCGCTGATGACGCTGCGCGCGCAGGAGCTGGGGATGCGCAATACCCGGTTCGTCAACGCCTCCGGGCTGCCCGACAAGCGGCAGCTGTCGAGCGCGCGCGACATCGCGATCATGTCCCGCGCCGTGATGCGGGATCATCCACAGTACTACAGCTACTTCGGCCAGCGGCGGTTCAACTATGCCGGCCAGCAGATCCGCAACCACAACCACCTGCTGGACTCGATGCCGGGCGTTGACGGGCTGAAGACGGGGTTCACCAACGCCTCGGGCTACAACCTGGCGGCCTCGGCGATGCGGGGGAACCGGCGGCTGATCGCGGTGGTGATGGGCGGGCGCTCGGGATCGAGCCGCGACAGCCACGTGCAAAATCTGCTGGAGACCGGCTTCACCGTGATGGCGCGGCGCGACCGGGGCGAGAGCATCACTGTGGCCCAGAGCCTGTTCGGCCCTTCGCCGGTTGGTCCGGTGGAGCGGGCGGTGGCCCAGGGCGACGAGGGCGAAGGGCGCGGGCTGAAGATCGTGGTCAGCCAGGACGTGCCCGGCCCCTCGGCGGCGCGCAGCATCCCGCGCACGGCGCCGCGCGAAACCCGCATCCCCGCTCCGCGCGGGCTGAAGGTGGCGATGGCGGAGCCGAAGCCGGCCGCGAAGGCGACCGCCAAGGCGAAGGCTGCGGCCAAGGCCGACAAGGAGTCGCTGGACAAGATCGCCAAGGTCCGAGCCGAAGCCGACTGCGCCAAGGCCAAGGGCGCGAAGGCGAAGAAGGCCTGCAAGGCCGAAGAGAAGGAGGTCAAGCTCGCCGCCAAGGACGATTGCGCCAAGGCGAAGGGGGCGAAGGCGAAGAAGGCGTGCAAGGCGGAGGACGTAAAGCTCGCCGCCAAGGACGAGAAGACGGCCAAGAAGGACAAGGGCGGCTGGGCTGTGCAGGTCGGCGCCTTCAAGGGCAAGGACGACGCCAAGGCCCAGCTAACCAAGATGGCCAAGGCGCACGGACGCAAGCTGGCCGACGCGGACGCCGAGGTGTCGGGCAAGGGCGTCTACCGGGCGCGCTTCACCGGCATGACGGCCCAGGAGGCCAAGGCGGCGTGCAAGGCCATCGCGGCCAAGGGCGGCAAGTGCCTGGCGCTGGCGGTCAACTCCTGAGCAGCCGGTCGCGCGCGGCGTTGAGCTGGGCCGCCAGGCCGGCGGAGCCTCCGGCGTCGGGGTGGGTGCGGCGGATCAGGCGGGCGTAGGCGTCCTTGATCTCCGCTTCCGTGGCGGCCGGGCCGACGCCGAGGGTCGCTCGGGCTTCCGCGTCTGACATGGCGTCTTGCTGATGAGCGGGCGGGAGGCGCCCGCGGGCGGCGCCGGCGGCGGCCAGGCCGCCCAGCAACAACCCAACCGCGGGCAGCCACCCTCCCCTCACGCCGAACGCCGCCGCGCCGGCGATCAGGGCGACCGCGATCACGCCAAGCGCGGGGCGCCACTGGCCCTGCTTCAGGGCGCGCGGATTGCGGCCGAGCCAGACCAGCGCGGCGACGACGGCGAGGGCGACGAGGATGAAGGCCATGTCGCCCTTTAACGCGCTTGGTACGCGGAGGCGCCATATCCCTTCTCCCATTCACGGAGAGGCGCGACTTACCAGGCGCCGATGGATCTCAGTTCCCGCGCCAGGGTCTGCGGCACGGGTTCGGCGCCGAAGGGGGCGAGGTCGGGCGGGGCGTCGGCCTTGAGGAGGTAGCGCCAGCCCTGGAAGGCGCGGCGGGGGGTGGGGGCGACCAGCATCACGTCGAGATCGAGGGTGACCTCGCAGCGGGAGGCGGGGCCGGCGCCGATGCAGTCCACCGCCAGGATGCGCTGGCGGCAGAGGATCATGCCGCGGAACACGCGGTAGAGGGAGCCGCCGGCGGTCAGCTCGTCCGCGCGCTTGGGCGTCTGGCGGGTAGGCATGATCCAGGGGCGGCCGGTGGCCCGCTCCTCGAGATGCCAGTCGACCAGCTCATCGACCGTGTCGCAGCCGACGCAAAGCTTGACCATGTGCAGGGGCATGGCGGCAGTCTAGCGGCGCGTCGAGGGCCTGTCGCGGAGGTCGGGGCGGACAATATGTCTCGCCCGCCGCCGTCGTTGTCAGCCGTCGCCCATGGGCGTAGCCGGGCGTGGTGCTGACAGCCGGAGCGGTCGGATGAGGTTTTTCGGTCTTCTGCTCGCCTTCGCCCTTAGCCTCCTGGCCATGGGCGCGGCCGCCCAGCCGGCGCCGGCCCAGCCCGTCGAAGGCGACTTCGTCGCGCGCGATTTCCGCTTCCATTCCGGAGAGACGCTGGCGGAGCTGCGGCTGCACTACACGACGCTGGGCCGGCCGCGGCGGGACGCCTCGGGGCGGGTGACCAATGCGGTGATGATCCTGCACGGCACGGGCGGGTCGGGGCGGCAGTTCCTGCGGCCGCAGTTCGCCGGCGAGCTGTTCGGGCCGGGCCAGCCGCTGGACGCCGGCCGCTACTACATCATCCTGCCGGACGGGATCGGGCACGGGAAGTCGTCCAAGCCTTCGGACGGGCTGAGGGCGCGGTTCCCGCACTACGACTACGAGGACATGGTGGAGGCGCAGCGGCGGCTGCTGGTCGAGGGGCTGAAGGTGGACCGGCTGCGGCTGATCCTCGGCACCTCGATGGGCTGCATGCAGGCCTTCGTCTGGGGCGAGGCGCATCCGCAGTTCGCCCAGGCGCTGATGCCGCTGGCCTGCCAGCCCGTGCAGATCGCCGGTCGCAACCGGATGTGGCGCAAGATGCTGATGGACGCGATCACCGGCGATCCGGCCTGGAAGGGCGGCGACTATGCGGCCCAGCCGATGCAGGGCCTGCGCGAGGCGCAGCACCTGCTGATCCTGGCAGGGTCGGCGCCGTTGCCGATGCAGATCGAGCTCCCGACGCGCGAGGCGGCGGACCGGGGCCTGGAGGAGCGGATGGCGGCGGCGCTGCCGGGGCTGGACGCCAACGACCTGCTCTACCAGGTGAACGCCTCGCGCAACTACGATCCGTCGGCGGGGCTGGAGCGGATCACCGCGCCGGTGATGTGGATCAACTCCGCCGACGACTTCATCAACCCGCCGGAGCTCGGCATCGCCGAGCGGGAGGTGAAGCGGCTGAAGCGCGGGCGGTTCGTGCTGATCCCGGCCAGCGCGCAGACGCATGGGCACGGCACCCATACCTGGGCGGCCCTGTGGAAGGGGCGGCTGGAGGAGCTGCTCAGGGCTTCCGAACCGCGCTAGCCCGCTTGTTGTGTAGAGATGGGCGCGGGCGGGCGCGCTTACTCCACGGCCTAGGTTGTTCTTTGAAACCCAACAAAGAACCTTGTTCTTTTATACCGTTCTAAAGAACCTTGGTTGTGAGGCGTGGGCATAGTGCTACGCTTCTTCTTCGAGGACGCGCAAGGCCGCGGCGGGGGAGACCATGGCGGAATTCGAAGGCAGCTCCACCGACGACAAGCTGGTCGGCACGAACGACGACGACATCATCCGCGGACACGACGGCGGCGACGTGCTCTGGGGCCTGAAGGGCAGCGATAAGATCTACGGCGGCAAGGGCGACGACTTCATCTCAGACTACTTCGCCAACGCGGTCGACCGGATGCGCGACACCTTGATGGGCGGGGATGGTGACGACCAGATCGTCGGGGGTCCTAATGACCTGGTGGATGGCGGCGAAGGCTTTGACTTTGCGCTCCTGGATTTCAGTACGGACAAAGCCGACGTGGTGGCGGACCTGAGCCAAGTCGGCCCGGGCGGAGCGTTCACCTTCGGAAATGGCGCGAGCATCGCGGGCATCGAGGCCCTGAACCTCATTCTCGGCAGAGGCGACGATCTGGTGAAAACCGGAGAGGGGCTGCCCGTCTATCTGGTCGCCGGCGAAGGCAACGACACGGTGGTCGGCGGGGCCGCCGACGATACCTTCAAGGGTTCGCTTGACTCGGACGTACTCGTCGGCGGCAAGGGCGACGACCAACTCGACGGCGACTACCTGGACATCATCTTCGGCGGCGGATCTGATCGCGTGGAAGGTAACGACGGCAGCGATTTCCTGCTGGGCGGCCTGTCAGACACCCTGGACGGCGGGCGCGGGCATGACGTGTTTTCGCTGACCTTGGTCACTGCCGAGGGAGTGCACATCGACCTGGACAGCTTCGCCAACACCGGCGACCTGTCGTTCTACGGCGGTTCCACGCAGGTCATCGATTGCGAGGTGGGCACGCTGCGGCTGGGTGACGGGGCCGACTGGGTGAACATCGGCCGCGCTGAAATCGGTGTGGTCGGCCGCTTCGGCGACGACACTATCATCGGCGGTGACGGCGACAACTTCATCATCGGCGGGGGCGGCAACGACAAGCTGATCGGCGGGGGCGGGATCGACACGGTCTCGTTCGAGGACAACTTCAATCAGGGGGTGCGCGTCTCGCTGGCCATCGCCGGACCGCAGGACACGCATGTCGGGATGGACACCATCAGCGGCTTCGAGAACCTGGTCGGCTCCCTGAACGCGGCCGACCGGCTGACCGGCGACAACGGCGCCAACGAGATCGTCGGGCTCGGCGGCGACGATCGCATCCGGGGCGGCGACGGCAACGACACGCTGTACGGGAACGTCCGATTCGAGAGCGGCGCCTTCGTCCCCAGCGACAACGACCGGATCTTCGGTGGGGCAGGCGACGATCGGATCATCGGCGGCGTCGGCGGCGACACCCTAAGCGGCGGCGGCGGCACGGACGTGTTCGTCTATGAGAGCTACCTCGACACCCTGGACACCGCGCCGGACCTGATCCTGCACCTCCAGCCGCGCGACGTGATCGATCTCGGCGCCTTCGATGCAATTTACAGCACTCCGGAGAACGAGGCGTTCGTGCTGGTCGACAGCCCCAGCGCCGCGGCGGGCACGATCTGGTGGCAATATGACGCCGGCGCCGACATGAGCATCCTTTACCTGAATGACACCGGCGGCGCGCCGACGGTGCTGATCCGGGTTGAGGGCGACCAGCGGGACTACGACAACTTCGTGCTCTGAGGCGGCTGGTTCAGGCGGGCTCCAGGCGCACCAGCAGGGCGCCTTCGCTGACCTGCCCGCCGGGCGCAACGCGGACCTCAGCGACGCGGCCGTCGAAGGGGGCCTTGAGCGCGTGCTCCATCTTCATGGCCTCGAGCGTGACCAGGGGCGCGCCCTTGGCGACGGCGGCGCCTTCCACGGCGGCCACGGCGACGATCTTGCCGGGCATGGGGGAGAGGACCGCGCCGTCGGAGGCGGCTTCGCCGGCGGTGCCCGAGGCGCGGGGGAGCGACAGTTCGTACGCCTCGCCGGCATCGAAGACGATGGCGCGGCCGTCCTGGACCAGCACTTCGTCTTTATCCCAGGCGAGGTCCAGCAGCCGGGCCTCGATGGGCTGCCCCGCGCATTCCAGGCGGATAGAGCGCACCGGCTGCGCGTTCAGGCGAAAGCCGGTGGCGCCTACAGCGGGTGACCAGGGGGAGATGGTCTCATCCGTCGGCTCATCGGTGTCGATCAGGATGGCGGCTGCGATGGCCGCCAAGGCCTCGGACGGTGCTGCCCATGCCGTCAACACCTCGAGCCGCCGCTCGATAAAGCCAGTGTCGACGTCGCCGGCGACGAAGTCCGGCTGGTCAAGGCAGCGGGCGAGGAAGGCGGCGTTGGTCTTGACCGGCCAGACCTCGACCTCGCGGCAGGCGTCGGCCAGCGCCGAAGCCGCCTGCTTGCGGGTAGGGGCGTGGGCGATGAGCTTGGCGATCATCGGGTCGTAGAAAGGGGTGACCTCGCCGCCCTGCTCGACAGCGGAATCGATGCGGAGGCGCCGTGCGTCCTTCGAGACGCCGCTTCGCGGCTCCTCAGGATGACGAGCCTGAGAGGGCTGTACTGAATTCGTCATGGTGAGGAGCGGCTCGTCAGAGCCGTGTCTCGAACCACGCACCCCCTCCCCCGGCAGACGAAAATGGGTCAACGGTCCGGTGCTCGGCAAGAAGCCGGTGGCGGGGTTTTCGGCGTAGAGGCGGGCTTCCATCGCCCAGCCGTCGATGCGCAGCTCGTCCTGGCGCAGCGGCAGGGGCTCGCCGGAGGCGACGCGGAGCTGCCATTCGACCAGGTCCTGGCCCGTGATCGCCTCGGTGACCGGGTGCTCGACCTGGAGGCGGGTGTTCATCTCCATGAACCAGATGCGGTCGGCGCGCAGGCCGTCCGACGCGTCGGCGATGAACTCTACGGTGCCGGCGCCTTCGTAGCCGACCGCCTGCGCGGCGCGGACGGCGGCCCCACAGACGGCGGCGCGGGTGTCCTCGTCCATGCCAGGCGCGGGGGCCTCCTCGATCACCTTCTGGTGGCGGCGCTGGAGCGAGCAGTCGCGCTCGAACAGGTGGACGGCGGCGCCATGGCGGTCGGCGAAGACCTGGACCTCGATGTGGCGGGGGCGGGTGACGTATTTCTCGATCAGCACGCGGTCGTCGCCGAAGGCGGCCTTCGCCTCGCGCCGTGCGGCGCCCAGCGCTTCGGCGAACTCCTCGGCGCGTTCGACCTTGCGCATGCCCTTACCGCCGCCGCCGGCCACGGCCTTGATGAGAACAGGGAAGCCGGTGGCGACGGCCTCGCGAGAGAGGCGGTCCTCGGACTGGTCCTCGCCCAGGTAGCCGGGGGTGACCGGCACGCCGGCCTCGGCCATCAGCTTCTTGGCGGCGTCCTTGAGGCCCATGGCGCGGATGGCGGCCGGCGGCGGGCCAACCCAGACCAGGCCGGCGGCGGCCACGGCCTCGGCGAAGGCGGCGTTCTCGGAGAGGAAGCCGTAGCCGGGGTGGATGGCCTCGGCGCCGGTCGCCTTGGCCGCTTCGATGATCGCCTCGCCTCGCAGGTAACTTTCGGCGGCCGGCGGAGGGCCGATCAGGACGGCGGCGTCGGCTTCGCGGACGTGGGGGGCCTGGGCGTCGGCTTCGGAGTAGACGGCGACGGTGCGCACGCCGAGGCGCCGGCAGGTGCGGATGATCCGGCGGGCGATCTCGCCCCGGTTAGCAATGAGCAGCGACCCCAGCATCCGGCGTGAATAGCGGGCGCGGGCAAGGGCGGCTAGAAGGGTCGTGGAGGTCCGCCGGCCACGCCGGAGCGGACGCAGCCGGGGGAGTTGTCGTGAAGCTGATCCTTGCTTCGGTGTTGGCGGCCGCGATGCCGCTGCTCGCGGCGGCGGCCGCGAACCCTGCCAAGCCCGCGGCCAAGCCGCCCGAGGCGGCCGCCGCGCCTGCCGAGCGGGACGTGAACCCCGCCCCCGCCCGCCGCCCCGGCGAGGGCGAGGGCCCCTACCGCAGGCTGGTGATCCGGGGCGCGACCCTGATCGACGGCACGGGCGCGCCGCCGCGCGGGCCGGTGGACATCGTGGTGGAGGGTAACCGCATCGCCGACATCACCTCGGCCGGCACGCCGGGGCTGCCGATGAAGCCGAACCGGGAGCCGCGCGGGGCGGACCGGGAGATCGACGCCACGGGCATGTACGTGCTGCCGGGGTTCGTGGACATGCACGCCCACGGCGGCGACCCGGTGAAGGCGCCGGACCTCGACTACGTCTACAAGCTGTGGCTGGCGCACGGGGTGACCACGGTGCGGGGCGTGCCGCTGGCGGGCTATGCGGTGGCGACCTCGGAGAAGGCGAGGAGCGCGCGCAACGAGATCGCCGCGCCGCGCATCTTCAACTACCAGACGGTCGGCGCGGGCTGGAGCGAGCGGGTCGACACGCCGGAAAAGGCGCGCGCCTGGGTGCGCTGGGCGGCCAAGAACGGCGTCGACGGGGTCAAGATGTTCGGCTGGGGCGACGAGACGCCCGAGATCATGCGCGCAACTATCGACGAGGCGAAGAAGCAGGGGCTGGGCACGGTGGCGCACCTGGCGCAGCTGGCGGTGGCCGGCTTTGACGGGCGCGAGGCGGGCGAGGCGGGGCTGGGAACCATCACCCACTTCTACGGCCACTTTGAAGCGCTGCTGCGGCAGAACCAGATCCAGCCGTTCCCGCCGGTCTACAACTTCAACAACGAGCAGCAGCGCTTCGGCGAGGTGGCGGAGATCTGGGACGACATCTTCGAGCCCGGCGGGCCGGAGTGGCGGGCCTATCTGGAGGAGCAGAAGAAGAACGGAGTGACGTTCGACCCGACCTTCAACATCTACGCCGCATCGCGCGACCTAATGCGGGCCAGGAACGCCGACTGGCACGCCACCTACACCCTGCCGTCGCTGTGGACCTACTATCAGTCCACCCGCGACAACCACGGCTCCTACTTCTTCGACTGGACGACGTGGAACGAGGTGGCGTGGCGCAATTTCTACGCCCGCTACTTCCGCCTGATCAACGACTACAAGAACATGGGCGGGCGGGTGACCACGGGCTCGGACTCCGGCTTTATCTTCAAGCTCTACGGTTTCGGCTACATCGAGGAACTGGAGCTGTTGCAGGAGGCGGGGTTCCATCCGCTGGAGGTGATCCAGTCGGCGACGATCAACGGCGCCAAGACCATCTACGAGCCCAAGGGGCAGGCGCCGCCGTTCGGCTTGATGCGGCGCGGGATGCTGGCCGACCTGCTGATCGTGCCCGAGAACCCGCTGGCGAACCTGAAGACGCTCTACGGCACCGGGCACGTGCGGCTGAACGACAAGACCAACCAGCCCGAGCGCGTCGGCGGGGTGAAGTTCACGATCAAGGACGGGATCGTCTACGACGCCAAGGCGCTGCTGGCGGACGTGGCGGCGACTGTTGCGGCGGCCAAGCAGCGCCAGCCCGCGAGCGCCACGGGCGCGGGAGCCCAGCCATGAGGAGCGCGGGCATCGTCGCAGCCGCCTTTGGCGCGATCGTCCTCTCCGCACCGGCTTCGGCCGAGGAGCCGAAGGCGCGCGCCCGCGACCTGGGCGTGCCGTTCGAGGGGACGCTGGGGCCGCTGAACGCCATCACCGACGTGGCGGGGGTGGAGGTGGGGCACGTCACCCTCCTGCGCGGCTCCGGCCCGCTGGTGGTCGGCAAGGGGCCGGTGCGCACCGGCGTCACCGCGGTGCTGCCGCGCGGCAAGCAATCCACCACGCCGGTGTTTGGGGCCTGGTTCACGCTGAACGCGGCGGGGGAGATGACCGGGACGACCTGGCTGGAGGAGCGGGGGCAGCTGGACGGGCCGATCCTGATCACCAACACCCACAGCGTCGGCGTGGTGCGCGACGCAGCCGTGGCCTGGATGGTCAAGAGCGGCTGGCCGGCGGAGTGGCACACGCCGGTGGTGGCCGAGACCTGGGACGGGGTGCTCAACGACCTGAACGGTTTCCACGTGCGCCAGGAGCACGCGTTGCGGGCCATCGAGTCCGCACGCGCCGGTCCGGTCGAGGAAGGGGCGGTCGGCGGCGGCACCGGGATGATCTGCTCGCGCTTCAAGGGCGGCATCGGCACGGCCTCGCGCAGGCTGCCGGCCGCGGACGGCGGCTACACCGTGGGCGTGCTGGTGCAATGCAACTACGGCGCGCGCGGCATCCTGCGCGTGGCGGGGGCGCCGGTGGGCGAGGCGCTGAAGGACCGCTACCTGCCCTGCTACACCGCCACGGCGCCGGCCAAGCGCCGGTTCCCGTTCGCCGACTGCGCCGCCCGAACCGCAGCCGCCGACCCGGCGGCCGAGCCGGAGAACGCCGACGGCTCGATCATCGTCGTGGTGGCCACAGACGCGCCGCTGCTGCCCCACCAGCTCAAGCGGCTGGCCAAGCGGCCGTCGCTGGGGCTGGGGCGGCTCGGCTCGATCGCCAGCGACGGCTCGGGCGATATCTTCGTCGCCTTCTCCACCGCCAACCCGCAGATCAGGAGCGTGCAGGACCAGCCCGGCGCCACGGCGGTGCAGATGCACCCCAACGATCGCCTGTCGCCCCTGTTCGAGGCGGTGGTGCAGGCGACGGAGGAAGCGGTGGTCAACGCCATGATCGCCGCCCGCACGATGGAGGGCGCCGACGGCTTGCGCGTTTACGGCCTGCCGCACGAGGAGTTGCGCGCGATCCTGCGCCGCCACGGCCGGCTCACGCCGCGGGCAGGCGGGGGAGGCTGACGAGGGCGGAGGCTCGCCATCGGCCACGGCTCAGCTATATGGGGCCGATGACGCCGCCGGTCCTCACCGTCTCCAACGTCTCCAAGACCTATGCTTCGGGGTTGCAAGCCCTGAAGGCGGTGGACCTGGAGATCGCCAAGGGGGAAATCTTCGCCCTGCTCGGGCCGAACGGGGCGGGCAAGACCACGCTGATCAGCATCGTCTGCGGCATCGTCAACGCCTCGACCGGGCAGGTGCTGGCCGGCGGGCACGACATCGTGCGCGAGTGGCGCAAGGCCCGCGCGCTGATCGGCCTGGTGCCGCAGGAGCTGACCAGCGACATGTTCGAGACGGTGTGGAACACCGTCAGCCTGAGCCGGGGGCTGTTCAACAAGCCCAAGGACGTCGGCTACATCGAGAAGGTGCTGCGCGACCTGTCGCTCCTGGACAAGCGCAACAGCAAGATCATGACCCTGTCGGGCGGCATGAAGCGGCGGGTGATGATCGCCAAGGCGCTGTCGCACGAGCCCCAGATCCTGTTCCTCGACGAGCCGACCGCGGGCGTGGACGTGGAGCTGCGCCAGGACATGTGGGCGATGGTGCGCGGCCTGCGCGAGCGCGGCGTGACCATCATCCTGACCACCCATTACATCGAGGAGGCCGAGGAGATGGCCGACCGGGTGGGGGTGATCAGCAAGGGCGAACTGATCCTGGTAGAGGACAAGGCCGAGTTGATGAAGAAGCTTGGCCGCAAGCAGCTGACCCTGCAGCTGGACCGGCCGCTGACCGCGATCCCGCCCGACCTGGGCACGGAGGGACTGGAGCTATCCGAGGACGGGCGCCAGCTGACCTATACCTTCGAAACCCATGCCGAGCGCACGGGGATCACCGCGCTGCTCAAGCAGCTGGGCGAGCACGGGATCGCGTTCACCGACCTGGAGACGCGTCAGAGTTCGCTCGAAGACATCTTCGTCAGCCTGGTGAGCACCCGCCAATGAACCTGCGCGCGATCGGCGCCCTCTACCGCTTCGAGATGGCGCGCACCTTCCGCACCATCTTCGAGAGCGTCGTGGCACCGGTGATCTCCACCTCGCTGTATTTCGTGGTGTTCGGCTCGGCGATCGGTTCGCGCATGGCCGACATCGACGGGGTGAACTACGGCGCCTTCATCGTGCCGGGGCTGGTGATGCTGTCGCTGCTCAACGAGAGCATCTCCAACGCCTCGTTCGGCATCTACTTCCCGAAGTTCACCGGCACCATCTACGAGATCCTCTCGGCGCCGATCTCGGCGTTGGAGATCGTGATCGGCTTCGTCGGCGCGGCGGCGACCAAGTCGCTGATCATCGGGACGATCATCCTGGTCACCGCGCGCCTGTTCGTGCCCTACGACATCCAGCACTGGCCGCAGATGCTGCTGTTCCTGGTGCTGACCGCGGTGACCTTCTCGATGTTCGGCTTCGTCATCGGCATCTGGGCCGACAGCTTCCAGAAGCTGCAGTTCATCCCGCTGCTGATCGTCACCCCGCTGACCTTCCTCGGCGGCAGCTTCTATTCGATCGACATGTTGCCCCCGGCCTGGCGCGCGGTGACCCTGTTCAACCCGGTGGTCTACCTGGTCTCGGGCTTCCGCTGGAGCTTCTACGGCGTCTCGGACGTGGGGGTGGGGATCAGCCTGGCCATGATCGCGCTGTTCCTGGCCCTGTGCCTGGCGCTGGTGTGGTGGATTTTCCGCACCGGCTACCGATTGAAGGCGTGAGCCTTGCACCCCGCCGAAGTTCTGCTTGATAGCCCGCGGCCAACAACGGGGGCAGGGTTGCGTTCGGGTCCGGACTTCATGTGCATCGGCCTGCAGAAGGCCGGCACCGGCTGGCTCTATGACCAGCTGGACGGTCATCCCGACTTCGAGATGCCGCCGGTGAAGGAGTTGCACTACTTCAACCGCGGCCTCCAGCCGCTGCCGCTGAAGAAGCTGCAGAGGCTGCTCGACCAGGGGCTCGACGAGGCCAACAACTGGCGCGCTCGCCGGCGGCGCCGGCTCCTTTCCGCCGCCGACGTCGACTTCCTCCGGCGCGCGCGCGCGGTTCGCGACGGCGCCGGCGGCATCGACGACTACGCCATGCTATTTGGCTACGAAGGCCTCACCGGGGACATCACCCCCGCCTATTCGACCCTCGGCGCCGAGGAGGTTCAACGGATCGCCCGGCGATTTCCTGGCATGAAGGTCGTGCTGCTGCTGCGCGAGCCCGCCAGCCGCGCCGCCTCCCACCTCGGCATGATGGCGGACTTCGGACACTTCCCGCCCGAGGCGCTCGAGAGCGTCGCGCGCGTCGCCGACTGGTTCGCGCGCGAGCAAGTGCAGGAGCGCTCGCGCCCGTCGGTCATCTGGAAGCGCTGGTCGGCGGCCGTGCCGCCCGAGCAAATCCGCTACTTCTTCTTCGAAGACCTCTGCGACCGGCCGGACTGGTTAAGAAGCGAAATCGTCTCCTTCCTCGGCGGCGACTCTACCAAGCCGATCCCCCTCCCCCCCGCCTTCAACCGCAAGGGGCCTGGCCGAACGCGGACGCCGGACGCAGTTCGAGCTTACCTGGCTAAGGAACTGCGCGAGGAGATCCTTGCATGCGCAGAGCTGTTCGGCGGCCACGCGGCGAACTGGGCGCGGTCGGCGCTGGAGCCCGCCTGACCATGACCCCGCGCGGCCCCGACTTCCTTTGCGTCGGCCAGATGAAGGCCGGCACCGGGTGGCTCTACGACCAGCTGGACAGCCACCCGGAGTTCCGCATGCCGCCGGTCAAGGAGCTGCGGTATTTCACCGTCCGCCTTCACTCGCCCGCCTTGGCCACTTTGTCCGCCAAGGCGGCCGCGGATCTAGCGGCAGTGAACAGGAAGCGGCGGCGGCGGGGGCAGCGCCCGCTGGAGGAGCGTGACTTCGATTTCTTCAGGCGCGCACTGGCGCTCCAGGAAGGAGCAAGGGAGATGCGCGAAGAGGCGGCGGCCGCGTTGGCGGCACGGGAGAGCCTGGAGGAGTTGGACTGGCGCGCGTTCACGAGGGACGACCTCGGCGACATTGAAGGCTACGCAGCCCTCTTTCCTGAGCCCATCGCCGGCGACATCACCCCCGGCTACAGCATGCTTTCCGACGCGTTGGTGAGCGCCATCGCCCGCCGCTTCCCCGAGTTGAAGATCGTGCTGATGGTGCGCGACCCGGTGGCGCGCGCGTGCTCGGAACTGGCAATGCTCGTCCGACATGGCCGTGTACCGGCGGATCGGCTCGAAGACCTCGACGCGGTCGCCCGCTGGCTTGAGCAGCTGGAGATGGGGGAGCGGTCAAAGGCGTCAGTCATTTGGCGACGCTGGTCGGAAGCTTTTCCCCATTGCCGCTTTTTCTTCTTTGATGACCTCTGCCAGCGTCCGCAGTGGCTAAGGCGTGAGATCGCAGAGTTCCTAGGCGCCTCCGGCGAAGGGTTCCAGCAGACGGCTGACATCAACCGCAGCGCCGCCGGCGCCCCGCCGCCGACCGACCTCGTGCGGATAGCGGCGGAGAAGCTGGTTGGCGAGTTGGACGCCTGCGCGGAAGTGTTCGGCGGCCCCGCCGCCGATTGGAGAGACAGGTACCGCAACCTGTCCTAAGGCCGCGGCTCTCCCTTGACACCCAACTGGGCGTTTCTATTTCATCCGAGCGGGCCGGGCCCCTCTGGCGATGTCTGGGACATCGCGATGTCGGACCGCATCGGGTGCGCTCGATGCTGCCTTGGCCCCTCCACCAACAGCATCGGCGCTCCCACCCACGCTTGTGAGGAGATCGCCTGTGCCGCTGCTGCTCTGTCCCAACGACAATTCCGGAATGACCACCGTCAGCCGCAGCGGGGTCGAGTTCGACATGTGCCCCACCTGCCGCGGCGTCTGGCTCGACCGCGGGGAGCTGGAGAAGCTGATGGAGAACAGCCGGGGCGAGGCGGCCGAGGCGCCCGCCGATCCCTCGCCGGGCTCGCACCCGCCGCAGGCGCCGCCCCAGCCCTACCCGCTCCAGTCCCACCCGCAGACCGGGCCGGGCCAGGGCGTGCCGCCGATGCACTACGATCCTCGCTATTCCGGCGAGCGCGGGGAATGGGGCGAGCGCGGCGAATACGGCGAGCGGGGTCATCACGGCCACTACGGACACCGCAAGAAGCGCTTCGACCTGTTCGACATCTTCGACTGACGGGATCATCGGCGATGAACCACCTGAAGACCTTCATCCTCCTGGCCGGGCTGACGGCGCTGTTCGTCGGCATCGGCTACCTGATCGGCGGGCCGGCGGGCATGGCGATCGCCTTCGCTCTCGCCCTGGCGATGAACCTGTTCAGCTACTGGAACGCCGACAAGATCGTGCTGCGCCAGTACGGGGCGGAGGCGGTGGACGAGAACCACCCCGAGCCGCTGGTGCGCAATTTCGTGCGCGACGTGCATGAATTGGCCGAGGGCGCCGGCCTGCCCCGGCCGAAGGTCGCCATTATGGACAACGAACAGCCCAATGCCTTCGCCACCGGGCGCGACCCTAAGAACGCCACCGTGGCGGCCACTACTGGCCTACTGCGCATGCTCGGCCGTGACGAGGTGCGCGGCGTGATGGCGCACGAGCTGGCGCACGTGAAGAACCGCGACACCCTGACCATGACCGTGACCGCCACGGTCGCGGGCGCGATCTCGGCGCTGGCCAACTTCGCCATGTTCTTCGGCGGCGGCGACGATCGCGAGCGGCCGGGGGGCATCATCGGGGTGATCGCGCTGGCGCTGCTGGCGCCAATCGCGGCCATGCTGGTGCAGATGGCGATCAGCCGCGCGCGCGAATACGAGGCGGACCGCGTGGGCGCCGAGATCGCCGGCGACCCCGAGGCTCTGGCCCGCGCGCTGGAGAAGATCGACGCCTATGCGCGGGGCGGCGTGGTCAACCCGGGGGCCGAGCGCAACCCGGCGACCGCGCACCTGTTCATCATCAATCCGCTGCTCGGCCGCGGCGCCGACAACCTGTTCTCCACCCACCCGGCCACGGAGAACCGCGTGCGGGCGTTGATGGAGCTGATGCATCGTGGCGTGGGCGGCGGCGCGGGGTGGCTGAGCATGGCCACGGGCGTGCCGGTGACGCCGAGCGGCCCCTGGGGCTGAGCCCTCGGGCCGCGCGCATCAGAGACAGGCGTAGGCGGCCTCGATGATCCGCATTGGCCGCGGGTCGCCGATCAGGTGCACGGACTGCTTGTTCATCACGTAGGCGCCCGACAGGCGCCGCTCGGGATCGGCGAACACGCAGCTGCCGCCCCAGCCGGAGTGGCCGAAGCTCTGCTCGCCGGGGCCGTAGACCTTGACCGGATCGTTGCGCAGGAACCCCGCGCCCCAGCAGAGGTCGTAGGGCAGCACCAGGTCCTCCCCGCAGATGCGCGCGCGCGAGGCGGTTTCGGCTGCGCCTGGGGCCAACAGGCGGCGGCCGTCCAGCAGCCCGTCGCAGGCCAGCGGCGCCATCAGGCGCGCGAGGTCGCGGGCGGTGGCGTGGCCGTTGGCCGACGGCAGCTCCGTCTGCCGCCACCGCGCCGACTGGCCGTGCGGCGGCGCGGCCCAGGTGGTGTAAAAGGCGGCGCGCTTGACCGGCGTCAACTCCCCGATCAGCGCCGGGCCCGGCGGCTTGGCGACTTCGGCCACGCGGTGGTGCTCGGGTTCGGGAAGCCCGATCCAAACGTCCAGGCCCAGCGGTCCGGCTATCTCCCACAGCGCCTGCCCCGGCGTGCGGCCCGTGGCGCGGCGCAGGATCTCGCCAGCGAGATAGCCGAAGGTGGCGGGGTGGTAGCCGGAGGCCGTGCCCGGCCGCCACAGCGGCTCCGCCGCGGCCAGCCTGGCGCAGACGGCGTCCCAGTCGTACCAAAGCTCAGGGTCGATGGCCTCGGCGAACCCGACCAGCCCAGCCTGGTGGCTCAGCACCTGCTCGACAGTGAGCCCCGCCTTCCCCGACTGACCGAACTCCGGCCAGAGTTCCACCACCGGCTGCTCGTAGCGGAGCGCCCCCTCCCCTGCCGCCTTGGCGACCAGGAGGCTGACCAGCGCCTTGGTGGTGGAGAAGATCGGGGCGAGGGTCTCGTTCGTCCACGGCCGTTGCCGAGCCCGGTCCGCGAATCCCCCGGTAAGGTCGACCACCACCTCGCCATCGACCGCCAGCGCGAAGGCCGCCCCGATCTCCTTGCCCTCCGCGAAGTTGGCGGCGAAGGCTTCGCGCACCGGCGCGAACTCCGGCGGGCACAAGCCTCGGATCTGAGCCTCTTCGATCATCCCCCGGGTGATTTTCGCGAATTTGGCCGAATCAATACCGGTAGTGCTCCGGCTTGAATGGTCCCTCGGGTTTGACCCCGATGTAGGCGGCCTGGTCGGGCTTCAGCTTGGTCAGCTTGGCGCCGAGCTTGTCGAGGTGCAGGGCCGCGACCTTCTCGTCCAGGTGCTTGGGCAAGGTGTAGACCTTGCGCTCGTAGCGGGCGTTGTTGGTCCACAGTTCGAGCTGCGCCAGCACCTGGTTGGTGAAGGAGGCGCTCATCACGAAACTCGGATGCCCGGTGGCGTTGCCGAGGTTCACCAGCCGGCCTTCCGACAGCACGATGATCTTCTTGCCGTCGGGGAACTCCACGTGGTGGACCTGATCCTTGATCTTGTCCCACTTGTAGTTGCGCAACGCACCGATCTGGATCTCGGAATCGAAGTGACCGATGTTGGCCACGATGGCGTTGTTCTTCATCGCCCGCATGTGCTCGACGGTGATCACGTCCTTGTTGCCCGTGGCGCTGACGAAGATGTCGGCCGTGGACTGGACGTCCTCCAGGGTCCGCACCTCGTAGCCTTCCATGGCCGCCTGCAGCGCGCAGATTGGATCGACCTCGGTCACCACCACCCGCGCCCCGCCGTTGCGCAGCGAGGCCGCCGAGCCCTTGCCCACGTCGCCATAGCCGCAGACCACCGCCACCTTGCCGGCCAGCATCACGTCGGTGCCGCGCCGGATGGCATCCACCAGGCTCTCGCGGCAGCCGTAGAGGTTGTCGAACTTCGACTTCGTGACGCTGTCGTTGACGTTGATCGCGGGGAACGGCAGCTCGCCCTTCTCCGCCATCTGGTAGAGGCGGTGCACGCCCGTGGTGGTCTCCTCCGAGACGCCGCGGATGCGGTCGCGGATGGCGCTGTAGAACCCAGGCTTCTCCTTGAGGTAGCGCGCCATGATGGCGAACAGCGCCTCTTCCTCCTCATTGGAAGGCTTGGCGATCACCGCGGGATCGGCCTCCGCCTTGGGCCCCAGCACGCACAGCAGGGTCGCATCGCCGCCGTCATCGAGGATCAGGTTGGCCCCCTCCCCGCCAGCAGCGACGTCTGGCCATTCGAAGATCTTGTGGGCGTACTCCCAATATTCGTACAGCGTCTCGCCCTTCAGCGCGAACACCGGCGTGCCATTGGCGGCCACCGCCGCGGCCGCGTGGTCCTGGGTCGAGAAGATGTTGCACGACGCCCAGCGCACCTTGGCCCCCAGTGCTTCCAGCGTCTGGATCAGCACCGCCGTCTGAATGGTCATGTGCAGCGAGCCAGCGATGCGCGCCCCCTTCAGCGGCTGGTCGCGCCCGAACTCCTGCCGGAGCGCCATCAGCCCCGGCATCTCGGTCTCGGCGATGGCGATCTCTTTGCCGCCCCAGTCGGCGAGCGAGATGTCCTTGATGATGTAGTCGGTCACGTGCGGCCTCCTGCGGCGGCGCCTGTCCTAGCGGAGGCGAGCGCCCGAAGCGAGGGCGCGCAATATGCTGCCGACCAGTGCTTGACGCGGCCGCCGAGCTGTTGTTGAGAATGATTATCAAAGTCATGCACAAGGAGGGGACGTTGGCGCTCCGCATCAGACGGCGCGCCGGCATGTTGCTGGCGGGCGCCGGCCTGCTCAGCCTCGCCGCTGCGCTTCCCGCCGCGGCCGACGAGGCCGACCCCGTCACCATCTCCGGCGTCCTCGTCGTGGGCCAGCGCCAGCAAGGCTACGAAGTCGAAACCACCGCGACCGCCACCAAGACCGACACGCCTCTGCGTGACGTCCCCCAGGCGGTCACGGTGATCACCGACGACGTGATCCGCGACCTTTCCATGCGTTCCATGGCCGACGTGGTGCGCTACGTTCCGGGCGTCGCCATGGGCCAAGGCGAGGGCCACCGCGACGCCCCCACCATCCGAGGCCAGTCCACCACCGCCGACTTCTTCATCGACGGGGTGCGCGACGACGTCCAGTATTTCCGCGACCTCTACAACGTCGAGCGGGTGGAGGTGCTCAAGGGTCCCAACGCCATGATCTTCGGCCGCGGCGGCGGCGGCGGCGTGATCAACCGGGTGACCAGGCAGGCCGACTGGAGCGAAGTGCGCGAGGCGTTGGTCGAGGGCGGCGCCTACGGCTACGCCCGCGCCACCATTGACCTCGGCCAGCCGTTCACCGCCGCCTTGGCCGGGCGGCTGACGGCCATGTACGAAAACTCCGACAGCTTCCGCGATTTCGTCCACGTGGAGCGCTGGGGCGTGAATCCCACCCTCTCGTGGAAGCCGAACGACCGCCTCTGGGTCGGCCTCGCCTACGAGCACTTCGACGACGATCGCACCGTGGATCGGGGCCTGCCATCCTTCAACGGCCGCCCGGCGCCCGCAGAGCGTGACTCCTTCTTCGGCGATCCCGATCAGAGCTACGCCACCACCACCGTCGATTTCCTGCGCGGCACGATGCTCTACTCGGCCCCCAACGGGGTGAGCGTGCGCAACCACACGCACTTCGCCGGTTACGCCAAGTTTTATCAGAACGTCTATGCCGGCGGGGCGGCCTTCGCCGATCCAGCCACGGGCGAGCTGCGCGCGCCGATCGCCGCCTACAATAACGACACCCAGCGGCGAAACCTGTTCAACCAGACCGACATCACCTTCCGCCTGACCACCGGCGCGGTGAAGCACACCCTGCTGGTCGGCGCCGAGCTCGGCCGGCAGGATACGGAGAACTTCCGCCAGACCGGCTTCTTCGCCACGCCCCTCACCGTGCCGCTGTCATCGCCCACGGTTTTCGGCGCGCCGGTCGTCTTCGCCCAGGCCCCCACCGACGGCGACAACCGCACCGACGCGACGGTGGCGGCCGTCTACGTCCAGGATCAGCTCGAGATCACCCCCTGGCTGCAGCTGGTCGGCGGCCTGCGCTTCAATGCCTTCGACGTCGATTTCCACGACAACCGCACCGGCGCCGACCGTGGCCGCCGCGACGACCTCCTCTCCCCGCGCCTTGGCGTAGTGATGAAGCCGCGCGAGCCGCTGTCCTTCTACGCCAGTTACAGCGTCTCCTACCTGCCGAGTTCGGGCGACCAGTTCGCCACGCTCGACGCCACCACCGAGACCCTGGAGCCGGAGGAGTTCGTCAACTACGAGGTGGGCGCCAAGTGGGACCTGCGGCCCGGCCTGTCGCTGACCGCGGCGCTGTATCAGCTGGAGCGCACCAACACCCGCTTCACCGCCCCCAGCGGGGTCACCCTGCAGACCGGCGCCTCGCGCAGCCGCGGGTTCGAGCTGGCGCTGGCGGGCCGGCTCACCGAGGCGTGGGAGGTTATCGGCGGTTCCGCCTGGCAGGACGCGGAGACCACCGCCGCCACCGGCACGAGCCCCACCAGCATCGTGCCCGCGGGCCGGGTCCTGCCCCTGACGCCCCGCCACAGCTTCTCACTGTGGAACAAGTACCAGTTCACGCCGCGCTGGGCCGCGGGCCTGGGGGTGATCCATCAGGAAGAGATGTTCGCCTCGACTTCCAACACGGTGGAGCTGCCGTCCTTCACTCGGATCGACGCGGCGCTCTACTGGGCGGTGACGCCGAACCTGGAAGCCCAGGTCAACCTCGAGAACCTGTTCGACGAGACCTACTTCCCCACCTCGCACGGCGACAACAACATCCTCCCCGGCTCTCCCCGGGCGGTGCGCGTGTCGCTGACGAGCCGCTTCTAGGAATCCGGCACGAGGTTGCCGGCCGCGGGGAAGCACAGTTCGTACTCGACGCCTTCTGGCCTCCACTCCAGCCCGGCGCGCCCGCCGAGGTCGCGCGGGGCCAGTACGCTGATCATCTTGAAACCGAATCCCTCTCGTCCCGGCGCCGTGAGGCCCGCAACGCCGCTCTCGCTCCAGACCAGCCGCGCCTGTGAGGGCTCGGGCGCCTCCCAGCGCAGGCGGACCGCGCCCTCGGCCCCCGCCAAAGCGCCGTGCTTCACCGCGTTGGTCATCAACTCGTGCAGGACCAGGCCGAGAGAGACCGCCGCCTTGGGTTCCAGCGACAGCTCCGGGCCCTCCAGGCTCACCCGCCCCCCTTGGCCGAGGTAGGCGTCCAGCACCGCCTCGGCGACCGCACGCAGGGGCGTGGGAAGCCAGCTCCGCTCCGTCAGCAGGTCGTGCGCCTGCGCCAGCGACCGCAGGCGGGCGCCGAAGCTCTCCGAGAACGCCGCCACCGTGGGGCTGGCGCGGGCGGTCTGGGCGGCGATGCCCGCGACCACGGCCAGCACGTTCTTGACCCGGTGGTTCAACTCGCCCAGCAGCAGCTCGCGATGATGTTCCAGGGCGCGGCGCTCCCGCACCTCCTGCTCCAGCGCCGCCTTGTCCGCGCGCAGTCGGTCCTCGGCCTCCTTGCGCTCGAACACCCGCCCGACCTGCTGGCCCAGCGCCCGCACCGTCAGCAGCAGTTCCGCGTCCGGGGGGGCGGCGGTCCGGCTGAAGAACTCCAGGATGGCGATCGGCCGGCCGGAGCTCACGATCGGAAAGCCGAAGGCGGCGTGCAGGCCGCAACGCGCCGCCACCCTGGCGCGGAAGAAGGAGGGCGCGGCGTCGGTCTGTTCGATCCAGACCGGTTCGCGCCGCTGGAGGATCAGGCCGGGGAGCCCGACGCCAGGGAGGAACTGAGCCTGGGCCGTGGCCTCGCGCAAAGCGGCGTAGCCGTCCTCGCCGCCCCAGCGCCAGACGCCCGAGTCCTCCAGCCCGGGCGGGTCGCCTCCGGCGATGCGGAAGGCGTGGCCGAGTGGCCAGCCGGTGATCTCCAGGATGGCGTCCAGCGCCGCCTCCAGCGCCGCGTCGAGCGAGTCCGTCTCCGCCGCCAGCGAAGCCACGCGCAGCATCAGTTCGGCGTCACGGGCCCGGCGCTCCACCGCCGCTTGCGCCGCCTTGCGCTCGCTGATGTCACGCAGGAAGCCCAGGAAGGCCGCCCCGGCGCCGTAGTGGGTGGGGGTGATCGACAGTTCGAGCGGGAACTCGCGGCCGTCGCGGTGCAGAGCGCTGACCTCGATGTGCTGGTTGAGCACCGGGCCTTCACCGGTCTCCAGGTAGCGGCGCAGGCCGTTCCAGTGGGCGTCGCGGTACTGCGGAGGGATGATCAGGTCGGCCAGCGGCCGGCCGACGGCCTCAGCCGCGCTGAAGCCAAAGGTGCGCTCGGCGCAGCCGTTCCAGCCGCGCACCATACCATCCACGTCCATGACGATGACGGCGTCCAACGCCGTATCCAGCACCGCGCGCAGCGGATGTTCGGGCGCCCACGATGCCGAAGCCACGGCCATGCCTGCCCCTCGCCTCCGATTCCCTATAGCCGCATCCTGCCCAGGCAGTATTGCGGACTCGTCTCACTGCCTCGGATTGGGTAGTGCGGCATAGCTCTGGAGTCGCCCCGCATGAAAACTTGCCTCGCCCTCGCTGCGGTCGCGGCCGCCGCCGCGGTCACCTCCGCCGCGGCACAGGCGCCGGCGGGCGCGGTGGTGCTGGTCCAGGCGGGGCGGCTGCTCGACCGGCCAGGCAAGCCGCCGCGCGGGCCCTCCACCTTGATCATCCGCGACGGCCGCGTCGAGGCGGTGCGCGACGGCTTTGTGGGCGCCGAGGCCGCGGCGGGCGCGCGGGTAGTGAATCTGCGCGACCGCTTCGTGCTGCCGGGGCTGATCGACAGCCACGTGCACCTATCCTCCGACCGCGCCGGGGTGGAAGGCCAGTTGGCCGAGGTGACCGAGAGCGTGGCCATGGGCGCCTACGAGGCGCAGATGAACGCGCGCAAGACGCTGGAAGCCGGCTTCACCACCGTGCGCAACCTAGGCGACGCCAACGGCGTGACCCTGGCGCTGCGCGACGCCATCGGCCGGGGCTGGGCGAGCGGGCCCCGGATCATCGACGCGGGGGAGTCGATCTCCACCACCTCCGGGCACATGGACGCGCGGCTGGGCTACGCCGACTGGATAGCCGAGCACATGCCGCACGACAACCTCTGCGACGGACCGGCCGAGTGCCGCAAGGCGGTGCGCCGCCAGGTCGGGCGCGGCGCCGACGTGATCAAGATCGCCACCACCGGCGGGGTGAACAGCCGCATTGGCGCGGGGCTGGGCCAGCAGATGTTCGACGACGAGGCCAAGGCGATCGTCGAGACCGCCCACCAACTCGGCAAGAAGGTGGCGGTGCACGCCCACGGTGCCGACGGCGTCAAGGTGGCGCTCAGGGCCGGGGCGGACTCGATAGAGCACGGCACCCTGATGGACGATGAGGCGGTGGAGATGATGCGCCGCTCAGGCGCCTACTACGTGCCGACGCTGTCGACGGTGAACGGCTACCTTGAGCGTATCGCCAAGGACCCGAACGCTTATTCACCGGAGGTGCGCAAGAAGATCGACTACCGCATCACCATCACCGGCAAGGCGCTGGAGAGGGCCTATCCCAAGGGCGTGAAGATCGCCTTCGGCACCGACGCGGGCGTGTCCAAGCACGGGCGCAACGCCGACGAGTTCGAACTGATGGTCAAGCACGGCATGCCGCCGGCCGAGGCGGTCAAAGCGGCGACGGTCAACGCCGCGCAGCTGCTGGGATTGTCGGGCGAGGTGGGGACGCTGGAGCCCGGCAAGCGCGCGGACCTGATCGCTGTGGCGGGCGATCCGCTGGGCGACGTGACGGTGCTGAAGCGGGTGTCCTTCGTGATGAAGGACGGGCAAGTCTACAAGGACGCGCGCTAGGCGCTGCGCGAGCCGGCGCCCAGCGCTCCCGAGCCCGCCGCCAGCGCCGCCTGGAGGTCGGCCGGGGCGTAGGGCGCGGCCTCGCCCTGCCCCCACACGGGCTTGGGCCAGCAGGCGTCGTCGGCGCGGCGGCCGATCACGTGGACGTGCAGCTGCGGCGTGACGTTGCCGAGCGCCGCGACGTTCAGCTTCTCCACCGGACGGCCGAGCGCGGCCCCGACCGCGCGCACCGCGGCGCCGGCGGCCAGAATCTCGTCCATCAGCAGCAGCCGGTCGTTGGGCGACAGGTGCTCCAGTTCGCGCGCGCCGGCGCGGCGGGGGACGAGTACGATCCACGGGAAGCGCGCGTCCAGCATCAGCCGCGCCTCGCTGAGCCTGAGCGCGGCGAGCGGCGCAGACACCGCGTCGATGGCGGGATCGAGGGAGAACCGCTTCAAAGGGGATGCCCCACTGGAGGAAAGCGGGCGCTTCTAACTGCGGGAGCGGGCGCGGTCCACGCCTTCGATCAGCCGCCGCCGCCGTCTCCGCCGCCCCCATCGGCCCCGCCGCCATCCCCCCAGCCGCCGTATCCACCGTCGCCGTCGCCGTCGCCTTCCGCGCCATCCTCCCCGTCGTCCTCGTGATCGTCGGCTTCCAGGGCGGCCCAAACGCCCAGGCCGAGGGCGGCGGCCCCGAGCCCGGCGCGGGACTCGGGATCGCCGCCGTCCTCCTCGCGACGGCCTCGGGAGAGAAGCCAGACGACGAGCACCAGCACCGCGGCGCCGGCCAGCCAGAGCAGCGGTCCGGTCATGCCGGCCTCCCTTGTTGCAGGCGGCGAGCGCCGCTAAACCGCCGCCGCCCCTCACCTCACCTCCTCTCACACAAGGTAACCCTCCATGGCTCGCGCGAAAATCGCCCTGATCGGCGCCGGTATGATCGGCGGCACCCTCGCCCACGTCTGTGCGCGCGAGGAGCTGGGCGACGTGGTGCTGTTCGACATCGCCGAGGGCACGCCTCAGGGCAAGGCGCTCGACATCGCCGAGGCGACCCCGGTGTTCGGCAAGGACGCCAGGCTCGTGGGGGCGAACGACTATGCCCCGATCGCGGGCGCGGACGTCTGCATCGTCACCGCCGGCGTCCCGCGCAAGCCTGGAATGAGCCGGGACGACCTGCTGGACATCAACCTGAAGGTGATGAAGGCGGTGGGCGAGGGCATCAAGACGTACGCGCCGGACAGCTTCGTCATCTGCATCACCAACCCGCTGGACGCCATGGTCTGGGCCCTGCGCGAGTTTTGCGGCCTGCCGCACGAGCGGGTGGTCGGCATGGCGGGCGTGCTCGACTCCGCCCGCTTCCGCTGGTTCCTGGCCGAGCGGCTGGGGGTGTCGGTGGAGGACATTCACGCCTGGACGCTCGGCGGCCACGGCGACGACATGACCCCGATGGTGCGCCACTCCACCGTCGGCGGCCTGCCGCTGCCCGAACTGGTGAAGCAGGGCGCCATCTCGCAGGAGGAACTCGACGCCATCGTCAAGCGCACCCGCGGCGGCGGGGGCGAGATCGTCGGCCTGCTGAAGACCGGCTCGGCCTTCTACGCCCCCGCTGAGAGCGCCATCGCCATGGCCAAGTCCTACCTGAAGGACAAGAAGCGCGTCCTGCCCGTGGCCGCGCACCTGACCGGCCAATACGGCCAGAGCGGCCTTTACGTCGGGGTGCCGGCGGTGATCGGCGCGGGCGGGGTGGAGCGGATCATCGAGTTCCCGCTGGACGACGAGGAACACGCGATGTTCGCCAAGTCGGTGGAGTCAGTCCAAGGCCTGATCGCGGCCTGCAAGCAGATCGAGCCGGTCTTGGGTTCATGAGGCCGCAGGTTCGAGTTATTTATATTACATAATCTTTAGGTGCGTCGCGGCCGCGGGCGTGGGATCAGGAGGCCAGACCGGGAGCCTCCAATGATCCGCGCCGCCTTCTCCGCCCTCGCCCTGGTGGCGCTCTCCAGCGCCGCGGTCGCCGCCGAGCCGCCCGCCATGCCGCCGCCCACGGTGGAACAGGTGCGCGCGGCGGTGCATGACGACCGGGGGAAATCCGGCGCTCCGGCGGTTGCGGCGCTGGTCTACAAGAACGGCCGGACCTTCACCTGGGCTGAGGGCGTTCGGGCGGCCGGCTCCGCCGTGGCCGTGACGGCGGGCGACAAGTGGTTGATCGGCTCGTGCGGCAAGGCGATGACCGCGCTGATGATCGCCCGGCTGGTGGAGGCGGGGAAGCTCACCTTCGAAACCCGGCTGCTCGACGTGTTTCCGGAGCTAAGGACCGGCGCCAAGCCGGGGTGGTCCGAGGTGACGGTGCGCCAGTTGCTCAGCCACACCGCCGGCATCGAGGAGCCCGACACGCTCGACAAGTTCGCCGGCCCGCGCGCCGAACCGTTCTCGCTGGCCGAGCGGCGGGCGCTGCTGATCAAGCAGGCGGTCGCCCAGCCGCTCGCGCACCCGCCGGGAACAAGCTGGAGCTATTCCAACTCCGGCGTGGTGTTCGCCGCGGCCATGGCGGAGCGGGTGACGGGGCTGACCTACGAACAACTGCTCAGGCGGGAGGTGTTCGAGCCGCTCGGCATGACCAGTGCCGGCTTCGGCGCGCCGGCGGACGGCGGGGCGCTGGACCAGCCGCTCGGCCACGGCGTGGCCGCCGACGGCAAGACCCGCGTCCCCATCGACGCGCGGCTGGAGCACCAGTTTGACCCGCCGGCGGTGACGCCCGCAGGCGACATCCACGTCTCGCTGCCCGACTGGCTGAAGTTCGCCCAGGTGGTGATGGCGGCGACGCAAGGGCGCGACCGGCCGGGCTACATCAAGGCCTCGACCGTGCTCGACCTTTTGACCATGCCGGCCAATTCGCAGAACTACGCCGGCGGCTGGCTGGTGCGGATGAAGGACGGCAAGGTCCAGGTGCTCAACCACAACGGCTCAGACGACTACTGGATCGCCGACATCCGCATCTATCCGCAACACGACGCGGTGGTGCTGGTCGCCACCAATGACGCCATCGCCCTCGGTGACGAACCGACGCTGGAGCTGTCCAGCCGCCTCGCCGACCTTGTGCGCCCAGCGCCGCCGCCCAAGCCGACGGGCTAGCTTTCCGAGCGCCCCGGGGTCTGCCATACCGCCGCCGCGCCGGGCGGTCACGGAGCAGGGATGAGCGTCCACGCACCAAGCTCCAGCATCGATGCCGCCGAGGTCGAGCGATTCTCGCGATTGGCGGCGGAGTGGTGGGACCCGAAGGGCAAGTTCGCGCCGCTGCACCGGTTCAACCCGGTCCGGCTCACCTTCATCCGCGACCAGGCGCTGATCCGCTTCAACCGCGACGGCGCCTCACGCCGGCCGTTCGAAGGGCTGCGGCTGCTCGACATCGGCTGCGGCGGCGGATTGCTTTGCGAGCCGATGCGGCGGCTGGGCTTCGCCGTCACCGGCGTGGACGCCTCCGAACGCAACAGCGGCACGGCCCAGATGCACGCGGCCGAACAGGGGCTCGACATCGACTACCGCTGCACGACCGCCGAGGCGCTGCTGGCCGAGGGGGCGGCCTACGACCTCGTTCTCAACATGGAGGTGATCGAGCACGTCGCCAACCCGGCGCAGTACCTGCGCGACTGCGCCCGTCTGATCGCGCCGGGCGGGATGATGATCGTGGCCACGATCAACCGCACCGCCAAGGCGCTGGCGCTGGCGGTGGTGGGGGCGGAATACGTGCTGGGCTGGCTGCCGCGTGGCACGCACGACTGGCGCAAGTTCGTCGCGCCCGAGGAGATGCGCGCCTGGCTTGCCGGTGATCCGGTGGAGGTCGAGGGCCCCTTCGGCGTCAGCTTCCGGCCGCTGGCGGGGCGCTGGGCGCTCTCTGACGATACGGACGTCAATTACATGATGACGGTTAAGCGCCCCTGACAGGAACGCGCGCCCTCAGACACCCTTCGGGCTGCTTGCTCCCCCTCAAGCGAGGAGCCCTTGATATCAGATCAGCCCCGCCAGGGGGCTCGACGGGTCGGCGTAACGCTTCTTGGGCATACGGCCGGCCAGGTAAGCCTCCCGCCCGGCGATCACCGCGTGCTTCATCGCGCTGGCCATCAGCACCGGGTCCTTCGCCTCGGCGATGGCAGTGTTCATCAGCACCCCGTCGCAGCCCAGCTCCATCGCCACCGCCGCGTCGGACGCCGTGCCCACGCCCGCGTCCACCAGCACCGGCACGCGCGCCTGCTCCACAATCAGACGGATGTTGACCTGGTTCTGAATGCCGAGCCCCGAGCCGATCGGCGCCCCCAGCGGCATGATCGCCGCCGCCCCCGCGTCCTCCAGCTTGCGGGCATAGACTGGGTCGTCGGTGCAGTAGACCATCACCTGGAAGCCTTCGGCGACCAGCAGCTTCAGCGACCGCAGCGTCTCCTCCATGTCGGGATAGAGCGTCTTCTGGTCGGCCAGCACCTCCAGCTTGACCAGATCCCACCCCCCCGCCTCGCGCGCCAGCCTGAGCGTGCGGACCGCGTCCTCGCCGGTGAAGCAGCCGGCGGTGTTGGGCAGGTAGGTGAAGCGCTTGGGATCGAGGAAATCCACCAGCATCGGCTGGCTCGGGTCGGACAGGTTCACCCGCCGCACCGCCACGGTGACGATCTCCGCCCCCGCGGCTTCCGCAGCCGCGGCGTTGGTCGCGTAGTCCTTGTACTTGCCCGTGCCGACGATCAGCCGGGAGGAAAACGTGCGCCCGGCAACGGTCCAGGAGTCTTGAGGGGTCACGCTTACAAGTGCATTCATAGCCGGCAGATAGTTGCTTGCGGGGTAGCTCGAAAGGCTGTGGGAGCGGACCTTGGCCCATCGTTCACCATCCGAACGGGAGGCCAAGAAACCTTCATTAACCGGATTCTGATTTTCTGGAGAGTTATATAGTATTCCACTCGGATTGATCCCTCTGTTCGGTTTGACCCTGGTCCTAGGTGGTCTAGGCATGGCTCTTTTTGCACCAATCGATCACGCTGGGCGAATGGATGCTACCATAGAGCGCTTTAGATTCCTTTTCCCCGTGGAAAGAGATGTACGGTCGGGACAAGATGACGGGCCCGATGCCGTCGATGTCAACCTGGAGGATTATCATTGATGCGCGGCAACGAACTGATGGCGGGACTGGAGCCGAGCCGCCCGGGGAAATCCTGCGCGAAGATATCCTGCCCGCCGCCGGGCTGACGCGGACTGCCCTGACGGCCCGGCTCGGGCTGTCGCGGCAGACGCTCCACGCCATCTTTTCCAGCGAGGCGCCGGTATGCGGTGGCGCTGCGCCTGGGGAGGCTGTTCGGCAACAGCCCCGCCTTCTGGAGCAATCTGCAGAGCGCCTACAGCCTCTGGCACGAAAGCCGGCGCATGGCTGAGCAACTCGAAGCCATCGAGCCGCTCGAGGCGACCGCCTAGTCCGCCATCTCGCGCGCCGTCAAATGCCCGTCCTCCAGCGCGAACACCCGGTCCATGAAGCGGGCCAGTTCCAAGTTGTGGGTGGCGATCACCGCGGCCGCACCTTCGGTCTTGGCCAGGTCGTGGAAGGCGGCGAAGACGGCCTTGGAGGTGGTGGGGTCGAGGTTGCCGGTGGGCTCGTCGGCCAGGATCAGGCGCGGGCGGTTGGCCATGGCGCGGGCGATGGCGACGCGCTGCTGCTCGCCGCCGGAGAGCTGGCCGGGTTGGTGGTGGAGGCGTTCGCTCAGGCCCAGGGCGGCGAGCAGCTGTTCGGCGCGGTTAACTGCGGCGGGGCGGCGGGCGCCGGCGATCATCTGGGGCAGGACGACGTTGTCCAGCGCCGTAAGTTCGGCGATCAAGTGATGGAACTGATAGACGAAACCGATCTGGGCCAGGCGCACGCGCGAGCGCTGGCGGTCGGGCATCTTCGAGCAGTTCACGCCGCTCACCGCCACCTGGCCGGCGGTGGGGCGTTCGAGCAGGCCTGCGGCGTGGAGCAAGGACGACTTGCCCGAGCCGGAGGGGCCGATCAGGCCGACGATCTCGCCCGCGCGCACGTCGAGGTCGACCCCCTTGAGCACCTGGAGCGTGCGGCCGCCGCCGGTCTCGTAGTCACGGCGCACGCCGCGCAGCTGCAGCACCGGCGGCTCACTCATTGCGTAGCGCCTCCACCGGATCGAGCCGCGAGGCGCGCCAGGCCGGCGGCAGGGTGGCCAGGAAGCTCATCAAGAGCGACCAGAAGGTGACGACGCCCACCTCCAGCCAGTCGACCTTCGCCGGGATGTGGGAGAGGAAGTAGATGTCGGCGTTGAACACGCTGGCGCCGCTCACCCACTCCACGAACGCCTGGATCTCCTCGATATTGAGGCAGAACAGCACGCCCAGCACCAGGCCCGCCAGCGTGCCCAGCACCCCGATGGCGGCGCCGGCCATGAAGAAGACCCGCAGCACCGCGCCCTTGCCCGCGCCCATGGTGCGCAGGATGGCGATGTCGCGGCCCTTGTTCTTCACCAGCATGACCAGGCCGGAGATGATGTTCATCGCGGCGATGGCCACGATCAGCATCAGGATCAGCCGCATCACGTTACGTTCGACCTGCAAGGCGCTGAAGAAGCTGTGGTTGCGGTCGGTCCAGTCGGTGACCAGCGCGCCCGGGCCGGCGATGCGGGCGACCTCGGCGCGGAGCGCGCGTGCGCGGTCGGGGTCGGAGAGGCGGATCTCGACGGCGTCGACCATGTCTTCCTTGCCGAAGAACAGCTGGGCCTGCTGCAGCGGCATGTAGATGAAGGCCTGGTCGTATTCGCTCATGCCGACGCTGAACACGCCGCCGACGGTGTAGTCCTTGCTGGTCGGCGTGGAGCCGAAGGCGGTGGCGCCGCCAGCCGGAGCGACCAGGGTGACGGTGTCGCCGGCGCGGGCGCCCAGCTGGTCGGCGAGGCGCTGGCCGACCAGAATCAGGTCGCCGCCGTAGTCGCCTGTTCCGAAACCGGAAAGCGTGCCGTCCTTGATGTTGCGCGAGACGATGGTGGTGGCGCGCACGTCGGCCGGGGTCATGCCGCGCACGATGGCGCCGGTGATCTGGCCCTGGCCCATAACCATGGCCTGGCCTTCGAGCAGGGGCGCGGCCTGGACCACGCCGGGCATGGCCCTCAGCCGCGCGATCAGCGCCGGCCGGTTGGCGGCGTTCACGGGCTGGCCGGCGACGTAGAGGTGGCCGTTGAAGCCGACGATGCGCGAGAGCAGCTCGGCGCGGAAGCCGTTCATCACGCTCATCACGATGACCAGCACCGCGACGGCGAGCATGATGCCGATGAAGGAAATCACCGACACCAGCGCCACCCCGCCCTCCTTGCGCTTGGCGCGCAGGTAGCGGAGCGCGATGGAGCGCTCCCAGGCGGAGAAGGGTTTGGCCGGCGCGGCGATGTCGGTCACGCGCCGAGCGCCTGCAACGCCTGTTCCAGAGGCAGCGACTGGCGGTCGCCGGTGGCGCGGCGCTTCAGCTCGACCTTGCCCTCGGCGAGCCCCTTTGGGCCGACGATCAGCTGCCAGGGCAGGCCGATCAGGTCCATGCGGGCGAACTTCTCGCCGGGGCGGTCGGAGGTATCGTCGAGCAGCGGTTCTTTTGCGGCCAGCGCGGTTTCGGCTCTGGCGCAGGCTTCGTCACAGGCGGAGTCGCCGGGGCGGATGTTGACAATGCCGACACCGAACGGCGTCACCGCCTCGTCCCAGATGATGCCGGCCTCATCGTGCGACGCCTCGATCAGCGCCCCGACGAGGCGCGAGACGCCCACGCCGTAGGAGCCCATCTGCACCGGCCGTTCGGCGCCGTCGGGGCCGGTGACGGTCGCCTTCATAGGCCTGGAGTATTTGTCGCCGAAGAAGAACACCTGCCCCACCTCGATGCCGCGCGTGTGCAGGCGGCGGTCCTCCGGCACCTCACGCTCGAAGCGGGCGGGATCGTGCACGTCCTCGGTGGCGGCGTAGAGCGTGCTCCACTGGCGCACGATCGGGTCCAGGTCGCCGCGGTAGTCCACATCCTCGCCCGGGATCGGCAGGTCGAGCGCATCGCGGTCGCAGTAGACGGCCGACTCGCCGGTCTCGGCCAGCACGATGAACTCGTGGCTGAGGTCGCCGCCTATGGGCCCGGTTTCGGCGCGCATCGGAATGCCCTTCAGACCCATGCGGGCGAAGGTGCGCAGGTAGGCCACGAACATGCGGTTGTAGGCTTCGCGCCCGGCCCGCTCGTCCACGTCGAAGGAATAGGCGTCCTTCATGTAGAACTCGCGCCCGCGCATCACCCCGAACCGGGGGCGCTGCTCGTCGCGGAACTTCCACTGGATGTGGAACAGGTTGAGCGGCAGGTCGCGGTAGGACTTCACATAGGCGCGGAAGATTTCGGTGATCATCTCCTCGTTGGTCGGCCCGTAGAGCATCTCCCGCTCGTGCCGGTCGGTGATGCGCAGCATCTCGGCGCCGTAGTCGTCGTAGCGCCCGCTCTCGCGCCACAGGTCGGCCAGCTGCAGGGTGGGCATCAGCAGCTCGACCGCGCCGGCGCGCTCCATCTCCTCGCGCACGATCTGCTCGACCTTCTTGAGCACCCGGAAGCCCAGCGGCAGCCAGGCGTAGATGCCGGCCGCCTCCTGCCGGATCAGCCCCGCGCGCAGCATCAGCCGGTGTGAGACGATCTGCGCCTCGGACGGCGTCTCCTTCAGCGTCGGCAGGAAGTAGCGGGACAGGCGCATGGGCGGGTGCTTAGCGGTTCGCCCCGCTGCTTCGCAACCGCGACAAGGCTCAGCTCACCGCCGGCCCCTCCGGGATCGGGATCAGGTGGAAGGCGAACACGGCCCAGAGCAGCGCCAGCACGATGGCCGACACCCAGCTGGTGGTGATGAACTTGCGGACCAGGTTGGGCTGCACCGGGGCGCCGGGGTCGCAGCCCGGCGGCGGCTCCACGCCCGACTGGTGGTAGCTCTTCACCCCGAGCGGCAGGATCGCGAACAGCACCGTCCACCAGACGACGATGTAGACGAAGATGGCGCTGACCCAGTTCACGGGTGCGGCTCCGCGGGCGTCTGCATCAGCTCGATCAGGACGCCGCCGGTGTCCTTGGGATGGAGGAAAATGACTGGAACGCCGTGGGCGCCAATGCGCGGTTCGCCCGTGCCGAGCACAGAGGCCCCACGGGCGCGCATCTCGTCGCGAGCGGCCAGGATGTCTTCCACTTCGAAGCAGACGTGGTGTTGGCCGCCCTTGGGGTTCTTGGCCAGGTAGGCGTGCAGGGGCGAGGCCTCGCCATAGGGCTCGATCAATTCGATCTGGCTGTTGGGCAGATCGACGAACTGCACCCACACCCCCTGCTCGGGCAGGGCAAACTTGTCGCTGAAGCGGGTGGCGCCGAACAGCTCCCGATAGACGCGCGCGCTCTCGTCGATGGACGGCGTGGCGACGCCGACGTGGTTCAGGCGGCCGATCACGCGCAGCTCGCCTGCCCAGCGGGCGGCAGCCCGAGCAGGGCGCGCAGCTCTCCGGAGGGCATGGCGACATCCGCGATCCGCCATTCATTCGGGCCCAGGCGGCAGAGCCGATAGCGCACCGTCTTCGCCTCGCCGAAATTGCGGAACCGCGCTTCCACCGTGGCGGTGTCGGCGCCGCCAGCGACAAGATCCAAGGTGAGGTTCCCGCGCTGAACATCCTGCGCGTCATAGCGGTAGTCGCCGTCGATGGCGCCCACTTCCCCTCCCCTGCCGTCCGCCAGCAGCGCCGCCGCCAAGTCGCCGGTGAAGAAGCGGCCGAGGTCGCGTCGCGAGGTGGGGACCGAGGTCCGCTCGTACAGCCGCGCGACCAAGCCCTGCGGGGTTCTTTCGTCGGGCGGTGCGGTGAGCTGCGAGAACAGCGGCGCGGGCTGATCCTGCGCGACAACCGCGGCGGCGGAGGCGAGGACGGCGACGACGGCGACGAGGAAGACCGATGGCCTCATATCCGCAGCACCGTGGTTTCCACGATCGGTCGCCGGTCCCAGATGCGTTGGGAGGCCTTCTTCACCGCACGGCTGACCGCGGTCTTGACGGCTTCGTCGCTGCGGCGGCCTTCGCCCAGTCGGTCCAGCGCCTCCTCGGCGGCCTCCGCGAGCTCATCCATCAGGTCCGGCAGCGGATCGCGTGCGTCGGACGGCAGGCCGACGGGGCTGAGCTCCGGGCCTGAAAGCACCCTCCCCTTGCGGTCCATGGCCAGCGCGATGTGCAGCACGCCGGTGTGGGCGGCGTGGCGGCGTTCGCGCAGCGCCGGGCCGTCGGCGGGGGTCAGCATGTTGCCGTCGACGTAGAGGAGGCCCGAGGGGACCTCGTCCACCACCTCGGCGCGGCCGGGCGCCAGGCGGATCATCTCGCCGTTGCGCGGCGCCAGGGCCTGGCCGACCTGCATGTCACGGGCGAGGTTGCAGTGCTCGATCAGGTGGCGGCGCTCACCGTGGGTGGGGATGGCGATGGTCGGGCGCACCCACTGGTACATGCGCTTGAGCTCGTCGCGGGCCGGGTGGCCGGAGACGTGGATGCCGGGGTGGTCGTCGGGCGTGTAGAGCCGCACGCCCTTGTCCGAGAGCCGGTCCTGCAGGGCGCGGATGCCAACCTCGTTGCCGGGGATCATGCGCGAGGAGAAGATCACGTGGTCGCCCTGGCCCAGGCTGACGTGCGGGTGCGAGCCGTCGGAAATGCGGGAGAGGGCGGCGCGCGGCTCGCCCTGGCTGCCGGTGCACAGGTAGAGGATCTTGTCGTCGGGGAAGTGGCGCGCCTCCGCTTCGCTGATGAACTCCTTCACATCCTTCAGCAGGCCCACCGACTGGGCCGCCGCGGACATGCGGTGCATCGAGCGGCCGACCAGGCAGACCCGGCGGCCGTTCGCCTCGGCCGCGCGAATGGCCGAATCCATGCGCGCGACGTTGGAGGCGAAGCAGGCGACCGCCACCTTCCCCCGCAGCTCGGCGATCAGCTTGTTCAGCGCGATGCGGACCTCGGCCTCCGAACCGGCTTCGCCGTCGACAAACACGTTGGTGGAGTCGCAGACCATGGCCAGCACGCCCTCGTCGCCTAGGCGCCGCAGGGCGTCGATGTCGGTCTCGGCGCCCAGCAGCGGGTCGGGGTCGATCTTCCAGTCGCCGGTGTGCAGCAGGGTGCCGAGCGGGGTGCGGATGGCCATGGCGTTCGGCTCGGGCACCGAGTGGGTCATGGTGATCAGGCGAATGTCGAACGGCCCCAGCTTCAGCTGGCCGTTTAGCGGCACCTCGTTGACCTCCACGTCGTCCAGCCCGCCCTGCCGCAGCTTCTCGCGGATCAGGAATGCGGTGAATGGCGTGGCGTAGATCGGCGCCTTCAGCCTCGGCCATAGCCAGCTGATGCCGCCGATGTGGTCCTCGTGCGCGTGGGTCAGCACGATGCCCAGCACGTCCTCGGCATAGGCCTCGATGAAGCTGATGTCGGGCAGGATGATCTCCACCCCCGGCGTGGACTGGTCGCCGAAGGTCACGCCCATGTCGACCACAATCCACTTGCGGTCGTCGGCCGGCCCGAAGCCGTAGAGATTGAAGTTCATCCCGATCTCGCCCGACCCGCCGAGCGGCAGGTAGACGAGCTCGTCTTGTCCGTTGGATTTCATGCGGCCCCGAAATGGGGGTTGCGGCGGACGATTTCGAGCAGGCCCTTCAAGGTGATGTCGCTGTCGAACACGTCGATGGACTCGGTGGCCCCCTCGAACAGCGAGGCGACGCCGCCGGTGGCGACCACGCGCAAAGGCTTGGCGTATTCGCTCCGGATGCGCGCAATCAGGCCCTCGATCAGGGCGATGTAGCCCCAGAACACGCCCGCCTGCATCGCCTCGACCGTGTCGGTCCCGATCACGCGCGCGGGGCGGCGTATGGCGATGCGGGGCAGCTTGGCGGCGGCGTCGTGCAGCGCTTGCATGGACAGGTTGATGCCCGGCGCGATCACCCCGCCCTCGAAGGCGCCGTCGGCGGCGATCAGGTCGAAGGTGGTGGCGGTGCCGGAATCGACCACGATCAGCGGCCCACCGTAGCAGGCGTAGGCGCCGATGGCGTTGACCAGCCGGTCGGCGCCGGCCTCGTTGGGCTTGGCGATGCGCACCTGCAGGCCGAGCTCGGCGTTCTCGCCGACGATCAGAGGCTCGGCCTTCAGATAGCGGCGGGCCAGGTTTCGCAGGTTGAACAGCGCCTGGGGCACGACGGTCGAGATGATGCAGCTGTCCAGCCGCGCCAGCGACAGCTCCTGAAGGCAGAGCAGCTGGCTCAGCCACACCGCGTATTCGTCGGCGGTGCGGGTGGAGTCGGTGCCGGTGCGCCACTGCGCCACCCACTGCGCGCCGTCGTGCACTGCGAAGAGGGTGTTGGTGTTGCCCTGCTCGATGGCGAGAAGCATCAGGCGGTCCCGAAGACGACGTCGCCCGCGGTGATGCGGCGAACCTGGCCGTCCCACAAGCTCAGACGCAGCGCCCCGTCAGGTTCGAGCGCCTCGGCCGTGCCGGTGACGGTTTCGGCGCCGATATGAGCTTCGCACGCTTGGCCGAGGCCGTAGGCAAGCGCCGTCCACGCGGAGGCGATAGGCGCGAAGCCGAAGTCGCGCCACGTTCGCTCCCACGCGGCGAACCGTTCAGCGAGCAGGTCCAGCGCCGCCTGGGGAGTCGGCGGCGTGGCGAAGTCGGAGAAGGCGGCGGTGGGCTGGTCCAGGCCCTTGGGGGACTGGGCGAGGTTCACGCCGATGCCGACAGCCAGCCACAGGCGCCCGTCGTCGCGCGCGCCGGACTCCACCAGGATGCCCGCCGCCTTGCGCCCGCCCAGCAGCAGGTCGTTGGGCCACTTCAGCCGCGCTTCAGCGCCGGGCGCGAAGGCTTCGGCGAGGTCGGCCACCGCCAGCGCCGCGACGAACGACACCTGCGCGGCCTCGGCGGGCGGCTTGTCGGTGACGTTGAGCAGGGTGGCGGCGAGGTTGCCCTGGCCGCTCGACCAGGAACGGCCGCGGCGGCCGCGGCCGGCGGTCTGGCGGCGCGTGGCGATCCAGAGCGGCCCGATCTCGCCGGCCTCGGCGAGGCGGCGTGCTTCCAGGTTGGTGGAGTCCGCCTCGGGGAGGAAGATGATCGGGGCGGCCTGGGCGGCGCCTTCGGTCATGCCTCAGCCGAGGCCGAACGAGCGCGCGGCGGTCGCTGCCAGCGGGTCCAGCGCGGCC
Organism: Caulobacteraceae bacterium; assembly: GCA_036388855.1. GTDB lineage: Bacteria > Pseudomonadota > Alphaproteobacteria > Caulobacterales > Caulobacteraceae > DASVRA01. Next base: position 10,700 of record DASVRA010000010.1, on the reverse strand, counting down.
AGGGCGATCAGCACGACCGGGAAGGAGAACAGGGCCGAGGCGTAGGCGACGCCGGTGGCGTAACCCGCCGGCTTGTCGGCGGCGCTGGGCGCGGAGTCGAACCACATCGTCTTGACGATGCGCAGGTAGTAGAAGGCCGCCACCACGCTGCCGACCAGGCCCGCGACCGCCACGCCCCATAGGCCCGCGTCTATCGCGGCTCGGAACACATAGACCTTCGCCCAGAAGCCGCTGAACGGCGGGATGCCCATCACCGAGAAGCACAGCGCGGTCATCGCCAGGGCCAGCCCCGGCCGCTCGCGCGCGAGGCCGGCGAAATCCTCGATCCGCTCCATCGGCCGGCCGCCCCGCGACAGGGCCAGCAGGATGGCGAACATGCCGGTCACGTCGGCCATGTAGAGGACCATGAACACCAGCATCGACTGCATGCCCTGGTCGGTGCCGGCGGACATGCCGATCAGGGCGTAGCCGATGTTGTTGATCGAGGAGTAGGCGAGCAGCCGCTTGAGGTTCTTCTGCACCAGCCCCGCGAAGGCGCCGACGAACACCGAGATCAGGGCGATGGCGATCAGCACCTGCTGCCATTGGACGGTGGCGCCGGGAAACGCCTCGGCGATCGTGCGGGCGAACAGCACCATGGCCGCGAGCTTGGGCGCGGTGGTGAAGAAGGCGACGATCGGGGTCGGCGCGCCCTCGTAGACGTCGGGCGTCCACATGTGGAACGGCGCGGCCGAGACCTTGAACGCCAGGCCGCAGATCAGGAACACCAGACCGAACAGCACGCCGGTGTCGGCGCCGTTCTGCACGGCGGTGGAGATGGCGGTGAACTCGGTCGTGCCGGCGAATCCGTAGATCAGCGAGGCGCCGTAAAGCAGCAGGCCCGAGGACAGCGCGCCCAGCACGAAATACTTGAGCCCGGCCTCCGAGGCGCGGGCGTCGTCGCGGCGGATCGCGGCCAGCACATAGAGCGCCAGCGAATGCAGCTCGACGCCGACATAGAGGGAGATCAGGTCGCCGGCGGCGGCCATCATGCCCATGCCGATCGACGCCAGCAGCACCAGCAGCGGGAACTCGAACTTGGCGTCCCCGCGCCGCGCCAGCCAGCGGTCGCCCAGGAACACGGCCAGCGCACTGAACCCGTAGATCGCGGCCCGCGCGAAGGCCGAGGCGCCGTCGGCGATGAAGGCCCCGGCGAAGGCGCGGCCCTCGACGTTCCAGGCCGCGAGCACCGCCGCGCCGATCAGGCCCAGGATGGTCAGCCACGACACCGCCGTGGCCGAACGCTGGCCCCAGATCGCGCCGACCAGCACCAGCACCAGCGCCAGCACGCCCAGCGCCGCTTCCGGCAAGGCGAGGTTCAGGGCGCTCAGCAGGTCCATTCGCCCCTCACCCGCCGATGGCCGCACGGTAGGTGTTCGACAGCGCCTCGGCCGAGGCCGCCGTCAGGTCGAACACCGCGCCCGGCTGCAGGCCCAGCCACACCGCTCCGACGATCAGGGGCGCGAACACCACCACCTCGCGCGAGTTCATGTCGCTGATCGCCGCCAGCTGCGGGTTGGTCAGCTCGCCCCAGACCACGTTGCGGAACAGGGTCAGCATGTAGACCGCCGACAGGATCACCCCGGTCGTGGCCACCAGCGCGGTGGTGGTCGAGGCCTGGTACACCCCGGTCATGGTCAGGATCTCGCCCACGAACCCGCTGGTGCCGGGCAGGCCGACGTTGGCGAGCACGAACAGCATGAAGGTCGCCGCGTACCACGGCATCCGGTTCACCAGCCCGCCGTAGAAGGCGATCTCGCGCGTGTGCATCCGGTCGTAGATCACCCCCACGCACAGGAACAGCGCGCCCGAGATGATCCCGTGGCTCAGCATCTGGAAGATCGCGCCCTGCACGCCCTGGGCGTTGCCGGCGAAGATCCCCATGGTGACGAAGCCCATGTGCGCCACCGACGAATAGGCGATGAGCTTCTTCACGTCGGTCTGCCGGAAAGCGACCAGCGAGGTGTAGACGATCGCGATCACGCTCAGCGCAAACACCAGCGGCGTGAAGGTCTCGCTGGCCTGCGGGAACATCGGCAGGTTGAAGCGCAGGAAGCCGTAGCCGCCGAGCTTGAGCAGGATGCCGGCCAGGATCACCGATCCGGCGGTGGGCGCCTCGACGTGCGCGTCGGGCAGCCAGGTATGCACCGGCCACATCGGCATCTTCACAGCGAAGGAGGCGAAGAAGGCCAGCCACAGGAACAACTGCGGCGTGTAGCCGAAGTCGGTCTGCATCAGCTGCGGGATCGACGAGGTTCCGGCCGCGCCCACCATGTAGAGGATGGCGCCCAGCATCAGCACCGAGCCCAGCAGGGTGTAGAGGAAGAACTTGTAGGCCGCGTAGACCCGGTTCTTGCCGCCCCAGACCCCGATGATCAGGAACATCGGGATCAGCCCGCCCTCGAAGAACAGGTAGAACAGGAACAGGTCGAGCGAGGTGAACACCCCGATCATCAGCGTCTCGAGGATCAGGAACGCGGCCATGTATTCGAGCACCCGGTGCTGGATCGAGCGCCAGGAGGCGATGATGCACAGAGGCATCAGGAACGCGGTCAGCAGCACGAACAGCACCGAGATGCCGTCCACGCCCATGCGATAGGAGACCCCGGCGAACCAGGGCGCCTCTTCGAGGAACTGGAAGTCGGTGCGCGAGGGGTCGAAGCGGGCGACCAGCAGGATCGACAGCGCCAGTGTCGCCAGCGTGGTGGCGAGCGTGATCCAGCGCGCGGCCTCCCAGACCTTCGCCTGCTCGGCGCGGCCGGACATGGCGCGCAGGATAAGCAGCGCGACCACCCCGATCAGGGGCGAGAAGGTGGTGAGGGAAAGGATGCCGGTCACCGCCCTACCCTCCCCACGCGAAGCCGGGGAAGCCGAACATGGCCCAGGTGAGCAGGCCCGCCACGCCCAGCAGCATCACGAAGGCGTAGTGGTAGACGTAGCCCGTCTGGGCCCGTCCGGCGCCTCGTCCGACCACGTAGGACACCGCGGCCACACCGTTGGGGCCGAGGCCGTCGATCACCTTCTGGTCGCCGCCCTTCCAGAACAGATCCCCCAGGAACCTGGCCCCGCGCACGAAGGTCGCGTTGTAAAGTTCGTCGAAGAACCACTTGTTGTAGAAGAAGGAATACAGCAGCCCGCCCCGCGCCGCGAGCCGCGCGCCCAGCCCCTCGCGCAGCAGGTAGACGTAGGCCGCGACCAGCAGCCCGATCACCGAAACCACGATCGGCGCCAGGACCACCCACTCGGGCGCGTGGTGCGGGTCGAGCACATGGTTGTTGGTGGCCGTGTAGATCGCCCCCCGCCAGAACTCCCGCTGGGCCTCGCCGACGAACTCGTGCTCGAACAGGAAGCCCGCCGCGATCGCGCCCAGCGACAGCGCCGCCAGCGGCAGCAGCATGACCCAGGGGCTCTCGTGCGGCTTGTGGTCGTGCGCGTGGCCGTGATCGCCGTCCGCGGCCACCGGGTGCGCGTGGTCGCTCACGTCGGGTTCTGAGTGCGTCTCGTTCTGCGCCGCCGTGGCGTGATCGTCGGCGTGGTGCGCGGCGTGCGCGTCGGCCCAGCGGGCGTGGCCGTTGAAGGTGAAGAAGGCCAGCCGCCAGGAGTAGAAGGCCGTCAGGCCCGCGACCAGCACGCCGACGAAGAAGGTGAACAGGGCCACCGGGTTGTCCTGCCCAGCCGTCCAGGCCGCATGGATGATGGTGTCCTTGGAGTAGAAGCCGGCGAAGCCCCACTCCACACCGGGGATGCCCAGGCCGGTGATGGCGATGGTGCCGATCATCATCGCCGCGTAGGTGAACGGCAGGAACCGCGCCAGCGCGCCGTAGCGGCGCATGTCCTGCTCGTGGTGCATGCCGTGGATCACGCTGCCCGCGCCCAGGAACAGCAGCGCCTTGAAGAAGGCATGGGTGAACAGGTGGAACATCGCCGCCTGGTAGGCTCCCACCCCCGCGGCGAAGAACATGTAGCCGAGCTGCGAACAGGTCGAATAGGCGATCACCCGCTTGATGTCGTTCTGCGCCAGACCGACCGTGGCGGCGAACAGGGCCGTGACCGCGCCGATGATCGCGACGATGTTCTTGGCGACCGGTGCGTACTCGAACAGCGGCGAGAGCAGGCAGACCATGTAGACGCCCGCCGTCACCATGGTCGCGGCATGGATCAGCGCCGAGACCGGGGTTGGGCCCTCCATGGCGTCGGGCAGCCAGGTGTGCAGGAAGAACTGGGCCGACTTGCCCATGGCCCCGACGAACAGGAAGAAGGCCGCCAGATCGAGCCCGCTCCAGCTGTAGCCGGCGAAGTCCCAGGCGGACCCCGCCTTGCCGGCGATCATCGGGAACAGCTCGGGGAAGCGAATGGTCCCGAACATCCAGAAGATGGTCATGATCCCCAGCGCGAAACCGAAATCGCCTACCCGGTTGACCACGAAGGCCTTGATCGCGGCGGCGTTGGCGCTCGGCTTCTTGTACCAGAAGCCGATCAGCCAGTAGGAGGCGACCCCCACGCCCTCCCAGCCGAAGAACAGCTGCATGAAGTCGTTGGCGGTGACCAGCGCCAGCATGGCGAAGGTGAAGAACGACAGGTAGGCGAAGAACCGCGGCCGGTGCGGATCCTCGGCCATGTAGCCCCAGCTGTAGAGGTGCACGAGCGCCGAGACCGTGGTGACCACCACCAGCATCACCACTGACAGCGCGTCCACGCGCACCGCCCAGTCCGACTGGAGTTGGCCCACATGGATGAACGGCGCGAGCGTCACCGTGAACGGCTCAAGCCCCCCCATCCACCGGCTGAACACCCACCACGCCAGCGCCATCGAGGCGAACAGCAGCGCGGTGGAGACGCCCATGGCGAACAGGTCCGCCCCGTGTTGGCCCGTCCGTTTCGCCAGCGGCACCAGCGCGGCCAGCACCGACCCCAGCAGGGGCAGCAGCACAATGGCCGTGACTATGGAGGCCATGCTCATCCGCGCATCATCGAAGCGTCGTCCACGGCGATGTTGCCGCGGTTGCGGAAGAAGGTGACCAGGATCGCCAGGCCCACGGCGGCCTCGGCGGCCGCGACGGTCAGCACGAACATGGCGAAGATCTGCCCAGTGACCTGGTGCAGGTAGACCGAGAACGCCACCAGGTTGATGTTCACCGCGAGCAGCAGCAGCTCGATCGACATCAGGATGACGATCACGTTCTTGCGGTTGATGAAGATGCCGAACACCCCGATCGTGAACATGATCGCGGCGACCGTCAGGTAGTGCGTCAGGCCGATCTCGATCATTCCGCCACCCCCGCGCCGCTGGGGATCTGCACCACCTCCATGCCCGACTTCGGCCTGCGCGCGACCTGGCGCGAAACGCTCTGACGGCGCACCTTGGGCCGGTGGTGCAGGGTCAGCACGATGGCCCCGATCATGGCGATCAGCAGCACGATCCCGGCCGCCTGGAACAGGTAGACGTAGTCGGTGTAGAGCACCCGTCCGATCGCCTCGGTGTTGGTCACGTTCGGGTCCGGGATCGGCAGGCCCTTGCCGGCCGCCGCGCCGCGCGTGGCGACGGCGGAGGACACCAAGATCATCTCCACCAGCAGGATGCCCGCGATCACCAGCCCGGCCGGTAGATAACGCGCGAAGCCCTGGCGGAACTGGGCGAAGTCGATGTCGAGCATCATCACCACGAACAGGAACAGCACCGCCACCGCGCCGACGTAGACGACCACCAGCAGCATCGCCAGGAACTCCGCCCCAAGCAGCACGAACAGGCCCGCGGCGGAGAAAAACGCCAGGATCAGGTAGAGCACCGAGTGCACCGGGTTGCGCGCCGAGATCACGCCCGCGGCCGCGACCACGCTCACCACCGCCAGCAGGTAAAAGGCGATCGCCGGAAGCGGCATGCGGACCCTTTGGCTCCTGCTGAGGGACGAGGCATGGCCCCGAAGCGGCGGCGCCCTTCTAGACCGCGCCGGTTTGCGTTGCCAAGGGGAGCGGAACCGCCCGCCAACCGCAATTTCCGGATGGCGCGGGATTGGGCGGGGAGGCATGTTCCGGCCGCCTCAAAGGAGCACCGATGAGCCGCCAGGACCGCGACTATCTTCTAGGCACCCACGACGCCGAGGTGGCGCGGCTGGGCCTGCAGCACCGGGTCTGGCGCCCGCGCATGCTCGACGCCTTCCGCCGCGCCGGGATCACGACCGGCCAGCGCGTGATCGACGCGGGCGCCGGCCCGGGCTGGGCCAGCTTCGACCTCGCGGAGATCGTCGGGCCGCGCGGGCGGGTGATCGCTCTCGAGCGCTCCGGCAACTTTCTCGAAAGCCTCTCGACCGCCGCGGCCGAGCGGAAGCTGTCGAACATCGAGACCCACAACCTCGACCTGGTGACCGACGAGCTGCCGGTCTCCGGCGCTGACGCCTTCTGGATCCGCTGGGTGCTGGCCTTCGTCAGCGATCCGGAGGCGGTGCTGCGCAAGCTCGCGGCGGCGCTGAAGCCTGGCGGCATAGCCATCATCCACGAGTACCTCGACTACCGCACATGGTCATTCGCCCCCGCCCTGCCCTCGCACGAGGCGTTCAAGGACTTCGTCATCGCCGACTGGCGCGCCTCCGGCGGCGAGCCGGACATCGCCCGCTCCTTCCCGAGCATGCTGCCCCGCGTGGGCCTGAAGGTGCGGGAGCTGCGCCCGATCGTTGACCTGACCACGCCGCGGAACTTCGTCTGGCAGTGGCCCGCTTCGTTCGTGGACGTCTACCCCGACCGGCTGGTGGAAGAGGGCAAGGTGGAGCGCGCTTGGGCCGACCGGGTGAAGGCGGAGTTCCATGCGGCGGAGCAGGACCCCAACACGGTGATGGTCACGCCCCTGGTGCTGGAAGTCATCGCCGAAAAGACATGAGCGGGGGACGCCGCGTCTGGGGCGAAACGCCGGAGGGCGTGCGCGCCATGCACTGGCGGCGCTTCCGCTGCTTTGGCGATTTCATCGTCAAGCCCCGGCCCAACCTCGTGCGGGAGGCGCCGGAGGTGCTCCAGGTCCTGGAAGGCGCCCTGGCCACTCCGCGCATCATCGCCCCCGACCGCAGCTACGGCGGCGGCGTCTATACCGCCGAGGGTGAGCTGCTTCCCGCCTCCGTCCGGCCAGGCGCCGAGCTCGGCCACCACTACAAGCCCGCCCCCCACCCCCTGCCGCCGCCGCAGGAGGAGGAGCCGGAGGACACCCTCTACCTCGGCAGCCTGATGCTGCACTTCGGCCACTTCCTGCTGGAGGTCATGCCGCGCCTGTGGGCGTTCCAGCACGCCCGCCCGCGCCGCATCTGTTTCCACGGCTGGAGGGCCGCCTGGCGCGATCCGCCGGCCTTCTTCACCGACACCCTGGCCGCCGTCGCCGGCGGCCCGGCCGACGTGCGCCTGATCGAGCGGCCGACCCGGTTTGCGCGCCTTCTCGTCCCCTCTCCCACCTTCGCCGTCCAGGCTTACGGCTCGCCGCAATTCCACCGCTGGTGCCAGGCCTTCGCGGCCGCCGTCGCGCCCACGCCGGTGCCCAATGCACCGCAGCGGATCTACGTCACGCGCCGGGGGCTGAAGTCGCGCAAGCGGCGGCTGGCGGAGGAGGAGCGGCTGGAAGCCTTCTTCGAACACCGCGGCTTCACCGTCTTGAGCCCCGAAACCCTGAGCTTTTTTGAGCAGGTGCGCCTGATGCGAACCTGCCGGGTGCTGGCGGGCTGCGAAGGCTCGGCGCTGCACCTGGCGCTGTTCATGCGGCCCCGAGGCGCCGTGGTCGGCCTCGACTTCCGCTACAACCGCAACCAGATGGCGGTCGAGGCCATGGGCGGCCACCACGCGCTCCACTTCCTGTGCCTGAGGCTCAGCGGCAAGGCCAAGCACGCCGAGGACGACCTGATGTCGTTCGACCCGCGCTACGAGCCCCTGCTCCCCCGCGAGGTGGACCGGCTCCTGGACGAGATCATCTGAAGGGAAGACCGCGTCGGACGGTGATCCGCGCGGGCCCCTCCGCTAGGCGCCCGACCACCGCCGCGCCGCCAAAGCCTTGCTCTCGCGCCATCTCAAGCACGCGCGCGGCCGCGTCGGGACCAGCGGCGATCAGCAGCCCGCCGCTGGTCTGCGGGTCGGTGAGCAGGTCCCGGCGCCATGCCTCGAAGTTGCCCGGCAAGTCGACATCCTCGCCGTAGCTCGTCCAGTTGCGCCCCGAGGCGCCGGTCCTCACGCCCTCCCTTGCCAGCGTCTCCACGCGGAGCAGCAGCGGCGGCTCCGCCGAGAGTTCGGCGGCCACGCCCGAGGCGCGGCAGACCTCCAGCGCGTGGCCCAGCAGCCCAAAGCCGGTGACGTCAGTGACCGCGTGCAACCCCTCCACATCGGAGAGGTCGGCACCGAGCGTGTTGAGCCTGGTCGTCGAGAGGATCAGGGCCTGATAACCGGCCTCATCCAGCCGCCCCTGCCGAAGCGCGGCGCTGAGCACGCCCACGCCCAGCGGCTTGGTCAGGATCAGCAGGTCGCCCGGGCGCGCGCCGGCGTTGGTCAGCACGCGCTGAGGATGTGCGAGACCGAGCCCGACAAGGCCGTAGATCGGTTCCGCGGAGTCAATCGAATGGCCGCCGGCCACGGGAACGCCGGCCTCGGCGCAGACGGAGGCGCCGCCGGCGAGGATGGCGCGGATCGCCTCCGCCGGCAGCTTGTCCATCGGCATCCCGACGATCGCCAGCGCGAAGATCGGCCGCGCGCCCATCGCGTAGATGTCCGACAAGGCGTTGGCCGCGGCGATGCGGCCGAAGTCGGAGGGGTCGTCGACGATGGGCGTGAAGAAGTCGGTGGTGGCGACCAGAGCTTGCTCGTCGTTCAGCCGCCAGACCGCCGCGTCGTCGGAGGTGTCCGCGCCCACCAGCAGGTCCGGGAACGCGCCCGCGAGCGGCATCTCGCTCAGGATGTCCCGCAGCACCGCGGGCGGCAGCTTGCAGCCGCAGCCCCCGCCGTGGGCGAGCGAGGTGAGGCGTACTGGTTCTGTCATCTCCACCTCGTGCGTGTGGCGCGGCCGCAGCGCTATACCAGCGCCGTGACCATCCGCACGCTTTCCTCCGTGGACACCGCCGCGCTCGCCCGCTTCGACGCGGTGATCGACGCGCGCAGCCCGGGCGAGTTCGCCCTAGACCGGCTGCCCGGCGCGGTGAACCTGCCGGTGCTGTCGGACGCGGAACGGGCGGAAGTGGGGACCATTTACGTCCAGGAGTCCCGCCACCGCGCCCGCCGCCTCGGCGCGGCCTATTTCGCCCGGAACATCGCCGGCCACCTGGAAGAGTCGCTGAGCGACAGGCCGCCGGGTTTCCAGCCGCTGATCTACTGCTGGCGCGGCGGCCAGCGCTCGCACGCGATGGCCACGGTGCTGTCGCAGGTGGGCTGGCCGGTCACGGTGCTGGAAGGCGGCTACCGCACCTGGCGGCGGCACGTGACGCAGCGCCTCTACGAGGACGAACTGCCGTTCCGCCTGATCGTCCTTGACGGCGGCACGGGCACGGGCAAGACCGAGATGCTGCGCCTGCTGGCGGAGCGCGGCGTGCAGACGCTCGATCTCGAGGCGCTGGCGGAACACCGCGGTTCGGTGTTCGGCGCCCTGGGCCCGCAGCCCAGCCAGAAGTTGTTCGAGACGCGTCTGGTGACGGAGCTGGAGCGCCTGGATCCTGGGAAGCCCCTCGTGGTGGAGGCGGAGTCCAGCAAAGTCGGCGATCGGGTGGTGCCCCCTGCCCTCTGGCGCGCAATGGCGATCGCGCCGCGCATCGAACTCTCCGCACCTGCGGAGGCCAGAGCCGATTACCTCGTGCGGGCTTACTCGGATGCGCTGGAGGAGCCAGCGCGGCTGGCGAATACGCTGGAGCGGCTGGACTCCCGCATGGGCCGCAAACGGCTGGCGGAGTGGCGCGATCTCGCGGGGCGCGGCGAGTACCGCCAACTGGCCCTCGTTCTCATCGAGGGCCACTACGACCCAGCCTATGCACGCTCAGCAAAATCGAACGGGCGGCCCACGGCGGCGGTGGTCGAACTGCCGGCGATCACGCCTTCCGCGCAAGCCAAGGCAGCCGATCAAATTCAACAGCTTGTCAAGGAAAGCTTTGGCAACGCCTGAGCGCCGACCTCACCGATATGGCGCGTCCATCTCCAAATTCCGCGCGATCAGCCGCTCCCACCTGTCGCCGTTGTCGAGCAGCTTCTGCTTGTCGTAGAACAGCTCCTCGCGGGTCTCGGTCGTGAACTCCTGGTTCGGGCCCTCGACGATGGCGTCCACCGGGCAGGCCTCCTGGCACAGGCCGCAATAGATGCACTTCACCATATCGATGTCGTAGCGGGTGGTGCGGCGGGTGCCGTCGTTCCGCCGCGGGCCGGCTTCAATCGTGATGGCCTGAGCCGGGCACACGGCCTCGCAGAGCTTGCAGGCGATGCAACGCTCTTCCCCGTTGGGGTATCGGCGCAGCGCGTGCTCGCCCCGGAAGCGCGGGCCGCGATGGCCCATCTCGAAGGGATAGTTGATCGTCGCCTTCGGCTTGAAGAAGTACTTCATGGCGAGGAAGAACCCCGACACGAACTCCTTCAGGAGAAGGGACCGGGCGACCTGATCGAGCCTCATAAGCTTGGCTCCGCTATTGATTGACGCCCGGCGCAAGGCCGGCGAGTTGCAGGACGAA
>DASVRA010000009.1:0-40988 GCA_036388855.1 Caulobacteraceae bacterium | reverse complement strand
CGGTGCGCAATCTGCGGCAGCTGCAACTCGCCGATCTGCTCGCGCAGCGCGGCAAGCGCAGCTTCGTCCACAACGCTGTTGGCTCTCTCCCCCACTAGTGATGGATGCCCCAGGTCGGGCGCAGCGGCAATCGGCGGTGGCCGCGCAGTCCCGAAATGGTGCGAGCGTGGCGCCGCGGCCACGCTCCCCATCAACTCTCGGCGACGATCCTGATGCCAAGCTCCTTGAGTTGCTTGGGCAGCACCGGCGCCGGCGCGTTCATCATCAGGTCCTCGGCCTTCTGGTTCATCGGGAAGAGGATCACTTCGCGGATGTTCGGCTCGCCGGCGAGCAGCATGACGATCCGGTCGATGCCCGGCGCGGAGCCGCCGTGCGGCGGGGCGCCGTACTTGAAGGCGTTGATCATGCCGGAGAAGTCGCGGTCGACGTCCTCCTTCGAATAGCCGGCGATCTCGAAGGCCTTGTACATGATGTCCGGGCGATGGTTGCGGATCGCGCCGGAGGAGAGCTCCACGCCGTTGCAGACGATGTCGTACTGGTAGGCGAGGATCTCCAGCGGATCCCTGGTGTTGAGCGCCTCCAGCTCCCCCTGCGGCATCGAGAAGGGGTTGTGGGAGAAGTCGATCTTCTTCTCCTCCTCGTGCCACTCGTACATCGGGTAGTCGACGATCCAGCAGAAGCGGAACTCGCCGTCGGCGATCAGGCCGAGCTCCTGGCCCGCGCGGGTGCGCGCCAGCCCGGCGAATTTGGCGAAGCTGTTCGGATCGCCGGCGGCGAAGAAGACCGCGTCGCCCTGCTTCAGGCCGAGCTGGTTGCGCAGCGCCTCGGCGCGCTCGGGCCCAATGTTCTTGGCGACGGGGCCGGCGCCGCCCTCTTCGCCCTCGCGCCAGAAGATGTAGGCCATGCCGGGCTGGCCCTCGCCCTTGGCCCAGCTGTCCATGCGGTCGCAGAGCGCGCGCGAGCCGCCGCCCGGCGCGGGGATGGCCCAGATGGCGTTCTTCGGGTTCTCCAGGATGCGCGCGAACACGCCGAAGCCGCCGCCGCGGAAGTGGTCGGACACGTCCTGCATTTCGATCGGGTTGCGCAGGTCGGGCTTGTCGGTGCCGTATTTGGCGATCGAGGTGCGATAGGGGATGCGCGGCCAGGGGAGCGGGGTGACCGTGCGGTCACCCTTGAACTCGTCGAAGACGCCGTGGATCACCGGCTCGATCGCAGCGAAAACATCATCTTGGGTGACGAAGCTCATCTCGACGTCGAGCTGGTAGAACTCGCCGGGCGAGCGGTCGGCTCTCGCGTCCTCGTCGCGGAAGCAGGGGGCGATCTGGAAGTAGCGGTCAAAGCCCGAGACCATCAGCAGCTGCTTGAACTGCTGGGGCGCCTGGGGGAGCGCGTAGAACTGGCCCGGGTGCAGGCGCGAGGGGACCAGGTAGTCGCGGGCGCCCTCGGGCGAGGAGGCGGTCAGGATCGGCGTCTGGAACTCGGTGAAGCCTTGGTCGATCATGCGGCGGCGGATCGAGGAGATGACGTTCGAGCGCAGCACGATGTTGCGGTGGAGGGTCTCGCGCCTCAGATCGAGGAAGCGGTACTTGAGGCGGATCTCCTCGGGGTAGTCGGGCTCGCCGAACACCGGCAGCGGCAGCTCGGCCGCCTCGCCCAGCACCTCGAAGCCGCGCACGCGCACCTCGACCTCGCCGGTCGGCAGGTTCGGGTTCACCACTTCGGGCGCGCGCGCCACAACCCCGCCGTCGATGCGCACCACGCTCTCGGCGCGCAGGCGGTCCATGGCTGCGAGCGCCGGGTTCTGCGGGTCCACGACCAGCTGGGTCAGGCCGTAGTGGTCGCGCAGGTCGATGAACAGCAGGCCGCCGTGGTCGCGCTTGCGGTGAATCCAGCCGGACAGGCGAACGGACTGCCCCGCGTCGGCGGCGCGGAGCTGGCCGCAGGTGTGAGAGCGGTAGGCGTGAGTCGTCATCGTGGGCGGCTGGGGAGGCTTGGAGAGGAAGGCGCGGAAGGGCCACGCCCCCCGCCGCCTGTCAACCCGCAGGGGCGGCGCTCTATTCAGGGGGATTCGGTATGCTGTCCCCGTATTGCTGAACTAGGGGCTCGAAGGCGGAGATTATCGGGCATGGGCCCTTTTCGCTGGATGAGCACTCATCGGCCAAACGGCTCAGCGCCATGCTAGCGGCGGTTAGCTCTGCGATCTTCGCGTCCAGCGCGGCTATCCGGCTGCGGGCCATGTCGCGGGCGCGCGGCCGCTCATCGGTTGAGTCCAGCGCGAGCAGCTCGCCGATCTCTTCAAGGGTGAAGCCCGCCGTCTGCGCCGACTTGATGAAGCGGAGGCGACGGACGTCGTCTTCGCCGTAGCGCCGCACGCCGCCGCCGAGCCCTGGCCCTTCCGGCCGCCGGGGCTCCCGCATCAGCCCGCGACGCTGGTAGTACCGTACCGTTTCGACGCCAACGTCGCCCGAGCGCGCGAGCGCTGCGATGGTCATGTCGGTCATGGGGTTGCCTCCGTACTATGGTACGGAACCATATGGGTGGGAGTGGACCTTCGGCAATCGAGAGCTGAGATGAAAATTACGACAAACAAGACTGCTCAGCTGCACCGAATGGTGATGCCTGGACACACCTGCCCCTATGGGCTGAAGGCCCTCGACCTGCTGAAGCGCAAAGGCTTCGCCGTGGAAGACCACTGGCTGACGACGCGCGACGAGACAGACGCCTTCAAGGCGGAGCATGGCGTGAAGACGACGCCGCAGATCTTCATCGACGGGCGCCGCATCGGCGGCTACGACGATCTGCGTCGCCACTTCCGCCTCAAGGTGGCGGAGCCGGGGGCGACTAGCTATCGGCCCGTGATGGCTGTCTTTACGATGACCGCCTTGATGGCGATGGCCACCAGTCAGGCGGCCTTCGGCTCGCCGTTCACTCTGCGCGCCGGCGAATGGTTCATCGGGTTCAGCATGGTCGTGTTGGCGATGCTGAAGCTTCAGGACGTCGAGAAATTCTCGAGTATGTTCCTGAACTACGACCTCTTGGCCAAGCGCTGGGTCCGGTACAGCTACATCTACCCCCTCGCCGAGGGAGCCGCGGGCGTTCTGATGGTGGCCGGCGCGCTGACCTGGCTGTCCGTTCCGATCGCGCTGTTCATCGGGACGATCGGGGCCGTGTCGGTCTTCAAGGCCGTCTACATCGACAAGCGTGAGCTGAAGTGCGCCTGCGTCGGGGGCTCCTCGAACGTGCCGCTGGGCTTCGTCTCATTGACCGAGAACCTGATGATGATCGCCATGGCTGTCTGGATGCTGGCCATGTGGACGCAGCACTAAGGTGTCACGGAGCTTCCCGTCACATGACGCGCCGAGCACTGCGCGGAGGGTACGGAAGGAGCCCTGTTGACTCCGGACCATGGTACGGAAGGGATTGCAGGGACAGCATACTCAACGCCTTTTAGGCCATCAGGCTCGGCCTGAGTGGCATCGATCAAGAGGCGGCCTGGATCGAAGGGCGCCGCCGGATCTGGAACGCACGCTTCGATGCGCTGGACGAGGTCGTCGAGGCGCTGAAACGGAAGGAGAAAGCCGATGGGCGACAGGGCGGGTGACGGGCGCACGGCGGTCGAGCGGAGGTCCGAGCTAGAACTGGTCGTGACGCGCACCTTCGACGCCCCGGTCCGGCTCGTGTTCGACGCCTGGAGCAAGCCCGAGCTGTTCAAGCTGTGGTGGGCGCCGAAGTCGATGGGCGTGCCCCTGCTGTTCTGCGAGATGGATGTCCGCACCGGGGGCGGCTATCGCATCGCGTTCGGACACGACGCCTCGAACGCCATGGCCTTCTTCGGCAAGTATCTGGAAGTGTCGCCGCCTTCGCGCCTGGTCTGGACCAATGACGAAAGCGGCGAGGGCGCCGTCACCACGGTGACCTTCGAGGGAAAGGACGGCGGGACGCGGCTGGTCCTGCGGGAACTCTATCCTTCGAAGGAGGCGCTCGATGAGTCATACGTGGGCATGGAAGACGCGATGCCCGAGCAGTTCGAGCAGTTGGACGAACTGCTCACCACCCTGCGGGCGAGCGTGTGACAGCCCCGCCCAGGCGCGACAGCGCTGCCTAAGGCTGCACCTGTAAGGAGGCCGCTACCACCGCTGGCGCCGCCAATTGATGCGGTTGAACCCATTGCGGATGGTCAGGGACTTAGCGCGCGCGGCGCCATTGTCATGCGCGGTACATAGCCTGGCCGTCCCCGCCTCATTCGAACGGGAACGTCTGAAGTCGCCCCGCATCCAATGATGAGGCGCGGCCCCTTGGCGGCGTCGCGCGGCAGGGAGCGGGCCATGGGCGCCACTGGAGATCCTCCTAGAGGTCCTGATTTCGGGGCCGGCCTGGCGCTGGAGCGGGTTCCGCCGGCGGGCGTGATCGCGGGCCATGTCGAGGGCGGGCCGGTGCTGCTCTACCGGCTGAACGGCGAACTGCGCGCCATCGGCGGGGCCTGCACCCACTACGGCGCCCCGCTGGACGAAGGCTTGGTCGTGGGCGAGACGGTTCGCTGTCCCTGGCACCACGCCTGCTTCAGCCTGCGCACCGGCGAAGCCCTGTCGGCCCCGGCGTTCGACGCCTTGTCGCGCTGGAAGGTCGAGCTGGTCGGCGGCATGGTCTTCGTCCACGGCAGGCACGAGGACTCGCCTCCCCGCCCAGCGCCGGCGAGGCCGGAAGAGCCGCGGCGCGTGGTGATCGTCGGCGGCGGCGCGGCCGGCTTCGCGGCGGCCGAGATGCTGCGCCGCCGCGGATACCAGGGCCGCCTGACCATGCTGAGCGCCGAGGAGGCGCCGCCGTGCGACCGGCCGAACCTGTCCAAGGACTACCTGGCCGGCACCGCGCCGGAAGAGTGGATCCCCCTGAAGGGCGCCGACTTCTACCGCGACAACGCCATCGACCTGCGCCTCGGGCGGCGGGTGGTGGAAATCGCGCACGAGGCGCGGGAGGCGGTGACCGAGGACGGCGAGCGGTTCGCCTACGACCGCCTGCTGCTCGCCACCGGCGCCGAACCGATACGGCCGCAGGCTCCAGGCTTCGACGATCCCGCCGTGCACACCCTGCGCTCGCTGGCCGACGCGCGGGCCATTATCGCCGCGGCCGCAACGGCCCGCAGCGCCGCCGTCATCGGAGCCAGCTTCATCGGGCTCGAGACGGCCGCCTCCCTGAGGACGCGTGGCGTGGAGGTGCATGTGGTCGCCCCCGAAGCCGTGCCGATGGAGCGGGTGCTCGGCCGCGAACTGGGCCAGTCCATCCGCGCGCTGCATGAGCGGAAGGGGGTGGTGTTCCACCTGGGGCGTCGGGCGGAGGGGTTCGCGGACGGAAGGCTTCGGCTGGACGACGGCGGCGGGATCGCGGCCGACCTGGTCGTGTTGGGCGTGGGGGTGAGGCCGCGTCTGGAGCTGGCGGTGGCGGCCGGCCTGGAGACGGATGGCGGCGTGCTGGTGGACCGGTTCTTGGAGACCAGCCGCGCCGGCGTCTTCGCCGCCGGCGACATCGCCCGCTATCCCGACGCCCGCACCGGGGAACGCATCCGGGTGGAGCACTGGGCGGCCGCCCAGCGGCAGGGGCAGACCGCCGCGGTGAACATGCTGGGCGAGCGGCGCCCGTTCACGGCTCCGCCCTTCTTCTGGAGCAACCACTACGATCTTGCGGTGCATTACGTGGGGCACGCGCCGCGCTTCGACCACACCGCCGTGGACGGCTCGATCCCCGCAGGGGACGCCACGCTGCGCTTCTTCCGCGACGGCCGGATCGCCGCCGCCGCCTCGGTGGGCCGGCCGCGGGAGATCTTGGCGATCGAGGCCGAGATGGAAACGGCAAGCGAGGCGCCGCCCTGGGAGCGCGAGTGCGCATGACGGCGGGGGCCGTCGCGGTTGCAGGTCTGAGCCCCAAGACCAGAGGCCGGGGGCGGAAGGCCTAGCCGGAGCGCCTTTGCGGCTCCCGCTGTCGCCGCTCCAGGGCATGGGCCCTCTGCTCAAGCTCGACGGCCATATCCAGCAGGGCCTGCGCGGTGGCTGGGTCCACGTCCGTTCGCGCTTGCCGGCGCGCCGTACGGGCTGCCTCCCTAAGGGACTCGACGCTTTCCACTTGCCTGCTCCACGTGTGGAAGCGGAATCGGCTAGCCCGCCACTGTGTTCCGCGCCTTCACAAACGCTAGAAGCTCAGCCGCTACCGCCGCCGGCGCTGCCAGTCGATGCAGCTGATCAGGCGGTCGTTCTCGTACTTGCTCAGCCGATGCCCCGCCGGGAACATCGCGGGGGTGCCGTCGCGGTTGCAGGCGGGCTCCTCGCGGATGGTGTAGATGCCGCTGCAGAAGCAGGCGGGCTGGGCCTCCAGCGGGCCGCCGCCCTTGCACACCGGCGGGCTCGACACCGTCGCCGTGGCCGTCGGCCGGCACAGGTATTTGGTGGCCTGCACCATGCCGCCCGTGTCCGAGCCATAGCCTTGCGCCATCAGGCTCATGGCCGCCGCCAATGCTGCGAACATCATCTCAGTCTCTCCCGCGGCGGGCGCGACAGCGCCGCCCATGACCGTTCAACTTGCGGGGAAAGCGGAGGTTTCCCCGCCCGCGGAAGCACGCGCGGGCGAAGCTGAACCGCGGCTGAACGCGGCCTCAATGCCAGTCGCGGTCGCTCGTGGCGTCCACCCGCTCGGCCGCGCGGCGGATGTCGTTCAGATCGACCGGCTTGTCGAAGGGGTCCGCGTCCAGCTCGGTGACCCGGCCGAACAGCTTTTGCCAGCGTCGCAGCTCGTCGACGTAGGCCTGCACCGGCAGGCGGCGGAACTCGGGGGTGGAGTCGTCGATGTCGGCGATGCCGTTGTTGACCCACTTGCCGTTGTGCCAGTCGGGCATGTCCACGGCGGGGAACAGGCAGACGCCGTGCAGGTCCAGCCCCTGGCGCACCGCCGCCAGCGCCTCGGTGGTCACGTCGCGCAGCCAGTCCTCGCGGCCGTCCTCCAGCCCCGAGGACTCGGCGATGATCATCGGGCGTTCGTAGCGGTCGTGGGCGTACTTGAGGAGGACGCCGAGCGGCAGAATGCGCGGGTCGTCCGGCGGCAGGGATTGGTGCGGCCCGTGCTCGCGGTACTCCATCTGGCCGAAGGAGTAGCAGTTGACCCCCAGGATATCGAGCGCCTCGGGCGAGCCGCCGAGCTCGGGATGCTTCATCCCGGCCAGGATGTCCCAGGCGTAGAAGGTGTCCTCAAAGGTCTCGTGGCGGCAGGTCTCGCGCAGGTCGGGCCGGTCGCCCGGCGCGACGATGTTCACCAGCGGGTCGATGTGGATCATCCGCGCCTCCGGGTCGAGTTCGCGGATGGCGTGGACGGCGCGCAGGTCAGCGGCGCAGCAGGCGCGGCGGAGCGCGTGGTTGCTCTCCCTGGTCGTGCCGAACGGGGCGGACCAGGCCCACTCCCCGCCCATGAAGCCGAAGAAGGTGATCTCGTTCATCGGGGTGAAGAAGTGCGGGCCACGCACCTTGGGCAGCACGTACTCGGCCGCCGCGCGCGCATAGGCCTCGAAGCAGTCGGCGAAGTCTTCGCCGAAGGGGTCGCAGCGGTCGGGGTAGCCGTAGTGGCAAAGATCCCAGACGGGGAGCACCTTGTGCCGGTTCATCGCTTCTATGAACGGGTCGATGTAGCTGAAGTCGTAGCGCCCGCCGCCCTGGTCCACCAGCGGCCAGGGGATGCCCTCGCGCGCCACCGCGATGCCGAGGGAGGCGAGGAAGCCGTAGTCCCAGTCGGCGTGCTCGCGGTGGCGGGTCTCCTCGACCAGGTTGCGGCGCCCCTGGTCCTTCCAGATGAAGGTCGAGCACTCGAAGCCCGAGAGGAAGAAGGTCGGGAAGATGCTCTCGCGCGCCTGGGCCATGGGGAGCTAATGCCGCCGCGGCGGCAAAGGTTCTGGGCGGGGGCTCAAGCCGGGATTGGCGAGCCCTCCCCGGCCATGCAGTCCAGCTCTTTGCGGATGTGGGCGGCTTCGGCGGCGGTGTTGGCCAGCGCGATGGCGCGATTGAAGGCCGCCCTCGCCTCGCCGGCGCGGCCGAGTTGCTTGAGCAGGGCGCCGCGCGCGCCATGGAAGTAGAAGTAGCCGGACAGGGAGGGCGTCAGCGGCTCGATCAGCGCCAGCGCCGCTTCGGGCCCGCGCACGCGGGAGACGGCGACGGCGCGGTTGAGCGCCACCACCGGCGAGGGCTGCATCGCCTCCAGCGCCTCGTAGAGCAGGGCGATCTCCTCCCAGCCGGTGTCGGCGAAGCTCGGGGCGCGGGCGTGCAGCGCGGCGATTGCGGCCTGGATCTGGTAGGGGCCTGGGCGGCGGTGGCGCAAGGCCTTGTCGACCAGGGCGAGGCCCTCGGCGATCAGCTTCGGGTCCCACAGGCGCCGGTCCTGATGCTCCAGCAGGACCACCTCGCCCGCGGAGTCGAACCGGGCGCCGGCGCGGGCGTGCTGGAGCAGCATCAGCGCCAGCAGACCCATGATCTCGGGCTCGGCCTGGAACAGCCGCAGGAGCAGGCGGGCCAGGCGGATGGCCTCGTCGCAGAGCGGCGCCCGGGCGCCGGCGGTGTCGCCCGCGGCCGAATAGCCCTCGTTGAAGATCAGGTAGACCATGGCGGCGACCGCGCCGACACGCTCGGCCCGCTCCACGGCGTGGGGGGTCTCGAACGCGGCGCCGGAGGCGGCGATGCGGGCCTTGGCGCGGGTGATGCGCTGCTCCATCGCCGCTTCGGAGACTAGGAAGGCGCGGGCGATCTGCTTCACTGACAGGCCGGAGACGATGCGGAGCGCCAGCGCGATCTGCTGGGTCGCGGGCAGTTCGGGATGGCCGCAGACGAACAGCAGGCGCAGGACGTCGTCGCGGTAGTCGGCGTTGTCGAGCCGCTCGGCCAGCGGGGTCTCGGCGTCGTCGAGGTCGGAGAGGCGCGCCTCGTCAGGCAGTTCGGTCTGGCGGACGCGGCGGCGGGCGACGTCGATGCCGGCGTTGCGGCCGACCATGATCAGCCAGGCGGCCGGGTCGCGCGGCGGGCCTTTTTCCGGCCAGTTCTTCAGGGCGCGCAGGCAGGCGTCCTGGAACGCCTCCTCAGCGGTGTCGAGGTCGCGGAAGTAGCGGAGCAGCGCGCCCACGGCCTGGGGGCGGGCGGCGGTCAGGGCCGCGTCGATCCAGGCCGGGTCGGTCATACCGGCGCCGCGCCCGGCTGGAAGTAGCCGATCGGGCGCAGCTCATAGGCGCCCGCCGAGCCGCTGGCGCGGGCTAGCTCCTTGGCGGTGTCGATCGCGTCGTCCAGCGAGGGGCAATCGACGACGTAAAAGCCGAGCAGCTGCTCCTTGGTTTCGGCGAAGGGGCCATCCAGCACCAGCGCCTCCTTGCCTTTGCGCACGGTGGTGGCGGCGGTGGTGGGTAGCAGCCGCGCGACCGGACCGAGGCGCCCCTGCGCGGCCAGGTTCTGCTGCACGGCGCCCAGCCGCGCCATGACAGCGTCGTCCTCGGCCTTGGACCAGGCGCCGACGACCTCTTCATTGTCGTAGCAGAGGATGGCGTAGAGCATGGGGGTTCCTAGGCTCGCTGTTCAGGGGTTTATGGACCGCCTTCGTCCTTCGAAAACTCAGGATGAGGGCTACTGAGGCGCAGTGTGAGAGCTATGGAGGCGCAGTAGAAAACCTCACCCTGAGCCTGTCGAGGGACGAGGCTTTCGGGCGAGAGCTCTAGCGCCGCCCCTCCTCCAGCGCCCGCTGCTTCTCCTCCCACTCCTGCATGTCCGGCGTGAACTGCTCGCCGAAGTCCTCGGGCAGGACCACCTGGCGGATCTCCAGCACCGATTCGCCGCCGGTCTGGGGATCGGGGCAGCGTTTCATCCAGTTGATCGCGTCCTCGAACGAGGGGACGTCGATGATCCAGTAGCCGGCGATCAGCTCCTTGGTCTCAGCGAAGGGACCGTCGGTGACGATCCGCTCGCCGCCGCGGAAGGTGATGCGGGCGGCATTCCTGGAGCTGGGGCGAAGGCCGTCGCCGGAGACCATCACGCCGGCGTCGATCATTTCCTGGTTGAACTTCATCATCGCTTCCAGCAGCTCCCGGGTGGGCATGTCGCCGCGCTCGGTGCCCACGTCGGCCCGGACCATGACCATGAACTTCATCGGCTTGCCTCCTTCTTGCGGCTGTTGCGCTCCTAGGACGAACCAAGCCGCTTCTATCCGACAAGGTCCAACGGATTTTGCGCGCCGGCGTCCACGCGTGCGAAGAGGCGCCGACTCCCGGAGACCGCGATGAGCCTGACCCTCTACTACCACCCCCTCTCCTCGTTCTGTTGGAAGGCGCTGATCGCGCTCTACGAGACAGGGACAGAGTTCGAGCCGGTGGTCGTCAACTTCGGCGATGAGGCATCCGCCGCGGCGTTCAAGGCGGTCTGGCCGATCGGCAAGTTCCCGGTGCTGCGCGACGGGGCGAGCGGAGAGGTGGTTCCCGAGTCCACCATCATCATCGAATGGCTGGCGCAGCGCTCGTCGGCGGGCGCCGCGCTGATCCCGGCCGACCCGCAGCGGGCCCTGCGGGTGCGCCGGGCGGACCGGTTCTACGACCTGCACGTCCACATGCAGATGCAGGCGATCGTCGGCGACCGTCTGCGGCCCGAGGGCGCGCGCGATCCGCTCGGCGTGGAGAAGGCCCGCGCCCTGATGGCCACGGCGCTGGGCATGGCCGAGCGCGACCTGGCGGGGCGCGAGTGGACGGCCGGAGAGGAGTTCAGCATGGCCGACTGCGCCGCGGCCCCGGCCCTGTTCTACGCCGACAAGGTGGCGCCGCTGGCGCCCGCACACCCGAACCTCGTGGCCTATCTGGAGCGGCTGAAGGCGCGGCCCTCGTTCGCGCGGGTGCTTGAAGAGGCGGGGCCGTATTTCCGGTTTTTTCCCGAGGAGCCTGCGGACTGACCAAGCGCGACTCGGCGGCGCTGATGACGATGGGGTGAAGCTTGGAACGCAGGGGGGCCGAGACGGGTTGGAAGGTCGGCAGCCAACCTTTGCGAGGAGCTTCACCATGCCCCGTTTCGACCATGACGACCACCGCTTCGGCGAGCGCGACGAGCGATGGCGCGATCAGGATGACGAACGCCGCTTTGGCCAGGGCGGCGAGCAGCAGCGTTCATGGGGCGGCGGCCGCTCCGGCTCACAGGCCGGGCGCGATGAGCGCGGCCAGAACGACGACTGGCGCTGGGGCCGCAGCCAGGGCCACTCTACCTACGGGCAGAACGAAGACTTCGGCTCGGCGCGGCGTTCGCAGTGGCGCGACGACCAGCGCTACGAGGACAGCGGCTGGCAGGCGAACCGTGGCGGGCGCGACCAGGAGCGCTCCAGCACCGGTCAGGGCGACTGGGGCCGTGGCGGCTACCCGCGCGGCGGCCAGGGCCAGAGCGGCTACGGCGGCGACTTCGGCCAGGAAGGCAGCCGCCAGCGCAGCCTCGGCGGCTCGGGCGGGCTGATCGGGGCCAACCCGGCGCTGGACCGCGCCGCGCGCGGCGCCGACGAGCGCGAGGACCTGGGCTTCATGCCCAACCGCGCACCCTGGTCCCGCGACCGCGACCATGACGACCACCGCCGCGTCTCCGGCCGCGGCGACGATGATCATCGCGGACTTGGCGACCGGATGCGCGAGATGGGCGACCGCATCCGCGGGCGCGGCCACGAGGACCATGAGCACGAGCCCGACTACCTGCACTGGCGCAACCAGCAGCTCTCCAGCTACGACAGCGAGTATTCCCGCTGGCGCGAGGAGCAGGCCCGCAAGCACGACGAGGAGTACCGCAGCTTCCGCGACCAGCGGCGCTCGCAGTTCCACTCCACCTTCAGCGACTGGCGCGGCCAACAACAGGGCCAAAGCGGCCAGCAGCAGGGCGGCCAGGAAGGCTCGCAGGAACGTTCGGGCGAGCAGAACCCGTCGGGGCGGCAGAGCTTTGGCGGCTTCCAGAGCTTCAGCTCGGGCGGCTCGAACATCTCGCAGGGCATGCACCGCAACGACCTTGAGCCCGCCGGCTCCACCACCGGCCATCAGTTCGTCGGCCACGGCACCTCGGCCGAGGACATTGGCGACGGCCGCGGCGGCTATGGCCGGGGCGAGGCCAGCGCGCTGGACAAAGGCTACTCGAACGCCGGTTCGAGCGAGGGCACTATCTCGGCGGCTGGGCCCGGCGCGGGCGAAGAACAGGCGGACCAGGGGCAGCAGGCCCAATCCGGCGGCGCTTCGGGTGAAGGCGGCGCCATGTTCAACCCGCAACTCAGCGCGGTGTCGGACGGCAAGAACAAGGCCGACCAAGGCAAGAACCGCGACAAGGACGAGGACACCTCGCGGCACTAAGCCTGGCGAAAGGACCTAAGGGAAAGCCTCGCCCCAAAGGGCGAGGCTTTTTCGCTGTCTAGCGCTCGATCCGGGTCGAGAGGATGATCGAGGAGGTGGTCCGCTCCACGCCCTCAAGCGCGCCGATGCGGTCGATCAGGGCGTCCATGTCGCCGATTGCGGGGGTGGAGGTTTCGGCGATCATGTCGAAGGCGCCGTTGACCGAGTGCAGCGCCCGCACCTCCGGCATCTTGCGCAGCGCCTGCTCCACCGCGGCAGAGCGTTTGGGACCGACGGTGATCATCACCAGCGCGCGGATGTGGCCGCGCTCCACCTCCTCGGCGGTGCGGACGGTGTAGCCTGCGATCACCCGCGCGCGCTCCATTCGGGCGATGCGGCTCTGCACCGTGGTGCGCGACAGGCCGAGGCTCCGCGCCAGCGACACGGTGGAGGCGCGGGCGTTCTCGCGGAGCTTGGCCAGCAGTTGGCGGTCGATGTCGTCCATGGGCGTTCCGCCGAAGCGGCTCGGCAGTCCGCCGGAAGGTAGCGGTCATTCCGGCAAGCTGGCAATGGCGGCTTGCCGAGGCAGGCGCCATGTTCGCCGCTTCGCATCAAATTAGGGGAGGCCGCCGTGAAGGACGTGCTGCTCGTGGGAGCCGGCAAGATCGGCTCGATGATCGCAGACTTCCTGGCTCGCTCGGGCGACTACCGGGTCACCGTGGCCGACCATTCGGCCCACGCGGTGCGCCGGCTGGAGTCGGGCGTGCCGGTGCAGACCATGGTTCTGGACGTCAAGGACAAGGCGGCGCTGGAGGCGGCGGTGCGCGGCAAGTTCGCCGTGCTGTCGGCGGCGCCCTACTCTATCACGCCGCTGGTCGCCGACGCCGCCAAGGCGTGCGGAGCCCACTACCTGGATCTGACCGAGGACGTGAAATCGACCCGCCACGTCAAGGGTTTGGCGCGTGATGCCGAGACGGCGTTCATCCCCCAGTGCGGGCTGGCGCCGGGGTTCATCACCATCGTCGCGGCCGACCTGCTCAAGGACTTCGACGAGCTGCACGACGTGAAGATGCGGGTGGGCGCCCTGCCGAAGTACCCGCACAACGCGCTGAACTACAACATGACCTGGTCCACCGAGGGCGTGATCAACGAATACATCGAGCCGTGCGAGGCGATCGTCGACGGCCAGCGGCGCGAGACGCCGGCGATGGAGGAACTGGAGGGCCTGTCGATCGACGGCGTCGTCTACGAGGCTTTCAACACCTCCGGCGGCCTGGGCACCCTGCCCGAGACGCTGGAGGGGAAGGTGCGGAACCTGAACTACCGCACCATGCGCTACCCCGGCCACTGCGCGATCATGAAGGTGCTGCTCAACGACCTCGGCCTGCGCCACCGGCGCGAGGTGCTCAAGGACATCATGGAGAACGCCCTGCCGACCACGATGCAGGACGTGGTGATCATCTTCGTCACCGTCAGCGGGGTGAAGGACGGCCGGCTGCTGCAGAAGACCTACGCCAACAAGGTCTATTCGGAGGAGATCGGCGGGGTGGTGCGCAGCGCGATCCAGATCACCACCGCGGCGGGCATCTGCGCGGTGCTGGACATGCTGGCGGAGGGCGCCATTCCGTCACACGGCTTCATCAAGCAGGAGGACATCCCCCTGCCCGCCTTTCTCAAGAACCGCTTCGGCCGCTACTACGCCACGCCCGAGGACTATCAGTCCGAGGTCGATCCCGTCCGCTCGGCCGCCGTCGCCTGAAGGAGCACGAACATGGCTGACTCCGCCTCCACCCTCGAAGCCGCCCGCGCCGCCCTCCCCTCCGCCGCCGAGGAGGTGCGCGAGATCCTGGGGCGTCTCGGCGTGGCCGAAGCCGCCTACACCGGCGGGGCGCTGATCGCCCGTTCGCCGATCACCGGAGAGGTGACCGGACGGGTGAAGACCGTCACGGCCGAGCAGGCTTCCGCCGCGATCGACGCCGCGCACGAGGCCTTCCTGCAGTGGCGCAAGGTTCCCGCACCTCGCCGGGGCGAGCTGGTGCGGCTGCTCGGTGAGGAGCTGCGCGCCGCCAAGGCGGACCTCGGGCGGCTGGTGACGCTGGAGGCCGGCAAGGTCACCTCCGAGGGCCTCGGCGAAGTCCAGGAAATGATCGACATCTGCGACTTCGCCGTGGGCCTGTCGCGGCAGCTTTACGGGCTGACCATCGCCACGGAGCGGGCGCAGCACCGGATGATGGAGACTTGGCATCCGCTGGGGGTGGTGGGGGTGATCAGCGCCTTCAACTTCCCGGTGGCGGTGTGGTCGTGGAACGCGGCGCTGGCGCTGGTGTGCGGCGACAGCGTGGTGTGGAAGCCCTCGGAGAAGACGCCGCTGACCGCGCTGGCGACGCAGGCGCTGTTCGAGCGGGCCGCCAGCAAATTCCCTGAAGCCCCGGAAAACTTGTCTGTCCTGCTGATCGGCGAACGTGACATCGGCGAGGTGCTGGTGGACCACCAGAAGGTCCCGCTGCTGTCCGCCACCGGCTCCACCCGCATGGGCCGCGCGGTCGGGCCGCGCCTGGCCGCCCGCTTCGCGCGGCCGATTCTGGAGCTCGGGGGAAACAACGCCATGATCGTGGCCCCCACCGCCGACCTCGACCTGGCGCTGCGCGGGGTCGCCTTCTCGGCCATGGGCACGGCGGGGCAGCGCTGCACCTCGCTGCGGCGGCTGTTCGTGCACGAGAGCGTCTATGACCGCCTCGTGCCGCAGCTGAAGGCCGCCTTCGCCTCCGTCGGCATCGGCGACCCGCGCGAGCCGGGCGTGCTGGTCGGCCCCCTGATCGACCGCGCCGCGCTGGAGGCCCACGAGCGGGCGCTGGCCGACGCGCGCGAGGCCGGCGGCGAGGTCCAGGGCGGCGAGCGCGTGGACGTGGCGGGTGACGAGGCGGTCTACGTCCGCCCGGCGCTGGTGGAGATGCCGGCGCAGGATGGGCCGGTCCTGCGCGAGACCTTTTCACCCATCCTTTACGTGATGAAATACAGTGAGTTCGACGAGGCTCTTCGCCTGCAGAACGATGTGCCGCAGGGGCTGTCGTCCTCGATCTTCACCAACGACGTACGCGAGGCCGAGCAGTTCGTCTCCGACGTGGGCTCCGACTGCGGCATCGCCAACGTCAACATCGGCACCTCGGGCGCGGAGATCGGCGGCGCCTTCGGCGGCGAGAAGGAGACCGGCGGCGGGCGCGAGTCCGGCTCGGACGCCTGGAAGGCCTACATGCGCCGCGCAACCAACACGGTGAACTACGGCCGCACCCTGCCCCTGGCCCAGGGCGTCACGTTCGACGTGAAGCCGGCGCCGTAAGGCGGCCGCCGGAGTCTTTGAGCAGGGGCGTTCTCCGGGTTAAACCGTGCCGGCGCAACAAGACGGATGGCTTTCGACCATGACCAATCCTTCGGTTGAGGCGAGTCAGCCTTTGGCCGCCGTGCTCGAGGACCTCCGCTCAGCCCGCGCGACCATCGACCAAGCGATCGCGACGATATCTGAGATCGCCTCTGGAGCCGGCGCCGCCTCCGCGCCGGGCGCCAATGCGGCGGATCCAGCCCACACCGGTGATGTCGCGTATGAGAGCTTCAGCCCGGAATCATCGGACCCGCAGGCGCGCCCATAGACCCTGGCTCCGCGTTCCGCGTCGCGCCGACTATTCAGCCGCGGCCCAGCGTGAAGGGGCCGACGGCTCCGCTGACTGGGCGGCAATCGCTTCGTCGTCCCCAGCCGCGAGGTTATGCCAGATGTTGGCCCTCAAGGTTCTGCGGCCCCAGGCGAAGGTCTCCTCGTCGGGCGCGCGCACGCGCACGCTGAGCAGGGCGCCGTAGCCGCCGCGCTGCTCGGGGTCGATCCACCAGCCGGCGCTGGCGTCCCAGAGCTTGACCTCGTCGGGTCCGGCGCGGACGGCGCAGCCTTCGTGATAGATGACGTCGCCGTCGATCCAGGCGGCGGTGACCTCCTCCTCGCCCCATTTGAGGCCCCAGTGGCTGGTGGCCTCGTGGCTGTACTGCTGCACGAACTGGGCGGGGTAGCTCTCCACCCCGCGGGCGGCGAAGATCTGGTGGGAGATGGCGGCGTGGGCGCCGCAGTCGAGCCGCTTGCGCTCCACCGCCTCGCACCAATGGAGCGGCCAAGCGGACGGTCCCCAGGGGTAGCGCTGACGCACCCAGCGGGGCCCGCTGAGCGGGGAGGCGTCGGCCAGCTGGGAGTAGTCCATGGCCAGCACCCACTCGCGCGCGATCTCGCAGCAGGCCCGGCCGTGGTGTGACAGCGTGGATGCGGGCCAGTCCCGCCACTTCAGCTCACAGGAGGATCGCGCGTCCCCGCCAACGGGGCGGGCGGCGCCTAGGTCATCCGCGGCCAAATACATAGGACATGCTCCTGTCGTAACCGCCCGCGTCGCAGAAGACGAGGACGTCGCCCGGGCGCGTGCCTTCGGGCAGTTCGATGTTGGTGGCGACGATGTCGTGCTCCATGCACAGACGCCCGAGAAGGTGGCTCTTGCCGCGCCGCAGCGGGGTCCAGCCGCCGCCCTCGCCGCGCGCCATCACCCGGTGAGGCTGGAAGAAGTGCATCGGCAGCTCGGCGATGGAGCCGTCGACGACGACCTCGGTGACCGCGCCGTCCTCGTCCTCCTGCATCTCCAGCACGCGCATGGCCAGCGCCATTGAGGGCTGGGCCATGGCCTTCCCAGGCTCAGAGATGATCTGGCCGACGTGGGGCAGGAAGGCCTGGGCGCGGCGCACCGCCTGGGCGAAGTCGGTGGCGTCGGCGCTGTGCCAGTCGTCGGGAAACCAGCCGCCGCCGAGGTCGAGCACCTCGATGGGGCGCCCGGTGAGGCGCTCGAGCGCCTGGCACCAGCGCAGCATCGACTCGTAGAGCCGCCACCAGCGGCGCACGCCGATGTTGCTGCTGGCCATATGGAAGTGAACGCCGAAACCGGTGTCCTGGGGCAGCGTGGCGATGGACTCGACCAGCGAGCGGAAGGCCGAGGGGCTGTCGATGGCGATGCCGAAGCGCGAGGCGACGTGGGGGGTGCGCAGGCGCACGCCGACGATCTTCGACTTCAGCTCGCCGCTGTTTAGCGCGGCGACGGTTTTCTTCAGATCGGGGGCGGAGTCGCAGAAGACCGCGTGGATGCGCTCCTTGGGCAGCAGGCCTGCCGGCCACCACTTTCCCGGGCCGTTGAGCACCAGTTGGTCGGGGCGAAAGCCGACTTCCAGCGCGCGCTGCAGTTCCAGCAGGCTGATGCCCTCGGCGAGGAAGCCGGAGTCCAGCGCGAGCCGGATCAGTCGGGGATCGGGGTTGGTCTTGATGCTGTAGGCGTTGGTGACCGTGGTGGTGTTGGTGCTGAGCGCGTGGGCCACCTCGGCGGCGCGGCGGAAGGTGTCGGCGGCGGTGGACTCCATCAGGATGAAAGAGGGGGTTTCGATCCGGTCGAAGTCCTGGGCAGAGAGGTCTTCGAGCATGGTCTCGGGCACGCGCGGGGGCCGTCGCTCGGCGGTGGCCTCCTCTTCACGTGGGGCGCCGCCGACGCGGTGCAGCCGCTCGGCTAGGTCGGGTAGGCCCGAGGGGTGCTTCAGCGAGTGACCGACGGCGCCGCTGAACGGCTCGGGCAGCGGCGGCAGGGGGTAGGCCTCCTGGACCGGCACTTCCAGCACCACGCGGGTGAACTGGTCGCCGCGCGCTTCGTGCACGCGCGGAGCCACACCGGTGGCGCCTTGCACCAGTAGGGCGGGCAGGTTCGTGCCGGCGAGGGTGGCTCCGTGGACCCAGGCGGGGAAGCGCGGGTTCCACTCCAGGAGCCAGAGCGCGCCGTCGGGGTCGCGGACCATCTCCAGCTCCCCTCCCCCGGTCCAGTTCAGCTCGCGCACGATGCGGCGCAGTGGCTCGCGGAAGGCGTCCTCGACTTCGCTGACGTCGCCGGCCCAGGTCTTCCCTTCGGGGGTGATCTCGCGCTTGCGCATGCGCACGCAGCCGAGAAGCTCGCCCTGGTAGGCGCTCAGCATCACCGACTCCTCGTAGCCGCCGACGTGGGCCTGGAGGAACAGGCGCTCCGTGCTCCATATCTTGGTCAGAGCGTTTCGCGCCGCCTCGAAGATGTCCCAGCTCGGGGTGCGGGCGGCGTCGTAGTAGGGGCCTTTCAGCCAGACCCGCCAGTCGTGCTTGCGGCAGAAGCCGTGGAGGTCCCAGTCCGGCAGGTCGGTGGAGACGTAGGGGGGGATCTGAACGGGGAGCCCCTCGTGCGCCTCCACCTGGGGCTTGGCTATGCGGGGGTAGGCTGCCGCCGGCGGGCAGAGCAGGTTCGGATGGCCGTCGGGGAAGACGCTGGCCAGCCACATCGCCTCCAGGTCACTGCCCGAAATCCAGAGGGCGCCGCCGTCCAGCAGCTCGCGGATGGCGGCGCCATGGGCGGCGAGGTCCAGCTCGTCCCAGGGCCGCTGCAGCCACACCTCGTCCAGTTCATGCCAATGGATGCCGGAGCTGCGGGTCGAATACTCGACGCCCACCAGGCGGGCCGACGGGTAGCCCTGGCGAAGCGAGCGCACGATGCCGACACCGGGCTGCGGATTGCCGCCGCTGTAGAGCCCGCTTACGTAAATCCGCATGTTTTCCTGCAAGTCCGACCACCACCCATTGTCGCGCCCTGTAAAGAGCGCCGCCCGCTCCAGTAGCTTTTGTTAATAACGAACCCCAAGCGCGCTCGGCTGTTGTTATTATGCAGCCGACCGGCTTCAGGCGGTTCGCGAACACCTGAACGGACTGGCCGGAGTCGGGTTCAGTCTCCCCGCAATTTTTTTTATTAAGCCGTTAGGATGATCGCCCAAACCGCCGCCACAGCCCCGGAACCGCTGGATCCGCGTATCCGCTACCCGTCCTATAGGCCGCTGGACGAATTCGTGGACGTGGACCGGCTAAAGGGGCTCGACGGCTATGTCCGTGAGCGTCTCCAGAGGCGGCTCGCGGGAGCTGGGGACCGCCGCTTCTACACGGGTCCATTCCGGCTCCAGGAGGCCGGCCCCGAACTGCCGGGAACACGGATGGTGTACCTGTCGCGCTCTCAGGGGCCGGAGAACTACTACGACTTGGACGCTACGGACCTCTGGGTTCCCACGGAGGAGGCGGAGGAGTTCTCCGAACTGATGGCGTTCATCGACACCCTGCCCTTCCGCGCCACCGGGCGGATGCTGATCATCTACGACGACGTGGCCCGTCCGGTGACCGCGCACCGCGACCACGACAGCACCGACCTGCTGCACGAGTTCGTCTGGTTCAGGACCAGCCTCGAGAAGCCGTTCTACATGCTGAACCCTGAGACGGGCGAGAAGGAGTACGTCGCGTCCCATTGCGCCTGGTTCGACACGGTCAACCAGTTCCATGGCGGCGACGGCCGCGAGGGCCTCAGCTTCTCGATCCGCGTGGACGGGGTCTTCGACGACGCGTTCCGCCGCCGGATCCCCGTGCCCGAGACGAACCGCGCCTCCACTCCGTCTCTTTGGGCGGCGCTGAACTAGGCGCGTTCGAAATCCTTACTCATGAAGTAGCGGGCGGAACCGCGGGGGTGATCGTCGATCCGCCCCACCACCCGGTAGCCCCGCCGCTCGTAGAACGGACGCGCCTGGAAGCCGAAGGTATCGAGCCAGGCGCCGCGGCAGCCCCGCGCCAGGGCTTCCTCCTCGGCGAGGGCAAGCATCCTCGCGCCCGTCCCCCGCGTCCGCATGGGCTCGGGCACGAACAGCAACTCGATCTGCAGCCAGTCGAACGCCGTTCCGGCCCAGAGGCCGCCGACGATCTTGCCTTGATCGTCGTGCAGCAACACGGCCAGCGGCCGCCAGTGCGAGGGCCCAAAGCGCAGCTCGTTGCTGGCCACGAGGCCGCCGAGGATCGTCTGATGGGCTTCAGCGCCCGGGCTGTCCGTGACACTCAGATTCAAGGCGGTGTCCATCGTGGGTGTCGCCGTGCCAGTGAAGCTGGGGGGACCGCCGCATCCTGTCCGCGGCCCGCGGCCATATGACATGGCGCGCAGCCTAATGCTCCCGCACGCGTTCGTTCCTGCCGAACCGGAGCGGCCGAGACTCGCTTGACCCTGCAGCAAACCCTCGCCTTCGCCCTGTTGGGCGGAGCGATCGTCGTCTTCATCTGGGGGCGGTTTCGCTACGACCTGGTGGCGCTGGCGGCGCTGCTGGCGGGGGTGGTGCTGCAGGTGGTGCCGGCCAAGGAGGCGTTCTCCGGCTTTTCCAACGACATCGTGGTGATCATCGCCTCGGCGCTGGTGATCTCGGCGGCGATCGGCAAGTCGGGAATCGTCGAGTCGGCGCTGCGGCCGCTGCTGATCCGGCTCAAACGCGAGCCGACCCAGGTGCCGGCCATGGTGCTGGCGGTCACCCTGATGTCGATGGTGACCAAGAACGTCGGGGCCTTGGCGATCTTCATGCCCATCGCGGGGCAGCTGTCGAAGCGCAGCGGCGGCTCGCTGTCCAACTACCTGATGCCGATGGCCTTCGGGTCGCTGCTCGGCGGCATCGTCACCCTGGTGGGCACATCACCCAACATCATTGTCTCGCAGGTGCGCGCCGCTGAGTTCGGCGAGCCGTTCGGCATGTTCGACTACACGCCCGTCGGCCTGTGGCTGGCGCTGGGCGGGGCGCTGTTCCTGTCGGTGTTCTACCGGCTGATCCCCAAGGGACGGCATGGGCCGGCGGGACTGGAGGAGGCGCTGGAGGCGGCGCCCTACGTCACCGAAGCGCGGGCGCCGTACGACTGGGCCGAGCCCAGGACAGTCACCGACCTGCACGCCATGGCCGACGGGAGCGTGCGGGTGATCGGCCTGCTGCGCGAGGGCGAGCGGCGCAAGGCGGCGCTGCCGGACACCGTGATCGCGCCGGGCGACACGGTGATCCTGCAGGGCGAGCAGGGGGCGCTGGACAAGCTGATCGCGCGGGCGCGGCTGAAGCTCGGCCGCTCGCGCAAGGAGGTGGCGACCGAGGATGCCGACGACGAGGTGCGGGTCAGCGAGGCGGTGATCGGGCCCCGCTCGGTGCTGCGCGGGCAGTCGGCGCGCAGCATCGGGCTGTTCGAGCGCTATGGAGTGAACCTGATCGCGGTGGGCCGCGCAGACGAGCGGATCACCGAGCGGCCGCGGTCGGTGACGCTGAATCCAGGCGACGTGGTGGTGCTGCAGGGGGCGTCAAAGACGCTGCCGGCGGTGCTGCGCGACCTGGGCTGCCTGCCGCTGGCCGAGCGCGACCTGCGGCTGGGGGCGGCCAGCCGCAAGTACCTGCCGATCGCGGTGCTGGCGGGGGCGATGATCCTGGTGGCGACCGGCCTCGTGCCGGTGGCGATCGCCTTCTTCGGCGCGGCGCTGGCAATGGTCGCCGCCGGTTCGCTGTCGCTGCGCGAGGCCTACCGCAGCCTGGACGCCCCGGTGCTGGTGCTGATCGCGGCGCTGATCCCGATCAGCGACGCGCTGCGGGTCTCCGGCGGAACCGAGCTGGTCGCCCACGCGCTGGCGCCATTCATGGCCGGGCTGCCCTCCTGGGCCGGCATCGGCGTGCTGATCCTGGCGGCGATGGCGGTGACGCCCTTCCTCAACAACGCCGCCACCGTGCTGGTGATGGCGCCCATCGCCATGAGCCTGGCCAAGATCCTGCACCTCAACCCCGACGCCTTTTTGATGGCGGTGGCGATCGGAGCGGCCTGCGACTTCCTCACCCCCATCGGCCATCAGTGCAACACCCTGGTGATGGGGCCCGGCGGCTACCGCTTCGGCGATTACGCGCGGCTGGGGGCGCCGCTGTCGGTGTTCGTGCTCGCCGCCGGCACGCCTCTGATCGCCTACTACTGGCCCCTGCACGCCGCCTGAGCGTCAGGCGGGCTCGCGCGCGTTCGCCGCGATCTGTCGCAGCAGCTTCAGGAACTGGCGCCGCGCGGCCGCGTCGAGCCCGCGGGTCAGCCGCGCCTCGTGCTGGGCGATAGCGGCGTGGGCCTGCTCCAGCACCTCCCGCCCCCGAGGCTGGAGGCGGATGGCGCGGGCGCGGCGGTCGTTCTCCTGCACCACCCGCTCCACATAGCCGAGCCGCTCCAGCTCGTTGAGCAGCGGCGCCAGGTTGGCGGGATCGAGCGCCAGGCGCTCGGCGATGAAGCCCAGCGTCTGCCCCGGATGCCGCTCAATGGTGAACAGCAGGCTGTATTGGCCGGGCTTGATCGCCGCCCCCGACAGCAGCTCGGAAAACAGCCGCGAACTCCAGACGTAGGCGCGCCGGAGCTCGAACCCGATCAAGTCCTCAAGTGGCTCGCCATCGTCCATGGACAAGGTTTAGCCGCGCTTCCGCCATCCCGCCACCGCAAAGATTACAGGCGCGTAATGGCGTCTGGGGCTTGAAGCCGTCCCTGGCGAAAGTGCGCGGCTCGGCCTTGCTACAGGTCCAACACCTCCACCACCGACCCCGCCGGAACGCCGCGGGCGCCGGTGCGGCGGCGGATCAGCGCCTCCGCCTCCGCCAGCGCCTTCTGCGCGCTTGAGTCCTGGTTGGCGAGCGGCTCCACGGCTCCGTCGCGCCAGCGGCCCCTGAGGAAGGTCTCCCGGTCACCGGCCGCGGGCAGGGGAGCGGCCGAGCGGACCGATCGCCACGCGAGCGCCACCTCCGGCGCCAGCCCGCCGAGCCCCGCCAGCAGGGGCGCGAGGAACAGGCGCGCGGTGACCAAGGCCGAGGTTGGGTTGCCGGGCAGGCCCAGCACCAGCCGCTCGCGCACCCGCGCCAGCCACACCGGCTTGCCGGGCTTGATCGCGGCCCTGGAGAACAGCAGGTCGGGCGCGAAGGGCTCGAACATGGCCTTGGCGAAGTCCCTGTCGCCCACGGAGGCGCCCCCGGCGACCACCACTATGTCGGCCGCCTCCAGAGCTTCCGCCGCGGCCACCTGCAATACCGTGAGGTCGTCCTTCAGCCGCGCCGACTGCACGATCTCGCCGCCCCACGCCTCCGCCAAGGCCGCAACGCCGAAGGAGACGCTCTCGGGGATGGCGCCGGGGGTGGCGCCCGCCATTCCCGGCTCCGCCAGTTCGTCCCCAGTGCTGAGCACGGCCAGGCGAGGGCGGCGGAACGCCTCCACCTCCCCCACATCGGCGGCGGCGGCGGCCACCATCGCACCCGGGGACAGCCGCCGCCCCGCCGGCAGCAGGACCTCGCCGGAGCGGAAGTCGGAGGCCCGCGCCCTAAGAAAGCGCTGGCCGCCCGGCGCGGTGTCGATGCGAATCCGGTCGCCCTGGCGCGCCACCACCTCCTGGATGACGATCCGCTCCGTCCCCTCTGGCGCGGGGGCGCCGGTGAAGATGCGCACGCACTCGCCCACGTCTAGCGGCTTGGGGTAACCTCCGCCGGGGAAGGACTCTCCCGCCACCCGCAGAACACAAGGCGCGGCTGCGACATCCGCATCCCGGACCGCGTAACCGTCCATCGCCGAAACCGCGAACGGCGGGGAATCCCGCCGCGCGGTCACGACCGCGGCAAGCACCCGCCCCGCCGCCGCCCGCAGCGGCACGCGCTCCGGGCCGAGCGGGCGCGCGGCCGCGCAGGCGATCGCCGCCGCCTCGTCGAAGCTGATCACGCCCCCTCGCCTTCCCCCTGCCAATTGCCCGACGCCCCGCCGGTCTTGGAGAGGAGCCGCACCGCTTCGATGTGCATGCCCCGGTCCGCGCCCTTGAGCATGTCGTAAAGCGTCAGGCAGGCGACGCAGACAGCGGTCAACGCCTCCATCTCCACGCCCGTGGGCCCGGTCGTACGGGTCTCCGCCCGCACCCGAAAGCCTGGCAAGGCCTCGTCGGCCTCGACCGACACGGCGGCCTTGGTCAGGGGCAGCGGGTGGCAGAGCGGGATCAGCTCCGCCGTGCGCTTGGCCGCCATGATTCCAGCCAGTTCGGCGGTTGCCAGCACGGCGCCCTTGGGCGCGCGGCCCTCCAGGACCAGCCGCACGGTCTCGGGCGCGCAGACCACTTGGCCGGCCGCGACGGCCGCGCGCGCGGTCGACTCCTTGCCGGAGACGTCGACCATGCGGGCGCGGCCGGTCTCGTCCAGGTGCGTCAGGCGGCTCATGCGTGCACGCCGCGCAGGCGCGGGATCTGCCCGGCCAGCGAGCAGGGGCGGTAGCGGCTGTCGAGCGCCGGCCCCAGCACCAGGTCCCAGGCGTCGCGGCAGGCGCCGGTGGAGCCGGGGAGGCAGAAGACGAAGGTTTCCTCCGCCTGCCCCGCGAACGCCCGTGACTGCAGGGTGGACAGGCCGACCGTGCCGAGGCTGGCCTGGTGGAAAGCCACGGAAAAGCCGTCCATCTCGCGGCGCAGCAGCGGCCTGACCGCCTCGGGCGTGACGTCGCGGGGCGAAAAACCGGTCCCGCCGGTGGTGATCACCACCTCCACCTCCGGATCGCCGATCCAGACCAGTAACCGAGCCCGGATCGCCTCCACCTCGTCCCGCACGATGGCGCGCGCGGCCAGTTGGTGGCCGGCCGCGGTGAGCCGCTCTCCCAGCAGGGCGCCGGAAGCGTCGGTCGTCTCGTCGCGGGTGTCCGACACGGTCAGCACCGCGATCCTCAGCGGCTGGAAGGTCAGGGTTTCGTCTATGCCGGCCATGTCAGTCCCAACGCCGGCGCGCCCGCCGGTCGGCCTCGCTGGGCTCGATCCAGCGGGCGCCCGAAGGCCCCTCCTCCCGCTTCCAGAAGGCGGCGTCGGTCTTAAGCCGATCCATCAGGTAATCCACCGCCTCCAGGGCCGCTCGGCGGTGCGGCGCGGCGGCGGCGGCCAGCACGATGGCCTCCCCGGGCGCGATCCGTCCGGCGCGGTGGATCACCAGCACGTCCGAAATCTCGAAGCGCCGCGAGCCTTCTTCGGCAATCTCGGCCAGAGACCGCTCGGTCAGCCCAGGATAGTGCTCCAGCACCAGAGCCTCGATGGCCTCGCTGCGTCCGCCCCGGGCCAGGCCCACGAACGAGACGACGGCGCCGTCCTCCACCCGCCCCGCGGAAAAGGCGCGGAGGTCTTCATAGGGATCGAACGGCGCCAGGACCAGGCGCGCTTCGGCGCCGCGCATCAGCCCCCCGAGAACAGGGGAAAGAAGGCGACCTCCTGCCCCGGCCGCACGCGTGCGTCCCCGGCGGCGATCTCACGGTCCACCGCCGCCCGCACCGGAGGCGCCAGGGCCGCGAGCAGATGCTCCTGGCCGCCGGCGGCGCGGGCCTTGAGCTCCTCCAGCGTGATCCCCTCCCCCGGCGCCTCGACCAGCCGCTCGCGCGCGCCGAAACGCTCGGCGAGGGCGCCCAGGAACACCACGCGCACGCTCATGAGCGCACTCAAGCCGCTTGGGCGGGGCTGTCAATGCACGCGGGCACGGAGCAGTGTGGGCTCTGGGAAAGGAGCCGTGCATGGGACCTGAGGCGGGCACGCTGGAGGACCGGTTCGGCCGGCGCTTCCGCTACCTGCGCCTGTCGGTGACCGAGGCGTGCAACTTCCGCTGCGCCTACTGCCTGCCGCACGGCTACCGCAAGCAGGCGCCGCACGACTTCCTCTCGGTAGCGGAGATCGGGCGGCTGGCGCGGGCTTTCGCCGAAGCCGGCGTGGGCAAGGTGCGCCTCACCGGCGGCGAGCCGTCCGTTCGCAAGGACCTGACGGAGATCATCGCGGCGGTGGCGGGGACGTCGGGCGTGGCCAAGACGGCGCTGACCACCAACGGCTGGAACCTCGCTCGCAAGGCGGTGGCATGGCGGGCGGCGGGCCTGACGCACCTGAACGTCAGCCTGGACTCGCTGGACGAGGACACGTTCCGCGCCGTGACCGGCAACGTCCAGCACGCCGACATCCTAATGGGAATCGACCTCGCCTTGGGGCTGGATTTCGCCGCGGTGAAGCTGAACGCGGTGCTGCTGCGCGAAACCGCCGGCGAGGGCTTTGGCCGTTTCGCCGATTTCGTGCGGGAGCGGCCGGTGACGGTGCGTTTCATCGAACTGATGCGCACGGCCGACAACGCAGCGTACTTCGCCGCCAACCACCTGCCGGGGCGGGTGTTGCGCGATTGGCTGTCCGAGCGCGGCTGGACGCCCGCGCCGCGGCCGGCGGACGGAGGGCCGGCAATCGAGTTCGAGCACCCGGACCACGCGGGCCGCCTGGGCCTGATCGCGCCCTACGCCCCGGGCTTTTGCGAAAGCTGCAACCGCCTGCGCGTCACCGCGCGCGGCAAGCTGCGGCTGTGCCTGTTCGGCGACGGCGGGATCGGCCTGCGGGACCTCCTGCGGGCGGACAGGGACCGCCTGGAGCTGCGAGAGCGCATCCGCAACGCGCTCGGGGCCAAGACCGTCGGCCACCGCCTCGCCTTCGCCGATCCCGGCGACGCCCGCAACCTGGCGCAGATGGGCGGCTAGCGCGACCCGCGCCGGCGGCATTACCTATCCCGCCCGCACCCGCAGCCGCGCCCCGTCGGCGACGCCGGTGACCTCCACCCGCGTCCCCCGCTCCAGGGCGCCGCCGCCCTCCAGCTCGGCGGCCCAGTCCTTGCCGTCGATGTCGGCGCGGCCGCGGCCGTCTACGAAGGCGGCGGTGGCGACGCCGTGGCGTCCCACCAGTCGGTGCAGCGGGTCGTTGATGTCCGGCCCGTCCCCATGCAGGTCGCGCGGCAGGTAGCGCCTCGCGGTCAGGCTGGAGACGATGGTCAGGGCGGCGAACACCGCCAGCTCCACCGGCAGCGACAGGCCTGGCGCGATCAGGGTGAGCAGCCCCACCACCGCTGCCGACGCCGCTGGCCACAGCAGCCAGCCGGTGCCGGTGGCCACCTCGAACGCTAGGAAGGCGGCGCCGATCGCCGCCCACACCCAGAACGGGTGGCTGGCGTAGAGGTCGCTCAAGGCCCCCATGGCGTTATTCCGTCCGCGGCACGCCGGTGGGACGCCCGCCGCGCGGCGGCGGCGCGGACGGCGGCGTGGTCCCCCGGCCGCCCCCGGCAAGGTCGACCAGCTGTCCGAGGCCGGCCAGCGTGCCGACCAGCGCGCCCATCTCGGCCGGCACGATCACGGTCCTCTGCTGCGGCGAGCGGGCCAGCTCGGCGAAGGCGTCGACATACTTTTGCGCCACGAAGTAGTTGATGGCGTTGACGTTGCCGCCCTCGATGGCGTCAGAGACCATTTGCGTGGCCTTGGCCTCGGCCTCGGCGGCGCGCTCGCGGGCCTCGGCGTCGCGGAATGCGGCCTCGCGGCGGCCCTCCGCCTCCAGGATGGCGGCCTGCTTGGAGCCTTCGGAGCGGGTGATCTGGGCCTGCTTGTCGCCGTCGGCCTCGGTGATCACCGCGCGCCGCTCGCGCTCGGCCTTCATCTGGCGGGCCATGGCGTTGGTGATGTCGGGCGGGGGCTGAAGGTCCTTGATCTCGATGCGCGCCACCTTGACGCCCCAGGGGCTGGTCGCCGCGTCGATCACCTCAAGCAGGCGGGTGTTGATCAGGTCGCGCTGGCTCAAGACCTCGTCCAGTTCCATTGAGCCGACCACGGTGCGCAGGTTGGTCATCGACAGCTGCGTGATCGCGCCCGACAGGTTGGCCACCCGGTAGGCGGCGGCGGCGGCGTCCATCACCTGGATGAAGACGATGGCGTCGACCTTCACGCCGACGTTGTCTTTGGTGATCACCTCCTGCGAGGGCACGTCGAGCACCTGCTCCATCATGTTGATGCGCCGGCCCACCGCCTCCACGAACGGCGTCAGGATGGAGATGCCGGGACGGATGGTGCGGGTGTAGCGCCCGAACCTTTCCACAGTGAATTCATACCCCTGCGGCACGATCTTGATTGTGCCGAAAAGGATCGCCGCCGCCAGGACGACGAACACGCCAGCCACGATAAGAGACATCGTCGAGCCCCCTCCCGTGGGGCTTGCCGCCGAGCCTAGCCCACCGCGAAGCTCGAGGCTACGAATTCCCGAGGAGTGCGGCGAGGCGCCGTCCCTTGGCCGCCGCCCGAACAGCCGCCGCCCGGCTCTTGGCCCCGCAGGAGGGGAAGCTGGCCTGGGCCTGGGCGAAGCCGCTGTTGAAGGCGCCGGCAAGACGCCCGGCAAAGGCTTGGTCCGGCTCTTCCAGCTCCATCAGCTGCTGCATCCGCGCGCGCCAATACTGGTCGCCTTCGCCCTCGCAGGCCTGGCGCAGCGCGTGGCTCTCGCCCAGCGCATAGGCGAGGTCGGCCAGGCCCTGGCGTTGCGCCGGCGTGCGCTCCGCCGCCGCCGCCGATGCCGCAAGCGCGAACGAGACCGCGAGCAGGAACCGGACGGCGCGCTCAGCCATCGCCGCGCCGGCGCACCTGGTAGCGCGCCAGCTCCTTCATCGGCAGCTCCCACTGCGGCCGCAGCTCCAGCGCTCGCTGGAAGTCGCGGTAGGCGCCGGTGAAGTCGCCGGCCCGCTCCAGCGCCAGCGCCCGGTTGAAGTAGGCCTTCTCCGGCTCCTTGGAACCGAGCTGCAGGCCTCGGTCGATGGCGGCGATGCCCTCCTGCATCCGCGACAGCCCGATCAGCGCGGCGCCCATGTTGATCTGCGCCTCGCCGAGGTTGGGCCGCAGCCGCACCGCCTCCGAGTAGTCTCGGTAAGCCGGAGCGTAGTCGCCGCGCGACATGTGCAGGATGCCCCGGTTGACGAAGGTGGCGGAGCGGTTGCGGATCGACAGCGCCTCGTTCTCCAGCGCGTCGGTGCAGACGGCGAAGTCGGCCGATCCGGCCGCGCCCCCGCGCTCCAGGCGCTTGGCGGCCTCATAACAGGAGCGGCCTTGGGTGTTGCCGACCACCAGGGTGGCCGCGGCGGCGGGGGCGGCGAGAACGGCGGCGGCCAAACAGGCGGCGGTTAGGATCGGACGAACGGACATGGCGAGCCTCCCTGCCAGGATCATACCACGAACCGCGCCGCGTCAGGAGCGGCCGAAGCGCTCCGCCGCCTCGGCGATGACGCGGCGAGTCTCCTCCCACTCGACCTGTCGAAGCGCCTGCTCCAGGGGCCAGAACCGAGCCTCCGCCGCGTCATCGCCCGGCGACGGCTCGCCCGACAGCCAGCGCGCCGCATAGTCGATCAGCAGGTAGTGGCGCTCGGGCTCGCCCGCCGCGGCGGGGAAGATGCCGTCGACCACGTCGACCAGGCCCAGGATCTCGGCCTCGACGCCGGTTTCTTCCCGCAGCTCGCGCAAGGCCGCGGCGGCGGCCGGCTCTCCCCATTCGATCCGCCCGCCGGGCAGGCTCCATTCACCCAGACGGGGAGCCGAGCCCCGCCGGATCAGCAGCACGTCGCCGCCGCGCAGGCAGACCACGCCAGCGGCGGCGAGAGGAACGCGCGCGATCACGGCCCACCGCTCCGGAGGCGGAGGGCGTCCTGCCTCAGAACAGCACCCGCGGGTTCATGATCCGCTTCGGGTCGAGCGCGGCGCGGACCGCGCGCATGGCCGCGACTTCTACCGGCGACTTGTAGCGCAGGGCCTCGGCCGACTTCATGCTGCCCAGCCCGTGCTCGGCGGAGATCGATCCATCGTGCCGGGCCACGATGTCGTGGATCAGGCGCGAGCCGCTGTCGCGCGCGGCGGAGTGGGCGGCTCCGTCACCGCCGGCGGGCTGCAGCACGTCGAAGTGGACGTTGCCGTCGCCGACATGTCCGAAGGCGACCACCCGCACGCCGGGAAAGGCCGCCTGCACCGCGACTGTCGCCTCCTCGATGAACGCGGCGATCCGCGAGAGCGGCACGGAGACGTCGTGCTTCCACACCGTCCCCTCCGGCTTCTGGCCGGCGGACTGGTTTTCGCGCAACGCCCAGAAGGCGCGCGCCTGCGCCTCGCTCTGGGCCACGGCCGCGTCGGCGATCAGGCCCGCTTCGAAGGCGTCGGTCAGGATGCGCTCCAGCGCCGCCTCGGCGGCGCCCGGTTCGGGCGCGGCGACTTCGACCAGCACCGTCCACGCAAACGCCTGCCCCAACGGCTCGCGGCCGCCGATGTGGCGCAGCACGAAATCGAGGCCCGTGCGGCCGATCAGCTCGAACGCCTCCACGCCGGCGCCGGCCTGGGCCCGGGCCCGCGCGAGGAGTTCGACCGCGTCATGCGGGCGGGCGAGCCCGGCCACGGCCGCGGCGCGGGAGGCGGGGATCGGGAACAGCTTCAGGCTGGCGGCGGTGACCACGCCGAGCGTCCCTTCGGCGCCGATCAGCAGCTGCTTGAGGTCGTAGCCGGTGTTGTCCTTGCGCAGGCGTTTCAGGCCCGCGAACACCGCGCCGTTGGGCAGCACCGCCTCCAGTCCCAGCACCAGGTCGCGCATGGTCCCGTAGCGCAGCACCGCCGTTCCGCCGGCATTGGTGGAAGTCAGGCCGCCGACCGTGGCGCTGCCTTCGGATGCGAGGCTGAGCGGGAACATGCGTCCGGCCTCGCGGGCGGCGGCGTGGACCTCGGCAAGGGTAGCGCCCGCCTCAACGACCGCGACGTCGTCGAGTGGCGCGACCTCCCGCACCCGCCGCATCCGCTCGAGCGACAGCAGGACCTCGCCCTGAGGTATCTGGCCGCCGACGAGGCCGGTGTTGCCACCTTGGGGGGTGATCGCCACCCCCAACTCGGCGCAGATGCCGACCAGCATAGCCACCTGCTCCGTGGTCCTGGGCAGCGCCAGCAAGGGCGTGCTCCCGCGCCAGCGGCCGCGCCATTCGACCAGCTTGGGCTCCAGGCGGGCGGGGTCGTCGCTCCAGCCGTCCGGGCCCAGGGCCGCCTTCAGGCGCTCGATGACTTCAGGCGGGGGCGTCGGGTTGGTCACGCCGCCAGTGTAGCGCCGGTCAGCCGGGAATGTCCTCGTCGGCGAAGAACTGGGCGATCTCGATACGGGCGTTTTCGGCGCTGTCGGAGCCGTGCACCGAGTTCTCGCCCACCGAGCGGGCGAAGGCCTTGCGGATGGTCCCTTCAGCCGCCTGCGCCGGGTTGGTGGCGCCCATCACCTCGCGGTAGCGGGCGACGGCGTTGTCGCCCTCCAGCACCTGGACCACCACCGGGCCGGAGGTCATGAACTCCACGAGTTCACCATAGAAGGGCCGTTCGCGGTGGACCTCATAGAACTTCTCCGCCTGCTCGCGGGTCATGCGGATGCGGCGCTGGGCGACGATGCGCAGCCCCGCCTCCTCGATCATCATGTTGATGCGGCCGGTCAGGTTCCGCTCGGTGGCGTCGGGCTTGAGAATCGAAAAGGTGCGCTCGGCCATGGCGGTCGGGTCCGTGTCTTCTGAGGGGTTGGGGAGGCGCGCGGCTTATAGACGGACGGCCCGCGCCCGCCAACCCGCCTCAACCGCAGCGCACCTCACGAACCACGCCGGTGGCCTCGTCGTAGAAGATGTTCAGCCGGCCCGGGTTGTGGTCCATGGTCACCGCGCAACTGGTGCAGGTGACCCGCGCCGGCTGGGGCAGCAGGGGCGGAATCTCGCCGCGCCGGCGGCCGACCAGCCACTGGAACTCGGCCGTGCGGCACATACCGGTCTCGGACGGGGCCTCGGGAGGCGGAGGCGCGGCAGGCTGCTCGGTGGCGCAACTGATCAGGACGAGCGCAGCCAGCGGGAGCAGCGCCCCCATCCTCAAGGCTTCGGCGCCGGGTCATCGGGCAGCATCTCGAAGCCTTGCGGCTCGGTGGCCGGGATCGCATCCGCGTTCTCGGCCGGGAGCATCTCGAAGCCCTGGACGATCACCACGCCGGCGGAGGGCGAGGGCGCGCCGGCGGGCGGCGCGGGCTCAGGCGGCAGCGCCGCTTCGGGGATCATTTCGAACCCCGGCGGGCCCGAGGACGTCTGCACGTCGGCCAGCGCGGCGGCGGGCATCTCGAAGCCCCCGACCACCACGGCGCCCGAGGTGGGCGACAGCGCCTCGATCGGGAACAGCTCCAGCTGCGCCGTCCGCGGCGCCGCCTCGGGCAG
This sequence comes from Caulobacteraceae bacterium, assembly GCA_036388855.1. GTDB lineage: Bacteria > Pseudomonadota > Alphaproteobacteria > Caulobacterales > Caulobacteraceae > DASVRA01. The sequence goes on along the minus strand of DASVRA010000009.1, from coordinate 8,701 downwards.
CAGTTCGAAGTGGGCAAGGGCGCTACTCGTGTCGGCCACGAACGTCGCGGCGGACGCCAGGGCCGGGGCCTCGCGCGCGGGCCTAAGGTCGAGCGCGGCGGCCGGCGCGAGCGCGAGCTCGGCCGCCGGCGCGGCTTGGTTCAGCTCCACGGAAGCCAGGCCGAGGCCGGCGTCGGCCACCGGCGGCGCGGGCCGTGCCAGGACCATCCGCGCCGGCGCGTGCACGACCGCTGGCGGCAGCGGAGCCAGGGCGGCGATGCCGCCGGGATCCGGCGGCACGGCGCCTTCGGGCAGCATTTCAAAGCCCTCGCCGGCGGTCGGCGGCGCCGGCGACGGAGCCGTGGGCGCGGTCTCGAAGCCGCCGCCTGAGGTCGTAGGGGCGGGCGCGGACGGCAGCATTTCGAAGCCCGAGGGCGCGGCGGGCGCCGGAGCGGCCGGGGGCGCGGTTTCGAAGCCGGCCGGCGCGGGCGCCGCCGGCGCCGGAGCGGCGGGAGCGGGCGCCGGGGCGGCCGCAGGCGGGGCCTGCGGAATGGGACTGGCCGCGGGCGGAGCCGGGACCGGGGCGGCGGGAGCGGGCGCTGGCGACGCGGCGGGCGCCGGAGCGCTCGGCGCCGGTTGAGCCGCGCGCCCGGGCAGTATCCTGCGCCACAGCGGCCGTCTGGGGGGAGTGGCCTCGGCCGGTTGAGGCGGGGCGGGCGCCGCCTGGGGCGCGGGTGGCGCGGGCGGTGGCGAGGCGGCCTCCAGCGGCGGAGGCGGCGCGGATTCGGGCTCCTGGCCGCCCGGAGGCGGAGCGCCGGCGGGGGCCGAGCTCGGCACGGGCGGCGGAGGCGGCGGGGGCGGCGGCAAGACCGGCGCGGCCGGAGGCGCGGGTTGAGGCGCCGGAGCGGGCTCGGGCGCGGGCTCGGGCGCGGGCGGCGCCGGTTCGGCCGCGGCGGGAGTTGCCGGCCCTGGGGCGGGGGCCGGTGCGCTCGGGGCTGGCAGCGGGATGGCGGTTTCGGCCGCGCCGGCGGGAGCGGCTGCCGCCCGGGCGGGAGCGGCCGGGGCCAGCGGCGTCATTTGCGGCGCGGGCGCGAGCGGGACGGCGGGCGCGGGCTCGGCGGCGGCTACGGCGGGGGGCGGGGCGGAAGCGGCGGCGGCGCGCGCGGCGAGCCTGGCCTGCTCGCGCTGTTCGAGCACCTCCAGGGGGGACGCCCACTGGCCGTTGGAGTCCTTGTCGCGCAGGGCCGCGCAGCCGCCGAGCGACAGCGCGAGGAGGAGGGCCGCGGAAACGCGCGTCATGCCTGCTTTTCCCACCCCCGCTGGGATTGCCGCCAGTAGGAGACCGGCAGGCCCTGTGACTTCAGCGCCGACCAGCGGACCCGCGCGCTCGCGAGCGCGTCCGCATCGGCCCCATCGAACAGGATGAGGCAGCGCTCAAATCCGTCAAGCCCGCCCGGCTCGGCGCCGTCAAGCAGGAAAAGCGCCTGGGCATGGTTGGGGTTGTCGTCTTCTGCGGTGGTGAGCAGCACCGGCTGGCGCTCCGCCAGGGGTTCGTGGGGCGACCCGTGGGGCAGAAAGCTGTCGTCGCGGTAGCTCCAGAGCCAGCCGTCGAGGTGCTCGATGCGCCGCGGATCGGGCGAGCGGACGAGGGCGCGCCAGCCGCGCTGAAGGGTCTTGTTCAGGAGTTCGGGCAGGGCTTGGTCGAGGCCCGTGCGCTCCAGATGATAGAACCAGACCTCGCAAGCCATGCGGCAACGCTAGCTTTCGTACTGGTCCGCTACCAGCCGGTTGAGCAGGCGCACGCCGTAGCCGGTGGCGCCTTCGGGCTGCGTCGGCGCGGCGGGCGCCTTCTTCCAGGCGGTCGGCGCGATGTCGAGGTGGGCCCAGGGCGTGTGCCTGACGAACCGCTTCAGGAACAAGGCGGCGGTGATCGAGCCGCCCGGGCGGCCGCCGACGTTCTTCACATCAGCGATCGGGCTATCGATCTGGCGCTCGTAGGCCTCGGGCAGCGGCATGCGCCAAAGCCCCTCCCCTTCCGCCTTCGCCGCCGCCAGCAGCCCCCGGGCCAACTCGTCGTCGGTGGCGAAGCAGCCGGCGTAGTCGAGGCCGAGCGCGATGATCATGGCGCCGGTCAAGGTGGCGAGGTCGACGATGAACCTCGGCTTGAACCGCTGCTCGGTGTAGTGCAGCGCGTCGGCCAGCACGAGACGCCCCTCCGCGTCTGTGTTGATGACCTCGATGGTCTGGCCGCTCATCGAAGTGACCACATCGCCTGGCCGCTGGGCGTTGGAGCCCGGCATGTTTTCCACCAGCCCCAGCACGCCCACGGCGTTCACATTCGCCCTGCGGCCCGCCAGCGCGTGCATGACCCCGGCGACGGCGGCGGCGCCGGCCATGTCGAACTTCATCTCTTCCATGCCGTCGGCGGGCTTGATCGAGATGCCGCCGGTGTCGAACGTCACACCCTTGCCGACGAACGCCACCGGCGGGGAGTCCCCTCCCCCACGCCACTGGATCACCGCGAGCTGGCTCTCGCGCGCGCTGCCCTGGCCCACGCCGAGCAGGGCGCCCATGCCGAGCCCCGCCATCTCGGCCTCGCCCAGCACCTCGACTTCCAGCCCGAGCTCTTCGAGCAACTTCACGCGGCGCGCGAACTCTTCGGGATAAAGCACGTTCGCGGGCTCGGAAACCAGGTCGCGAGCGAAGGCGATGGCGTCGGCCACGGCGGCCAGACCTGCGAAGGCCTCGGCGGCGGCGTCCGGGTCGTCGACGGCGATCCGGGTGAGCGTCACCGACGGCTTCTTCTCGGCCTTTTCGGTCGTGCGGTAGCGATCGAAGCGGTAAGCGCCGAGCCGCACGCCCAACGCCGCGCGCGCCGCCTGCTCCGGCGCAAGGCCGGGCAGGCGCAGTTCCAGCGCGGAGACGCCGCTCGTCTTCACCGCGCCGTAGGCGGAGGCCGCCGCGGCCTCGATGGCGAGGGAGTCGAAATCCTCCGGCTTGCCCGCCCCGGCGAGCACCACGCGCGAGGCGTGCAGCCCGGCGGGCGCGACGATGTCCAGCGTCTGCCCCTTGCCCCCGGTGAAGCGGCCGCCGGCGAGCGCGCGAGAGAGAGCGCCGGACGCGGCGTCGTCCAGCGCCTCGGCGGCGGGGCCGAGCACCGCCCCGTCGAAGACCAGCGCCCCGACGGCCGACAACGGCTCACCCTCGACGGGGCCGTGGGCGACGAACTGGATTTCCATGCGGCGAACTCCTTTGGCGGCGGAGGTAATGCATGGGCGCGGAAGCGGGAAGCGCCCACGCGACCGGCTGCGTCGGCAAAAGCCGCGTCTTGCTCACCTACCAAACCGCCTTATCCACGAGTCCCTTCGCCGCACCCGTTGCGGCCCAGCTTGAACATCAGGTGTTAACCGCCACATCATCCGATAAGCCGCCGGGTGAGTCCGGCGGAGCGGAGCGGGAAAGTCAGCCGCCGTTGGACTGAAACGCCGCGACGCTGCCGAGCGGGGGCAACCCGCCGGCCCAGGAGTGCATCATCATGCCGGAGTCCGTTTCCGCCGCCCGTTCCATCCCCGTCCTGCCGCTGCGCGACATCGTCGTGTTCCCGCACATGGTGGTCCCGCTGTTCGTGGGCCGCGACAAGTCGGTGCGCGCGCTCGAAGAGGTGATGCGCCGCGACAAGCACATCCTGCTGGCCACCCAGAAGAACTCCACCGACGACGACCCCTCCCCCGACGCCATCTACGAGATGGGCGTGATCGCCACCGTGCTGCAGCTGCTCAAGCTGCCCGACGGCACGGTCAAGGTGCTGGTCGAGGGCAAGGCGCGCGCCCGGGTCACCGGCTTCGCCCGCACCGAGGGCTTCTACGAAGCCTCCTTCGAGGCGGTGGACGAGGACGAGGGCGATCCGGCCGAGGCCGAGGCCCTGTCGCGCGCGGTGGTCGAGCAGTTCGACAACTACGTGAAGCTGAACAAGAAGGTGCCGCCCGAGGCGCTGGCCTCGATCCCCACCATCACCGACGCGGCCAAGCTGGCCGACTCCATCTCCGCCCACCTGTCGGTGAAGATCAGCGACAAGCAGGAGCTGCTGGAAACCCCGTCCGTGGCGCGGCGCCTGGAGAAGGTGCTGGGGCTGATGGAGGGCGAGATCAGTGTCCTGCAGGTCGAAAAGAAGATCCGCTCGCGCGTGAAGCGCCAGATGGAGAAGACCCAGCGCGAATACTACCTGAACGAACAGATGAAGGCGATCCAGCGCGAGCTGGGCGAACAGGACGACGCGCGCGACGAACTGATCGAGCTCGAGAAGCGCATCAAGAAGACCAAGCTCTCCAAGGAAGCCCGCACCAAGGCCGAAGCCGAGCTGAAGAAACTCCGCAACATGAGCCCGATGTCGGCCGAGAGCACCGTGGTGCGCAACTACCTCGACTGGCTGCTGTCGATCCCCTGGGGCAAGGCCAAGGCCAAGAAGATCGACCTGGCCAAGGCCGAGGCGATTCTGGAGGAGGACCACTACGGCTTGGAGAAGGTCAAGGAACGCATCCTCGAATACCTGGCCGTCCAGTCCCGCACCAATTCGCTCAAGGGTCCGATCCTCTGCCTCGTCGGCCCTCCGGGCGTGGGCAAGACCTCGCTCGGCCGCTCGATCGCCAAGGCCACCGGCCGCGAATTCGTGCGCCTCTCGCTGGGCGGCGTGCGCGACGAGGCCGAGATCAGGGGCCACCGGCGCACCTACATCGGCTCCATGCCCGGCAAGGTCATCCAGTCGATGAAGAAGGCCAAGGCGGTCGACCCGTTCTTCCTGTTCGACGAGATCGACAAGATGGGCGCCGACTGGCGCGGCGACCCCTCCTCCGCCCTGCTGGAGGTGCTCGACCCGGCCCAGAACTCCACCTTCGCCGACCACTACCTGGAGGTGGACTACGACCTCTCCCAGGTGATGTTCGTCACCACCGCCAACAGCCTCAACATGCCCCAGCCTTTGATGGACCGGATGGAGATCATCCGCATCCCCGGCTACACCGAGGACGAGAAGCTGGAGATCGCCAAGCGCCACATCCTGCCCAAGCTGGCCAAGGACCACGGCCTCAAGCTTGGCGAGGAGTGGGTGGTGCCCGACGAGGCGATCCGCGGTCTGATCCGCTACTACACCCGCGAGGCCGGCGTCCGCTCGCTCGAGCGCGAGCTGGGCGGCTTGGCGCGTAAGACCGTGCGCGACCTGGAGCGCGAGAAGCTCGCCGTCATCACCATCGACGAGGAGCGGCTGGGCAAATACGCCGGGGTGAAGAAGCACCGCTACGGCGAAACCGACGAGGAGGACCAGGTCGGCATCGTCACCGGCCTGGCGTGGACCGAATTTGGCGGCGAGATCCTCACCATCGAGGCGGTGAAGATGCCCGGCAAGGGCCGCATGACCGTCACCGGCAACCTCAAGGACGTGATGAAGGAGTCGATCTCGGCCGCCGCTTCCTACGTGCGCGCCCGCTCGCTGCGCTTCGGCATCAAGCCGCCGGTGTTCGAGAAGACCGACGTCCACGTCCACGTCCCCGAAGGCGCCACCCCCAAGGACGGCCCCTCGGCCGGCGTGGCCATGGCCACCGCGATGATCTCGGTCTTGACCGGCGTGCCGATCCGCAAGGACGTGGCCATGACCGGCGAGGTCACCCTGCGCGGCCGCGTGCTGCCCATCGGCGGCCTGAAGGAGAAGCTGCTGGCGGCGCTGCGCTCGGGCATCAAGACGGTGCTGATCCCGCAGGACAACGTGAAGGACCTGGCCGACATCCCCGAAACGGTGAAGTCCCAGCTGGAGATCATCCCGATGACCACGGTCGACGACGCGCTGAAGGTGGCGCTGTCAGGCCCGCTGACGCCGGTGGAGTGGAACGAGGAGGCGGAGCCGCTGCCGGCGCGCCCGGAGGCGGATGGGGACGCGGTGATCACGCATTGAGTCTCTGCTCCTGGTCTCCAGTGCAACCCCGCGGTTTGGGGGGACTCTGGGAGCCTGCTCACCTATCCTTATGCTTGGTGAAGCAAGAGGCCAAAGCCAAGGCTGTCGGCCACGGCTGAAACACGCTCAACGAAGCCGTTAAGAAGCTCAAGAGCGGGAATTGACTACGAAGCGACCGCAGCTTCTTATACCCCCGCTAGGGGGAGGTCACAGTGTCCACGCAGACAGCAACTCAGGCTGTGAAGCCTGACCATAACGCACTCGGCAAAGCCGCTTTCGTCATAGGCTTGATCGGGCTCGCGCTATCTTTCATCCCGATCATCGGCTTTGTCTCGTGGCTACTTGCGCCGCTGGCCATCGTTTTTGGCCTCATTGCCCTGCGCCGACCGTCCCGATCCCTGGCGATTGCAGGAATTATTACGGGGGCCATTGCGCTCGTTGTCTGTTTTGGGTGGGCGAAGGGCACTCAGTCCTTCAGCGAAGCAATGAGCGCGGACACGTTCAACAACACGGGCAAGACCGCTGACACTGCGGTGGCTCCTATCATCGACGCCTCGATAAAGGGCCTCTGGCAAGAACTCGACGAGAACAAAATCGCCGCCGGCAAGAAATATGGCGGCCACCGAGTGATGTTCTCCAAGGAAGTCATTGCTGATTTCGGTGGGACAGCAACCAATCCTAACCTTGAAATTGTCGGCTATACGGACGGTTACTTACAACATTCCGTAACAGCGTCGTTCTCGTCTGAGGATGGCGAAAAGATTGGTATGCTCAAGAAGGGACAAAAGATCTCGTTCTTGTGCAACAAAATCAGCGAATCTGTCATGGGCGGATACGGCCTTGAGGGCTGCTCTCTCAAGTGAGCCCCCTTCGTCGCGCTTCTAACAGGCACTCCGCTCGGCATCGCACAGCGAGGGGAGCTCCCTTCCACCTCTTGGATGATTTCCCCCGGACGCTCGCCGCCAAGAAGTTGAACGGGGCCAGCGTGAAGACCACCAGCTAACCTTCTCCCCTTGCGGGAGAAGGTGGCGGGCGCGAGCCCGCCGGATGAGGGGTCGCACCGGCCCCTCCGGGTAGGCCTACAGGCGCCGCCGCAACCTGATCGTCGAGGTCCGCGCGACCGCTCATCCGGCCGCTTCGCGGCCACCTTCTCCCGCAAGGGGAGAAGGCGCAGGCGGCGCCTGATCCACATTCGGTTCCCCACCAGCCGCCGTCGCGACCGCATCCGCCTTCCTCGATGCTCGCTCGATCCTCTGCCCCGCCTTCCTCAGCCGCAGCTTGGCGTCCTTGACCTTCTCGCCGTCCACCACGTCACGTTTCAGCACCCCGTTGGCCAGCAGGTCGGCAATGTCGGCCGGTTCCACCCGCACCTCCGGAAACAACCGCCGGAACTCCCGCCGCACCGCCCCGATCACCGGCTCCGACAGCACCACCTGCGCCGCCACGAACGGGTTCAGCACCTGCTGCTGCTGGTGGTAGGCGTTGATGGCGTCGCTCGGCAACCCTTCGCGCGCGAGCAGGAACAATTTCTCCAGGTCGGCCTCTGAGCGCGGGTTCAGCTCCGGCAGGCAAAAGCGCGTGATCTCGTCCCAACTGATCGGCTGGGCGAAGATCACCCGGTAGAACCGCCACTCCACCGCATTGGTGAGGATGATCCACTCCACCCCCTTGTGGGCGCCGTAGTTCACCGCCTGGCGCAGATGCGCGTCCCCGAGCGTGGACCCGGCGCCCTTCACCTCGATCAGGAAGCGCACCTTGCCCTCGATCTGAATGGCGAGATCGCAATAAGTGCCGCGGATCTGATGCTCGCTCGTGACCTCGGCATACTTGTCGTAGCCGAAGATGTCGGAGAGCACGTCCTTCACCACCGTCACGGTGTCCGCCTCGGAGACGTCGCGCTTGCGGTGCGACGCGGCAATGACCTGGTAGCCCTTCAGCCGGCCCTGAACCCGATCGATGAACCTCTTCGGCAGCTTCGCCATTTTGGCACTCCCCCGCGAGGTCTGATCCTGTGCCGACACGCGCCGAGCCGTCAACTCAAAGGTATGGGAACGGGTTACCCATCGTCTGAGTCGCACCAATCAGCGCGATGCGGGGACAGCATACGTGATCCTTGGGAGTTCCGCTCCGCCTCGCACACGCGAGGACAGCCCCCCTTCCACCTCTTGGATGATCTTCGCCGGGCGGGAGTGGCCGCCAAGAGAATGAAGGGGTCACACCGGCTGCGGTAATCAACCCGAGCGCCCGCCACACAACGCGCACGCTCAGTCGATCTGCATCTTTCGGCCGATGTCGGCGAAGACCTCCACCAGTTCCGGCGCCAGCCGGGCGACGGCGCCGACGACGGCCACGGCGGTCATCGCCGCGACCAGACCATACTCGACGCCCGCTGCGGCCCTCTCGTCCGCGAGGAAGGATTTCCAAACCCCCGACATGCTCGGACCTCCAGTTCCGCCAGCTGCTCCTGGCCCGGTATCCGGCGCCTTCGCCGGCGGCCGTTCCGGTGTTGCAAGAAGCGAACCTCGCGCGCCCATCCCCCTCTCTTTTCCGCGGTGGGAAGGTCTGATCCCCCTGTTCGTCCCCCACCCCGCGGTCAAAGTATTTCGAGTTTTCAGCAGCTTATGATTTTCTCAAGCCAAGGCTCACGACTTCCGGCGTGGGAGGGGGCAGGGCCCGCACCTTTGCCGCCGGGAGTGCGGTCGAACGGGGAGCCCGGCTTAGCGAGCCGGGCGGCAGGCCGGCGGGGGTTACGCCGGCGGTCCGGGGATGGGGCAGTGCGGC
>DASVRA010000008.1:0-37096 GCA_036388855.1 Caulobacteraceae bacterium | reverse complement strand
CCGCCTCGTCGATTTCGGCGGCGGCCGCATCACCGGCGGCAGCATCCTGCTCGAGCGGAGCAACGCCGCGCCCCTCGATCTCACCACCGCAGACGATAGCGCGCTCCAGCAGGTCCGCGGCCGCGCCATCGGCATGATCTTCCAGGAGCCGATGACCGCGCTCAACCCGCTGATGACCATCGGCGACCAGGTGGCCGAGACCTTCCGCGTCCACGGCGCCGCCTCCCGAGCCGAGGCGCCGCGGCGCGCGCGCGAAGTGCTGGCGCGAGTCGGCCTGCCGCCTGAGGAGGTCTCCCCCAGCCGCTACCCGCACGAGCTGTCCGGCGGTCAGCGTCAACGCGCCGCCATCGCCGCCGCCGTGGCGCTGGAGCCCGCCCTGCTGATCGCCGACGAGGCCACCACCGCGCTCGACGTCACCACGCAGGCCCAGGTGCTGCGCCTGCTCGAGCGGCTGGTGCGGGAGGACGGCGCCGGCCTGATCCTGGTCAGCCACGACCTTGCCGTGGTCGCGGGCGCGGCTGGCCGCGTGGCGATCATGAAGGACGGGAGGATCGTCGAGTCGGGTCCCGCGGACGCGGTGCTTCGGTCGCCGCGCGAGCCCTACACCCGCACCCTGATGCAAGCCTCCGCCTATGCCCCGCCCCAGCGCCCGCAAGCCCAGCCCCGGGCGCCCGTGCTGGAGGCGCGCGGCATCGTGCGCGAGTATGAAGGCGCCCGCGCCGGCTTTCTCGGCAAGGCGCCGCGGCTGCGCGCCGTCGACGGCGTCAGCCTGAGCGTTGCCGCGGGCGAGCGGGTGGGGCTGGTGGGCGAGTCCGGCTGCGGCAAGTCCACCCTGCTACGCACAATCCTGGCGCTGGAGGCGCCGCAGGCGGGCGAGGTGCTGGTCGAGGGCCGCAGCATCACCGGCGCCAAGGGCGAGGCGCTTCGCGCCCTGCGCCGGCGCATCCAGGTGGTGTTCCAGGACCCTTACGGCAGCTTCGATCCCCGCTACCGGGCCGAACGGCTGGTGGCGGAGCCGCTTGCGCTGCTCGACCGGCCTGTGTCGGCGGCCGAGCGGCGCGCCAGAGTCGAGGCGGCCCTGGAGAGCGTCGGGTTGAGGCGCGAACATGCCGACCGCTATCCGCACGAGTTCTCCGGCGGTCAGCGCCAGCGGCTGGCCATCGCCCGAGCCCTGATCGTGGAGCCGGCGATCATTGCGCTCGACGAGGCGGTCTCGGCGCTGGACGTGTCGGTGCGGGCACAAATCCTGGCGCTGCTGGACGACCTCTCGCACCGCCTCGGGCTGGCGTACCTGTTCGTCTCGCATGACCTTTCGGTGGTGCGCGCCGTCACCGACCGGGTGCTGGTGATGCGCGCGGGCCGGATCGTCGAGGAGGGGCCAACCGAGCAGGTGTTCGCTGCGCCTCGGCACCCCTACACGGCCGAACTCCTGGCCGCGACGCCTCAGCTTCCGGCGGCCGCCTGATGGGGCTGGTTGGCCTCATAGACGCCGCGGGCGATGGCGCGGGCCAGGCAGTCGGCGGCCGCCGAGCCGATCCGCGCCAGCTGCACGGCCCGGTCCTGCCCCGTCGACAGCGAGATAGCCTCGGTGCTGACGGCGAAAACCACGTCGCCGTCGAAGGGGGTGTGGGCGGGTCGGATCGCGCGGGCGAGGCCGTCCTGGGCCATCATCGCCAGGCGCTTGCATTCGGCGGTGGTGAGGGCGGCCGAGGTGGCCACCACGGCGAGCGTCGTGGCCGCGCCGGGCTGGAGCCGCCCGAGCTGGGACAGGCGGGTTTCGTCGGGTGCGGGATCGGACACGTCCATGCGTGCGGGCGGGGGACGGCCGCCGAACTCGCCCTCGATCTCGAAAGGCCAGGCCCAGAAGGTCTCGCCATCGGGCATCAGCGCCGACCCTACGGCGTTGGCGGCGGCCACCGCGCCCACGAACAGGCCGCCGCCAAGGTCGAGCGAGGCCGAGCCCAAGCCGCCCTTGACCATGGCGACCATGGCGCCGCGTCCGGCGCCCGCGGAACCGAGATCGAACCGTTCCCCGGCGGCTTCCACGGCGGCCATGCCCAGGCGCCGGTAGGGGGGATCGACGCGCCAAGCCTTGTCGCCGCCGTTGGCGAGGTCGTGCAGCACCGCGCCGGGCACGATCGGAATCGGCGGCGAGCCCGGCTTCAGCTGCAACCCGCGACCATGCGAGGACAGCAGAGCGACCGCGCCGTCCGCCGCGGCCAGGCCGAACACCGAGCCGCCCGAGATCACGATCGCATGGGCGCGCCCGACCAGGTTCTCGGGCGCCAGCGCCTCGGATTCGCGCACGCCCGGCCCGCCGCCGCGCACATCGACGCCTGCGGGCCAGCCGTCGCCGCAGAGCACGGCGGTGACGCCGGTGGCGGCCCGCTCGTCCTCGGCGTTGCCGACCAAGAGGCCCGGCACGTCGGTAATCAGGTTCAGCGGACCGGGGCGATGGCGCATGAACGTTTGGTCTAGCGCCTGGCCGGAGCCGCGCAAGCAAAGGGAAGAGGCAAGCTCATGATAGACCGTAGGATGTTGCTGACGGGCGCCGCCAGCCTGGTGGCCGGCGCCGCTGGCGCGGGTCGGGCGGTGGCGCAAGCGGCGCCGGCCCAGACAGCCAGGACCGGCCCGCGCAACCTGATCACCGATGTCCCCGGACTGAAGGTCGGCCAAGCCGACGACGCGGCCGTGCGCACCGGGGTGACAGTGATCCTTCCCGACAAGGCCGCCGTCTGCGCGGTGGACGTGCGCGGCGGCGGGCCGGCCACGCGCGAAACCGACGCGCTCTCGCCGCAGAACCTGGTGCAGGAGGTGGACGCGATCGTGCTCTCGGGCGGCTCGGTCTACGGGCTGGCGTCGGGCGACGGGGTCGCGGCCTGGCTCGGCGCGCACGACCGCGGCTTCCAGGGTTTGCCGATGCCGGGGGTGCCGCGCTCGCCCATCGTGCCGACCGCCTGCCTCTATGATCTGCCGAACGGGGGGAAGAAGACCTGGGGCCAGGAGCCGCCCTATCGCCGGCTTGCCCTTCGTGCGGTGGAGGCGGCCGGCGAAAGGTTCAGGCTGGGCACAGCCGGTGCGGGGTACGGCGCGGGCTCCGGCGGGCTGAAGGGCGGGATCGGGTCGGCCTCGGTGCTGACGCCCGACGGCGTCACCGTCGGCGCCATCGTCGCGGTCAACAGCATGGGCTCCGTCGTCGCCGCTGGAACGAAGAAGTTCTGGGCTGCGCCGCTGGAGATCGGCAAGGAGTTCGGCGGCCTGGGCTCGGCCGGTCTGACGGCCGCCCCGGACGATTGGATCAACGTGCGGCCGCGGGCCCAGGCGCGCGCCAACACCACCATCGCCTGCGTGGCCACCGACGTGGCGCTGACCCGGGTCGAAGCCCAGCGGGTGGCGATCATGGCCCAGGACGGCCTCGCCCGCGCGATCCGCCCGATCCACGCGCCCTTCGATGGAGACGTGGTCTTCGCGATCTCCACCGGACGTCAAGAGGCGCCCGCCGCCGCCGCCATAGCGCGCCAGTTCATGGTCGCGCGCATCGGCGCGCTGGCGGCCGACACGCTGGCCCGCGCCATCGCCCGCGCGGTTTACGAGGCGACCACCTGGCCCGGCAGCGACATGAAGGCCTGGCGCGACCTCTAGGTCGCCGGCGGGTCGAGCGGAGCGAAGGCGGGATCGAAGGAGACGCTGACCTGGTTGTCGGCGGGCTCCAGCGGCAGTCCCGCTGGCGCGGTGCAGCCCGGCAGGAAGGCCACGTCGAACAGCTCGTCGACACCGGTGAGCTCCAGCCGGCCCAGGAGTTCGCCCGTTTGCAGGGCGATCAGATGGACGCCGCAGGAGGGGGTCAGCAGCCGGTGCTGGAGCTCGGCATGGATCGGCAGGGCCGCGAAGGCCTGGTCGCCGCGCGGCAGCGAGAGCGTCACCGCTGCGGCGCCGCCGTGGAAGCTCAGGCCCCGCAGGAACCCTGGCGCGAAGGCGATGTCTCGGGTTTCGCCCGTGGCGCGGTCGACCTCTACCAGCATCCCGCGGCCGGACTCCAAGGCGTAGAGCCGCCCGTCGTGCAGGCGGGGGCTGTGGGGCATGGCCAGGCCGGAGGCGACGGCACGCTCCGCGCGCACGTCTATCAGCAGGCCCTCGGTGGGCGCGGCGCGCCAGCCTTCCGGCGCATCGGCGGCGCCCAGCATGGTGACATAGCGCGGCGCGCCGTCCTCCAGCGCCAGGCCGTTGAGGTGGCAGCGGTCCTGCGGCTCCAGCGCGGTGATGAAGGGCGGTTTCCAGATGGGCTGGAAGGCGTGAATCCAGTGGGAGGTCGCCAGGCACGAGTATTGTGTATTGGCGAAGACGAGTCGGCCGGCCCGGTCGAGCGCCAGCTCGTGCAGGTCGACCTCGCCCACTGTCCAGGCCTGCCTGGGCTGGTAGAGGCGGTCGTGAGCCCCGGCGCGCGCGCCTTGCGCCAGCACGTTCTCCAGCCGCCACACGCGCCGCATCCCTCCGACGAACAGAGACCCCTCGGGGGTCAGGTGCAGGCCCGTGGCGCGGCGGTAGGGCTGGGGGTGGCAATAAAAGGTCCCGTCCGGCGCCAGGCCCAGGAAGAACAGCGCCCCGCGCCGGTGGGAGGTGAAGGCCAGGGCGGTGTTCTCGCGCGCCATCCATTGCGCCAGGGTGCGGCTGCCGGCGACCTGCAGGCGGGACGGGGCAGTGGGCGGATCGGCCATGCGGCCGCGATAGGAGCCCGCCCGGCGGGTGTCCAGCCGCCGTTCACCTCCGCGCAACTTCCGATTCACCGGATGCAAACGCTGGAGAGTTAGCTTGGCCGTCAACGAAGGGCCGAAAAGGTCCTCGAAACAGCCATTCGGCGGGGTGTCGAAAATGCTCAAGTTCGCCGTGATCGCGGCCGTGGGCGCGGTGTCGGCCTTCGGCACGGCGCAAGCGGTGTCGAAGCTGGACCGGGCTACGCGGGAGCCGGTACTGCGGCCCGCGGCGGAGGCCGTTGAGGCGCCTGCGCCGGCGGCGGCTCCGGCTGGGGCGGCCTCGGTGGCCAAGGCGGCCGACGGGCACTACTGGGCCGAGGGGCTGGTGAACGGAGCGCGGGTGCGTTTCCTCGTCGATACCGGCGCCAGCGCCGTGGCGCTCACCGCCGACGACGCACGCCGTCTTGGCTTCCCGCCGGAACGCCTTGATTACTCGCTTCAGGTCTCGACCGCGTCGGGACAGGCTCGCGCGGCGCCTGTGGAGCTGGGGAGCGTGGCGGTGGCGGGCGCGCGGGTGGAGAAGGTGCAGGCGGTGGTGCTGGACCGCGGCCTGCCCGCCTCGCTGCTCGGCATGAGCTACCTTGGCCGCCTCTCGCGCATGGAGGCCACGCCTACTGCGCTGATCCTGCGGCCGTAGCCACGTGAATCTGCGGGCGGGCAGTCTGCTCCGTCAAAGACCCCGCGCCGGGCCTACCGCCGTGCCTTCATCCGCCCATGAGGCGAGCGGGAGCGCCGCGTCGAACATGCGGGACATCAGTGGGGGTGGCGGTTCCGCAATCCGGTGAACAGGAGCGACAGTTTACGCTCAACGGCCTCCGCCAGGCTAAAACCACAACCCTCCAGTATCCACGCGCGCAGGGTTGAGCTCCAAAGGTCGATGATTACGGTCGCCGCAGCGGCCAGGTCCAGGCCGGATCTTATGTGTCCCTCGCGAACCCCATCGGTCAGCACGGCCCGGTAGTAGTCGTGGATGCGGCGTTCCACGGCCTCGTCCAGCTTCATCAGGTCCGGGCGGAGGAACACCTCGCGGTAGAGGGTCAGGATCGATGGGCCTTCGGCGCGGAATAGCGCTTCCGCGCCGGTGAAGAACGCGGCCAGCCGCAGCAGCGGCGGTTCGGTGCTCTCGCCGTCGGCGAGCGCCAGGAAGCCTTCGGCCAGGCGGCCCAAGCGCTGTGCCAGCACGTCGTGCTTGCTGTCGAAGTAGTTGAAGAAGGTGCCCTTGGCCAAGCCGGCGCGCCCGGCGATCTGCGCCACGGTTGTGTCGTGCAGGCCTTGAGACCGGAACAGCTGGAGCGCGGCCCCTTCAAGGGCCTCGCGGCGGCGGCTCTTTTGACGCTCTCTCAGCGGTTCAGGCATCGAATCAATGAAAACTTGACCACGGTCATTTTGTCATGCGAACTGGCGGCGGTCCAGCTTTGGAGACGCCGATGCCTTCGTGGGCGACTACCCTTGCCGTCACTTGTGCATTCCTTGCCGCGACTTCGGCTTCCGCGGCTCCGGAGCCGCCCCCGCTCGCGGAAGGCCAGGCATGGCAAGGCAGTCTCGATCCCAACGGGGGCTTCCGCTTTGCACTCAGCCGCGGATCAGGAGCCGTGCTCGCCGACTTCCCGGACCTGGGTCAGGCGGGGTACCCGGCGGAAGTCGGCCGCACCGGCGGCGTGGTGGTCGCCACCGTCGACACGCCCGCCGGTGCTTTGGTTCTGAAGGGACGGGAAGACGGGCGGGCGTTTTCCGGCGACTGGAGCTTCGGCGAGATGAAGGGGCGTTTCACGGCCGCCACCGCCAAAACCCGGCGGCGTTCATACCGAGAGCAGCCGGTGCGGTTCAGAAGCGAGGGCGGACCGCTCCTGTCGGGTGTGGTCCTGACGCCGGACAGGCCGGGGCGCCACCCCGGCTTCGTCGGGCTGCACGGCTCCGGCGCCGAGACGCGGGCGGGCGCCAACCGCTTCCTGGCCGAGCACTTGGCGGCGAAGGGCGCCGTGGTGCTGCTGTTCGACAAGCGGGGTTCGGGAGAGTCGGAAGGGGATTGGCGCACGGCTACGCTGGAGGATCTGGCGGCGGACGCGCGCGCCGCTCTGGAGGTGCTGAGGGGCCGGATGGACGTGGACGCCGCCCGCATCGGCTTCCTTGGGGCCAGCCAAGCCAGCTGGGTTGCCGCCATCGTCGCGGGCGGTGATCCCGGAGTCCGCTTCCTACTGATCCGGTCGGGGCCGCTGACTACTCCCGCCGAGGAGGGGCGCGAGGATTACCTGCGCAGGATCGACCGATATCCGGCCACGGCGCGCGCGCGCGCGGCGCGCATCCTCGAGTTGGACGACGAAGTCACCCGCACGGGCAAAGGCTGGGACCGGCTACAAACTGAGATCGCCGAAGCCGCGAACGAGGATTGGTTCAAGGCTATGGATTTCCGACCGCTGCCGCCGGACCACAAGGCGCGCGCGGCGTTCCGCCCGTGGCTCGATGTCGATCCGCGGCCGCTGCTGGAGAAGAGCCCGGCGGCGGCTCTGTGGATCTATGGCGAGGCGGACGAGACGGTGCCGGCGCGCGAGAGCGCTACGATCGCCTCGGCCATGAAGGCCGCGGGCAAGGACTACCGGGTTGTGGTCATCCCCGGCGCCTCACACGCGCTCACTCGACCGCCGCCGCAGGACGCTCAATGGCCAAGACTGGCCCCCGAATACCTGCCGACGGTGATGGAGTGGTTTGAGCAGAAGGTGCGCTGATCGCGAAAGCTTACGACGCGTAGTATTCCACCACCAGGTTCGGCTCCATCTTCACCGCGTAGGGCACTTCGGCCAGTTCCGGAGCGCGGATGAACCTGGCTGAGAAGCCGCGGTCGCCAATTTCGATGTAGTCGGGGACCTCGCGCTCGGGCGACTGCTGGGCTTCCAGGATCAGGGCCATGTGGCGCGAGCGCTCGCGCACCTCGACGGTGTCGCCGGGGCGGCAGCGGTAGGAGGCGATGTTCACCCGTTTGCCGTTGACGCTGACGTGGCCGTGGTTGACCAGCTGGCGCGCGGCGAACGGGGTGGGCACGAACTTGGCGCGGTAGACGATGGCGTCCAGGCGCGATTCCAAGAGCGAGATCAGGGTCTCGGCGGTGTTGCCCTTGCGGCGCGCGGCCTCCTGGTAGATGCCGGAGAACTGCTTTTCGGTGAGATTGCCGTAGACGCCCTTTAGTTTCTGCTTGGCGCGCAGCTGCAGGCCGAAGTCGGACACCTTGGACTTGCGCCGCTGGCCGTGCTGGCCGGGGCCGTACTGGCGCTGGTTGATCGGAGACTTGGGACGGCCCCACAGGTTCTCACCCATGCGGCGGTCGATCTTGTACTTGGCGCTGTGGCGCTTGGACATTTGCTTCTCTGGTCTACGCGACGCGGCCCGGCCGCTCCCCGATGGAGCGGCGATTGCAACGGCGGTCCACGCGTCACCCGTATAGGCTCCCGCGCCGCCGGGAGGGCCCGGCCGCGGGAAAGCGGGGGGTATGGCGACGGGAGGCCGCCGGGTCAAGGCTTGCCGCTAGCGCAGCGGCTCCCAGACGAAGCTTTCACCCCGCCGGCGAACGTGGCCGAGGCCGGGGAAGGGGAAGTGGACGGCGTAGACCAGCAGGTTCTCGTCGGAGGCGCGGGCGAGGGTGGCGCGGCGGCGGGCCATGGCCGGGGGGGCGTCGGTGTCGAAGCCGTTGGCCCAATCGGGCCGCTGCACCGAGACGACGTAGTGGTGCATGGTGTCGCCGACGTAGAGCAGGCGCTGGCCGCGCGAGACGACTTCGTAGCCGCTGTGGCCGGGCGTATGGCCGCTGAGGTCGACCGCCGTGACGCCCGGGGCGATCTGGGCGCGCGGCTGGAAGGGGGCGACCTTGGGCGCGATCGCCTTGGCCAGCGCCGCCATTTTGGGGTTGGCCCGCAGGAAGGCCCATTCGGCGGCGGCCATGTGGATGCGGGCGTTGGGGAAGCTCAGGGCGCCGTCGGCGCGCACGAGGCCGACGACGTGGTCGCCGTGGCTATGGGAGATCGCCACGTCGGTGATCGTAGCTGGATCGATCCCGGCGGCGCGCAGGCTTTGCGGCAGTTTGCCGGCGCCGGGGCCGAAGGCGGCGCCCGCGCCCGCGTCGAACAGCACCAGCTGCTTGCCTGAGCGCACCAGCAGCGGCTGGATGCTGAGGGCGAACTTGTCGGTCGGCAGGCCAGCCGCCGTCAGGACGCCCGTGACCTCCTCGCGGGTGCGGCCGACACCCAGCACTTGATTGTCATTGGGGAACTCGGCGTAGCCGTCGAGCAGCGCCCAGGCGTCAAGGTCGCCAATCTTGAACCTGTGGACCTGGGCGACCGACGCCGCGGCCTGGGAGGCGGCGGGGGCCGGAGCCGCCGCCTCCCAGGCCGCGCTGGGGGAGCCGGCAGCGAGGCCGGCGATCAGAAGGAGCGCGGCGGCGGCGCGCGGGGCGGTGGCGGTCATGATGTCCTCCGGTGAACGGCCCAACTCCATAGCGCGTCCACGGCCAAGGTTCACCCGCCGCTTTCGGTTCGGCGCCGCGCCAGCTTCTCCAGCACCCGCCCGCGGCCGCGCGAGAGGGCGGTGACCACGCCGCGCAAGGTGCTGACCTCCTGCTCGGTCAGGGCCGCGCGGGCGAGGATGGCGCGCAGGTTGCGGACCATGCCGGGCGTCTTCTCGGGCGGATGGAAGAAGCCTGAGGCGTCCAGTTCACGCTCCAGGTGCTGGAACAGGCCGTGCAGGGAGTCCTGACCGGCTGGCGGGCTGGCGGGGGGGCGAAAGGCCGCGGGCGCCTCGGCCGCCTGGGTCAGGCGCCACTCGTAGGCGTTCACCGCCACCGCCTGGGCCAGGTTCAGGGAGCGGAACCTGGGGTCGATGGGGACGGTGACGATGGCCGAGCAGAGGGAGACCTCGTCGCTCTCCAGCCCCGCTCGCTCGGCGCCGAACAGGAGGCCGGTCGTCAGGCCCTCGCCCGCGCCGGCGCTCAGGGACGCGGCGGCCTCGCGGGGAGTAAGCACGGGCAGGTTCACCTCGCGCGGGCGGGCGGTCGCGGCGTAGACCAGCTGGAGGTCGGACAGGGCGTCCTCCAGTCGGCCGAACACCCGCGCCCCGTCCAGAGGCCAGTCGGCGCCGGACGCGCTGGCCCAGGCGCGCTCCTGGGGCCAGCCGTCGCGCGGGTTGACCAGGCGCAGGTCGTGGAGGCCGAAGTTGGCCATCACCCGGGCGACCCCGCCGATATTCTCGGCCAGCTGCGGGGCGCTCAGGATCACGGCGGGCGGGGAGGGGGTTGGCACGCCGCTCCCTTAGCCGGGCCGGCGGCGGGGGTCACGCGGGGGCCAAGAACACCGACTGAAAGCCTCCGCGGCGCGGCCGGTCTGCGGAGCTGGTCGACGGCTTCGGGCGCATAGGCGAAGTTACTCGACGAGCAGCGCCTTAAGAGGAGGCGGCCCTCACGCGCCGGCGAGCTTCTGGGCGATGCGGGCGGCCAGGGTACGGGCGCGCATCGGCTTTTCGCTGGCGATCAGGCAGAGGCAGCCGTCGGGACCGGCGGCGGGGCGGTGCTCGCTGATTTCGCTCATCTCGACGAAGTCGCCGGCGTGGAAGTCCGAGCCGTCCTGGATGGAGCCCTGCAGCAGGGCGGTGAACTCGATCCCCTGGTGGCCGTGGTGGATGCCGAACCGGGGCGGCGCCTTGAGCAGGTAGAGCTGGTCGGAGCCGCTGACCTCGCGCGGAGCGTGGCGCACCCACACGCCGGGCGCCGCCCAGCGCCTGCGGCCGAACCTGATCGGCCCGCCGCCGTCTCCTTCGGTCACGGACGGCTCCTGCGCCCGGTGAAAGGTGCGCGCGAAGCTGTCGGGGGGGAGGGGCTCGGGCGCGTGGCCGAGCAGCGCGCGTCCGGCGTCGGTCTCGAAACCGTCCACGGCGCTCTGGCAGGCCGAACAGGCGCGGACGTGCACGCCGGCCGCGATCACGAACGCGGGGCGCAGCTCTCCCTGCGCGAACGCCTTGAGCACCTCGGGGGAAGGGTGATGCGCGGGGGTCACCGCGTGTCCCCCAGCAGCTCTCTGAGGCGCAGCAGCGCGGTGCGGATGCGGGACTTCACGGTGCCGAGCGGCAGGTCCAGCTCGCGGGCGATCTGCGCGTGCGGCTTGTCGTGGAAGAAGGAGGACTGGAGAACCTCCACCTGGTTCGCGGGCAGGCCCCGCATGGCGTCATGCAGGCGGCCGTCGCGTTCGGCGGCCAGCACCATGCCTTCGGCGGCGGCGGGGGCGTCCTGGTCGGACAGGGGGTCGATATCAGGTGGAAGAACCGCGCGCCCGCGGCGGTAGGCGTCGATGCGGAGGTTGCGCGCCAGGGTGAATATCCAGGCGGCGGCGCTGGCCCGGTGGGGGTCGAAGTAGTTGGCCTTGCGCCAGACGGTCAATAACGCCTCCTGCGCCAACTCTTCCGCCGCCGCCGGCGCCAAGCCCTGATGCAGCAGAAAGCCTTTCAGCCGGGGGGCGAAGGCTTCGAACAGGGCCTTGAACGCGGCGGCGTCGCGCTCCTGGGCGATGCGAACGATCAGCAGCGCCCATGGGTCGGGCGCCTTTTCTTGCGGCTGGGACGGGCCGCACAAGGGGCGGGCTTCGCCAGTCTCGCCGTCAAGCTTGGCTGGACCGTGGGACCGCGCGTCCGCCCGATCGCCTCCGTCCTCGTCCATGCCTCGCAAACGGTCCATCCATCCCAGCCGCCTCAGCGACAATGGACAGGCGGCGAAGGTCGTTCCTCTTTTAGGGAAAACGAGGTGAGCGGCGGCCACGGCGGCCACCGCTCACGAGGCGGACTTAGCGGATCGAGCCGTTGAGCTTGGACGGGAAGAAGCCGAAGTTGTTGGCCTTGCCGCCGGCGTAGACGATGCCGAGGACTTCCGTGGCGGTGCGGTCGTAGGCGACCCCGAACTGGTTGGTCGGGACCAGGTTCTGCTGGCCCTTCACCTGGGTGCCCATGTCCTGGTTCTTCGGATTTCCGTCGAGCTGGTCGCGCACGGCGGAGATCTTGTTGGCGAAGGAGTCCAGGCCGCGCTGGGCGATCAGGGTGCGGATGATGCCCGCGTGGTAGGCCTCGACCGCCAGGATGCCGGCCGCCTGAGCCAGGATCGCCTTGCTGTCCAGCAGCGGGGCTGCGCCCTTGTAGGCGGTCACGCCCACGTCCTCGAACACGAAGGCGCCGATGATGAAGTTGGTCTCGTTGGCGAAGGGGTCGAAGGTGCTGCCGAGGCCGGCGGCCTGGGCCAGGATGTTGAAGGCGTCGGTGAAGTTGATCTGAGGCTCGGCCACGGCGTTGGCGCCCAGCGCGGCACGCAGGAAGTTGACGTGGGCGCGCTCGTCGGCGGCGATCTCGGCGGCCATGTTGGCGACGAAGTCATGCTCGAACGGCACTTGGCTGCCGCCCTTCACCGAGCCCTGGGTTCCGACCGAGCCGGAGGTTTCGGCGGCGGTCAGGCCCTGGCCGGTGGCGGCGCGAAGGTAGAACTCCGCCTCCAGGTATTCGAGGTTCAGCGCGAAGTTCAGGATCTGGGTATCGGTCGGCCCGCCGTCCTGCGCCAGGGTGATGGTGGGTCCGGCCAGTCCGCCCGCGGCGGCGAGCGCGGCCAGGCTGCCCTTCAGGACAAGACGGCGGTCGCCGGGAATGTCCTGTTCGGCGCCTTTGGGCGCCCCGATGTTGAAACTCGCTAGCATCATCTCTCTCCCTGTTGCGCTATCGCGCGAATGAGGCCCGGCCCTTGACGGCGAGCCGTTGCCCAAGAGCTACGCAGGCGGATAGCCGCTGGATGTGACAATCGGTCCCGTCGTCCCGGAAAACTTGAGCGCGAGCCGACGTCATGGGTCCCGAAGCGGCGGGCGCGGCATCCACGCTGGTTGACTTCACGTAGTTGTCGTGTGGAGCCTGTTGGGCGTCCGCCCTTGGAACCCTCAGCCGCCGCCTTGCCCCAGCTTTCCACCGCCAAAGCTTTCGCAGCGCTGCTGGCCGCCTCGGCCGCCGGAGCGCCCGCGCTCGCGCTTGCGGGCGGGACGGCCGGGCCCGCGGACCTGGTCATCGCCTTCCCGCGTTCGACGCAAACCGCGCGCGTCCCCGCGCCGCAAAGATCGCAGTCCAGGCGGGGGCTGTCGCCCCAGGCGCTGAACGCGGCGCACGCGCTCACCCGCATTCCGGTGCTGGCGGCCCAGCCGTTCGTGCTGGAGGGGCCGCCCAGCGAGCGCGAGCGGGCGGTCCAGTGCCTGACCGCCGCCGTCCACTACGAGGCGGCAAACGAGCCGGTCCAGGGGCAGGAGGCGGTGGCGCAGGTGGTGCTCAACCGCGCCCGCCATCCGGCCTATCCCAAGAGCGTCTGCGGCGTGGTGTTCCAGGGGTCGGAGCGACGCACCGGCTGCCAGTTCACCTTCACCTGCGACGGGTCGCTGAACCGGCCGGCGACGGCGGCGGCCTGGACCCGCGCGCGGCAGGTGGCCGAGCGGGCGCTGAACGGGGAGGTGGCGGCGTCGGTGGGGACGGCGTTGAACTACCACGCCGTCTATGTGCGGCCGTCCTGGAGTTCGGGCCTCGACAAGGTGGCCCGCATCGGCCTGCACGTCTTCTACCGCTGGCCCGGCCAGGCCGACCCGGCGCGCGTGCTCGTTGCCTCGGCCGCCGCGGGCGCGCCGAGCCCGCGCCTGCTGCCGGCCCGAACGGGCGCCTCCGCGCCGGCCGCGACCGTCGGTCGAGCCGCCGTTCCGCTGCAGCCGGCCAAGCCCGGCGTGTTCACCGCCTGGGGACTTGAGATCGCCAAGCCGGCGCTTCTGACGCCCTGAGCTAAGCCGGGCCGAGCGGGCCGTGGAGCCAGGTCAGCCAGAAGGCCAGGCAGAGCGGCGCGCCAAACGGGAACGGCTGGCGCAGGGTCTCGCGCCCATGCATGGTCCAGCGCAGTCCGATCATGGCGAAGGCGGCCGCGCAGGCGACAAGCACGACCGACGGAAGCGCCTGCCATCCCAGCCAGGCTCCGGCCGCCGCCAGCAGCTTGGCGTCTCCCAGCCCCAGCCCTTCGCGGCCCCGGAACTGGGAATAGGCCCAGGCCAGCCCCGCCATCGCTCCATAGGCCGCGGCCGCGCCGGCGAGGTGGTCGAGCGGCTGGGCCTCGGGCAGGAAGAGGCTGGCGAACAAGCCGGCCGCGAGCAGCGGCAGGGTCAGCAGGTCCGGCAGCCGCAGCTGCGTGAGGTCCACCGCCGCCAGCACCAGCAGCGACCAGGCGAGCGCGCAGCTCGCCGTCAGTCGCCAGTCCCCGGGAGACGCCAGCGCCGCCCACGCGAACAGCGACACGGTCGCTGCGACCACGGCCGCCGCCTGCCTCCGATCCAGCGCCGTGCCGAACCTCCGCGCCGCGAACACCGCGGCGGCGCTCGCGGGCAGGGCGGCGAAGAGCGCGATCAGCAGGGCCACGCCCCTGCCAAGCCCGCGCGCGGCGCGGCGTCAACAGCGGTGGCGCGCCGGGGCCGCGCCGCCTATATGGCCGCCTCTCCGAAAGCCGAGGCCGCCTTGGACGACGCCCGCTTGCGCAAGCTGAAGTATCGCGCCTGGCATCGCGGCTTCCGCGAGGCGGACCTGATCCTGGGGCCGTTCGTGGATAAACACGCGGCGGGGCTGAACTTGGCGCAACTGGCGGAGTTGGAGACGCTGATGGAGGCGCCCGACCCGCTGCTCTACGGCTGGATCACCGGCGCCCCCGCGCCCCGACACCTGGAAGGCGAAGTGCTCGACCTGATCCGCCGCTTCCGCCCGCCCGCCGCAACCGGGGCCTGACCATGGCCAAGGACATCCCCGGCGCCGACCTGAAGCGCATCGCCTCCGCCCCCGGCCGCCTCGACCTGATGGGCGCGCCCGAGGGCTTCGACGCCCTGGTCATGGCCGACATCGCCAAGGCGAAGGGCGGGGTGGTTTGCTTCGTCGCGCGCGACATCAGCCGGGCGGCCGCGTTCGAAGGCGCGCTGAAGTTCTTCGCCGAGAAGGTTGAAACGGTAAGGCTTCCCGGCTGGGACTGCCTGCCTTACGACCGCATCGGCCCCTCCGCCTCGGTGGCCGCGGACCGCACCGCCGCGCTGGTGCGGATGGCGCGAGGCCAGCAGGGAAAGACGCCGCTGGTTCTGGTCACCACCGTGGCTGCGGTGATCCAGCGCGTGCCGCCGCGCAAGGCGCTGCTGGAGGCCAGCTACTCGGCCAAGCCGGGCCGGGACATCAAGACCGCCGACCTGGAACGCTACTTCGCCGCCAACGGCTATGCCCGCGCCTCCACGGTTTCCGAACGCGGCGAGTTCGCCATTCGGGGTGGGGTGATCGACGTCTGGGCCCCGGGCGCAGAGGAGCCGGTCCGGCTGGACCTGTTCGGCGACACCCTGGAGTCGATCCGGGCCTTTGACCCGGAGACCCAGCGCTCGACCAAGCAGCTGCAATCGGTGGATCTGCTGCCTGTGTCGGAGGTGCTGCTGACCGAGGAGACCATCTCCCGCTTCCGCAAGGGCTATGTCGCCGAGTTCGGCGCCCCGGGCGACGACGGCCTCTACGACTCCGTTTCCGAGGGCGTGCGCCGCGCGGGCGTGGAGCACCACCTGCCGCTGTTCTACGAGCAGACCGAGACGGTGTTCGATTACCTGGGCGGAGATGTGCTGGTCGCCTTCGACCACCAGGCCGGGGAGGCGCGCGACGAGCGGTTGCACATCATCTCCGATGCCTACGAGGCTCGCACCGAGACGGCCAAGAACAGAAGCGCCTACAAGGCCTTGCCGCCGGAAGCTCTCTACCTGACCAAGGAGGAATGGGCGGCGCGGATGGACGAGCGGCCAGTCCGCCGCTTCAGTCCCTTCCAAGCGGATGAAGGCGCCAATGTCGTCGACATGGGCGCGCGCCAAGGCCGGAGTTTCGCTCCTGAGCGCCAGCAGGACTCGGTGCACCTGTTCGAGCAGATTGGCGAGCACGCCCGCGCGTTGGCCAAGGCCGGCAAGCGCGTGCTGTTCGCCTCCTGGTCGGAGGGCTCCTCCGAACGGCTCGGGACCATGTTGGGCGATCACGGGCTGAAAGGCCTGCGCTTCGCCCCCTACTGGGACGCCGCCCGCGCCGCCGACCCCAAGCACCCGCAGCGCGTGGTGCTGCCGGTCGATGCCGGCTTCGAGACCGACACCCTGGCGGTGATCTCCGAGACCGACATCCTGGGCGACCGGCTCGCCCGCCCGCGCAAGCGCCGCCGCGCGCAGAACTTCCTGGCCGAGGCCTCCGCGCTCTCTCCCGGCGATCTCGTGGTCCACATCGACCACGGCATCGGCCGCTATGAGGGTCTGACCACGCTGGAGGTGCAGGAGGCGCCGCACGACTGCCTGGAGCTGCACTATGGCGCCGAGGCCAAGCTCTACTTGCCGGTGGAGAACATCGACCTGCTGACCCGCTACGGCTCCGACTCCGATGGCGTGCAGCTCGACCGCCTGGGCGGCGCGGCCTGGCAGGCGAGGAAATCCCGCGCCAAGGAGCGGCTGCGCGAGATGGCCGACGGGCTGATCAAGATCGCCGCCGCGCGCCAGCTCAAGCACGTGCAGGAGTTGGAGGTCTCGCCCGGCCTGTTCGACGAATTCTGCGCCCGCTTCCCCTATGAGGAGACCGAGGACCAGCTGAACGCCGTCACCGACGTGCTGGAGGACCTGTCCAAGGGCGTGCCGATGGACCGGCTGATTTGCGGCGACGTGGGCTTCGGCAAGACCGAGGTGGCGCTGCGCGCCGCCTTCGTAGTGGCGATGAGCGGCAAGCAGGTGGCGGTGGTCTGCCCCACCACCCTGCTCGCTCGCCAGCACTTCAAGACCTTCTGCGACCGCTTCCACGGCTGGCCGGTGAAGGTCCGCACCCTGTCGCGCATGGTCACCGCCAAGGAGGCCGCCGAGACCCGCGAGGGGCTCAAGCGCGGCGAGGTCGAGATCGTCATCGGCACCCACGCCGTCCTCTCGGAGCAGGTGAAGTTCGAGAACATAGGCCTTGTGATCGTTGACGAAGAACAGCACTTCGGCGTCAAGCACAAGGAGAAGCTGAAGGCGCTCCGGGCCGACGTGCACATGCTCACGCTGTCGGCCACGCCGATCCCGCGCACCCTGCAGATGGCGCTCTCGGGCATCCGCGAGCTGTCGCTGATCGCCACCCCGCCGGTGGACCGGCTGGCGGTGCGCACCTACGTCACGCCGTGGGACCCGGTGACCGTCCGCGAGGCGCTGCTGCGCGAGAAATACCGCGGCGGCCAGGCCTATTTCGTCGTCCCGCGCGTCGCCGACCTGCCGGAGATGGAGAAGTTCCTCCGCGACCAGGTGCCGGAGGTGAAGTTCGTCGTCGGCCACGGCCAGATGGCGGCGAGCCAGCTCGAGGACGTGATGGGGTCGTTCTACGAGGGCCAGTACGACGTGCTGCTGTCCACCACCATCGTGGAGTCGGGGCTGGACATCCCCACCGCCAATACCCTGATCATCCATCGCGCCGACATGTTCGGCCTCTCCCAGCTCTACCAGATCCGCGGCCGCGTCGGCCGCGCCAAGGCCCGCGCCTACGCCTACCTGACCACGCCGGCGACCAAGCAGATCACGCTCGGCGCGGAGAAGCGCCTGAAGGTGCTGCAATCGCTGGACAGCCTGGGCGCCGGCTTTCAACTGGCCAGCCACGACCTCGACATCCGGGGCGGCGGCAATCTGCTGGGCGAAGAGCAATCGGGGCACATCAAGGAGATCGGCGTTGAGCTCTACCAGCAGATGCTGGAGGACGCCGTGGCCGAGCTGAAGGCTGGCGACGACAAGGAGCTGCAGGACGCCCGCGGCTGGTCGCCCCAGATCAACACCGGCGCCGCCGTGCTGATCCCCGAGGCCTACGTCCCCGACCTCAACGTCCGCCTGGCGCTCTACCGCCGCCTCTCCGAAGCCGAGCGCGTTGAGGACCGCGAGGCGCTCGCCGCCGAACTGATCGACCGTTTCGGCCCCCTGCCCGAAGAGGCCGGCGCCCTGCTCAAGGTCGTCGCCATCAAGGGCCTCTGCCGCCAGGCCAACGTCGCCAAGGTGGACGTGGGGCCGAAGGGCGCGGTGGTCAGCTTTCGGGGCGACCGGTTCGACAACCCGGCAGGGCTGGTCGGCCATGTGCAGAAGAACGGCCTGTGGAAACTCCGGCCCGATCACAAGGTGGTGGTGAAGGGAGAATGGGAAACCCCCGACCAGCGCCTCACCGCCGCCGAACGTATCCTCACTGATCTCGCCAAGCTCGCGGAAGCGGCCTGATTCCCTTCTCCCGATGGGAGAAGGGGTTTAGAGGCGGGCCATGCTGCGAAAGATCGCCATCGCCATCGGCTGGTTCGCGCTGAGCGCAATCGCTCAAGCCGCCGACCGCTCCATTCTCCTCCGCCCCGCCCAGGTCTGGACCGCCGGCGAGCCCACGCACCCCGGCTGGGTCGTTCTGGTCACCGGCAATCGCATCGCCGCCGTCGGCACCGCCGCCTCGGTCGCGGCCCCGCCCGGTGCGGAGACGATCGAGCTCCCCGGCCACACCCTGATGCCCGGCCTGATCGAGCTGCACTCGCACCTGTTCCTGCACCCCTACAACGAGACCCTGTGGGACGATCAGGTGCTCAAGGAGCCCGAGGCCTACCGCACCGTCCGCGCCGTGCGTCATGCCGAGACCACCCTGCTGTCTGGCGTCACCTCAGAACGCGACCTCGGCACCGAGGGCGCCGGGTTCGCCGACGTGGCGCTGAGGCGCGCGATAAACGAGGGCCTGACGCCCGGACCCCGCCTGTGGGTGGTGACCAAGGCGATCGTCGCGCGCGGCGCCTACGGCCCCGGCCGCGCCAAATACCGCCCCGACCTCGACCTGCCGCAGGGGGCGCAGGAGGCGTCCGGCGTCGATGAGGTGGTCGCCGCCGTGCGCGACCAGGCGGGGCGCGGGGCCGACTGGATCAAGGTCTACGCCGACTATCACATCGGCCCCGGCGGAGCCGACCGCGCCACCTTCTCTCAAGAGGAGCTGAACGCGCTGGTCCGGACCGCCCATGACCTGGGCCTGCCGGTCGCCGCCCATGCCTCCTCGGACGAGGGGATGCGCCGCGCCGCGCTGGCGGGCGTGGACAGCATCGAGCACGGCTACGGCGGCTCGCGCGAAACCTTCCGCCTGATGGCGCAGAAGGGGATCGCCTACCTGCCCACCCTGACGGCCGTGGAGGCGTACGACGAGTACTTCCACGGTCACCGCCGAGGCGGCCCACCGACGGAGGCCATGCAACAGAGCGCCCGAGCGCTGAAGCTGGCGATCGATGCCGGCGTCACCGTCGGCCTCGGCAGCGATGTCGGCGTTTTCGCCCACGGGACCAGCTGGCGTGAGTTGGAGTGGCTGGTGAGGGATGGCCTCACGCCGGTTCAGGCGCTGACCGCCGGCACCGCCACCGGCGCCAAGGTGTTGCGCGAGGAGAGCCGCCTCGGCCGCGTCCGCCCCGGCTATCTCGCCGACCTGATCGCCATCCCCGGTGATCCCACGCAGGACGTCACCGCCGTCCGCCGGGTGGATTTCGTGATGAAGGACGGAGCAATCGCGCGGCGGCCGTAGCCTCAACCCGCCTGCCGCTGCGGCGTCCCTGCGGCCGCACGCTCCAGCGCCGCCCCTACCGGCTCGCCGGGGGCTACGGCCGAGGCGCCGATGTCAAAGTCGACGACGAAGGCGGGACGGTCCGGTCCCGCCTCGAAGCCGGTGCAGGCGATCACCGCGGCGATCCGCTCGGCCGCCAGCCGCGCCTGGGCCGCGCCCGTCCCGGGGAGGGCCAGCGCGAACACCTCCGGCCCCACCCGCGCGGCGGTGTCCTCGGCGCGGACCAGGCGGCCGATCATCGACCCGATCTGCGGGATCGCCCGCTCCAGCCAGCCCTCGCGGCGCATCACATTGGTCAGGGGCCGGTCGGCGACCTTGAGCACGCACACCGACAGCGGCCGCTGTGTTTCGCCCGCCTTCCGCGCCAAACGCGCCAGGTGGGCGGCGAACAGCTCGCGGGTGAACAGCCCCGTCGCAGCGTCCATCAGGCCGGAGGCGCGCGCCTTGTCCAGCGCCTGGCGGATGGCGCTCTGGCGGCGGTAGGCCTTGGCCAGCTCCACCGCGCGTCCGGCCGCCTCCTCCGGCGGCGTGTCCAGCCCCGCCACGTCCGAGACGCCGCGCGCATAAGCCTCTGAGGGCGTCACCGCCGAGCCTTCCTTCAGGCAGAGCAGCGCGGGCAGATGGAATAGGCGGGTGTTGCGCCGCATACCCGCCGCGATGGACAGCGCCTCGCTCTGGTCGCCGCCGGCCCACAGCACCACCGCGTCGAAGGTGCGCTCATGCAAGTAGTCGAAGGCGGTGTAGGCGGTGAAGGCGCCGACCGCCTCCGCGCCGGCTCGGGACAGGGCGTGCGACAGGGCCAGGAACTGCGGCGCGGGCTCGCCAACGGCGAGGACGCGATAGGGGCGGGGGTTCTGCTCGGGCAGTTCCAGCCGGCAGCCGCGCTCGGCGAAGGTCAGCAGGCGCCGCTCGAACTCCTCCTCCGCCACCGCTGTGCGCAGCAGGGCGTCCAGCCGCATAGCCGCCTGGTTCGGGTGGGGCGGGGAGGGCAGGGCGAGGTCGAAGGCGCCCGCCGCCTGATCGCGCGCGCCTTCGCCAAGCGCCACAACCGGCAGCCGCCGCGGCGCCGCCGCCTGCTTCAGCTTGCGCGCCAGCAGCACTGGATCGACGCCGACGGTGTCGAGGTCGATGATCGCCGCCTCGATGGAGAAATCCGCCAGCAGCGCCAGCGCGCCGTAGGAGCCGCGCGCGGTGGCCGTGCGCCAGCCCAGCCGGTCTAGGCCGGCGGCCAGCGGACCGGCCACGCCGTCCTCGCGAGCGACGATCAGAACGCGCGGCTCCAGCGACAAACCTGCTCCCCACCCCGGAATCTCGCGGACCATAGCAGAGGCGCGAAGCGGCGCGAGCCTCCACGCGCGTTTCCCGCCGCCTTCGATTTGGCTTAAGTCGCCCGGATGCTCCCGCGCATGGACTGGCGACGGCTCTACAACTTCGACTACGACCCCACGCACTGGGGCCAGGCGGTGATCCAGGTGATGGGCCGCGCCTGGCATCGATCCCAGGGCCGCGACGCCATGCTCTACGTCGGCGGGGTCTGCTTCTCGGCGCTGATGGCCGTGTTCCCGGCGCTCGCCATCCTGATCGGCCTCTACAGCCTGCTGTTCTCGCCCCAGGAAGCGGCCGCCCAGGCGGACTTCTTCGCCCGCGCCCTGCCGCCGGGCGCCGAGGGCCTGTTCAGCCGCGAACTGCAGCGGCTGGCCATGGCGCCGATCCGCATTGTCTCGGTGCAGAGCGCCATCGCGGTGCTGATCGGCCTCTACGCCGCGCAGAAAGGTGTGAAGGCGCTGCTCGCCGGCCTGTCGCTGATCCACGACGAGGAGCGCCCGCGCAGCTTCCTGCTGTTCAACGTCTTCGCCTTCGGCGTGGCGATCGGCCTGTTCGCGCTGATGATCATGATCTCCTCCACCTTCCTGGCGGTGCGGGTGATGGGCGTCGCCTTCGGCCTGACGCCGCTGAAGGGCCTCTGGTGGATCTTCAGCGAATGGACCTGGGCGACGCTCGGCCTGCTGATCGCCTTCACGCTCATCTACCGCTGGGGGATGTCGCGCCGGCCGGTGGCCTGGCGGGCCTCCACGGTGGGAGGGGCCATCGCCACCGCCCTCTCGCTCGGCGCCTCGTGGCTCTGCGCCTACTACGTCCAGCAGTTGCCGGACCTGGGCGCCACCTACGGCTCGATCGCCGCGGTGGTGATCTTCCTGATCTGGCTCTCGTGGAACGTGAACGGCGTCTTCTATGGCGCGGCTTTGGCTACTGAACTGGAAGTTCTGCTGGGCAAGCGGCACATCCCTCAGCTGGAGGACCTCAGGAACCGCCGGGTGCGCACCCCGCCCGTGTCACAAACTCCAGCGCCGGAGCGTCGCCCGAAGTCTCGAGCAAAGGCAGCCCCAGCTGCGCCAGCAGATGCGGGACGTCGATCCGCGCCATAGGGTCGTCGGCGATCAATCGCACGAGCCTCCCCCGCTGAGCGCGCTCCAGCGCCCGCCGCAGCCGCAAAGAGGGCACCGGGCACCGGTGCCCGCGCGCGTCCACCACGATCTCTTCGTCACCGCTCAAGCCAAGCTCCTGAACGATTCCCGCAAGCTCGGCGTTGAGCCGGTGAACACCGTGGAGACTCCCGCATGGCGCCCCGCCCGACCTGGCAAGGCCACCTCCGCCTGTCGCTCGTGACCTGCCCCGTGGCGCTCTACACCGGCACGTCCTCGACCGGCGACGTGCATTTCAACCTGCTGCACAAGGACACCCACAACCGCATCAAGATGATCACCACCGATCCCGAGATCGGGCCGGTGCCGCGTTCCGACCTGGTCAAGGGCTACGAGATCTCCAAGGGCCACTACGTGGTCGTCACGCAGGAGGAAATCGAATCCGTGCGGCTGGAGTCCACCAAGGTGATCGACATCGAGAAGTTCGTCGCCGCCGCCGACATCGACCGCATGTATTGGAACGACCCCTACTTCCTCGTCCCCGACGGCAAGATCGCGGCCGAGGCATTCGGCGTGATCCGCGAGGCGATGGCGCGCCAGGACCGCATCGCGCTGGGCCGCCTGGTCATGCACCAGCGCGAGCGGCTGCTGGCGCTGGAGCCGCGCGGCAAGGGCCTGCTGGCCTACACCCTGCGCACCAATGGCGAGGTACGCGACGCCGCCGACTATTTCGGCGACATCCCCGAGGTGAAGCCCGACGAGCAGATGATCGCCATCGCCGAGAAGATCATCGACCAGCTCGAAGGCGAGTTCGACCCGAGCCAGTTCAACGACCGCTACGAAGACGCGCTCAAGGCCCTGATCAAGGAGAAGGAGAAGGGCGCGGTCGCCCCCAGTGCGCCCGAGGAGGCGGAAGCCACCAACGTCGTCGACCTGATGGAGGCGCTGCGCAAGAGCCTCGGGGAGGCGGGCGGCGGCGACTGGCGCAAGCCCGCGGCGGCCAAAACCCCCGCCAAAGCGCCGGCCAAGAAGGCCCCGGCGAAGAAGCGGGCCTGAGCCTTACCAAAGCTTCACTAGGTGGCGCCGCCGCCATGGCCTAGCTCACCTGTCAGGGTTCTTGCGAGGTTCATGGTCCGGCCTCGTCCTTCGACAGGCTCAGGATGAGGCCTACTGATGCCGCAGTAGAAAACCTCATCCTGAGCCTGTCGAAGGGCGAGGTTTTCGGTTCCTCCGCCGCATCGCGAGGGCCCTCAAGGGGTGTCGCAATGCTCGACCTGGTGTTCCTGACGCCGCTGCGGCGGTTCTCCGATCTGGGGCTGCTGCTGCTGCGCCTGATGGCCGGCGCGTTCCTGGTCTGGGGCGTGTGGGACAACATCACCAGCACTGAGCGCATGGCCGAGTTCGTCGCCTTCCTGGCCAAGTTCCACTTCCCCGCGCCAGAGGTGATGGCGCCGTTGTCGGTGCTGGCCCAGTTCACCGTAGGCCTCGCCTTCGTCACCGGCCTGTTCACCCGCTGGGCCGGTGTGGTCTGCGCGGTGAACTTCCTTGTCGCCATCGCCATGGTCGACCGCTTCGGCGGCGTGCGCGGATCGTTCCCCTCCGCCTGCCTGGTCTGCATCGGCCTCTACCTCGCCGCCCACGGCTCCGGCCGCTTCGGTCTGGACCGCGTGTTCGAGCGCTCGGACCACCGCCGCCGCTTCTGAGCTTGCCCGCGACCCCGCCGAACGCCACATGCGGCCCATGCCGCTGAAGCTCGCCATCGTCGGCCGCCCCAATGTCGGCAAGTCCACCCTGTTCAACCGGCTGGCCGGCAAGAAGCTGGCTATCGTCGACGACCGCCCCGGCGTCACCCGCGACCGCCGCTTCGCCTCCGGCAGCCTCGGCGACCTCGACCTGCTGCTGATCGACACCGCCGGCTTCGAGGACGTGGCCGACCAGAGCCTCGAAGCCCGCATGCGCGCCCAGACCGAGCTGGCGCTGGACGAAGCCGACGCCGCCCTGTTCCTGATTGACGCCCGCGAAGGCGTCACCGCGCTGGACGAGGTGTTCGCCTCGATCCTGCGCCGCCGGGACAAGCCGGTGATCGTCGCCGCCAACAAGGCCGAGGGCAGGGCAGGGGAGTCGGGCCTCGGCGAGGCCTATCGCCTGGGCCTGGGGGAGCCGATCGGCATCTCCGCCGAGCACGGCGAGGGCATGGCCGACCTCTATGAGGCCCTGCTGCCGCTGGAGCCGCCCGAAAGCGAAGACGACGACGCAGAGGCCGACAAGCCGGTCCGCATCGCCATCGTCGGGCGCCCGAACGCCGGCAAATCCACCCTGATCAACGCCCTGATCGGCGAAGACCGCCTGCTCACCGGCCCCGAAGCCGGCATCACCCGCGACGCCATCTCGGTGGACTGGGAGTGGCGGGGCCGCGCCATCCGCCTGGTCGACACCGCCGGCATGCGCCGCAAGGCCCGGGTGCAGGAGAAGCTGGAGCGCCTCTCCGTCTCCGACACCTTGCGCGCCATCACCTTCGCCGAGGTGGTGGTGCTGATCATGGACGCCGACGGCGCCTTCGAGATCCAGGACCTGCAGATCGCCGACCTGGTCGAGCGCGAGGGGAGGGCGCTGGTCTATGTGCTGGCCAAGTGGGACCTGGTCAGCGAACCCCAGGCGCGGCTGAAGGAGCTGTCTCAAGTCGCCAACGAAAAGCTGCCCCAGCTTCGCGGCGCCCAGCTCGTCGCCCTCTCGGCCAGGACCGGCCGCGGCCTCGAGCGCCTGATGCCCGCCATCCTCGAAGCCCACCGCCAGTGGTCCGCCCGGATCAAGACCCGCGACCTCAACGACTGGCTCGGGGTCGCCGTCCAGCGCCACCCGCCGCCCGCCGTCAACGGCAAGCGGGTCAAGCCCAAATACATGGCCCAGACCAAGGCCCGGCCTCCCACCTTCGTGCTGTTCGCCTCCCGCGCCAGCCAACTCCCCGACAGCTACCGCCGCTACCTGGTCAACGGCATCCGCGACTCCTTCGACCTCCAGGGCGTCCCTATCCGCTTGACGGTGAAGAGCGGCGCCAACCCTTACGTCGAGGGCGACCGCCAACCGCCGCCTCGGACACCCGGCCGGCCGCCGCGGCGACCACAACAGAAGCGCGGCGGCTAACCGCGCGCGGGCCTGAGCAGCGCCGCGCCTCCGGCCAGCGCCGCGGCGGCCAACGCCGCTCCCGTGAGGAAGGTCGCCGCCGGCCCCATAGCCGACCACAGCACCCCGGCCAGAGTGCTGGCCGCCAGCAGCGCCATACCGGTGACGAGGTTGAACACCCCGAACGCCGTCCCCCTCAGCCGGTCCGGCGCCGCGTCCGCCACCCACGCCGCCAGCAGCCCCTGCGTCAGCCCCATGTGCAGGCCCCACACCGCCGCTCCAGCCAATGCGCCTGTCACGGTGGGGACCAGCGCCAGGATCAGGTCCGCACCGATCAGCGCCAGCAGCCCCGCGCCCAGCAGCACCCGCCGGTCCAACTGGTCCGCCAAACTCCCCGCCGGCGCGGAAATCACGGCATAGGTGACGTTCATAACCACCAGCACCAGTGGAACCAAAGCCGCCGCCAACCCGGCGTCCGAAGCGCGCAGGATCAGGAACGCCTCGCTGAACCGCGCCAGGGTGAACACCAGCCCCACGCCCACCACCGTCCAATAGGCGGCGCTCAGCCCCCGCAGTTCGCTCCAGCGCACGGGAGGCGGCCGCACCCCGGCCTCGCGCGCCGGCCGCACGTCCTCCACACCCACGACCAGCAACGCCACCGCGATCAGCGCCGGGACCACCGCCCAGCCGAACACCGCGCGGGTGTCGTCGTTCAGCAGCGCCATCAGCGCGATGGCGATCAGCGGTCCTGCGAACGCTCCCACGGTGTCGAGCGACTGCCTTAGCCCAAACGCCGCCCCACGCGCGCCGGGCGCCGTCAGGTCGGCCACCAGCGCATCGCGCGGCGCGCCCCGGATGCCCTTGCCCACCCGGTCGGCGAACCGCGCGCCCAGCACCTCCACCGGCGTGGACGCCAGCGGGAACACCGGCTTGGTCAGGGCCGCCAGTCCGTAGCCGATCACCGCCAGCAGCTTGCGCTTGCCCAGCCGGTCCGACAGCCAGCCGGAGAACACCTTGGTCACCGAGGCCGTCGCCTCGGCCACGCCCTCGATCACCCCCACCAGCGCCACGCTGGCCCCGAGCCCGCCCACCAGGAACACCGGCAGTAGCGCATGGATCATTTCCGAGGAGACGTCCATGAACATCGAC
The DNA here is from genome assembly GCA_036388855.1 of Caulobacteraceae bacterium. Lineage (GTDB taxonomy): Bacteria > Pseudomonadota > Alphaproteobacteria > Caulobacterales > Caulobacteraceae > DASVRA01. The sequence goes on along the minus strand of DASVRA010000008.1, from coordinate 11,010 downwards.
ACCAGCCCCAGCGCCCAAACACCTCGGGGAACCGAGCGGAGGCGCTGAACGGTGCTCATGCCGCGTCTTTGGCGCCGCGCGCCGTGGCTAGCCAGCGGCATCCTTGAGCTGGCGCCTCTCCGCACTTCGACTTAGAAACTATAAAAGATAAGGGAGCATTCGATGAGCGCGTTTCAGGCCGGCGTGATCGCCAGCTGTCTAGCCGTCGCCGCAATGGGTGGCGCTGCCGCCGCGCAAGAGGGAACGCCTGCGGCCGCGAAGCCTGCCGCCTCGGACCTGCAGTATTTCGTCGGCCAGTGGCGGGTGGCGGCGCGCGACCCCAGGACCGGCAAGACCGAAGCCATGACGTACCGCGTCGAGCCGGTGCTGAGCGGAACCTGGTTCGCCGGCGCGGGGGCCTCGGAGCAGCCAGGCTTCCAGGCGCGCGACATGTGGGGCCGCGACCCGTCCACGGGAGGGGTCATCCGCATGGCGTTCGATGGCGGCGGCTCCTTCGCCAGCCTCAGCTCCCCCGGCCGGAAGGGCGACACCCTGGTGCTCGAAGGCGAGGCCCGCCACGAGGGCGGGACAACCCGCGTTCATCAGACCATCACGCGCGTGGGCCCCGACGAGTTCCGAGCGGTTTGGGAGGCCCTCCGGGGCGGCGTCTGGACCGCCTACTCCGACGAAAAGGTGACCCGGCGCCCCGTCGCCTAAGCCCGCGCGGTCACGATCCAGCACGCCGAGGGCATCATCACCACGCCATCGTCGGTGAGCCAGGGCAGCAAGGCCTCGCGCACCCGCGGCTCGACCCTCGCCATCAGTTCGGGGGAGGCGCCGGCCTCGCGCAGGGCCGCGCCGAGATGGCCCATGCGCATCATGACCGCCGTGGTGGTCTCCAGGTCGGAACCGCCCATTTCAAGGTAGAGGGATTCGATGTCGACGCCGGTCCAACCCGCCTGCGCCAGCACGCCCGCAACGTGAGCCGGTTCGGCGAAGGCGAACGGCCCCGGCGCGCCTGGGGGCGCGGGCGGCTGAGGGGGAACGACATCCGCGGCGGCGCGTACGGGCGCGCTCATCCACGGATTTTCGGCTAAGCCGCGCCAGCAGACGAAGGCGAGGCGGGCTCCCGGGCGCGCGGCGCGGCGCAGGTTCGAGAAGGCCGCGGCCGGATCGTCGAAGAACATCACCCCGAAGCGGGAGAACACCGCGTCGAATGCCGCGGGCTGGAAGGCATGGGTCTGCGCGTCCGCGCACTGGAAGGAGGCGTTGCTCAGCCCCGCCGCCCGCGCCCGCTCGCGCGCCCGCTCCAGCAGGGTCTGCGAAACGTCTACTCCGAGCACCGAGCCATTCGGCGCCACGCGACCGGCGATCTCGAGCGTCGTCGCCCCGCCGCCGCAGCCGACGTCGAGCACCCGCTGCCCGGCCGCCAACCCGGCCCGCTGCATCGCCGCCAGTCCGTGCGGCTCCAGCTGCCGGTCCAGCGCCTCGCCGTACTTGACCCAGGTCGGCCCCGCCGCGTCGTTCCAGGCGGCGATCTGATCGGCGTTCGGCGGTGGTGAGGGCTGGGGCATGCGTCGTCTTAGCTGTCGCGTCGGCCTCCGATCCAGCTATCATCGCCGAAGATGCGCTTCGACGACCGTTTCCTCGAGGAGATCAAGGCCCGCGTCCGGCTTTCGGACGTGATCGGCCGCACGGTCAAGCTGCGCCGTCAGGGGCGGGAGTACGCCGGCCTCTCGCCCTTCTCCAAGGAGAAGACGCCCTCCTTCTTCGTCAACGACGACAAGGGCTTCTGGCACGACTTCTCCTCGGGCAAGCACGGCGACCTGATCTCCTTTCTGCAGGAGACCGAGCGGCTCTCCTTCACCGAGGCCGTCGAACGGCTGGCCGCCGAGGCCGGCGTGCCGCTGCCCGCGCCCGACCCCCGCGCCGCGCGCGAGGCGGAGAAGCGCCAGGGCCTCGCCGACTGGGTCGAGGCCGCCGCCGCTTGGTTCGAGGCCGAACTGCGCCGTCCCTCCGGCCGCGAGGCGCGCGACTACCTGACCCATCGCGGACTGAAAGAGCCGGAATGGGCCCGCTTCCGCATCGGCCATGCCCCCGCCGAGCGCACCCGGCTGAAGGACTACCTCGTCGCCAAGGGCGCCAAGCCCGCCGAGCTGGTCGAGGCCGGCCTGATGATCGCACCCGAAGACGGCGGCGCCCCCTACGACCGCTTCCGCGAGCGGGTGATCTTCCCGATCGCCGACGGCCGCGGCCGGATCATCTCCTTCGGGGGCCGCGCGCTCAATCCCGAGGCGCGCGCCAAATACCTGAACGGCCCGGACACTTCCCTCTTCGACAAGAGCCGCACCCTCTACGGCCTGCCCGAGGCGCGCCGCCTGCTGCACGCGGGCGGGGAGGGGGCCGCCCTGGTGGTGGTCGAGGGCTACATGGACGTGATCGCCTGCCAGCGCGCCGGCGTTGCCGCCGCCGCCCCCATGGGCACCTCGCTGACCGAGCAGCAGATGGAGATGCTCTGGCGCCTCCACCCCGAGCCCACCTTGGCCTTCGACGCCGATCCGGCGGGGCGGCGCGCCGCCGGCCGCGCCATCGACCGCGCGCTCCCCCTGCTCAAGCCCGGCCGCTCCTTCCGCTTCGCCGCCCTGACCGGCGGCAAGGACGCCGACGACGTCCTGCGCGAGCAGGGGCCGGGCGCGCTGAAGGCGCAGCTGGGGAGCACCACGCCGTTCGTGGAGGCGCTGTTCATTCGCGAACGCGACCTAGAACCTCTCGACACACCGGAACGGCGGGCCTCCTTCAAAGCGAGGCTGCGCCGCCTCTCGTTTTCCATCACTGATCGTGACCTCTCAGAGCAGTACTGGTCCGATTTACGAGACAAATTCTATACAGCGTTCAACCAATATAAATTTAAGGGCGGAAGCTTTAAAGCAGACACGATTAGCGCCTTTCGCGGACTGCTAAATAAGTCAGCTAAGAACGTATTAGAGAAGCGGGTGAAGCGGTTTCACGCTTCGGTAGCGGAGGCTGCAAAGAAGAACCCGAAGTGGCTCGCTGACTACATTGAAGAGTTTGCTACATACGGTTTTGGTAGAGGCGAGCTTCAGCCATTAATGGAACCCTTATTGGATACCCTACAAGAGGGTGAATTTGAAGAATCCCTCGCAGAACAATACATTTATGCTGCAGGTGTTCAGGAACTATATCAGACAGTGTATCGTATAGCCCATGAAGTACCAGTCTTGGCTTTCTTGGTAGAAGGTAATACGGATGCAGAGAAGCAATGGCAAAGGTCTTTCCGAGCAGTTGTCGGTCTTGCTGCCATTGAACAGGAGCTGGCGGACTCGAAGGAGAGCCATAGTCCTGGCGCTTTTCAGCGGCGCATTCAACTTAGAACTCGACGACTGAACCTAGAAAGGATGATGAGTGACTTGACCATCCTACAACACGACGATGAGCTCCTGACTGTTTGAGCCTCCGCCGCGATCACAATCCACCATCGTTCGCTTGGCGGACCCTCCGAAAGGACTGGCCTGCAAGCGATCGACGGCGCCTTCCGAACGGCTGTCTGCTCCTCAATTCGGTACCGGAGTCGTCGCTTCCTTCCACGAGCGGAGGGGAAGGCGCTGCGCCCTGCAGAAGCGGTAGGCGCCGAAGCGCTCGACATCACGGCGCACTTGCGACGCCGGGGGAACCATTCCCACTCTCATGACGTGGTCGATCAGCTGACCCGACAGAAGATCCATGAACTCGATCCGCCCGCGAAGCCTGTCGAGCGTCCGCACGAGCGCAAAGCGCACCCCCGGGTCGAGCGGTATCGGGCGGCCGAGGCCGAACAGTTCCTGATAGTCGTCGCCGTTCTGCCGCGTCATCGCCGCCATGAAGTCGGCCTGGGCGTAGTGGGAGTTCAACTCGCGCCGGAACGCCGGATCGAACCGCTGCGCAACCCCGTCGCCGATCGCTGCATCAAAGGCGCTGCGCCCGTATTCCTTGCTCGGAAGCCGGATGACGTAGCTGAAGGTCGGCTCGGAAAACACCGGCGCGGGTTCGAGCGTGGCGCCGCTCGCGAGCACGCGCTGTTGCAGCGTATCCACCTGTCGCAACAAGCAAGGCGAAACCATCCGCCATTCCACTGACCAGGTGTAGTGCTCGGCCAGCTCATCGCGCAGCGCCGCCCTAGAGAGATTGACCCTGCCTGCCCATTCCCACTCGTCGGCCCACTGTTGGGCGCCCAGAGCGATGAGCACGCCGAGAGTCACAACGGCCAGTTCCCACCAGACGGCGGGCCACCCATGGGGCGGGCGAAGCTTCATCAGTCGGAAGATCGCGCGGCCCCCGTCAAACCTTGCGAACCTATCATGCGGTGATGGCCGAACGCCCGCAATGGGTCGAAAGGATCAGCGCCAGCGCTCCGCCGGCTGCCTGACGTAGTGGCGGTAGACGTAGCCCCACGGGATGATGAGCCCGAACAAGATCGGGCCGTTGCCGATGGCGATGAGGTCTTCGTTCAGTCGCGGCGAGCCTCCCCCGGCCAGCCACTGCGGCAGGCCGAAAGCAAGCACCCAGATCGTCTTCCACACGAATTCGAACAGGAAGATTGGAAGCATTTGCAACGGGTAGCGGACGCCTAGAAGTCCCATCACCCACAAGCCTCCGAACATGCTGTCGATCATCCCACGGGCGGTCGGATCGGGGGTGATCAACGGGGGCAGGGCGACAAAGACCCCGGCGACAGCCCAGACGAGGTAGTTCGCGCGCAAGACGTATAGCCGCGCCAGCGAGACTTCGCTGTCGCCCCTGCCCCTCGGGCTGGGAGAGGTGGGAGCGAGGCTGGAGGCCATCTCAGATCTGCTGTGCGCGCGGCGCCGGGCCTGCCTGGAGCGGCCTGCAGCGCGCGATCAACTTCGAGAAGCGGATGCGCGCGAGCCAGACGAGCATCAGGGCCAATGGAGCGAAGCCCAGGACAAAGAGAATTGGCGATCCGCGCACGGCCGCGGGCATGACGTCCTGCTGGCCGATGAAGAAGGATCCGGTGGCGATGAAGAAGGCGAAGCACATCCGCCAGAGGTGCCGCGACAGGCGCTGAGCGGTCGCCAATTTCTTGCGCAGGACCGCATGGAGGTCGAGCGCGCCGGCGATCAGGCACACCCCGGCAACGGCGAAGATCGGGCCCGGACCCGCCGGTGTGCTCGCGGCTCCGGCGAGAGCGCCCCATGCCATCATCGCGGCGGCGCCGAACGCGAGAACGCAGGCGACGATTTCGAATTTGCCCGTGGCGCCGTCCCGACGGCGGGCGGTGACCCAGGACGTCGCGACGAAATAGCAGACCAGGACGCCGCCCAGCCCCGAGCCGGTGTCCGCCTCCAGCCGCGCCAGGATCGTGGCCGTGACTCCGAGCACGATCATGGCGGCCGCGAACAAGGTTCCGGCCCCCGCGTGCACCCGGCCACCCTTCCGTGCGGCGATCCCGACGACACCGGCCAGAAGGGCGGTCAGCCCGCCGCCGATGTGTATCCAGGTCATCGGGGTCATGAGCGGCCTCCCCGACCGGCGGCGGCGGGCGCCTCTTCGTCGCCTTCGCCGGCGCGCTCGAACCCCAGCAGATCGCCGGGCTGGCAGTCGAGCACGTCGCAGATGGCTTCGAGGGTGGCGAAGCGGACGCCTTTCGCCTTGCCGGTCTTGAGAATGGACAGGTTCGCTAGGGTGATGCCGACCTTCCCCGCCAGCTCGGTGAGGGTCATGCGGCGGGCGTACAGGACGTCGTCGAGCTTCACGAGGATGGCCATGTCAGATCATCGCTTCCAGGTGGTCGCGGATACGCGCGCCCTCCTCGAATACCCGGGCCAGCACGAACAGCAGCGCCACCGCGGCCCAGCCCGTGAGGTTGAAGGACCAGTCGATGTTCGAGCCCGCGGCGTTCATGGTCGCCGCCATCACCCCGCACGTGAGGTCGAACAACTGAATGCCCAGCATGCACCAGGCGATCGTCTTCATCCGCGCCGCATTCTCCGAGACGAACGGATCGCCGGCCCGGACCGTCTCGACCATCGCCAGGAGACGCGAGAGCAGAACGTGGATCACGGCTATGATCGGCGCGGCGAGCAGCAACCAGATGCGCAGGGCGGGAATGAGCAGCCCAGGCTCGATGCGCGGCGGCCGCTTGGTGAAAAACTCCTGGAACACCGGCTCGAACACGAAGCTCGCGAAGAGGAACGCGATGAGGAGCGCGCCGGTGATGAGGTTGAAAACGCGGAATATCCTCAGGAGCGTTCGCGAAGCTCCAAGGGCCGCAGCGTAGCTGGATGACAAGTGTGCCTCCTCCGTATTATCGACAGACGATAAGACTATTATCGCCGGACGTCAAGGGGCTTATTACGCAGCGGTAAATCCCCCGGGCGATACGATTCCCCCCCTCGCCCTGTCCGGCCGCAAACGCTAAACTCCGCGCATGACCCAGCCCAACGCCCTGAACCTCGAGTTCAAGCAGTACGATCAGGTCAACAAGACCCACACCTATCGGCTGGCGGAGGACGAGGGCGACCAGTTCGACGAGGACTATCGGATCGCCACGCTCGATCTGGAGCAGTTCCTTCGCGGCGACGCCGGGGACCGGGCGCGCTTCGCCGAGCAATTCGGGACCGCGCTGGGGGAGATCGGCTTCGCGGTCCTCGTCGGCCACGGCGTCGACACCTCGCTCTACGACCAGGCCCAGGACGACGTCCTCGAGCTGTTCACCTCCACCCCGCTCGCGGACAAGATGCGCTTCCGCGCCGAGCGCCACGGCTCCGTCAGCCAGGGCTATTTCCCGCTCGAGGAAACCAGCGACATCCATCCCGACCTGGTCGAGGGGTGGGTCTCGTGCCGGCGCGCGTTCGATGTTCCCCATCGTCGCGACGCGCCGTTCCGGGCGGAAGACCATTGGCCGCGGGCGGATTTCGAGCGGCGGTTCCGCCGCCTCGTGCTCGCGCACGAAGCGCTGTTCAAACCCATCGCTCAGGCCATGTTCCAGGGCCTCGGCTGCGACCCTCACATCTACGTCCGCAAGCTCACGGGCACCAATTTCGGCCTGCGCCTGAACTACTACCCGCCGATGACCGAGGACCAGGCTCGCTCCGGCGCCGGCCGGCTGCTCGGGCACGAAGACGTGGACCTGTTCACCATGCTCCCGGCGTCACGAACCGACGGGCTGCAGGTCTGGAACCACCGCAGCGGCAAGTGGGTGCGAATGGTCGCGCCGCACGGTTCGATCATCATCAACACCGGCGACTACATGCAGCGGATTTCCAACGACCGGCTGCCTTCGACGACGCACCGCGTGGGCAAGCCGACCGACTCCTCGCACCTGACGCGCGCCAGGGTGTCTTTCCCCACCAACGTTTATCTGTGGGAGGATGAAGTCCTGGAGGTGCTGCCGGGCCTGGGCCCGCCCAAATACGAGCCGATCAAGGCCATCACCTTCCACACCCGCAGCACCAGCAAGTTCTACGGCGATGACTACGCCGTGGAGGCCGTCTAGCGAGGCGGCGACAACCATGGTGAAGGGCAAGAGCGGTTCGAACGATGGAGAAGGCGGAGACACTCCCCCTCAGCTGATCGACGCGAGAATCAAGGAACTGGGCGATTGGCGGGGCGAGACGCTGGCTCGGGTCCGGATGCTCATCAAGCAGGCCGACCCCGAAGTGGTCGAGGCGTGGAAGTGGAGAGGGGTTCCGGTGTGGGAGCACGCCGGAATCATCTGCACCGGCGAGACCTACAAGACGGTCGTGAAGATGACCTTCGCCAGGGGCGCCTCGCTGGACGACCCTTCACGCCTGTTCAACTCCAGTCTCGAAGGCAACACGAGGCGCGCCATCGACATCCATGAGGGCGATGAGATTGATGAAGAGGCGCTGAAGGCGCTCATTCGCGGCGCCGTCGCGCTGAACACGTCGGCGCGAGCTACCGCTGGCCCCGGTAGCTCTCGGAAGCGTCCAAAGACCGCTTGAGGGAGGTCGCGAAACCGGCGTCTGGCAAAGCGACCGCGAAACCTTTTCCCTCAGCCGGGGTTGGACGGGCGCAGCTTGGAGGAGCGCCCCATGCCCAGGCACAAGATCGCCATCGTGGTCGGCAGCCTTCGCCACGACAGCCTCAATCGCAAGGTCGCCCGCTCGATCTGCGCCTTCGCGTCCGACAAGTTGGACTGCTCCATCGTCGAGATCGGCGAACTGCCGCTCTACAACCAGGATTACGACGCCGACTCCCCCGAAGCCTACGCCCACTTCCGCGAGCGGATCGCGGCGGCCGACGGCGTCTTGTTCTGCACGCCCGAATACAACCGCGGCGTCCCGGGCGTCCTGAAGAACGCCATCGACGTGGGCTCGCGTCCCTATGGCCAGAGCGTCTGGGACAAGAAGCCTGCCGCGATTGTCAGCGCCTCGCCCGGCGCCATCGGCGGCTTCGGCGCCAACCACCAGTTGCGCCAGGCCTGCGTGTTCCTGAACATGCCGGTGATGCAGCAGCCCGAGGCCTATCTTGGGCGGGTCACCGACGACGCCTTCGAGGACGACGGCTGCCTGAAAGATGGAGCCCTCAAGGAGCTGGTGCTCCAGCTCGCCGCCGCCTTCGCCGACTGGGTCGACCTGATCGTGAAATCCCGCAGGCTTCTGGCGGAAGACTCGGCCCACGCGGCCAAGGCCGCCGCCGCGTAAGCCTGCCCCGCGCTTGACGAAACACCCCCCGCTCGCCACATCCGCACACGGGGACTTGATGCTCCGCGCCATTGTGACGCGCACTCAAGCCGGGAACCATCTTGGACGGCCGCGGGTCTTGAAGCGGAGACCCGGCGGTCCATCTTGCCTTGTCCCCCAGCCCGCCGGCCGGGGGCGGAGACGTTTATGAGCAATACCTCCACCGCCGAAGCGCCCGAGGCCGAAGCCCACGCCGACGGGCCGCTGCTCGACCTCACCGACGCCGGCGTCAAGAAGTTCATCAAGCAGGCCAAGGCCAAGGGCTACGTCACCATGGACGAGCTCAACAAGGTCCTGCCCAGCGAGGAGGTCACCTCCGAGGCCATCGAAGACACCCTGGCCATGCTCTCCGAAATGGGCGTCAACGTGGTCGAGAACGAGGAGCAGGCCGAGGAGGCCGAGGGCTCCACCGAGGTGGCGACCCGCGACGACACCGCCGTCGTCGAAACCGAATCCAAGCCCGCCTTCGACCGCACCGACGACCCCGTCCGCATGTACCTGCGCGAGATGGGCACCGTCGAGCTGCTCAGCCGCGAGGGCGAGATCGCCATCGCCAAGCGCATCGAGGCCGGCCGCGACGCGATGATCCGGGGCCTGTGCGAGTCGGCCCTGACCTTCGAGGCCATCATGGCCTGGCGCGAGGAGCTGCAGTCCGGCCGCGTGCTGCTGCGCGAGATCATCGACCTGGAGGGCACCTACGGCGCCTCCCTGCCGCCCCCCGAGGAGCCCGCCCCGGCCCCCGAGGCTGCGCCCGAAGGCGCCGACGGCGAAGCCTCCGGCGAGGTCACCCTGGACGGCGAGGCCATCGCCAAGGCCGAGGCCGGCGAGGAGGAGGACGACTTCGACGACGGCGCCGGCCCCACCGTCAGCGCCATGGAGGCCGAGCTGCGCGAAGGCGTGATGGCCACCCTCGACGCCATCGCCGGCGAGTTCGAGGCCTTCCGCGGCCTGCAGGAGCGCCTGGTCGGCGAGCGCCTGCGCGGCGAGGACCTCACCGCCGCCGACCGCGCCCGCTACACCCAGCTCAACGGCGCCATCGTAGGCCACCTGAAGACGCTCAAGCTCAACAACGCCCGCATCGAGGCGCTGGTCGAGCAGCTCTACGCCATCAACCGCCGCCTGATCACGCTGGAGGGCCGCCTGCTGCGCCTGGCCGACTCCTACGGCATCTCCCGCGGCGAGTTCCTCAAGGCCTACTTCGGCTCCGAGCTCGACCCCACCTGGCCGGACCGGATGAAGGCCAACGGCGTGCGCTGGACCAAGTTCATGGAGGTCGACCAGGCCCAGGTCGGCGACATCCGCCGCGAGGTCGCCGCGCTGGCCACCGAGACCGGCGTGCCCATCGACGACTACCGCCGCATCGTCCAGACCGTGCAGAAGGGCGAGCGCGAGGCCCGCGTGGCCAAGAAGGAGATGGTCGAGGCCAACCTGCGCCTGGTCATCTCCATCGCCAAGAAATACACCAACCGCGGCCTGCAGTTTCTCGACCTGATCCAGGAAGGCAACATCGGCCTGATGAAGGCGGTCGACAAGTTCGAGTACCGCCGCGGCTACAAGTTCTCGACCTACGCCACCTGGTGGATCCGGCAGGCGATCACCCGCTCGATCGCCGACCAGGCCCGCACCATCCGCATCCCCGTGCACATGATCGAGACGATCAACAAGATCGTGCGCACGAGCCGGCAGATGCTGCACGAGATCGGCCGCGAGCCGACCCCGGAGGAGCTGGCGGAAAAGCTCGCCATGCCGCTGGAGAAGGTGCGCAAGGTCCTCAAGATCGCCAAGGAGCCGATCTCCCTCGAGACGCCCATCGGCGACGAGGAGGATTCGCACCTCGGCGACTTCATCGAGGACAAGAACGCGATCCTGCCCATCGACGCGGCGATCCAGTCGAACCTGCGCGAGACCACGACCCGCGTGCTGGCGTCGCTGACGCCGCGCGAGGAGCGGGTGCTCCGGATGCGCTTCGGCATCGGCATGAACACCGACCACACGCTGGAAGAGGTCGGCCAGCAGTTCTCGGTGACCCGCGAGCGCATCCGCCAGATCGAGGCCAAGGCCCTGCGCAAGCTCAAGCACCCGTCGCGCAGCCGGAAGCTCAGGAGCTTCCTCGACAACTGACGTCAGTTCACCCTGGCTTGTGGGATGAAGGCGGGCTTTGGCCCGCCTTTTCCTTTTCTGATGCTGTTTCTTCCTGTCGCTCCGCTCTCACCGCGTGGGCTTCGGACCATCCGTGCCGATGCTCCCGGTCGTGTCCTGCTGTTTCGGCAGAAGAGCCGGAACGATGCCGTCGGCCACGAGCGCGTGG
>DASVRA010000007.1:0-65747 GCA_036388855.1 Caulobacteraceae bacterium | reverse complement strand
AGCCGCACTGCCCCATCCCCGGACCGCCGGCGTAACCCCCGCCGGCCTGCCGCCCGGCTCGCTAAGCCGGGCTCCCCGTTCGACCGCACTCCCGGCGGCAAAGGTGCGGGCCCTGCCCCCTCCCACGCCGGAAGTCGTGAGGAGCAGTATGGGGCAGGCGGAAGGCAGGGGGATAAGTTCGGGGTTTTCCCCCTATTTCGCCGCGACCGCGCGGTCGGGTTCGGGTGAAGGTTCAACGGCTTGGCGGTGGGAGATGCGCCGCGGAGGGGTGAGTTGTCAGCCGGGTTAGGGTGGCAGTCTCCCTCCCCATGATGGGGAGGGACGCGGGGGCCGAGGGGAGAGAGACGGGGCGGGAAGCGGATGGGACGCCATATCTCCGCTTGCCCCTCCAGCGGCGGCCTCCTATATTCAGCCAGCCTTATGCTCAGTTTAAGCATAAGGCTGGGCGTCGGCGGGCCGCGGGCTCTCGGCGCTTTTTCTGGGCTCACGAAATGCTCAAGTTGAGCATAAGAAACTGGGGGAGAGGATCATGGCCGACGGTTTCGCGCCTTTCGCCTTCACGCCCGAGGTGCGCGCGCACACCCTGCCGGTGTGGAACAAGGTGCGCTCGCGGGTCACGCCGCTGGAATGGCAAGCGCACGCGCCGCTGATCGAAGCGATCAACGAGCTGAAGCGGGCCAAAAACGCGGTGGTGCTGGCGCATAACTACATGACGCCGGAGATCTTCCACGGGGTGGGAGACTTCATGGGCGACTCGCTGGCGCTCGCGCGTGAGGCGGCCAACTGCGAGGCCGACATCATCGTGCAGGCCGGCGTGCACTTCATGGCCGAGACGTCGAAGGTTCTGGCGCCGGAGAAGACGGTGCTGATCCCCGATCTGCGGGCGGGGTGCTCGCTGGCGTCGTCGATCACGGCGGCCGACGTGCGGCTGATCAAGGCGCGATATCCGGGGCTGCCGGTGGTCACCTATGTGAACACCACCGCCGAAGTGAAGGCCGAGACCGACATCTGCTGCACCAGCGCCAACGCGGTGCAGGTGGTGGAGTGGGCGGCGAAGACCTGGGGCGTGGACCGGGTGATCCTGCTGCCCGACGAATTCCTGGCGCGCAACGTGGCGCGGCAGACGCCGGTGGGGATCATCGCCTGGCAGGGGCGCTGCGAGGTGCACGAGCGGTTCACCGCCGAGGACATCCTGGAGATGAAGGCGGCCTATCCGGGCGCCCAGGTGCTGGCGCACCCGGAGTGCCCGGCCGAGGTGCTGGAGGTGTCCGACTTCGCCGGCTCGACCGCGGCGATGGTGGACTGGGTGGTGCGGGAGCGGCCGGCGCAGGTGGTGCTGGTTACAGAATGCTCGATGGCCGACAACGTGGCGGCCGACGCGCCGGGCGTGGAGTTCGTGCGGCCGTGCAACCTGTGCCCGCACATGAAGCGGATCAGCCTGCGGAACATCTACGAGGCGCTGCTTTATGATCGGCATGAGGTGACGGTCGACGAGGTCGTGGCAGAGCGGGCGCGGCTGGCGGTGCAGCGGATGATCGACATGCCGCCGCCCGCCGCGCCGGCGCGCTACGACCTGGTCAAGGCGCGCCACCACGTGGACGTGGAGCTGATCTGATGCGCCGGACTAGTCGGCTCGTCCTCCTGATCCCCCTGCTCCGGCTGGCGCTGCGGCTGTTCAGGCAAGGCGGGCGGCGGCGGGGCCGCTGGTGACCGGCCAGGCGCTGGCCGGCGGGGCGGAGAACAAGGGCCAGCCGCTGGTCTGGTCGGTCCTCTCGACCGCGCTGCTGGCGGGCATCCTGTGGTGGACCATGGGCTGGGTGTGGGCGCTGGCGGGGATCGCCGGCGTGTTCGTCCACGAGTTCGGACACGTGCTGGCGATGAACGCGCTGGGGGCGGGACCGGCGCGCATCCACATCATCCCGTTTCTCGGCGGAGCGGCCGTGCCGGCGCGGGCGCCCGACACAGAGTTCAAAGACGTGGTGATCTCGCTCTGCGGGCCGAGCTTCGGCCTGCTGGCCGCCCTGCCCTTTCTCGGCGCGCACCTCTACACCGGCGAGACCTTCTGGCTGGAAGGGGCGCTGTTCGTCGCCATCATCAACCTGATCAACCTGCTGCCCGCGCCGCCGCTGGACGGCTCGCACGCGCTGGGGCCGGCGCTGGCGCGGATCCATCCGTGGGTGGAGCGGGCGGCGCTGCTGCTGGTGGCGGCCGGCGTGGTGCTGTGGGCGCTGCAGAGCGGGCGCTGGATCCTTGCCGCGTTCGTGGGGATTTTCGCGCTGGGGGCGCTGCGGCGGCGGACGTTGAGGCCGGAGGCGGCGCGGCTGACGGCGGCGCAGTGGCCGCTCAGCGTTGCCCTCTACCTGCTGACGGTGTCGCTGTGCGTGGCCGTGTTCTGGTTCACCCTGGGCCAGGGCGGAGTGCAGGCGGACCTGCGGGGCGTGCTCGGCCACATCGCCGGGCTCTAACGCCGTGACGCTCGAGGTCATCGTCGGCGACATCACCAGGCTGGCGCTCGACGCCATCGTCAACGCCGCCAACCCGGACCTGCTCGGCGGCGGCGGGGTGGACGGCGCGATCCACCGCGCGGCGGGGCCGGAACTGGTGGACCACTGCCGTCTGCTCGGCGGCTGCCGGGTGGGCGAGGCGAAGATCACGCCGGGGTTCCGGCTGCCGGCGCGGTTCGTCATTCATACGGTCGGGCCGATTTGGCGCGGCGGACGCTCGGGCGAGGCGGAGCAGCTGGCGGCCTGCTACCGCAACGCCCTGGCGATGGCGCGCGAGCACGGGCTGCGCACGATCGCCTTTCCGGCGATCTCGACCGGCGTCTACGGCTTCCCTCGCGGCCCGGCCGCGGAGATCGCGGTGGAGACGGTGGAGAAGGCGGTCGAGGACCGTCCCGGGGCTTTCGACCGCATCGTCTTCTGCGCCTTCGACGAAGAGACCGCCCGGCTGCACCGCCAGGCGCTGGACGGGCGGCCGCCCCGGTGAGCCGCGAGCGCCTGGACTTCGACGGGGTGCTGGTGGTCGGCGCGGGACTGGCCGGCCTGTCGGCGGCGATGGCGGCGGCGCCGAGGCGGGCGCTGGTGCTGGCGCCGGCCGGGCCGCCGGGGCTCACCGCCTCGGGCTGGGCGCAGGGCGGCGTGGCCGCGGCGCTCGGCCCCGACGACTCGCCCGAGTTGCACGCAGCGGACACGGTCGCCGCGGGGGCGGGACAGAGCGACCCGGAGATGGCGCTGCTGCTGGCGCGCGAAGGGCCGGGCGCGGTGCGCTTGCTGGCGGAGCTCGGCGTGCCGTTCGACCGCGACGAACGCGGCGGCTTCGCGGTCGGGCTGGAGGCGGCGCATTCGCGCGCAAGGGTGGCGCGGGTGAAGGGCGACCAGGCGGGGGCCGAGATCATGCGCGCCGCCGCCGCCGCGGCCCTGGCGCGCGAGCATGTCCAATTGCGGGGCGGCACGCGCGCGCGGGCCCTGCTGCAGGACGCGGGCGGCCGGGTGCGCGGGGTGCTAGCGGAGGACGCCGGAGGCTTGGTCGAGATCACCGCCGCCGCCGTGGTGCTGGCGACCGGAGGTGTCGGCGGGCTCTACGCGGTGACCACCAATCCGCCGGGCGCGCAGGGTCAGGGGCTAGCGCTGGCGGCTTTGGCGGGCGCGGCGATCGCCGACGCGGAGTTCGTGCAGTTCCACCCGACCGGCATGGACCTCGGCCGCGATCCCGCGCCGCTCGCCACCGAGGCGCTGCGGGGCGAAGGGGCCGTGCTGGTGGACCGGGACGGCCGCCGGTTCATGCCGGCCGTGCACGACAAGGCTGAGCTGGCGCCGCGCGACATCGTCGCCCGCGCGGTGCACGCGCAGATCGCCTCGGGCGCCGGCGCCTTCCTCGACATGCGTAGTTTGGGCGAGCGGCTGCCGCGTGACTTCCCGGGCGTGTTCGCGGCGTGCCGGGAGGCCGGGCTCGACCCGCGCGTCCAGCCGATCCCGGTGGCGCCGGCCGCGCACTACCACATGGGGGGCGTGGTGACCGACGCCCACGGCCGCACGAGCCTGGAGGGGCTCTACGCCGCCGGCGAGTGCGCCCGCACCGGCGTGCACGGCGCCAACCGGCTGGCGTCCAACTCGCTGCTGGAGGCGGTGGTGTTCGGCCGCCGCGCGGGAGAGGCGGCGCGGGAGGAAACGGCGCCGCGGGGAGCCGTGGGGCCGGCGGAGGCCCCGCCCCACTTGCCTGCGGACTCGTTGCAACGCCTGCGCCGGGCGATGAGCCGTCATGCCGGCGTGGTGCGCCAGGCGGCGGGACTTGAGGCCCTGCTGGACGAGCTTGCGGCGCTGCGCGCGGCGGCGGGGGAGGCCAAGCCGCTCACCGCCGCGCGGCTGATCGCCGAAGCCGCCCTGGCCAGGCGCGACAGCGCCGGCGCGCACTATAGGATGGACGGGCAGGCTGCGTCTTCCGGCGCCAGCCCCGCCCGGACAGCTGACGAGGAGCACGCGGCATGACCCCCCTCCCCGACCTGCTGATCGAGCCGATCGTCCGGGCGGCGCTGGCCGAGGACCTCGGGCGCGGCGGCGACGTGACTTCGAACGCCTGCATACCGCTGGACGCGCGGTTCAGCGGCGTCCTGCGCGCGCGGAAGGCGGGGGTCGTGGCGGGCCTGGACTGCGCGAGCAGCGCTTTCCGGTTGATGGACGCACAGGCGCAGTGGACGGCCGCCGTCCAGGACGGCGTCACGGTCGCCGCAGGCGGGGAACTGGCGCGGGTGGAGGGGAAGGCGCGCGCCGTCCTCGCCGCCGAGCGCGTGACGCTGAACCTGCTGCAGCGGCTGTCGGGGATCGCCACGCTGACCGCCGCCTATGTCCAGGCGGTGGAGGGGACGGGCGCGCGCATCGCCGACACGCGCAAGACCACGCCGGGGCTGCGGGCGCTGGAAAAGTATGCGGTGCGCTGCGGCGGCGGGGTGAACCACCGCTTCGGGCTGGATGACGCGATCCTGATCAAGGACAACCACGTCGCCGCCTGCGGGGGCGTCGGCGCGGCGGTGGAGCGGGCGAGGGCGGCGGCGGGGCACCTGGTGAAGGTGGAGGTCGAGGTGGATGGGCTGGAGCAGCTGGAGGAGGCGCTTCGGTTCGGGCCGGACGTGGTGATGCTCGACAACTTCAGCCTTGAGGATTTGCGCGCCGCTGTGGCGATGGCCAAGGGGCGGGCGGTGCTGGAGGCGTCCGGCGGGGTGACGCTGGAAACGGTGTGGGCGATCGCCGAGACGGGGGTGGACGTGATCTCCGTCGGCGCCCTCACCCACTCCGCGCCGGCGCTGGACATCGGCCTCGACGCCGCCTGAGCTGCAGTTCGCGCCGGCGACGGCCTGTGCATCCGCCAAGCTGCGCCCTAACCTCTGGTTTGGAGACGGCAGGGGAGCTGGGACGATGAACATAGACAGACGGGCGCTGCTGGCGGGAGCCGGCCTCAGCGCCACCGCCGTCGCGGCGCCGGCCCTGGGGCAGGCCCCGGCGCCTCCATCCGAATCGGCGGGGCAGAAGAAGGCCGCCGCCATCGCCGGGCGGCTGAACGCGGCGGCGGCCGAGAACCGGCGGCGGCTGGCGTTCGACGGGCGGGGATTCTCGGGTCCCGGCTATGACTTCCTGGTCGAGGAGGGCCGGCGCGCCCATTTCTTCCTGCAGGGCGAGGAGCATGGGGTGGCGGAGAACGCCCACCTCGCGCGGGCGCTGATCCAGGCGCTGGCGCCGGCCGGCTACAGCCGGCTCGCCATCGAGATTTCCCCGCCCATGGCCGAGGAGGTGGACGAGGCGGTCAAAGGCGGAAGCGCCGGGCTCAAGCGCTACTTCGACAGCCGCGACACCAGCGTGCCGTTTTACGGACTGCGCGAAGAGGCGGAGTTCCTCGCCGCCGCGCGCCGGGCGCTGCCGGGGGATGAGCCGGTCTTCTGGGGCCTCGATTACGACATCGGCGCCGACCGGCGGCTGATCGCGCGGCTGAAGGCCAAACGCCCGCCGGCCGCGGCAGAGGCGGCGTTCGCCAAGCTGGAGGCGGCCTCATCCGGCGCCTGGGCGGAGTTCCGCAAGACCAAGAACCCGCAGTTCATCTTCAGCTTCAGCGGCGATCCGCAGCTGGTGCGGGATGTCCGCGCCGCCTGGACGCGGCCGGACCCGGAGGCGGAGCTGATCCTGGAGACGCTCCAGACCACGCTGGAAATCAACCAACTGTGGGCAGGCAATCAGCCGTGGGAGTCGAACAAGCGGCGCGTCGACTTCATGCGGGCCAATTTCCTCAGGAACTGGCGCCGCGAGAAGGGGAAGGGGCGCTCTCCCAAGGTCTTCTTCAAGTTCGGCACCAGCCACATGGTGCGGGGCCTGAGCCTGGTCGACGTGTTCGACGTCGGCACGCTGGCGGCGGAATCCGCGGCCCTGGCCGGCGGCCACAGCTTTCATCTGCTCGTGGTCGGCGGCGCCGGCGGCCAGCACGCGGCGTTCAATCCGGCCGAGTGGGCCTACGATCCCCAGCCCGCGGAGGGGATCGAGGAGCACGGGCTGGAGCCGATCGCCCGCCAGGCCTTCGGCGAGGGCTTCACCGTGATCGACCTGCGCCCGCTGCGGCCGATCCTGAGCCGGCCGCCGGCGGAGGTGTCGCGCTACCTGGTCAAGGTGGTGCACGGGTTCGACGCGGTGGTGCTGCTCACCGGCTCGACCGCGTCCGGCGGCCTGTAGGAACCGGGGCGGCGCGGGCGGGTTTGACCTCTCGAAGCGAGAGGAAAGACCGACCATGGCCAAGACGCCTCCGATCCCCGAAGAGCAGCGCAGCCACGCCGGCGGCCAGGAAGGGGCCGATCCGGCCGACCGCCTGAACAGCGCCCAGCCCGAGCGGCGCGACCGGATCAGCGGTCTGCAATCGGGTCAGCCCGGCGACGACGACGTGAACCTGAGCCAGCAGGGGCGGCAGGGGAACATCAACGAGAACACCCACCACCAGGGCTACCAGCAGGACCGCTGATCATGCCGGACAAGCACCCCAACACCCAGCGCTGGGGCGGCCCCGGCGCGAGCCACGAGGACCGGACCAAGGAGCCGCCGGACCCAACGGTGCGCGATCCGGACGAGCAGGATCGGACGCGCCACAGTCAGGTCTCGGGCGGCGGCGGCGAGCAGGACATCCACCACTCGCACAATCCGGCCGAGAAGGGCGATTTCGAAGCGGGCGACGCGACCAAGCGCAAGCACCACGGCGAACGCTGACGGCTCGACCCAAGACTTCGCCACAGGAGCAGTGGGCCCGAAAACCTCGCCCTTCGACAGGCTCAGGGTGAGGTTTTCTACTGCGCCTTACGTGGAACCTCGAGGCCATAGGCCTCATCCTGAGCTTGTCGAAGGACGAGGCCGGGCCACAGCCCTAGCCGCCCATGTTCATGCCGCGCATGGTGAACTTGCCCGGCGCCTGACCAGGCTGGCAGGGGCCGAGCCAGCGGGCCTTGATGGTGGCGGCCATGCCGTTCTCCATGCCCGCGGGGGCCGGGTCCATGCGGGTCTTCACGTCCACGGTGTAGTTGCGGCCGAGGTCGCCCTTGACCGTGCCTTCGCTGATCACCGTCTGACCGTCGCTCTTGCAGGTGGCGCTGTAGGCCCAGCCGCCGGCGGTGGGACGCAGTTTGGTCGAGGTGCAGTTCTGGTTGGCGTCGGTGGGCTGGACGTTGAAGTCCTGGGCGGTGGCCTTGTCGACGCACATCTGGCCGGTCATCTGCACGCCCGGGCCGGCGTCGGAGGTGATCGCCATCTCCCACAGGCCTTCCTTGCGCTGGGTCATGGCGGCCGCGGCGGTGGAGGCGGCGCTGGTGGAGGCGGCCTTCTGCCGGTCGGGCGCGGCGGCCTGGCCGGCGGGCTTGGAGCAGGCGCCGAGCGCGCAAAGGCCGGCGGCGGCGAGCAGGATCAGGCGCATGTGAGGTCCCCCAGGTCGAGGCGCCGACCCTAACCGCTGCCGTGGATTTGGAAAGGGGAGCGGGAGCGCCGCGCGCGCGTTGAAGCGGCATGACCGCCGTGACCGACAACACCGAACGCCGCCGCTTCGAATTGGAGGAGGGTGGGCTGACCGCTTTCGCCGATTATCGCCAGAACGGCGAGGTGTTGATGCTGCCGCACGTTGAGGCGCCGCCGGCGCTGCGCGGCACGGGCGCGGCGGGACGGCTGATGGAAGGGGTGGCGGCGCACGCGCGCGAGCGGGGGCTGAAGCTGCTGCCGGTGTGCCCCTACGCCGTCGCGTGGCTGCGCCGGCATCCGGAGCACGCAGAATTGGTGCGCGGTAGCACTCTGCCCTAAACGGGAAGAGCTTAGGCGCCGCCCTGCGCCTCCAGGCGGCCTTCCAGCACGTCCAGGCGGTCCTCGATGAAGCCGCGGGTGGTGTCGGTCAGTTGCCGGTCGCGGCGGAGCAGCTCGGCGTGCTGGGTGCGGATCGACTCCAGCTCGACCAAGGCGTTGTTGGCGAGGTCGGGGTTGAGGCGGCCGGACTCGGCGGCGGCGTGAATGCGGGCCTCGATCTGGGCCTCGCGGTCGCCGAGGTCGTCGCCGGCCGGAGCGCCCGCGCCGCCATCGTCGGCGTACCCGCCGTTGCCCATGCTCCCGTCATCGTTCGGATCTGCATAATCGTCGCTGGGACCGGGGCCATAGGGCTCATCGCCATAGCCGGAAGTCGGCCCCTGGTCCTCGTAGCTTTCGTTAGGCGGCATGGCGTTTGGATCGTTCGGATCATAGCCGCCGGAGCCGTAGTCCTGGTCGGGGTAGGGGCCTGGCTGGTCTGCGTAGGCGCCGGAGTCGCCGTAGTCCTCCCCCGGCGGCAGGCCGCCGTAGGCGGAGGGGTCGTTGGGGTCGTACTGCTCATCGCCGCCCGCGTAGCCCTGATCCGCGTAAGGGTCGCCCGAAGGCGGGCCCATGTCCTGGGCGAGGGCGGGCGCGGCGAGCAGGAGGGCCGTGGCGGCGGCGGAGGCGGTGAGCAGAAGCCGCATATGGAAGTCTCCCTTCGGCGGACGAAACGCCGGAGCCCAGCCTTAGATGCCCGGCGAGGTGAACTGCGTCTGAACGGCGGGTCAGCCGCCCCCGATGGCCTTGGCCGGCATATCTACGTCGCAGACGGAGAAGTCGGCGCCCTTGGCCGCGCGCGCCTTCTTCGCCAGGGCGGCGAACATCGGGCCGTTGGGATCGACGACCTGCACGCGCGGGCGCTCCATCGGCGGCAGGTCGGCCAGGACGCGCACGCGCAGCATCTTGTCGGGATCCTGTACCGGTTCGCCGGTCTTGATCGCGCGGACAGCCTCAAGGCCAACCACGGCGCGGCCCCAGACGGTGTAGCGCTTGTCGAGGGAGGGGTAGGCCTGGCGCATGATGAAGAACTGGCTGTTGGCCGAGTTCGGGTCGTCGTCGCGGGCCATACCGGCGACGCCGGGGCAGTAGGTGCCCCAGGCGGCGGCCTTGTGGTCGCCGGTCATGGCCATGTAGCTGTCGGCCTGGCTCAGCACCGGCAGGGAGCGGATGAAGCCGGCCTGCAGGCCCATGGGGCGGGCGACGGTGACGAAGGGGGTGGCGGCGTCGCGGCGGAAGACGAACTCCTCCTTGAGGTTGGGCATCTCGGAGCCACCCTCGCCGGTGTTCTGAGGGTCGCCGGTCTGGGCCATGAACTGGTCGATGACGCGGAAGAAGGTGTTGCCGTCGTAGAGGCCCTTGCGGGCGAGTTCCTTGATCCGGGCGACGTGGCCCGGCGCCGCCTCGGGGATCATCTCGACGAAGACGCGGCCCTTGGTGGTGTCGATCACCAGCACGGTTTCGGGATCGAGTTCACGCCAGTCGCCGCCGGGCTTGGGCGTAGGCGCGGCGACGGCGGCGGTGGCGAACAGCAGGACGGCGGCGGCGAGGACGTGTCTCATGCGGCCGAGCTTAGCAGAGGCTCAGGCGTTGGCGAACTTGGCCTGCAGCCGCCGCGCAACCACGGGCGGCACGAAGGAGGTGATGTCGCCGCCGAGCGCGGCGATCTCCTTGACCAGGCGCGAGGCGATGGCCTGGTGGCGGGGGTCGGCCATCAGGAACACGGTCTCGATCTCGCGGTCGAGCTGCTGGTTCATGGCGGTCATCTGGAACTCGTATTCGAAGTCGGCCACCGCCCGCAGGCCGCGCACGATCACCTGGGCGCCGACATCGCGGGCGAAGTGCATCAGCAGGCTCTCGAACGGCTTGACCACGATCTCGGCGCCGTCGAAGTGCCCCTCCAGCTGCTCGCGGATCATCTCGACCCGCTCGTTGAGGGTGAACAGCGGGCCCTTGTCGCGGTTGATCGACACCCCGATCACCAGCTTGTCCACCAGCTTGATCGCCCGGCCGATGATGTCGAGGTGCCCGTTGGTGATCGGGTCGAACGTCCCGGCGTAGAGGCCGATGCGGGTCATTCAGCGCTTAAAATCCCTGCCCGGCCGCACCATGGGGCCGCCCTCGCCCTTCGACAAGCTCAGGGCAAAGCTAGGGACCCTCGGCGGCCTCTCCCGCATCGCTCACCGACTCGGCCAGGCGCTCCACCGAGATCACCCGCTCGCCCTCGCCCGTGCGGAAGACGATGACGCCCTGGGTGTTGCGGCTGGCGATGCGGATGCGGCCGACCGGGACGCGGATCAGCTGGCCGCCGTCGGTCATCATCAGGATCTCGTCGCCGTCCTCTACGGGGAAGGAGGCGACCAGATGGCCGCCCTTGCGCGACAGGTCGTGGGCGCGCAGGCCCCGGCCGCCGCGGTTGGAGCGGCGGTAGTCGTAGGCGGAGGTGCGCTTGCCAAGGCCCGTGTCGGCCACGGTCAGGATCAGCTGCTCGGCGGCGCCCAGTTCGGCGAACCGCTCGACCGACAGGGCGACGGTTTCGGTGGTCTCGGCTTCGTCGTCGTCCTCGTCGGCGGCGGGCGGCGCCTCCTCGTCGCTCTCGCCGGTGGCGCGGCGCAGTTCGGCGGTCTGCTTCAGGTAGGCGGCGCGCTCGGCCGGGGTGGCCTCGACGCGGCGCAGCACGGCCATGGAGATCACCTCGTCGCCTTCGGCCAGGCGGATGCCGCGCACGCCGGTGGAGTCGCGGCTCTTGAACACGCGCACGTCGTCGACGGCGAAGCGGACGCAGCGGGCCTTGCAGGTGGTCAGCAGGATGTCCTGGCTGGAGTCGCACAGCGCCACGCCGACCATGTGGTCGCCCGCCTCCAGCTTCATGGCGATCTTGCCGGCGCGGTTGACGGTGGCGAAGTCCGACAGCTTGTTGCGCCGCACGTCGCCCGAGCGGGTGGCGAACATGATGTCCAGCTCGTCCCAGCGCGCCTCGTCCTCGGGCAGCGGCAGGATGTTCATGATGGTCTCGCCAGGCTCGAGCGGCAGCAGGTTGACGAAGGCCTTGCCCTTGGACTGCGGCGTGCCGAGCGGCAGGCGCCAGACCTTCAGCTTGTAGGCCTTGCCGTTGGAGGCGAAGAACAGCACCGGCGCGTGGGTGGAGGCGGAGAATACGCCCACCACCGCGTCCTCCTCCTTAGTGGCCATCCCTGAGCGCCCCTTTCCGCCGTGGTGCTGGGTGCGGTAGGCCGACAGCGGCGTGCGCTTGACGTAGCCGGAGTGGGTGACGGTGACGACCATGTCCTCGCGCGGGATCAGGTCCTCGTCCTCCAGGTCGAACTCGCCCTCGATGAAGACGGAGCGGCGGGGGATGGCGAACTGCGCGCGCACCTCCCGCAGTTCGCCGCGGACGATGTCGAGCACGCGGTCGCGCGAGGAGAGGATTTCCAGGTGGCCGCGGATGATCTCGGCCAGGCCCTGGGCTTCCGTGCCGATCTCGTCGCGGCCGAGGCCGGTCAGGCGCGAAAGGGTGAGGGCGAGGATGGCGCGGGCCTGTTCGTCCGAGAGGCGCACGCGGGCGCCTTCGGTGACGATGGTGCGCGGGTCGGCGATCAGTTCGATCAGCGCCAGGGTGTCGCCGAGCGGCCAGTCGCGCTCCAGCAGCCGCTCGCGCGCCTGGGCCGGGTCGGCCGAGGAGCGGATGATGTGGATCACCTCGTCGATGTTGGCGACCGCGATGGTCAGGCCGGCCAGGACATGGGCGCGGTCTCGGGCCTTGGCCAGTTCGAACTTGACGCGGCGGACGACCACCTCTTCGCGGAACTGGACGAACAGCTCGAGCAGGCTCTTCAGCCCCAGCTGCTCGGGCCGGCCGCGGTTGAGCGCCAGCATGTTCACGCCGAACGAGGTCTGCAGGTTGGTGAAGCGATAGAGCTGGTTCAGCACCACGTCGGCGCTGGCGTCGCGCTTCAGCTCGACGACCAGGCGCATGCCCTGGCGGTCGCTCTCGTCGCGCAGGTCGGAAATCCCCTCGACCCGCTTCTCGCGCACCAGTTCGGCGATGCGCTCCTGCAGGGTCAGCTTGTTCACCTGGTAGGGCAGTTCGGTGAACACCAGCGCCTCGCGATCCTTGCGGATTTGCTCGACGGTGGAGACGGCGCGCAGGATCACCGAGCCGCGGCCGGTCAGCAGCGCCTGGCGGGCGCTCGCACGGCCAAGGATCTCGGCGCCGGTGGGGAAGTCCGGTCCCGGCACGATCTCGACCAGAGCCTCGGCGCTGATCTCCGGGTCGTCGATCAAAGCGAGGCAAGCGTCGACGATCTCGCCGAGGTTATGGGGCGGGATGTTGGTGGCCATGCCGACCGCGATGCCGCCCGCGCCGTTGACCAGCAGGTTGGGGATGCGGGCGGGCAGGACCGAGGGCTCCTGCTCCTTGCCGTCGTAGTTGGGGACGAAGTCGACGGTGGCCTTGTCGATGTCGGCCATCAGGGCCACGGCGGCCGGCGCCATGCGGCACTCGGTGTAGCGCATCTGGGCGGGCGGATCGCCGTCGACCGAGCCGAAGTTGCCCTGGCCGTCGATCAGCGGCAGGCCCATGGAGAAGTCCTGGGCCATCCGCACCAGAGCGTCGTAGACCGACTGGTCGCCGTGGGGGTGGAAGCGGCCCAGCACGTCGCCGACCACGCGCGCGGACTTGGAGTAGGCCCGGTCAGGGGTCATGTTCAGGTCGTGCATCGAATAGAGGATGCGGCGGTGCACGGGCTTGAGGCCGTCGCGCGCGTCCGGCAGCGCGCGCGAGACGATCACGCTCATCGCGTAGTCGAGGTAGGACTTCTTGAGCTCGGCCTCGATGGTGACGGGCGCGATGCCGTCTTTCCGGTCTTCCGGGCCGTCCCCGGAAGGCGGTATGGTAAGATCGTCGCTCAAAGGGAGTTGGCGCCTGGAATCAGGAGGTTTTCCGAGGCGCTTATCTAAGCATTCGAGGCCCTCGCGGCAAATCGCGGGGCCAGGTTTTGGTGGATCAATCGCGTCCCGGCGCGAGGCTTGTGAAGGAGAGTGAAGTGGCGAACCTGCTGCCCGGCGACGCGGCGCCCTGGTTTACCGCGCCGACGAGTTCGAACCCGACCTTCAGTTTCTCCACGGTGGCGGGGCGATACGTGGTGCTTTACTTCATGCCGTCCAGCACCGACCTGGCGGCCGGGCTGGCGATCTCCGCCATCCAGGAGCGCCGCCGGCTGTTCGACGACGAGAAGGCGGCGCTGTTCTTCGTCACCCGTGACCCCACCGACCAGAGCGAGCGGCGCATCGCGGACCAGCCGCCGGGGGTGCGCTGCTTCTACGACGCCTCGGGCGAGGTCTCGCGTCTTTATGGGGTGGAGACCGACAACGTCGCCTTTCAGGGGCGTTGGTTCATCCTCGACCCGATGCTGCGGGTCATGGCCATGGGCGAGGCCGACAAGGTCGAGGCCCTGCTGACCATCGTCGAGCGCCTCCCCGTGCCCGACCAGCACGCCGGCCCTCCGTTGTTCGCGCCGGTGCTGATGGTCCCGCGCATCTTCGAGCCGGAGTTCTGCCGCAAGCTGATCGGCTATTACGAGGAGCTGGGAGGCAACGTCTCGGGCTTCATGCGCGACGTGGGCGGCAAGACCGTCGCCCTGCACGACCCCTCGCACAAGCGGCGCAAGGACAGGGTGATCGAGGACGAGGCGCTGAAGGAGCAGGCCCGCGCCCGGATCCTGCGCCGGCTGGTGCCCGAGATCGAAAAGGCCTTCCAGTTCAAAGCCACGCGCATGGAGCGCTACCTGGTCGCTTGCTACGAAAGCGAGGACAAGGGCCACTTCCGCCGCCACCGCGACAACACCACCAAGGGCACCGCCCACCGCAAGTTCGCGGTGACCCTGAACCTGAACAGCGAGGCCTACGAGGGCGGCGAACTGCGCTTCCCCGAGTTCGGCCAGCGCACCTACAAGCCGCCCACGGGCGGGGCGGTGGTGTTCTCCTGCTCGCTGCTGCACGAGGCCACGCCGGTGACCAAGGGCGTGCGCTACGTCTTTGTGCCTTTCCTCTACGACGAGGCGGGCGCGCGCATCCGCGAGGCCAACATGGAGCACGTGGACGAGAGCCTGAAAGGCTACATCGCCACCACCAAGGAAACCCAGAAGGCGGAGGCGTCGGCGTGAAGTTCTTAAGGTCAGTCTCTCTGGCGCTCGCCGCCGTGGCGACAACGGGAGCGGCTTATGCCGCGGGCGCGCCGGCGGCCACCGCAACGCTCAAGGGCGCGGCCGGACAGGGCGGGACCGTGCAGCTGTGGCAGGCGCCGCAGGGCGTGGTGCTGCGGGTCGAGCTGACCGGCGTCTCGCCCGGCTGGCACGCCATCCATTTCCACGAGAAGGGCGACTGCTCCGACGCCGGGTTCAAGGCCGCGGGCGCGCACATCAATCACTCGGCCGCCAAGCGCCCGCACGGCCTGCTGAACCCCCAAGGACCGGACTTCGGCGACCTGCCCAACGTCCACGTCGGCGCCGACGGCGCGGGACGGGCTGAGGCCTACACGCCGCTGGTGTCGCTGCGAGGCGAAGGCGGACGCCCCGCTCTGCTGGACGCCGACGGTTCGGCGCTGGTGGTCCACGCCAACCCCGACGACCACGCCACCCAGCCGATCGGCGGCGCCGGGGACCGCATCGCCTGCGGCGTCCTCGCGCCAGGGGGATAGGCGCGCCCCAAGTGCGCCGCAGCGGCAGGGCCAACCGCAACAGCGTGGGGCGGCGGTGAACCCGTGCGCCTGGGGCAACGGCCGCACGTGACGAAAAGGTAATGCGGCTGAGCCTTGCCTGATCAGACGGCGGGGAGTTTAGTAGTTTCGGCTAC
The DNA here is from genome assembly GCA_036388855.1 of Caulobacteraceae bacterium. Classification (GTDB taxonomy): domain Bacteria; phylum Pseudomonadota; class Alphaproteobacteria; order Caulobacterales; family Caulobacteraceae; genus DASVRA01. The sequence continues at coordinate 50,550 of DASVRA010000007.1, read as the reverse complement.
TAAGGAGACGCCCGTGTCGCCCGAACAGTCGCTCGCGCAGCTCGGCTTCACCGACACCGAGGCGCTGGTTTATTGCGAGCTGCTCCGCGCCTCGCCTGCCAGCGGATACCGGCTGGCGCAGGCGATCGGGAAGGCGCCGGCGAACACTTACCAGGCGCTGTCGGCCCTGACCCAGAAGGGTGCGGTGATGGCGGATGGGGCGTCCCGGACCTTCCGCGCCGTGCCGCCGGGCGAGCTGATCGCGGGGCTGGAAGCCGGCTTCGAAAGGCGGGCGAAGGCGGCGGCCGAGGCGCTCGAGCGGGTGTTCGCGCCGTCCGAGGACGACCGATTGTATCAGCTGAAGACGCCGGGGCAGGTGATGGAACGGGCGCGGGCGCTGATCGAAGGCGCGCGCGAGACCCTGCTGTTCGACCTGTTCCCCGAGCCGCTGTCGGAACTGCTGCCGGCGCTGGAGCGGGCGGCGGCCTCGGGCGTGACGGTGGCGGGGGTGGCTTATGGGGAACCGCCTGCCACGAGCTTTCCCTGCGCCAGCGCCATCGCCTCGGGGTTCATTCGCGAGCGCTGGCCGGGGCGGCAGGTGAGCGTGGTGGCCGACGCCGTGCACTACCTCGTGGCGCTGCTGGCGCATGACGGCGGGTCGGTGCTGCACGGGGTGGGCAGCGATAGCGCCTACCTCTCGTGCCTGCAGCATTCGGCGCTGGCGACCGAGATCCGCATGAGCGCGCTCGATCCCGCGGACGACCCGCTGGCGCACCTGTCCCTGCTGAACGCCCGGCCCGCCGGACTGCGCCGGCTGGTGGGCGACGACCTTTCCGCGCTTGACCAAGGAGACGCCGCATGATGCGCGTGCTTGCCCTGTTCGCCCTCGTCCTCAGCTTGGCCGCGCCCGCGCGCGCCGAGGAGCTGGGAGGGCTGATCGACCGTTACTTCGCCTGGCGCGGGGGCTCGGCTTACGAGCGGATGACGTCCTATCGGCTGGACGCCGACTTCAAGGCGGCGGGGCTGACCGGGACCACTTCGGAGTGGCGCGCCGAGGACGGCCGCACCCGCGACGAATACGAATTGGGGCCGAACAAAGGGTCGGCAGCCATCGGCGCGGAGGACGCCTGGGGCGAGTCGAACGGCGTGGTCGACTCCGCCGCCGAACTGAACGTGCGCGACACCCGGCGTCTGCTGGCGTTGGACTTCGGCGGAGCGCTGCGCGGGAAGGCAGGCGCCAGGGTCGCGCTGCTCGGGACGGAGACGCGCGACGGGCGCAGCTGGCGCGTGGTGCGGGTTAGCTTCGGCGACCGCGACACCTATGACGCCTTCCTCGATCCTGAGACGGGCGCGCTGCTGGGGTGGCGGATCACGAGGGACAAGCGCGAGCGGTTCGTAAAGCTGGAGGACTGGCGGCTGGTGGACGGGGTGCGGATGCCGTTCCGCCGGGTGGAGTCGGACGACAACCCCAACGCCACCCAGGTGGTGGAGGTGCGCCGCTACCAGCTGAACGGACGCTTCGGCCCGGAGCTGTTCAAGCGGCCGAAGGCGGTGCGGATCGCCACTTTTGAGGGCGGCGCGCGCGGCACGGGCCCCATCCCGTTCGACTTCCTCAACCAGGCGCGGATCTACATCCCGGTCACGCTTAACGGGCATCCGGTGAAGGTGCTGCTGGACAGCGGGGCGGAGGTCACGGTGATCGACAAGGGCTTCGCCGAACGGATCGGGGTGAAGTTCACCGGCAAAGGCGTGGCGGGGGGCACCGGCGGCCAAACCGAGGGCTACCTCGCCGAAGGAGTGACGGTGAAGGTCGGCAACATGACGCTCGACAGCCGCAATGTCGGCGTGATCGACATGGCCGACGTGTCCAAGCGGCTGGGCATCCCGCTGCCGGTGGTGCTGGGCGAGGACGTGTTCAAGCAGCTGATCGTCGACATCGACTTCGACCGGCGCACCATCGCCTTCAGCGACCCGGAGGGCTTCCGGCCGCCGGCGGGCGCCGCGGTCGTGCCGGTGCGCCAGGAGGGGGGCATCCGCAGCGTGCCGGTGCGCGTGGAAGGGCACGAGCCGATCCAGGTGGACTTCGACCTCGGCAACGGCAGCTACTTCACCCTGCATCCAGGCTTCTGGCAGGCGCACCGGATGCTGGAGGACCGGCGCCACAGCAAGTTCCTGGGCGGCGCGGTCGGCGGGGCGCGGGAGGAGATCCTGGCCAGCGTTCGCGAGCTGGAGTTCGCGGGCGTGACCTTCCGCGACGTGCCCTCGACCTTCACCACGCCCGGCGAAGGTCGCAACCAGGTCGATTCCGAACGGGTGCCGGGGAACATCGGATTGTCGGTGATGAGCCGGTTCCGCCTGATCACCGACTACCCGCGCGACCGGCTCTACGCGATCCCCTACCCGGATGCGGCCAAGCGGCCCTTCCGCAAGGACCGAACGGGCCTGAGGTTCGTGCAGGAGGGCGCGGGGCTGAAGGTCACCTACGTCTCGCCAGGCTCGCCGGCGGAGAAGGCCGGGTGGAAGGCGGGCGAGGTGATCGCCGCCATCGACGCCCAGCCGGTGACCACTGCTTACGTCGGCAGCGAGCTGTCGCGCTGGTTCGCCGGGGAGGCGGGGCGGAAGGTGGCGCTGCGGATGGTGGACGGAAGCGCGCGGACACTGGTGCTGGCTGACTATTTTTGAAGGAGAGACGCGATGCCTGTTCTGCCTTTGCTTTTCGCCGCCGCGGCGGCGTTCGGCGGCGGAGACGCCGGATCGGCGCAGATCGAGATGGAGGGCCCGCCGGGGGCGCGGCTGCTGATCGACGGGCGCGAGGTGGCGAGCTTCGGGCGGGAGGGGCGGCTGCGGTTCGCGTTGTCGCCCGACCGGCACCGGATGGTGGTGAAGCTGGGCGAGCGGGTGCTGGAGAGCCGGCAGGTCGAGTTCGGCGCCGGCTCGCGCATTCACCTGAAGGTCGACGCCCGCACCCGGCCTCAGGAGTGGCGGTAGGTCTCGGGCAGGGTGAACTCGCCCGCCCAGACGCCCAGGCGGGCGAGGCGGGCGCGGCGCTCCTGATCCACATAGTCGCCGGAGTAGCGGCGGTAGGCGACGGCGTGGCCTTGGGCGACCATCCAGGCGCCGAGGTCCTCGCCGCCGGAGCGGCAGCGGGCGACGTGGCGGCCGTAGCGGTCGTGGTCGAGGACTTCGCAGCTGACCTCGGCTGAGCCGATGCGGGTCTGCAGGGCGGCGGAGGCGGCCTGGCCACAGTTCCAGCTGGCGCCGCCGACGAGGCAGGTCTGGTCGCGCTCGACCGCGTCGATGCCGTGAAGACGGATGCGCTCGGCGTTCACCTCCAGGGTGTCGCCGTCGATCACGCGGGCGGGGCCCTGGATCAGGGTGGCGGAGGAGGGCGCGGCGGGTTCGGCGGGCGGCGCATCGGCCGCGCGGAACAGGGTCCAGAAGGCCAGGGCCAGCAGGGTGGCGGCGGCCAGGGCGAGGCGGCCCGGCAGGGTGGAGCGCTTGCGCCAGCTCCTGCGGCGGGGGCGCAGGGGCAGGACCTGGGCGGAGCGGTAGTTGAGGTAGGCCATGGCGAGCCCTCCCCGATGCGATGGGAGGAGCTTGGGCGGAGAGTGTTGGCGGCGGGTTACCGGCTATGGTTGTGGGAGGTTAGCCATGTCTCCCTCCCCTTCGGCGGCAAAGCCGCAGCGGGAAAAATAGAAGTCAAGAAGCAATTTCAGTGGCTTACCAAATCCAGCCACTCCTTCTCGGTCAGCACCCGTATGCCCAGTTCGGCGGCGGTCTTCAGCTTCGAGCCAGCTCCGGGACCGGCAACCACCAGGGTAGTATGGCGAGAGACAGATTTAGCTGTCTTAGCTCCCAAAGAACGAGCTTGAGCTTCAGCTTCCTCGCGTGTCATCGTTTCAAGGCTCCCTGTGAACACCACAGTGTCCTTGCGGAGGGAACCTTCTACAGGAGCGCTCTTTGTGCGCTCGGGCTGGAGCTCGCTTAGCAAGTCAACCACTATCTCACAAGATTGCGATCCAAAGTAATCAGCTATGGACTCAGCCACCGTAAGTCCAATGCCTTCGATTTTTAGCAACTCACCAAAACTTGTTCCTGGTTTTTCTCGGTAGGCGGACCATAAGAAGCTATGAAGATTTTCAGACGTAGGGTACCGTGCTGCCAGTTCCTCCACAACTTTTACCGGAATTTCTTTCGTGGCTACTATTTTACTTAGGTCGATCGTGCTGGCAATTGCTAAGTTGATGGGGGGCTTTCGGAAGGGTAGTTGCAGTAGTCGCTGTGCTCTGACGAACGAAATGCCGGGGATATCCAACAGAGACTTGTATGTTTTTCCAGGTTTTTCTGCGCTGGCAGCAACGCCGTCACTTATAAAGTCCTCCGCACAGCCATAATGATGCGCGAGATCGCGGGCGGTGGTCTCGCCGACGTGGCGGATGCCCAGGCCGTAGATGAAGCGGTCCAGCGGGATGGTGCGGCGCGCTTCGATGGCGGCGGCGAGGTTGGCCACGGACTGCTCGCCGAAGCCTTTCTCCGCGCGCAGCTCGGCCAGCTTCGCTTCGTCGCGGGCCAGGCGGAAGATGTCGGCCGGGGCCTTGATCCAGCCGCGCTCGTAGAAGGCCATGAGCTGTTTTTCGCCCAGGCCCTCGATGTCGAAGGCGCGGCGGGAGACGAAGTGCTTGAGGTGCTCGATGCGCTGGAACGGGCAGGCGAATTCGCCGGTGCAGCGGCGCACCACGGTGTCGGCGCCGCCGGCGGTGGTCTCCCGCGCAATGGGCGTGTGCAGGTGGCAGGGGCAGTAGGTGGGGAAGGCGTAGGGCTCGGGGCCGCGGGACTCGGTCTCCACCACGCCCAGGATCTGGGGGATGACGTCGCCGGCGCGCTGGACGGTCACCGTGTCGCCGATGCGGACGCCCAGCCGCGCGATCTCGGCAGCGTTGTGCAGCGTGGCGTTGCGGACCACCACGCCGCCGACGGTGACGGGACGGAGCTTGGCGACGGGGGTCAGGGCGCCGGTGCGGCCGACCTGGATTTCGATGGCTTCGACGGCGGTGGTCGCCTGCTCGGCGGGGAACTTGTGGGCGACGGCCCAGCGGGGGGAGCGGGAGACGAAGCCCAGCCGCTGCTGCCAGTCGAGGCGGTCGACCTTGTAGACCACGCCGTCGATGTCGAAGCCGAGGGAGGGGCGCAGGCGCTGGATCTCGGCGTAGGCGGCGAGGAGTTCCTGGCAGCCGTGGACGCGGCGGGACTGGGGCGTGGTCTGGAAGCCCCAGGATTTCAGGCGCTGCAGGGCCTCCCACTGGGTTTGGGCGAAGGGGGCGGAGGTGAGGCCCCAGGCGTAGGCGAAGAAGCGCAGGGGGCGTTTGGCGGTGATCCTCGGGTCGATCTGGCGGAGCGAGCCGGCGGCCGCGTTGCGGGGGTTGGCGTAGGTGCGCTCGCCGGCGGCCTCGGAGGCGGCGTTCAGTGCGGCGAACTCGGCGTGGCCCAGGTAAACCTCGCCGCGGATTTCAATGACGCCGGGCCAGCCTGAGCCGGCGAGGCGGTGAGGGATTTCGTCGAGGGTGCGCAGGTTGGCGGTCACGTCCTCGCCGACGCGGCCGTCGCCGCGGGTGGCGCCCTGGACGAAGCGGCCGTTCTCATAGCGGAGCGAGGCGGAGAGGCCGTCGATCTTGGGCTCGACGGTGAAGGCGATCTCTTCCTCGGGCAGGCGCAGGAAGCGGCGGATGCGGGCCTCGAACTCGACCGCGTCGGCGTCGGAGAAGGCGTTATCGAGCGAGAGCATCGGGACGCCGTGCTCGACGGGGGCGAACTGCTCGGCGCGGGGAGCGCCGACCTTCAGGCTTGGGGAGTTGTCGCGGACGAGGTGGGGGAAGCAGGCTTCGAGGGCGGCGTTGCGGCGTTTGAGCGCGTCGTATTCGGCGTCTGAGATGATCGGGGCGTCGTCGCGGTGGTAGGCGAGGTCGTGGCGGGCGATCTCGTCGGCGAGGCGCGTGAGCTCGGCGACGGCGTCCTCTTCGGTGAGGGTTTCGGGGGAGGCGGCGGTCATGTGCACGCCGCCGAGTGGAGTGCACTTCGTGCACTTTCGGTGAGCGGGCAGCGGACTGGAGGAAAAAACAGTCCGGTGAGTCCGGTGAGTCCGGTGGGATGGCTCGGCGGGAGTGCAGTTCGTGCACTTTCTCCCTTCCGCCTCGATGGGAGAAGAGCCGGGGATGGGGGCGTGGGCAGGGCGTTGCAGGGATCGGCGCTTGAGGAAGAGGCCCGCGCCTCTCGCGCCTGTCCGGAAACGACAGCGCAAGCACCCCCTCTCCCGGCCTCTCCACCATCGAGGGGGAGAGGAGCAGATATGCGTCTGGTCCCGCGCCGGTTCATGCCTCCACTATACGGGCGGGGCGGCGGGGTTGGACAAGGTTATCCCCTTCGGAGGGATCAGGCCTCTTCCGTCGCCGGGGCCTCGGCCGCGGAAGGCTTGCGGCGGGTGCGGGGGCGCTTGGCGGGCGCGGGGGCGTCCTCGGCGGCTGGGGCGGCGGCGGCCTGGAGGAAGGCCGGCATTTCACTGACCGCGCCGTCCTGACCGCGCAGGCGCGGAGAGGCGTCCTCGGGGGCCGGGGCCGAGGTCAGGGGCGTGGACTCCGGCCGCACCACCTGGAGGGGATCGCGGCCGGTCTCCGGCGCGCGCTCGCCGTTGCGCTCGCCGCGCGGCTCATAGCGGTCGCGGCGGTCGTCGCGGGGGCGGTCTTCGCGAGGCCGGTCATCCCTATTGCGGTCGTCGCGGTTGTAGTCACGCCGGCCCTCGTAACGGCCGCCGTCGCGATTGCGATCGTCGCGGCGGTAATCGGGGCGGTCGCCCTTTTGCTGGTCGCGCGGCTCATCTCGACGATAGTCGGGGCGGTCGCCGCGCGGCTGCTGGTCGCGGTTCTGCTGATCCCGGTTCTGCTGGTCCCGGTTCTGCTGATCCCCGCGGCCTTCGTAGCGGCCGCCGTCGCGGTCGTTGCGATCGCGGTTGTAATCCTTGCGGCCATCGCGGTTGTAGTCCTGTCGGCCGTCCCGGTTGTAGTCCTGCCGGTTGTCGCGGTTGTAGTCGCCGCGAGGTTGTTCTTGGCGTTGTTCGGCGCGGGCTTCGCCGCCGTCAGCGGCTTCCGGCTCCGGCGCTTCCGGGGCGGGCTGGTTCAGGCTCTCGTCCTCGAAGTCGATGTCGAGGCCGGAGGTGAAGGCGTCGCGGCCCATGATCTCGGTCACGGGGCGGTTCGGCTGCACCGCGCGCAGCACCCGGAAGTAGTGCTCGGCGTGCTGCAGGTGGTTCTCGGCCAGCACCCGGTCGCCCGCCGAGGCGGCGTCGCGCGCCAGCTGCTGGTATTTCTCGAACACCGTCTGAGCGTGGCCTCGCACCTTGACGTTCTCCGGGCCGTTGGAGTCGAAGGCGCGGTTGGCGTTCTGCTGCGGCTTGTTGCCGCCGCCGCTGCTTCCGCTGCGGTTGCGGCTGCGCGACCGTTTCATGCTCTTGTAATCTCTCACGTTTGTGACCGTTGTCGCGGCGAGCACGCCCTTGCGTGCGCAGCCAGTCTTTCACGGGATCGCGGCCGCTTGGGTTTGGGCGAAGTCGCGTCCGTCTCGCCCTCGAGCCCCGGCGGTCGACCGCCCGGCGGCTTTAGCCAACGGAGGGGCGCGCCTCAGCGGGAAAGCGCCCGATTCTCCGGCGGATGGGTTGGAGACAACAGTGATGTAGCAATCAACCCGGCGTTTTCCAAGGGGTTTGTTTGCGGCCGGTGACGACGCGGTCGCGGTTGGCAAGGTCGGGGATCACCTGCACGTCGCGCGCGCCCGCCTGCTCGAACAGCGCGCGGACTGCCGTAGCCTGGTCCCAGCCGATCTCCACCGCGAAGATTCCGAGCGGCTTGAGCACCCGCAGGATTTCCGGGGCCAGCTCGCGGTAGGCGTCGAGGCCGTCGGGCCCACCGTCCAGCGCCGGTCGCGGGTCGTGCTCGCTTACCTCGGGATCGAGCCGGTCGATTTCGGCGGAGGGGATGTAGGGCGGGTTGGAAACCACTAGGTCGAAGTTCTCGTCCGCTAGGCCGGACGTCCAGTCGCCGCGCAGGAAGGCGGCGCGGGTGTTCAGGTCGAGGTTGGCGGCGTTCTCGCGCGCCACCGCGATGGCTTCCTCCGATACGTCGGTGCCGAGGCCCCTGGCTGCGGGGCGTTCGGCGAGGATGGCCAGCAGGATCGCGCCGGAGCCGACGCCGAGGTCGAGGATCGTGAACGGCTGGCCCTTGGGGAAGGCCCGCAGCGCCAGGTCGACGATGGTCTCGGTGTCTGGTCGGGGCGAGAGCACCTCCGGCGTCACCTTGACCATGATCTTCCAGAAGCCCTTGCGTCCGAGGATGCGGCTGACCGGCTCGCGCCGGGCGCGGCGTTCGACGTAGGCGTCGAGCGCCTGGGCTTGATCGCCCGACAGCTCCCGGTGCGGATCGGTGAGGATCGCCATCCGGTCCACGCCCGCCGCCGCTTCCAGGAGCAGCCGGGCGTCGATCACCGGCTGCTCCACGCCCGCCGCCTTCAGCCGCTCGCGCGCGGAAGTCCAGGCCTGCACCAGGGTCGGCATTGGGGGCGTATGGCACTCTCCTCCCCCACAGGGAACAACCGTTGGGAGGTGGCGGAACGGCGGCGCCGCGCGCGTGTTCAAGCGGGCATGGGCAGGGCCGAGGACAAGGCGCGGAAAAAGGCGGAGCGCGCCAAGGCCAAGGCGGCGCGACACAGACACACCCGCCAGGCGCTGACCTTCAGCCCATGGGTGGCGATGGCGGCGATGATGGCGCTGTGGCCACGCGGCGCGTCACCGTCTGCGACCGCCGCGCCCGAAGCCGGACCGCGCGAAGCGCAGACCGGGAGAGGCCGGGACGCCGCCAAGCCCTCCGACATTCCGCCGCGCGGCTGGGTGGACGTGCTGTGGCGCACCTGGAAGGAGTTCAACAACGACCAGGTGACGCGGGTGGCCGGCGCGATCACCTTTTTCGGCCTGCTGGCGCTGTTCCCGGGGATGGCGGCGTTCGTGGCGCTCTACGGCCTGTTTGCCGATATCGAGGCCGTGCGCGAGCAGCTGAACGTGCTGGCGGGCGTGCTGCCGCGCGACATCCTGGTGTTCGTGGCCGAGCAGATGCTGCGCATCGCCGGGCAGAAGGAGTCCAGCCTGAGCTTCGCCTTCGTCGGCAGTCTGCTGCTGTCGCTGTGGAGCGCCAACGCCGGGATGAAGGCGCTGATCGCGGGGCTCAACATCGTCTACGGCGAGCGCGAGAAGCGGAAAATCGTGAAGCTCACCCTGACCAGCCTCGGCTTCACGCTTGGCGCGCTGGTGTTCCTGGTCCTGGCCTTCGCCGGCGTGGTCGCCGCGCCGATCGTGCTCTCGTTTTTGGGCCTGGGCGGCACGCCGCTGTCACTGCTGCGCTGGCCGGCGCTGCTGCTGGTGATGATGTTCGGGCTGGCCTTCATCTACCGCTACGGCCCCAGCCGCGAGCGTCCGCGCTGGCGCTGGGTCAGCTGGGGCGGGGTGTTCGCGGCGGTGCTTTGGGTGGCGGGCTCCTCCGCGTTCTCGGTCTATCTGTCCAACTTCGCCCACTACGACCGCACCTACGGCTCCTTTGGGGCGCTGGTCGGGGTGATGATGTGGCTGTGGCTCAGCGCCATCATCATCCTGCTGGGCGCGGAGCTGAACAGCGAGATCGAGCACCAGACCGCGGTGGATTCCACCACCGGCCCGCCGGAGCCGCTTGGGGCCCGAGGCGCTCACATGGCCGACACGGTCGGCAAGGCGCGCGGCTAGCCGGGGCCCTCGAAGCCGTGAATCTGCTCGACCGGCGTTCTGCAACCGTGTGTGCGACAAATGGCGCGTTGGACCCGCGCCTTCTGAATAACACATAGGCGTCTTCGTTAGGAGTACGCACAGTGCCAGTTCAGAACAGCGACATCATCGAGACCGGCGCCGGTGACGGCATCACCTTCACGTCGGCAAGCCAGACGTGGACTGTCACGGAAGGGGTGACCGTCGCCGCCAACACCGGGAACGCCGCCGTCTCCACCTTCGATGACGCCGCTCTGGCCAACTACGGCACGCTGGTTTCGGACGAGGGGGCCGCCGTGCGCTTCGATGGCGAGAGCTGCCTGCTGATGAACGACGACGGCGGCAACGTCATGGGCGAGACCGGCGTGCTGGTGAACGCCTATGGCGGCGACATCGTCAATGACGGCTCCATCAGCGGCCATACCTTCGGAGGGGTGCACTTTAGCGCCACGTCCGAGTTCGGCTCGGTGACCAACTCCGGTTCGATCATGGGCTGGTTCCAGGGCATCTACATCGAGTCCGAAACGGGCAAGACCTCGATCAGCAACAGCGGCGAGATCACCGGCCACAATCAGGGGATCGCCCAGATCGGCGATGCGCCGACCGTCGTCTTCAACAGCGGCCTGATCGCCAGCACCGCCGTGGGCATCGGCGGGGCGTCCATCTACGCCCAGGCGGGACGGATGACCGTGTTCAACGAGGGGACCCTTTCCGGCGACGTGCGGCTGGCCGACCGGGGCGACCGGATCGTCAACAACGGCGAGATCTACGGCGAAGTGGACCTGGGCGCGGGCAATGACCGCTTCAGCGGCCCTCGCGGCCTGGTGGACGGGGTGGTCTCCGGCGGCGCCGGCGCGGACACCCTGCTCGGCGGCGTCAATGCCGACCGGTTCAGCGGCGGCGCCGACGCCGACCTGCTCGACGGCCTTGCCGGCGAGGACGTGCTCACGGGCGGCGGTGGCGGCGATGTGGTCCGGGGCGGCGCGGGCGCCGACACCCTGCTGGGCGGCGCGGGCGATGACCGCGTGCGCGGAGAGGCGGGCGACGATCTGCTGAGGGGCGGCGCGGGCCAGGACGTGTTCGTCTTCGACCGCCGCGGCGGCTCCGACACGGTCGACGGCTTCGGCGGCCAGGACCAACTCGATTTCTCGGAGTTCGGCTACACCGCCGAGCAGATCATCGACCTCGCCGAGCAGATCGGGGGCGATGTGCTGATCACCCTCGATACGGACGAGTCCGTGCGCCTCACCGACTTCCAGGTGGAGCGGCTCGACACCAGCGACTTCATCGTGACGGGCTGAGCTTCAGTGGCGCTTGCGATGACCGATACCGAAGACCTGTACGAGTCGAGGCCGGGCGCCGGCGCTCGCGCGCTCGATGCGGCCGTGGCGGCTACGCCTCCGATGGAGTCCGGCGAGCTTGAGCCCACCCTCGCCTCAGGCGCGCTGGCGGGGCCTACGCCCGTGGCGTTCGGGGGAGACACGCCAGTCCGCTACAACACGCCCCCAGCCGACGACATCGGCTCGGAGGGCAACTTCACCGACCAGGACGTGAACGGCATCCTGTCCGGCTACGCCTGGGACGCCAGGGAACTGACCTACAGCTTTCCGGCCAGGGGGAGGTTCTACGGTAACCCCTACGGCTCCGATGAGCACAAGGAGTTCAGGCCGCTGCTGGATACCCAGCAGGATACGGTGCGCTATTCGCTGGACCTCATCAGCCAGTACACCGGCATGCGCTTCACGGAGGTCACCGAGACCGAAACCGAGCACGCCACGCTGCGCTTCGCCAACTCGTACCTGCCGCCCACGTCCTGGGCCTACTATCCGGGCGACTACAACGAGTCCGGCGACGTCTGGCTCGGCAACGTGATGGACGATCCCGCGACCGTGGCGGGCTACGCCATGAACACGATCTTGCATGAGATCGGTCATGCCCTCGGCCTCAAGCACGGACACGAGACCGGTGGCTACGGAGACCTTCCGGCGGAGCACAACTCCACCGAGTGGTCTTTGATGACCTACAATTCCTACATCGGCACTCCTATCGGCTACTACGCCAATGCCGAAGGCAGCGGCAACCAGACCTACATGTCCAACGACATCGGCGCGTTGCAGCACCTCTACGGCGCCAACTATAAGACCTATGCGGGCAAGACGAACTATAGCTGGGATCCGACAACCGGCGTCATGTCGATCAACGGTGAAGCGCAGTATCAATGGTCGGAGGACCGCGTCTACCGGTCCCTGTGGGACGGCAACGGCTCGGACACCTATAACCTGTCCAAGTATACGACCGGGGTGCAGGTGGACTTGCGGCCGGGCGAATGGTCGACGTTCTCGCGCGCGCAGCTGGCCGACCTGGACGAATACATCGCCGGTTCGCACCTGGCGCACGGCAATGTGCTGAACAGCCACCTCTACAACGGCGACCTCCGCTCGCTGATCGAGAACGCGCGCGGCGGAACCGGCGACGACCTGATCACCGGCAACGACGGGGCGAACCTGCTCGTGGGCGGGGCCGGATTGGACAAGCTCGAGGGCCTGGACGGCGACGACCGGCTGAAAGGCGACGCGGGCGGCGACAGCCTCTACGGCGCCGACGGGCTGGACAGGCTGAAGGGCGGGGCCGGCGGGGACCTGATGTTCGGCGGCGGCGACGCCGACGTGATCCAGGGAAACACCGGCGCCGACACCTTGAACGGCGGCGGCGGGGCCGACCGCTTGTCTGGCGGCAGCCAGGGAGACACCTTCGTTTTCCGGGGCCGCTTCGACGCGGACGTGGTGACCGACTTCGCCGTCACGGGCGCGCCTGACGTGATCCAGTTCGGCGTGGAGGTGTTCTCCACCTTCTCGGACGTTCAGGCCGCCCTTTCGCAGGTGGGCGCGGACGTGCTGATCGAGGCCGGCTGGCAGGGGAACATCCTGCTCACGGACGTCCAGCTGGAAGAACTGACCAAAGACCACTTCGCCTTCGTCAGCTGACCCGGGAGGTTCTGGCTGACGGTGGCGCGAGCCGAGGGCGGTCGCGCCGCCCCCGGTCCGCTGCCTGTCCGCGCCTTAGCTGATGAAGCCGAAGTCGGTTTCGTCCAGGTCGTTCAGGTCGAAGTTCTCAAGCGTGATCGTTCCTCTGTCGCCCAAGGTGATGACCACGTCGTCGCCCTTTTGCGCGGCGGCGGCGATCACCTCTTCGGGGCTGTTGAAGTCGCCGCCGTAACCCACGATGCTCAGGTGGTCCTCGCCGTCGGTGAAGTCGGTGACCACGTCGGCCCCGCTGGACGACCCCCTCGCGAAGCCGGGGCCGAAGAATTGGAACAGGTCCGCGTCCGCGCCGCCGGTGAGCGTGTCGGCGCCCTGGGCCCCGTTCAGCACGTCGCCGCCGCTGCCGCCCACAATCAGGTCCGCGCCGCGGTCGCCGAACAGCTGCGAGGAGGAGTCGCCGCCACGCAGGGTGTCGTCGCCGCGGCCACCGTGGACGTTGCCGAACTCGCCAACGATGACCAGGTCGGCGCCGTCGCCCGCCAGGACGCTATCGAAGCCGCGGCCCGTCCGGATGGTGTCCCCGCCGTCGCCGCCGAGGATGTGGTCGTCGCCGCCCAGGCCCTTGATCCGGTCATCGCCGCCCAATCCGACGATCAGTTCGCCCCTGCCAGTACCCACCAGGGTATCGGGGCCGCCGTCGCCGGCTATGGCGAAGTTGGTGGCCTCGGCGAAGTCCGCCGCCGTCAGCGCCTGAACCCCGTTCAGGCGCACCAGGAAGTCGTTGGCCTCGAGCACGCCGTCATCGTCGAGATCGCCGTAGAGCCAGACGCCGTCGCCGTCGCGGGTGTAGGCGATGTCGTCCAGGCCATTCCCGGCGCCGCCCACCTGGGCGCCTTCGACGGGCGCGACATCGGTCTCCCCACGGAAGACGGCGAAGCTGCTGTTGAGGTCGATCAGGTCGCCGCCCTCGGCGCCGCCGCCCTCGAAGTCGACCACCGTGTCGGAGCGGGTCAGGGTGGAGTTGCGGAACTGCCGCACGGTGGAGAACCAGAAGATGTCCTGTCCCGCGCCGCCTTCGAGGCGGTCGGCGCCGGCGTCGCCTTCCAGGTAGTCGTCGCCGGCCGCGCCGATCAGGGTGTCGGCGCCATCGTCTCCGAACAGCTCGTCGGCGCCGTCCTCGCCCAGCCCAAGGTCCTTGCCGCCGCCGCCGAAGATGCGGTCGTCGCCCTCGCCCGTCTCGACGACGTCGTCGCCGCCGTTGCCCGAAAGGGTGTCGTCGCCGAGGAAGCCAAACAGGCGGTCGGCGCCGAGGCTGCCGCCCATGAAATCGTCGCCCTCGCCCCCGTGCATCTCGTCGCGGCCGAGGCCGCCGAACAGGAAGTCGTGGCCCTGGCCGCCACGCAGGGTGTCGTTGCCGCCGCCGCCGTTGAGGTCGTCATTGCCGCCGCGGCCAAGGATGGAATCGTCGCCCTCCGTCCCGACCAAGGTGTCGTCCTGGTTGTCGCCTTCAATCACCGGCATTGCATGCTCCACGGTTACTCTCCCACAACGAGTGGGAGGCGCTGATATTCCCAACAGACGCAGTCGGATTCAGAACAACGGTACCGATATGCTTGGTCATGTTTGGGTTCAGCGCATTTAGTGACTGGGGGCGCCTGGCGGGAGCCCCCAGCCACTAAATGATCTCCGGATCGTCAGCCGCAGTCGATGGGCCTCGGAGGACGCGCCTCCTCGGGCAAAACCGAGACGGCGGCCGGGAAAGACCTACTGGCTGGCGGCGGCGGCCTCGTTCGTGGGCGTGTCCTGCTGCGGCGGCCCCTTGGTCCCCCGGCAAGCGGCAAGCAGCAACAAGGCTGTCAGTCCAAGAGCGATCGCGACCTTCATGCTCAGGCTCCACCCGCTAAGCTGGGCGGTAAACATCCTCCCGTTCGCGTCCCGGCGCAAGGGAGAACACGGCGTTACGCCAACTCCGCCTCCAGGCTCGCCAGCCGCGCCGCCTGGTCTTCGGCCGCCAGAGCGTCGAGCAGTTCGTCCAGGTCGCCCTCGATCACCCGGGGCAGGGTGTAGAGCGTCAGGTTGATGCGGTGGTCCGTGACCCGTCCTTGCGGGAAGTTGTAGGTGCGGATGCGCTCGGAGCGGTCGCCCGAGCCGACCTGGCTCTTGCGGGATTCGGCGCGGGCGCTGTCGGCGGCCTCGCGCTGCATGTCGTACAGGCGCACCTTCAGCTCCTTCATCGCCTTGGCGCGGTTCTGGTGCTGGGACTTCTCCGAGGAGGTGACCACCACGCCGGTGGGCAGGTGGGTGATGCGCACCGCCGAGTCGGTCTTGTTGACGTGCTGGCCGCCGGCGCCGGAGGAGCGGTAGGTGTCGATGCGCAGGTCGGCGTCGTTGATCTCGATCTCAACGTCCTCGGGCGCGGGCAGCACCGCGACGGTGGCGGCGGAGGTGTGGATGCGCCCCTGCGCCTCGGTGTCGGGCACGCGCTGGACGCGGTGGACGCCGGACTCGAACTTCAGGCGGCCGAACACGCCTTCGCCGGTGATCGAGGCGACGATCTCCTTGTAGCCGCCGGCGTCGCCTGCGGAGACGGAGTCCACCTCCACCCGCCAGCCGCGCGCGGCGGCGTAGCGCTGGTACATGCGGAACAGGTCGCCGGCGAATAAGGCGGCCTCGTCGCCGCCGGTGCCGGCGCGGACCTCCAGGACTGCAGAGGCGTCCTCGTCGCGGTCGCGCGGCGCCAGCAGCAGCGCCACCTCGCGCTCCGCCTCGGGCAGCCGTCCGCGCAGCGCCTCCAGCTCGTCGCGCGCCAGGGCGGCCATCTCCGCGTCTCCGCCGGCGGCCATCTCCTCCAGCTCGGCCGCCTCGGCGCGGGCGCGCGCCAGCTGTTGCGCCGCCTCGGCGACCGGACGCAGCTCGGCGTGCTCCTTGGACAGGCGCACGATCTCCGCGCCGTCCACGGCCGCGCCCATGCGCGCCTCCACTTCGCGGAAGCGGTCGAGGACTTGGTCGAGGCGGGCTTGGGGAAGGTGCATCGTGCGGGGCTCTAGCGGCTGGGGCGCTCGCCGTCATCCGCGGTTTCGAAGCGCCGAATCCGAGCTCATGGCGACGGCCTGCCACAGCTTCGTCAAACCGTCACGCGGCGGCGCTAGCCCCACGGGAGCAATCCTCAGGAGGGGCGAATGATGCGGACAGATGAAATCCTCGGACGGGGCTCGACCCGTCGGTCCAGGAGCAGTAACTGCATAATTCCTATTGATTCAGTCTGCATTGTCGGCTTTGTAGCCGCTGCACAAGCGGCGAGGCCGCAAAGAGGGGGCTTTACGATGAGGCACGCGAGTTCGCGCCGTGCGGTTTGGCTGGCGGCGACCGCCCTGGCCACGGCGGCGCTGGGTATGGGTTCGGGAGCCTGGGCGCAGGACACGTCTCAGCCGACGCCAGACGCCACCTTCAACACCGAGGACACGCCCACGAGCGCTGCCTCGACCGAAGCCGCGCCCACAGGCGATTCGGCGCGCGCTACGGTCGCCACCGCGCCGGCCGCGCGGCCGATCGGCCCCGTCGATCCACGCGACGAGAAGATCTACGACCTGCAGCGCCGGCTGGAGGCGCAACAGGCGGCGCTCGACCAATTGAACGAACAGCTCGGCGACCTGAAGACCGCCATGTCCTCGGGCTTCAAGGAGGTGCGCGACACCGCCGCGGCCCAGGACCGGGTGGTGATCGCGGGCGCCAAGCCCTCGATCCAGAGCGCCGACGGCCGGTTCACCGCCAACCTTCAGGGGGTGATGCAGTTCGACGCGGCGACCTATTTCCAGGACGAGGTTCCCGCCGCCCAGACCGATCCCCGCGCGCGGGACCTGAACGCCGGCACGAACTTCCGCCGCGCCCGCATCGGCATCGGCGGCAAGATGTTCGGCGACTTCAACTACAACCTGCTCTACGACTTCGGCGGCACGGGCTCCGAGGACGCCGGCAAGATCCAGGAGCTTTGGCTCGAATACGCCGGCAAGAAGCCGTTCCGCCTGCGGGTGGGGGCCTTCCCGCCGCTGGTCGGCCTGGCCGACGCCACCTCGACCAACGGCATGCTGTTCCTGGAGCGCCCGGCCCCGGCCGAGATCGCCCGCACGCTGGCCGGCGGCGACCGCCGCACCGGCGTCCAGCTGGCCGCCAGCGGCGACAAGTACCTGGCCGCCTTCGCGCTCACCGGCCCGGTCGTCTCGACCCTGAACACCGCCGCCAGCGGCTTCAACACCCAGTCGTTCGACGAGCAGCTCGGCTTCACCGGCCGCCTGGCCTACACCCCGCTCAAGGGCGAGGACTGGCGCCTGCACGTGGGCGCCAACGCCTCGCTGGTGTCGCAGGTGGCGGACGCCGGACCGACCGCGACCGTGTTCTTCCCGATCCAGCTGCGCGACCGTCCTGAGCTGACGGTGGATGCGACGCGCCTGGTGGACACCGGGGCCATCGACGCCGACGGCGCCTACCACCTGGGCCTGGAACTCGGGCTGCAGAAGAAGCAGTTCCTGCTCGAGGCCGAGTACTTCAACATCGGCATCGAGCGGCGGCTCTCGACGCTGTCGAACCCGCGCTTCAACGGCTTCTACGTCCAGGGCAGCTGGGTGCTCTCCAAAGAGCCGCGCAAGTGGAACGCCGAGACGGCGAGCTGGGGCGCGCCGGCGCCGGCCAAGCCGTTCGACGCCAAGGCCAACCAGTGGGGCGCCTTCGAACTGGCGGCGCGCTACTCGGTGATCGACCTGAACGACGAGGAAGGTGACGCCGGCCTGGCCACGCCGCTCGGCGGCATCCGAGGGGGCGAGCAGGAGATCTGGACGCTGGGCCTCAACTGGTACCTGAACACGGCGATCCGCTTCATGTTCGACTACCAGCACGTCGACATCGACCGGCTGAACTCCGCGGGCCTGCAGATCGGCCAAGAGTACGACGCGATCGCCGTCCGCAGCCAACTCGCCTTCTAGACAAACCCACACACCCGGAGCCTCGTCACATGACGATCGACCTCAAGCGCCAGCTGTCGCGGCGCACCATCCTCACCGGCGCGGCCGGCGCGGGCGCCGCGCTCGCCGCCCCGGCCCTGATCACCTCGCCCGCCGAGGCGGCCGGCAAGCCGCTGACCCTGCTCAACGTCAGCTACGACCCGACGCGCGAGCTCTACAAGGCGGTGAATGCCGCCTACATCAACTGGTGGCGGAGCAAGACCGGCCAGACCATCGCCATCAACCAGTCGCACGGCGGCTCGGGCAAGCAGGCCCGCGCGGTGATCGACGGCCTGCCCGCCGACGTGGTCACCCTGGCGCTCGCCTACGACATCGACGAGATAGCCGACCGTAAGCTGATCGCCAGGAACTGGCAGTCGCGCCTGCCGGAGAACTCCTGCCCCTACACCTCGACCATCGTGTTCCTGGTCAAGAAGGGGAACCCCTGGAAGATCCGCGACTGGGGCGACCTGACCAAACCGGGCATCGACGTGATCACCCCCAACCCCAAGACCTCGGGCGGCGCGCGCTGGAACTATCTCGCCGCCTGGGCCTGGGCGTCGAAGAACCTGGGGGCCGGCAAGGAGCAGGGCTTCATCACCGAGCTGTACAAGCACGTCCCCGTGCTCGACACCGGCGCGCGCGGCGCCACCACCACCTTCGCCCAGCGCGGCATCGGCGACGTTCTGCTGGCCTGGGAGAACGAAGCCTACCTCGCCATGGAGGAGATGGGCCAGGGCAAGTTCCAGATCGTCTATCCGTCGATCTCGATCCGGGCGGAGCCTCCGGTGTCGCTGGTCGACAGGAACGCCGACCGGAAGAAGACCCGCACGGTGGCCGAGGGTTACCTCAACTTCCTCTACAGCCCCGTCGCCCAGGACCTGATCGGCAGGAACCACTTCCGCCCGGGCAACGACGCCGCCTTCGGCAAGTACGCCGGCAAGTTCAAGCGCATCCCCATGGTCACCGTGAACCAGTCCTTCGGCGGCTGGCGCAAGGCCCAGGCGACGCACTTCAACGACGGCGGCGTGTTCGACAAGATCTACGCCCGCTGACCCATGCGTTTCGCCGGCCGCCTTTCTCGGCTCGTGCGAAGGAGCCGGGCGCCGTCCAGCCGCGGCCGCCCGGCTCCACCTCCTCGCGCGCCCGAACCGGCGACCATGCGAGAGTGGCTGGCCGACCCGCGCACCCAGGACGAACTGCTGCTGTTCGCCGCCTTCCTGCTGGCGCTGCCGTTTTTCCAGGTGGGTCTGGAAACGCTCTTCGTCTGGCTTGCTGCTTTCGTGTCCCAGGCGGCGTGAAGGAGAAGCGGACGGACAAGCAACCCTACTGTTCCTACTTTACATCTAGGATTTGTCGTGCTTCATCACCGCTGCTCTTTGGCTGGAAGGGTCAACCGATGAACCTGATGAACCGGCGGGCGCTGATCGCGTCCGGCGCGGCGCTTGCCGCCGCCGCCTGCACCAAGCCGAAAGGCGGCGCGGCTTCGGGCGGAGCGGCCTCGCGGCTGCTCAACGTCAGCTACGACCCGACGCGCGAATTCTACAAGGACTACAACGCCCTGTTCCCTCAGCAATGGAGCAAGGGCGGCGGCGGAGCGGTCACGGTCGAGCAGTCTCACGGCGGTTCGGGCAAGCAGGCGCGCGCGGTGATCGACGGGCTGCAGGCTGACGTGGTCACCCTGGCGCTGGCCGGTGACGTGGACCAGATCGCGGCCAAGGGACTGATCGCCAAAGACTGGGAGGCGCGGCTGCCCAACAACAGCGCCCCCTACACCTCGACCATCGTGTTCCTGGTGCGCAAGGGCAACCCCAAGGGCATCCGCGATTGGGGCGACCTGATCAAGCCGGGCGTGGAGGTGATCACGCCCAATCCAAAGACCTCGGGCGGCGCGCGCTGGAACTATCTGGCCGGCTGGGCCTGGGTCGAGCGGCGCCAGGGCGGCTCGGCCGACGCGGCCAAGGCCTACATCACCCAGCTCTACAAGCATGTGCCGGTGCTCGACTCCGGCGCGCGCGGCGCCACCACCACCTTCGCCCAGCGCGGCATCGGCGACGTGCTGCTGGCTTGGGAAAACGAGGCCTTCCTCGCCATCGAGGAGTTGGGCGCCGACAAGCTGGAGATGGTCGTCCCCAGCCTGTCGATCCTGGCCGAGCCGTCCGTGGCGGTGGTCGACGCGGTGGTCGACAAGAAGGGCACGCGCAAGGCCGCCGAGGCCTACCTACGCTACCTCTACGAACCCGCCGCCCAGGCCTTGGCCGCCAAGCACCATTACCGCCCGCGCAACGCCGCCGCGGCAGGCGCGGCCGCGTCGAAGTTCCCGCAGCTGCAACTCGTGTCCATCGCCGACTTCGGCGGCTGGCCGAATGCGCAGAAGACCCACTTCGCCGACGGCGGCGTCTTCGACGCGATCTACAAGGGCGCCTAAGTGCCGCAACTCACCTACGCCGCCCCTCCGCGTTGGCGCTTTCGCGAGCCCAACGTGCTCCCGGGCTTCCGCCTGGCGCTGGGCTTCACCCTGATCTACCTGAGCTTCGTGGTGCTGATCCCGCTGGCGGCGCTGGTCGCGCGCCCCTGGGAGCATGGCCTCTCCGGCTTCTGGGAGACGGTCACCGACCGGCGGGTGCTCAACGCGCTGCGTCTCAGCTTCGGCGTCTCCTTCCTCGCGGCCATGGTCAACGTGGTGATGGGGCTGGTCGTCACCTGGGTGCTGGTGCGCTACGAATTCCCCGGCAAGCGGCTCGTCGACGCCATGGTCGATCTGCCCTTCGCCCTGCCGACCGCGGTGGCCGGCATCGCGCTGACCACGATCTACGCGCCCAACGGCGCGATCGGGAAGCTGTTCGCGCCGCTGGGGGTGAAGATCGCCTACACGCCGATCGGCATCTGGCTCGCGCTGGTGTTCGTCGGCCTGCCGTTCATCGTGCGCACGGTCCAGCCGGTGCTGCAGGACTTCGACGCCGAGGTCGAGGAAGCCGCTCAGACGCTTGGCGCCCGCCCGCTCCAGCGCATCACCAAGGTGATCCTGCCGGCGCTGTGGCCGGCGGTGATCACCGCCTTCTCGCTGGCCTTCGCCCGCGCGGTCGGAGAGTACGGCTCGGTGATCTTCATCGCCGGCAACATGCCCTACAAGAGCGAGATCGCGCCGCTGCTGATCATCACCAAGCTGGAGCAGTTCGACTACTCCGGCGCGGCTTCCGTGGGCCTGGCGATGCTGATCCTCTCCTTCGCGGTGCTGCTGGTGATCAACTTCACCCAGTTGCTGCTCAGCCGGAGGGGGACGCGATGAGGACCTCCGCGCCGCGCAAGGCCGACATCGGCGCCTGGCTGCTGATCCTGACCACTGCGGCCTGGATGGCGCTGATCATCCTGATGCCGCTCGGCACCGTGTTCGTGGAGGCGCTGCGCAAGGGCGTGGCGCCGCTGATGGCGGCGATCAAGGAGCCCGACGCGCTGGCGGCGATCCGGATGACCTTTATCGTCGCCGCCATCGCGGTGCCGCTGAACGCGGTGTTCGGCGTGGCGGCGGCGTGGCTGATCGCCAGGTTCGACTTCAAGGGCAAGGGGCTGCTGCTCAGCCTGATCGATCTGCCCTTCTCCATCTCGCCGGTGATCTCCGGCACGGTCTGGATCCTGCTGTTCGGCGCGAGCGGCTGGTTCGGCGAGTGGCTGCAGGACCGCGACCTCAAGATCGTCTTCGCGCTGCCGGGCCTGGTGCTGGCGACCATGTTCGTCACCCTGCCCTTCGTGGCGCGCGAGCTGATCCCGCTGATGCAGGACCAGGGCGCCGACGAGGAAACCGCGGCGGTCACGCTCGGCGCCTCCGGCTGGCGCACCTTCTTCAGCGTCACCCTGCCGAACATCAAATGGGCGCTGCTCTACGGGGTGCTGCTCTGCAACGCCCGGGCGATGGGCGAATTCGGCGCAGTCAGCGTGGTCTCCGGCCACATCCGCGGCCTGACCAACACCATGCCCCTGCACGTCGAGGTCCTCTACAACGACTACGACATCCTGGGCGCCTTCTCCGTGGCCTCGCTGCTGGCCGGGCTCGCGCTCGTCACCCTGATCGTCAAGACCACGCTGGAGTGGCGCTTCTCCGGCGAACTCGCCGCCTCGCGCCGGCACTAAATTCGAGACATCCATGAGCCTGACGGTCGAAAACATCACCAAGAGCTTCGCGCGCTTCCCCGCGCTGAATGGCGTCTCGCTTGAAGCCAAACCCGGCGAGTTCCTGGCGCTGCTCGGCCCCTCGGGCTCGGGCAAGACCACCCTGCTGCGCGTGATCGCCGGGCTGGAGACGCCCGAGAGCGGCGGCGTCAGCTTCGACGGCGAGGACTTCCTCAAGCTCACCCCGCGCCAGCGCCGCGTGGGCATGGTGTTCCAGCACTACGCCCTGTTCCGTCACATGAGCGTGGCCAGGAACATCGGCTTCGGCCTGCGCGTGCGGCCGGCCCGCGAACGGCCGTCCAAGGCTGAGTGCGAAAAGCGGGTGAACCGCCTGCTGTCGCTGGTCCAGCTAGAAGACCTCGGCAAGCGCTACCCGGCCCAGCTCTCCGGCGGCCAGCGCCAGCGCGTGGCGCTGGCGCGCGCGCTGGCGATCGAACCGCGCCTGCTGTTGCTCGACGAGCCGTTCGGCGCGCTGGACGCCAAGGTGCGCAAGGAGCTGCGCCACTGGCTGCGCAAGGTCCACGACGAGACCGGGGTGACCACCATCTTCGTCACCCACGACCAGGAAGAGGCGATGGACCTCGCCGACAGGGTGGTCGTGCTCAAGCAGGGCAAGATCGAGCAGGTCGGCACGCCCGAGGAACTGGACGCCGCCCCCGCGTCGGACTTCGTCTTCGATTTCCTGGGCGACTCCAACGCCCTGCCCTGCCGCGTCGAAGGTCGTGAGGCCCGCTTCGACGGCTTCGCCGCCCCGCTCGGCAATCCCAACGGCGTACGCGGGGAGGCGACCGCCCGCTTCCGCCCGCACGAGACCCGGCTCTCCGCCGACGGCGAGGGCTTGCCGGTCACGGTGGCCGATATCCTGATCAAGGGGGGCGCGATCCGCTGCGAATGCCGCGCCGGCGACGGCAGCATGTTCGACGCCGATTACGCCAGGGGCTCGCTGCCCGATGGAATCGCCATTGGCGCTTCCGCCAAGCTTAGGCCGGAGCGGGTGTTCGTATTTTCGGGCTGAGGCTCAGCCGGAACCGGCGGGCGGCTCAGCGCGCGGGCTTCGCCAGCGGCTGGCCCTTGTCCAAGATCCAGACGGCGACGACGCGGGCGCCGTGGCCGGGAACCGCGCGGGCTTGGTGCACCGTGTCTCGGGGGACCGCATAGGTTTCACCGGCCTTGAGCATCCGTGGCGGCTGGCCCGCCACCGTCAGGAGCACGTTGCCGTAGATGACGTAGGAGAGTTCCTCACCAGGATGGGTGTGAGGCGCGATGGCGCCGCCGTCGGGGAAGGTGGCGAGGCCCAGGTGCGCCTCTCGCGTCGTCCCCGCCACGTCGATCTTGGTGAGCAGCTGCCGCTGGACCTGCGCCTGCGCCGCCGCCAAACTCGCAGCCCCCGCTACGGCGCCCACAACCGCGCCGGCGGCGAAGGCGCAGAGGAGCGCGCCCCGCTTCACGCGCGCCGCCCCGTCATTGAGAGGTTGTCGGCGCCGAGGGCGTGGAGGGCGGCGCGGGCGATGCCCTCGGCGTCGAGCCCGGCCTCGCGGTACATGAGGTCAGGCTTGTCCTGGTCCTGGAAGCGGTCGGGCAGGATGAGGGTGCGGATCTTGAGGCCGCGGTCGAGCATGCTCACGGCCGCAAGATGCTGGAGCACGAAGGCGCCGAAGCCGCCGACGGCGCCTTCCTCAACCGTGACCAGCGCTTCGTGCTCGCGGGCGAGACGGGCGATCAGGTCGTGGTCGAGCGGCTTGGCGAAGCGGGCGTCGGCGACGGTGGCGGAGAAGCCGCGCGCGGCCAGCAGGTCGGCGGCGCGAAGGGATTCCTGCAGGCGCGCGCCCAGCGACAGGATGGCGACGGCCGTTCCCTCGCGGACGATGCGGCCGCGGCCGATCTCCAGCGGTTCGGCGATCTCGGTAATCGGGAGGCCGACCCCCTCCCCTCTCGGGAAGCGGAAGCCGGAGGGACGGTCATCGATGGCGGCGGAGGTGGCGACCATGCGGGCGAGCTCCGCCTCATCGGCGGCGGCCATCAGCACAAAGTCTGGGAGGGCGCCGAGGTAGCCGATGTCGAAGGAGCCGGCGTGGGTGGGGCCGTCGGCGCCGACTAGGCCGGCGCGGTCGATGGCGAAACGGACGGGGAGTCTTTGGATCGCCACGTCGTGCACGACCTGGTCGTAGGCGCGCTGGAGGAAGGTGGAATAGATGGCCGCGAACGGCTTCATGCCGTCGGCGGCCAAGCCGGCGGCGAAGGTGACGGCGTGCTGTTCGGCGATGCCGACATCGAAGGTGCGGTCGGGGAAGCGCTGGGCAAACAGGTCAAGCCCCGTGCCGGCCGGCATGGCGGCGGTGATGGCGACGATCCGCTCGTCGCGCTCGGCCTGCTTGACGAGTTCCTGGGCGAACACCTTGGTGTAGCTGGGCGGCCCGCCGACGGCGGCCTTGGCCTGCTGGCCGGTGACCACGTCGAACTTGACCACGCCGTGGTATTTGTCGGCGGCGGTTTCGGCGGGGCCGTAGCCGTGGCCCTTGCGGGTGACCACGTGCACCAGCACCGGGCGGCCGGTCATCTCGCGGGCGTTCTTCAGCACCGGGACGAGGTCGTTCAGGTTGTGCCCGTCGATCGGGCCGACGTAATAGAAGCCCAGCTCCTCGAAGAAGGTGCCGCCCGTTGCCATGCCGCGGGCGTATTCCTCGGCCTTGCGCGCGGCCTCCTGGAGCGGGCGCGGCAGGGCGCCGGCGACGGTCTTGCCGAGCTTGCGGAACGAGCGGTACGCGCCGCCGGAGACCAAGCGCGCGAGGTAGCTGCTCATGCCGCCGACCGGGGGCGCGATCGACATGTCGTTGTCGTTGAGGACCACGATCAGCTGCTTGGTGGTTTCGGCGGCGTTGTTCATGGCCTCGTAGGCCATGCCGGCGCTCATGGCCCCGTCGCCGATCACGGCCACCACCTTGTGGTCCTCGCCCTTGCGGTCGCGGGCGGCGCAGAAGCCCAGAGCAGCGGAGATCGAGGTCGAGGCGTGGGCGGCGCCGAAGGGATCGTATTGGCTCTCAGCGCGCTTGGTGAAGCCGGAGAGGCCCCCACCCTGGCGCAGGGTGCGGATGCGCTCGCGCCGGCCAGTGAGGATCTTGTGCGGATAGGCCTGGTGGCCGACGTCCCAGATCAGGATGTCGCGCGGCGTGTCGAAGACGTGGTGGAGCGCCACCGTCAACTCGACCACGCCAAGGCCCGCGCCGAGGTGGCCGCCGGTGTGGGAGACGGCGTCGATGGTCTCCAGCCGCACCTCGTCGGCCAGCTGCTTCAGCTGCGGCAGCGCGAAGCCGCGGGTATCGGCGGGGGAGCGGACCTGATCGAGGAGGGGAGTCTCGGGCATCGGAAAGGCTTTACTCCATCCGCCTCGTGGGCCGAAATCCTCGTGCTTCGACAACCCCCGATCCAGTCGGGGGATGAGGATTTCTACTGGGTCTCACAGTAGCCCTCACCCTGAGCCTGTCGAAGGGGGAGGGCGGGCCCTTCATGCCCGCCGGTCCAGCACGAAGTCGACGCTGTCGCGCAGGTAGCTGGCGCGTTCGCCGAAGGAATCGAGGTGGGACTTGGTCTGGGCGGCGAGCAGGCCCACGCGCTCGCGCGCGGCGTCGACGCCGAGCAGGGTCACGTAATTGGCCTTGCCCTTCTCCGCGTCCTTGCCGGCTGTTTTGCCCAGCAGGTCCTCCTCGCCCTCGGCGTCGAGCAGGTCGTCTACGATCTGGTAAGCCAGGCCGATGTCCTGGGCGAAGGCGGCGAGCGCATGGCGCTCGGCCTCCTTGGCGCGGGCCAGCACCAGCGGGATTTCGAACGCGAAGGTGATCAGCGCCCCGGTCTTCATCCGCTGCATCCGCGCCACGGTGCCGAGGTCGTCGTAGACGCCCAGGAGGTCAATCATCTGGCCGCCGCACATGCCCTTGGCGCCGGCGGCGACGGCCAGGCGTCGCACCAGCTCGGCCCGAACAGCGCCGTCATCGCAGGTGTCGGGGTGGGCCATGATCTCGAAGGCGGTGGCCTGCAGCGCATCCCCCGCGAGGACGGCGGTGGCCTCGTCGTAGGCCTTGTGCACGGTGGGGCGGCCGCGGCGCAGGTCGTCGTCGTCCATGCACGGCAGGTCGTCGTGCACCAGACTGTAGGCGTGGATGCACTCCAGCGCGCAGGCGGCGCGCAACACGTGGCGCTCCTCCAGGTCGAACATCTTGGCGGTTTCGAGCGCGAAGAAGGGGCGCAGCCGCTTGCCGGGGCCGAGCGCGGCGTAGCGCATCGCCTCTGTCAGCCGCCCCTCCGGCCCGTCGCCGCGCGGCAACAGCTGGTCGAGCGCGACCGTCACCAGGTCGGCGGCCTCGGCGATGCGTTCGGCGAGGGTGACGGTCTTCATGCGCGCGCCTCCTTAGCGGCGGCAAGCGCGAGCTTTACGGCGCCGGTCGAGGCGACGGAAGCAGCGGCCGAGTTAAATCGGATTCAGCCGAATTCCGCCGGCTCGGTACGCAGGGCGTGGCCTTGCGGACCCACCACGATCTTCTCCACCCGCAGGCGCGCCTGCTCCAGCTTGGCCTCGCAGTGGGCCTTGAGCTCGGCGCCACGTCCGTAGAGCGTGATCGACTCCTCAAGCGGCGCCTGGCCGCTCTCCAGCTTGCCGACGATCTCTTCCAGCTCCTTCAGCGCCTGCTCGAAGGTGAGGGAGGAGATGTCGGGGGGCGGCGTGTCTTGTGAGACCATGAAGCCAGGATAGGGGCGCCGCGGACGGGCCGCAACGCGCGCTTCACCCCCGTTCGAACTTCCGCGTCGACCAGTACCTGAACCCCTGGTCGTGCACGCAGCGCCAGCCCTTCCGCTGCAGCTCCAGTCCGACCATGGTGTTGAAGAAGCCGTGGGCGACGACCAGCACGTCGTGCCCCTCGGCGGCCTTCTCGTGCAGGCGCGCCGCGGCCTTGGCGGCGCGGAGCTTGGCCTGGGCCTTGGTCTCCTGCCCGTCGTGGTGGCCCAGGAACCACCACCAAAAGCGGGCGATCACGCCCCAGGCGCGCGGCGGCAGCCTGACGAAGCCGGGAAACGCCGGGGGCGGCAGGGGCGCCTCGATGAAGATCTCGTCGGAGGTGAAGGTCTTCTCGCCTGCGACGGCGCGGGCGGTTTCGATCGAGCGGGCCCGGGTGGAGGCGAAGATCAGCTCGGCGTCTTTGGCCGCGTCGGTGATGTGGACGGGGGGGATCTGGCCCTCAAGCAGTCCGCCCTCCTCGTAGCGGGCCCACCATTGGCGGTACTGGGCGGCGGTGAGCCTGATCTTGCGCGACAGCTTGGGCTCGCCGTGGCGGGCCAGGACAATGGAGCCGAAGCGGGGCGCGAGCGCGGCGGCGCGGGCTGGCCGGGCCTCGAAGTCGCCGCTGCGGAAGGTGTCGCTGGTCATCGTCCCGTGACGCCGAACCTCGGCAGTCTACTCCTCGCTCAGCGCGGCGAGGTGCGCAACCGTCGAGCTTGCCAATGCACGGAGGTCGTAGCCGCCTTCGAGCGAGGAGACGACGCGCCCGGCGCAGCGGCGGCGCGCCACCTCCAGGACGGCGCGGGTGGCCCAGGCGAAGTCCGCCTCCTCCAGCTCCTGCTGCGCCAGCGGGTCGCGTGCGTGGGCGTCGAAGCCGGCGGAAACCAGGATCAGGTCCGGCGCGAACTCGTCCAGCGCCGGCAGCAGCCGCGCAAACTGGGTTCGCCACTGCGCTGGGGTGGCGTGCGGCGGCGCGACGACGTCGAAGATGTTCCCCTGGCGCCCCTCGGGCCCGGTGCCGGGGTAGAGCGGCCATTGGTGGATGGAGCCGAAGAACAGGCCCTCCTGGCCCCGGAACGCGGCTTCCGTGCCGTTGCCGTGGTGGACGTCGAAGTCGATCACCGCCACGCGGTGAAGCCCCTCGGCCTGGGCCACGCGTGCGCCGATGGCGACCGAGGAGAACAGGCAGAAGCCCATCGCAGCTTCTGGCTCGGCATGGTGCCCGGGCGGGCGCACGGCGCAGAAGGCGCGGGCGAACTCGCCGAGGGCGACGCCGCGCACGGCCTCGGCCACCGCTCCCGCGGCGCGAAGCGCGGCGTTGAGGCTGCCCGGGCCCATGACAGTGTCGGGATCCAGGCGGGCGTGGCCCCGCTCGGGCTCGGCGGCGAAGATAGCGTCGATGTAGTGCTGGGAGTGCACGCGGCGGAGGTCGGCCAACTCGGCAAGCGGCGCCTCACGCGTCTCCAGGTCGAGGCCGCTTCCCTCCAGCGCCTCGAGAACCACGGCCAGGCGACGGGGCTGCTCCGGATGCCCGCGCCCCTGGTCGTGCAGGAGCATGTCGCTGTGGGTGAAGACGGGCAGCGCCATCGCCCCAGCCTTATGGCCGTTCAAGACGGCTCCGGTCTAGAAGTGGCCCATGACCGACGTGCGAATCCGCCGGGCCGTGGGCGCGGACGCCGAGGCGCTGGCGGAACTCGGCGCGCGCACCTTCACCGAGGCGTTCGGGCATCTGTATCCGAAGGCGGACCTCGACGACTTCCTGGCGGCCAACCACACGCCGGCCAAGACGGCGGCGGCGCTGGCCGATGTGGGCGTGGCGATCTGGGTGGCGGAGGCCAATGAGGGTTTGGTCGGCTACTCTCAGGCAGGTCCCGCGGACATGCCGCACCCTGAATTGCGTCCCGAGCACGGGGAGCTGAAGCGCCTCTACATCCTGCGCTCGCACCAGAACCTGGGACTGGGGGCGCGGCTGATCGAGCCGGCGCTGGCGTGGCTGGAGGCGGCCGGCCGCACGCCGGTGTGGATCAGCGTCTGGTCCGAAAATCGTGGCGCCCAACGCTTCTACGCCCGCTACGGCTTCGAAAAGGTGGGGGAATACGAGTTCGCCGTCGGCGCCTGGCGGGACCCTGAGTTCATCTACCGCAGGGGCATTGTGTAGACGGCGCCTTCAGCTCCGGGCAGGGCGAAGAGCTCTGGGAGAGAAACCTTGGTGAAGCTTACCGTCGCGGTCGCCGCCCTGGCCTTGGCTCAAGGGGCGTGGGCCCAGGCCGCACCTCAGGCCGCTGCGCCCGCTCCAGCTGCGGCGGACGCACCTCCGACGCCCCAAGCGCGGGCTGAGGCCGCCCGGATCATAGAGGCTGCGCAGGCCGCGGATCTCTTCGAGGATGTGTCCACCGGAAACGTGCCGGCGGCGCGGCACCGCAGGAGCGGCGCGGTGTGTTCGTTTGAACCTCGTGAGGCCGGCAATCGGATCACCATATTTCCGGGGACGCTTCCACGCGGTGAGGATGTCGGTTGCACGACAACCATGGCAGGAGTCATCAACTCCCTATACGTTACGCGGATTCCCGAAGAGCTGACGGCGCAAGCGTATATGGCGCAGGCGGTGGCGCAGATCAGGATGCGGTATCCCGACGCCAAGCCCTTCAGGGGCAAATCGGCGGACATGTTCGTCCAGTCCAAGGGCGGAGTGAACCTTCCACAAGTCTACCGGGCTCGGCTCGATATCACGGACAATGGCCGCAAGCTGATGACCAAGGTCCAGACCGCTCGCGTCGGGCCGTGGCTGGTCAAGATGAGGACCACCGGCCCGACCGAGCCCGAGATGGTTACCGATCTCGTGTCTGAGGTCAGCTTCAGCACCGTGCTGGGGCGGATCACGGGGGTGCTAGGCGGCCCGGGCTAGATACGCCCACGCCTGCCCCAGATCCTGCACGAACTCACCATAGGCCTTTTCCTTCGCCGCCTTGTCAGGGACCCGCAATAGGAAGGAGGGGTGGTAAGTGACGAAGGCCTGGGACTGGTCCTCCAGTTGGAAGGCTTGGCCGCGACTCTTGCCGATCGGCAGGGTGCGGCCGAACACCGACAGGGCCGCGGTGGCGCCCAGCGCCACGATCACCCGCGGGCGGACGAGGCGCCGTTCGGTCTCCAGCCACCAGCGGCAGGCTTTCACCTCGGTGGTGTCAGGGGTGCGGTGCAGGCGGCGGGGGCCGGAGAGCTGGTGCTTGAAGTGCTTCACCGCGTTGGTGACGTAGACCTTCGAGCGGTCGATGCCCGCCTCCGCCAGCGCCCGGTCCAGCACCTTGCCGGCGGGGCCGACGAACGGCTTGCCGGCCAGATCCTCCTGGTCGCCCGGCTGCTCGCCCACCAGCATCAGGGGCGCGTCGGACGGCCCCTCCCCGGCCACGCCCTGGGTGGCGTTGCGCCAGAGGTCGCAGCGGCGGCAGCCCTGGATCAGTTCCGCTAGGGCCGGCAGCGAGGGCGGCATCGGCGTCTCGCCCGGCTCGATGATGGCGTTGGACGCGCGCGCGGCGCGGCCAGCGGGGAGGCGGCGTTCGGGCGTGGTGGGGGCGGATTGCACCATGGCCAAGGTCCGGCTTTCGGCCTGCTCGATCAGGGAAGGAATGAGCCGCGCCTCGGGAAGGTTGCGCCAGTAGGCCTTCGGCATCTGCGCCTGCATCGCCTTCACCTTCAGGCGGGCGGGGTTGAACACCGAGGCGTAGTAGGTGCGCCAGAAGTCCTCCAGCCGATCGTCCGTGGGGGCCTGGGCGGCGCTGACGCCCGGCGTGAAGGTCAGCTCGCGCGTGTCCCAGTGGGCGCAGGCGTCCGGCGTCAGGA
This sequence comes from Caulobacteraceae bacterium, assembly GCA_036388855.1. Taxonomy (GTDB): domain Bacteria; phylum Pseudomonadota; class Alphaproteobacteria; order Caulobacterales; family Caulobacteraceae; genus DASVRA01. The sequence continues at coordinate 19,995 of DASVRA010000007.1, read as the reverse complement.
TGGAGAAGTGCATGTTGGCGAAGCGCTTCACGAAGTGGGGCGCGGCCCTTTCGGTGACGCGGTGCAGCGGCTCGAACCAGGCGATGTAGGTCTCCGGCTCCACGCTCTCGGCCAGTCGGAAGCGGGCGTAGGCCTTCATCTTGTAGGCCGCCTGCGACACCGCCTTGGCGAGTTGGCCAGCGCGGACGACGTCGGAGTCGGTGATGATTTCCAGCAGCCGCGGCTCGTCCTTCAGCCGCCAGAGCAGCCGGTAGAGAAGCGCGAACCGCTCGGGCGAGCGGTGCAGGATCACCGTCTCCGCCATCTCCAGGAACGCGCGGGGGACGGTCAGATCTCCCTTCCCCCTCGATGGGAGAAGGGTTGGGGATGAGGGTGTTCGCGGCGTCGGCGACAGGTTGGCTCCGTTAGGCTCGGAGCCGGCTTGCACCTGTCCCCTCAACTCACTGCCCACACCCCCTCTCCCGGCCTCTCCCCCATCGAGGGGGAGAGGAGAAGCGCCGTCCACGCTCCAGAACACCTCGTCCGGATGCACATTGTCCAGGCGCAGCTCGCGCGCCGCGGCGCGCCATCCGGCGAAGTCGGTCTCCGAGGCAAGGCGGATGACGGGCATCAGAACAGGGTGAGCTGCGCCGGCTCCGGCTCGCGCGGCATCCGCGCGCGCAGGTTGGCGGCGTCGGTCAGGCCGCCGGGGGTCCAGTCCTGCGCCACCACGAAAGGCTTGAGCTTCTCCACCGAGCCGGCGAGGCGGCGCAGGTCTTCCAGCCCCAGGCGCTTGAGCCGGCGCACCTTGAGCAGCCGGTCCACGCTCTTCACCCCCAGCCCCGGCACCCGCAGCAGCAGCTCCCGGTCGGCGCGGTTCACGTCGGCGGGGAAGCGGTCGCGGTTGCGCAGCGCCCAGGCCAGCTTGGGATCGACGGCGAGATCGAGCATGTCGGCCTCCCCGGCGAGCTCGGCCCTCTCGAAACCATAGAAGCGCATCAGCCAGTCGGCCTGGTACAGCCGGTGCTCGCGCATCAGCGGCGGCTTCTCCAGCGGCAGGCGCGACGTGGCGTCCGGGATGGGGCTGAACGCGGAGTAGTACACCCGCTTGAGCGAATAGGCGCCGTACAGCGTCTCGCTCCGCGCCAGGATCTCCCCGTCGCTCGCCGCGTCCGCCCCCACGATCATCTGCGTCGACTGGCCAGCAGGCGCGAACTTCGGCGCCTTGGCCTTGGCCTTCTTCTCCGGCGCCGCCGCCTCGATCCCTAGCCGCACCCCGGCCATCGAGCGCTTCACGTCCACGACCCGCTTCTCCGGCGCCAGGCGGGTCAGGCTGTCGTCGCGCGGCAGCTCGATGTTCACCGACAGCCGGTCGGCATACAGCCCTGCCCTGTCGATCAGGTCCTGGCTGGCCTCGGCGATCACCTTCAGGTGGATGTAGCCGCGAAAGTCGTGCTCCTCGCGCAGCACCCGCGCCACCTCCACCAGCTGCTCCATGGTGTAGTCGGGCGAGCGGATGATGCCGGACGAAAGGAACAGCCCCTCAATGTAGTTGCGCCGGTAAAAGCCCAGCGTCAGGTCCACCACCTCCTGCACCGAGAACCGCGCCCGTTGCACGTTCGAGGACACGCGGTTGATGCAATAGGCGCAGTCGTAGACGCAGAAATTGGTCAGCAGCAGCTTGAGCAGGGATACGCACCGCCCGTCCGGCGTGAAGGCGTGGCAGATGCCCTGGTTCGGATCGGTCGCGCCCACGCCCTTGCCGCCGACGGAGTTGCGCCGGTTGGTCCCGGAGGAGGCGCACGAGGCGTCGTATTTCGCCGCGTCCGCCAGGATCGCCAACTTGCGCTTCAGGTCGAGCACGGCCATGCCGGCGGATGTAAGGTTCGTGCTTCGTTCTGTCGAGGCAGCGGCACCAACATGTTTGACTCAGCGAGCTTCCCGCTTAGGCTTGGCCTCCCGCCAAGAGCGAGAAATGTGAAGCTTGTTGCCCCCCTGATTGTCGGCCTTAGCCTCTTGGGCGGCGGGGCAATAGCGGAGGTGCTTCAGGCCAGGTTCTTCACTGGGTTTGAGGCGAATTTGGCCGCCCCAGATGGCTCCCTTAGTCGCTATGACCCGACCGGCCGCTATGTCTCTCTTTTCGTTCCGCCCGATCAATCATGGCTAGTAAAACTGGGCGGCCCGCTGCCTTCTTGCCCAGAGCTTTTTACTGTCGGCTGTCTGCCGTCGAGCGGGGTCGTCGCCGGGGCGGATGAAAGCGGCGCCCGATGGGAAATCTGCGTGAGCGCAATCTGTCCGCCGAGACCCGAGCCACCCGCCCGCTAAGCTTCTCCAGCAGCAGACTGGATCGCCCTGAACTCGAAAGGCGCGCAGTCGAGGGATGGGGCGATCAACAGGCGCTGCGCGCTACCCGGTATTCCTGCCTGTCCCCCTTCGGGTTCGGGCAGTGGAGGTGTAACCGGTCTCGGTGCCGCCCTCCTCCGCGCCCTCCGCTCCGCCGATGACCGGCTGGTCCGGACGCCTCGCAATTTTAGCCGTCTCCTCCGCCCTGTTCATCCAGTTCGTGGACCAGACCGCGCTGTCCACCGCCCTGCCGACGCTGGCGCGGGCGTTCGGGACCGATCCGGTGAACCTGAAGCTGGCGCTCACCTCCTACATGATGATCCAGGCGCTGGTGATCCCGGCATCGGGCTGGATCGCCGACCGGTTCGGAGCGCGGCGCATCTTCGTGGTGGCCATGGTGCTGTTCACCGTGGGCTCGATCCTGTGCGGGCTGTCGCGCTCACTGGGCACGCTGGTGCTGTTCCGGCTGGTGCAGGGGACGGGCGCAGCGCTGCTAACGCCGGTGGCGCGGATGATCGTGGTCGGCGGTTCGCGGCGCGAGGACCTGGTGCGGGCCATGCTGCTGCTCACCACCCCGGCGATGGTGGGGCCGCTGGTCGGGCCGCCGCTGACCGGGCTGATCCTGAAGGTCGCCGATTGGCCCTGGATTTTCTACATCAACGTGCCGATCGGCGTGCTCGGCGTCGCCGCGGTGATGCGCTTCGTGCCCAGGCTGCGCCAGCCGCATCCGGGCAAGTTCGACCTTGTCGGCTTCGTGCTGCTGGCCCTGGCGCTCGGCGGCGCCATTGGTCTCGCCGAGACCATAGGCTTCCCGCTGATCTCCTGGCACGCCCAGCTCGCCGCCGGCATCGTGGCAATTGCGGCGGGTTTCGGCTTCGCCGCCCATCTGCGCAGCGCCAAGAACCCGGTGATCGACCTGCGGCTGCTCAGGCTGCCCAGCTTCCGCGCGAGCATGGCCGGCGGCGTCTTTCCCCGCCTGGCCTTCGGCGGTACGCCGCTGCTGCTGCCGCTCCTGATGCAGGTCGGGCTGGGCTGGAGCGCGCTCGAGGCCGGCGGGCTGTTCGTCGCTTCCGCGGTCGGCGCCCTGTTCGCCCGCGCGCTGAGCCCGCCGCTGATCGACCGCTTCGGCTTCAGGCGGGTGCTCGGCTGGGGCGTGGTCGCGGTCGGGGCCGCCACCGTAGTCCCCGGCTTCTTTCGTCCCGAGACGCCCGTCGTCCTGATGGTCGGCGTGCTGTTCCTGACTGGCCTGTTCCGCTCCTCGATGTTCAACGCGATCAACACCATCGCCTATGCCGAGACGCCGGCGAAGTCGGTCAGCGCAGCGACCACCTTCTACGCGGTGGTGCAGCAGCTTTCGCTCAGCCTCGGCGTCACCCTCGGCGCCCTGTCGCTGCAGGGCGCGCGCCTGCTGTATGGCGGGCGGCTGACGCCCGACAGCTTCATCATTCCCTTCGCTGTCATCGGCGCGGTGACGGTGTTGGGCGCCCCGGTGTTCTTCCGGCTGCACCCGCAGGTCGGGGCCAATCTGGCGCGGCGCAACCGCATAGCGGCGGAGAGCTCCGCCGCCGGCTGATGTTGCGAACCATTCTCAACTGTGCGACGGAGGCCGCCCCTTCGCCGTGCCTCCATGTCCAAGTTCCCCCGGCCGTTCCTGTCCTGTCTGGCGCTGCTCGCCGCCGCCTTGGCCGCCTGCGGCCAGCCGGCCCACCGTGCGCAGGGTCCGGAGAAGGTGCTTAACCTCTACACCGCCCGCCACTACGACGCCGACCGGCGGATCTACGACCTATTCCGCAACCAGACCGGCATCCGCGTCCGAACCCTGGAGATGGCTCCCGATCAGTTGATCGAGCGGATCAAGGCGGAGGGCGCCGGCTCGCCCGCCGACGTGATCCTGATGGCCGACGCCGGGGCCTTGTGGCGGGCCGAGCAGGCGGGACTGTTCCAGCGCGTCGACAGCCGGGTGATCGCAGAGCGCATCCCAGCGCCGCTCCGCGACCCTCAGGGCCAGTGGTTCGGCTTCTCCCGCCGCGCCCGGGTGATTGCCTATGACCGGAGCAAGGTGCGGCCTGACGAAGTCGCCGCCTACGAGCAGCTGGCCTCGCCCCGTTTCCGCAAGGGCGTCTGTGTCCGCTCCTCCGACAACGTCTACAACCTGTCCCTGATGGCGGCGCTGATCGAGCGATGGGGGCGGCCGAAGGCGCTCGCCTGGGCCAAGGGCGTGGTCGCCAACTTCGCGCGCCCTCCTCAGGGCGGCGATATCGACCAGGTGCGCGCGGTCGGGGCCGGCGCCTGCCAGGCAGCCCTGACCAACACCTACTACTATCTGCGCGTCGCCGCCTCGTCTGACCCAAGCGACAAGGCGACCGCCAACCGCGTCAAGCTCAGCTTCCCTGAACAGGCGGGCGCGGGAACGCACGTCAACATTTCGGGCGGAGGCGTGGCCGCCCACGCGCCGCACCGCGCCGAGGCGCTGCGGTTCCTGGAGTTCCTGACCACCGACCAAGCCCAGCACATCTTCGCTGGCGCCAACCACGAGTTCCCCGCCGTGGCCACCGTCGAGCCGCCGCCGGACGTGAAGGCGATCTCCCGCTTCAAGGCCGACCCGATGCCGGTCACCGTCTACGGCCGCCGCCAAGCCGAGGCCCAGGCCGTGTTCGACCAGGCGGGCTGGCGGTGAAGGCGCTATCTCCTCTCCCGTCGGGGGATGAGGGAGAGGTCGGGAGAGGGGGTCTTCACGCCGGCTGTTCCGCGCAGGCGCGAGAGGCGGAGGAGCCTTCCTCTAGCGCCAACTCGTCGAGCATCTTGGCCACACCCCCATCCCCGGCCCTTCCCCCATCGAGGGGGAAGGGGGATTACAGGCGCTCGTGATGAGCGTTTCGATTCCCCAGCCGCGCGGCCGCACACAAGCCTGGTCCGCACCTTCCCCCCTCCGCCTCGCCGCCTACGCCGCAGCCGCGCTGGCCGTGCTGCCGTTGGCGTCGGTGGTGTGGCTGGCGGTCAGCGGGACGGGCGCCGCCGCCATGCCGCCGCAGCTGATCGGCCGCTATGCCCTGACCTCGGCGGCGCTGGCGGCGTCGGTGGCGGTCGGCACCACGGTGCTGGGGGCCTCGGCGGCGTGGCTGGTGGTGATGTACCGCTTTCCCGGCCGGGGCCTGTTCGCCTGGGCGCTGGCCCTGCCGCTGGCTGCGCCCGCCTTCGCCCTCGCCTATGGCTATGCCGACCTGCTCGACGTGGCGGGGCCGGCGCGGTTGGCCTTCCAAAGCGCGACCGGCCTCGCCGCCTGGCCCTTTGACATCCGCGGCCTGCCCGGCGCGGCGCTGGTGTTGAGCCTGGCGCTCTATCCCTACGTCTATCTCACTGCCCGCGCCGCCTTCATCACTCAGTCGGTTTGCGCGCTCGAGGCGGCTCGGACGCTGGGCGCCTCCCCACGCGAGGTGTTCCGCCGGGTCGCCCTGCCGCTCGCCCGCCCGGCCATCGCGGCCGGCGCGGCGCTGGCGGTGATGGAGACGCTCGCCGACTACGGCGCGGTCAACTTCCTGGGCGTGCAGACCCTGACCACAGGGGTGGTGCGCGCCTGGAGCGTGTTCGGCTCGCCCGCCTCGGCGGCGCGATTGTCGCTCGTGCTGCTGGCGGCCGCCGCCCTGCTGCTCTGGCTTGAGCGCGCCAACCGCCTGGGCGAGAGCTACCACGCCACCTCCGTGCGCTGGCGCACGCTGGCGGAGACGCCGCTCTCCGGCTGGAGGCCCTGGGCCGCCACCCTCTTCTGCGCCCTGCTCCTGACCCTCGCCCTGCTGCTCCCAGCTGGGTGGCTCCTGGCGCGGGGCCTGAGCGCTTCCCCCGATTTGGCCGCGCTAGGCAGGGCCGCCACCGTATCGCTCGGTATGGCCATTGTCGGCGCCGCCCTGACTGTCGCCTTGGCCGCCGTGCTGGCGCTGGGCGAGCGCAAGGGCCACGCAGCCAAGCGGATCGCCAGCCTCGGCTACGCCACGCCCGGCGCGGTTATGGCGGTGGGGCTGCTGGCGCCGGCGGCCCTGCTCTGGGGCGTGGGTGGCGCGGCGCAGGGCGCGGCGGCGGGGCTGGCGCTGCTGCTGTTTGCCTACGCCGCCCGGCTGATGGCCTCGGCGCTGCAGCCGATCGAGGCGGGCTTGACCCGGATCACCCCCTCGGTCGAACAGGCGGCGCGCAGCCTCGGCGCCACCGAGGCGGCCGCGCTGCGCCGCGTCCACCTGCCCATGGTGCGCGCCGCGCTCTGGACCGCGGCCCTGCTGGTATTCGTCGACGTGATGAAGGAGCTTCCCGCCACCCTGATGCTGCGCCCCTTCGACTTCGACACCCTGGCCGTGCTGGCCGACCGCTACGCCAACGACGAGCGGCTGGCCCAGGCCGCCTGGCCGGCGCTGCTGATCGTGGCGGCGGCGGTGGGGCCGGTGGTCTTCCTGTCGCGCAAGGTCGCCGGCTCGCGCCCGGGGGACCGCCCGTGAGCATCGAGGTCGCCTCCGTCCGCCGCGCCTACGGCCGCACGATGGCAGTGGAGGACGCCAGCTTGCGCCTGGAGCCCGGCCGCATCGCCTGCCTGCTCGGCCCCTCGGGTTGCGGCAAGAGCACCCTGCTGCGCCTGATCGCCGGCCTAGACACCGTGGACGCCGGCGAGATCTCCGCCGACGGTCAGCTGCTGTCGGGGCGCCGCGCGCACGTTCGGCCGGAGCGGCGCAACATCGGCCTGGTGTTCCAGGACTACGCCCTGTTCCCGCACCTGAGCGTGCTCGACAACGTCGCCTTCGGCCTGAACCGGAAGAAGAAGGACGAGCGGCGGCGGATCGCCACCGAGAAGCTCGAGCTGGTGCGCATGGCCGACCGCGCCCGCGCCTGGCCCCACCAGCTGTCCGGCGGCGAGCAGCAGCGCGTGGCCCTGGCCCGCGCGCTGGCGCCCGGGCCGCGCGCCATCCTGCTGGACGAGCCGTTCTCGGGCCTGGACGGCCGGTTGAAGGCCCAGGTGCGCGACGCCGCGCTCGCCGCCCTGCGCGAAGCGGGCGCCGCGGCGCTGATCGTCACCCACGACGCCGAGGAGGCCATGCTGATGGGCGACGAGATCGTGCTGATGCACTCGGGGCGCACCCTACAGGCCGGCGCGCCGCGCGATGTCTATCTGCGCCCGGCCTCACCCACCGCCGCACGCTTGTTAGGCGAAGCCAACGTGCTGGAAGTGACGCTCAAGAACGGCCGCACCGAAACCCCCTTCGGCCGCGTCTTCGCCGCCGGGCGAAACGGACCGGCTCAGCTGCTGGTCCGCCCCGAAGGCGTGCTGTTCGATGGGGAAGGGGCGCCCGCCCAGGTGACCGCCGCCGCCTTCATGGGCGGATCGGCCCGCCTCACGCTCAGCGCCGGCGACCAATTCCTGACCGCTCGCGCTCCCAGCGTTTCAGCGCCGCAACCGGGCGAGACGGTCAAGGTCCGCCTCGACCCGGCCTATTGTGTCGTCTTCCCCTCTAAGGCGGGGGCTCAGCAGCCGCGCTGACGAACCGTGATGTACCGGCCGTGGTGGAACCGCACCACGCTGCGGCCGCAGCGGTAGCCGTAGCGCGGGTAGCGGGCGTAGTAGCCGCTATAGTAGGGCCGCGCGTAGCCGTAGCGGTAAGCGGGGTAGGCATAGCCGTAGCCGTAGCTCGGGTAGCCGTAGCTCGGGTAGCCGTAGCCGACTCCAAAGCTCACGCCGGGGCGGTAATAGCCGCCGCCGTAGTAGCCGCCGTAGTATGGGCTGCCGCCGTAATAGCCGCCGCCGGCGATCACGACTTGGGCCGAGGCCGAGTCCGCGATCACGGCGCCGCCGATCAGGGTCGCCGCCGCGGCGGCGAGGGTCAGGGTCTTACGCATAATCAACGCTCCATCCGTTGGGTCGCCACCCCCCGGTCATTCGACAACGCACGAGCAGCCGCCGGGCTCCCGCAGGCGTTAACCGCTCAGCTTAACCACGCAAAGAACCTTAACCATATCCATGGGTTGCATCCCTCGCCCGCGAGGCGAAACGAGGAGATGCGACATGGCTAGACTGGAAGGAACCCACAACGCCGAGAGGCTTGCCGGCGGGGACGAGGACGACAAGATCTTCGGGCGCAACGGCGCCGACACCCTGCTCGGCAGGGACGGCGACGACCGCCTGGTCGGCGGCTTCGGCGACGACCTGCTGGTGGGCGGCATCGGCCGCGACAACCTGATCGGCGGCGACGGAAACGACCTCGCCAAGGGGGGGCAGGACAACGACCGGCTGGACGGGCGCGACGGCTCCGACACCCTGGGCGGCGGCAGGGGCGCCGACGAGCTGTTCGGCGGGGCGGGCAACGACACCCTGCGCGGCGGCATCGGCGACGACACCCTGAACGGGGGCGACGGCGACGATTTCCTGGTCGGCGGCGACGGCGCCGACGCCTTCTTCGTCACCGACGCCTTGCAGGTCCGCGACTTCCACCCCGAGGAAGGCGACACCATCACCATCATCGAGGTCGCCGGCGCGCCGGCAGAGGCCACCTACGACTTCGTGAGCTGAACCCGCCCTTCGGCTCCGGAGAGTCCCGGCGTCGCGAGGCGCCGGGACTTTTCGCGCGTGGGCTTGGGCGTTGCCCCCGCGCGCCCCCGCTGATAGCCAAGGCTGCGGGCGGGTTGGAGCGAGGCGCGGATGAGTCCAAGACAGGTCAAGCGCGGGGGCAGGCTGTGGGAGTGGCTGACCCTCGAGCAGCTGATGACCCGCCCGATCGTGCATCTCGTCTACTGGGGCGGCCTGGCTGTGATCCTGCTGCTGGGGTTCGGTGCGGTTGGCGCCACCGTCGGCGTGGCCATCCGGGAGCCGGGGATCATGAAGATCCTGCTGGCGCTCCCTACCGCCGTGATCGGCCTGATCGTGATGGGGGTGCTGGCGCTGCTCTGGCGCGCGTTCTGCGAGTTTTTCGTGGTGATCTTCCGCATCGGCGACGACCTGCACGCGCTCCGCCGGACGCTTGATCAGGAGCAGGCGGGGCAGACCCAGCCACGGACCGCGGCGGCCTCCGGCATGCGACCGCCGTACTAGGCGCCGAACGCCCGCACGAGCGCATGGAACGCCGGCTTCGGCCGCCCGGCATCGTCGAATAGCGTGGGTTCCTCTGGTTTGCCGCCCCGGCGCAGCCAATGGTCGCGGTCGCGCAGGCCCCAGACGGTCAGGGCGAAACGCTGGCGCTCCGGCAGGGCGGCGAACGCCTCGCCCACCTCGCCGTAGAGCCGCGCCTGGCGCTGGAGCCGCTCCGACGTGTCGGCAAGCGGCGCTGGCTTCAGCTTCACATCCAGTTCGGAGACGTGGATCGGCAGGCCCAGCTTCGCGAGGTCGCGCACAGCCGCCGTCACGGCGCCGGGGCGCGTGTCCACCGACAGGTGCGTCTGCGTCCCCAGCCCGCCCAGCGGCGCGCCGGCTCCTAGCAGCCTTTCCGCCAAGCGCAGGAAGGTCGCGCGCTTTTTCGGCAGGTGTTCGAGATTGTAGTCGTTGAGGAACAGCACCGCGTCGGGATCGGCCTCGCGCGCGTGGTCGAAGGCGCGGCGGATGTGATCGAGCTCGCCGAGGTTGCGGCTCCAGAGCGAGGCGCGGAGCCCCTCCCCGTCCTCCGCCACCGCCTCGTTGACTACGTCCCAGCCGGCGATTTGGCCCCGGTAGCGGCCTGCCACCGCCAGGATGTAGTTGCGGTAGGCCCTGGCGAACGGCTCGCCGGTCCCATCGATGCGGGCGAAGGCGTCCGGCTTCTGCTCGTACCAGACCAGGGTATGGCCAAAGAGGCGCATGCCGTTGGCCCGCGCGAACCCCGCCAGCCGGTCGGGAGCGTCGAAGCGGAAGGCGCCGTCCGACTGCAGGATGTACTCCATCTTCATCTCCCACTCGGCCGTAAGCTGGGAGAAGTGACGGGTCAGCAGGGCGGCGTAGGCGGTATCGTCCAGCAGTTCGCTCTTGACGGCGCAGCCGACGGGGAATGGGGCGACCGCCCTGAGGGCCTGGACTGGCCCTGCCGCCGCCGGCTCCCCCTGCGCTTCCCGCCCGCAGGCGGCCAGCGCGAGGCTGGAGAGGAGAAACGTACGTCGGGCGATCATTGCTGGGGAGAAGCTATCCCACAGCCCTTCGGAGCCCCAGTTCGTCCATGGCGGCGCGGTCGCGGCGGGCGGCGGCGAGGGACTGGGCGCGGGCGGCGCCTTCGGCCACCTGCTCGTACTTCTTCAGCTCTTGGTAGGCGGCCGTGAGGGCGTCGCGCGCGCCGGTCTCCTCCGCCTCGATGGCGGCGATTTCGGACTCGGCGGTTTCGCGGCGGACGCGCCAGCCCTCAGCGTAGCCGATGCGGTACCAGCCGGCGTGGGCGTCCTCGTCGCCGCGGGCGCGTTCGGCCTCCAGCTCCGCGTGGAGCAGGGTCAGGCCCAGTTCGGCGGCCATGCGGCGTTCGGCGATGGCCACCAGGCGCTTGCGCAGCACATCGACGTGATAGGTGCTGATCTTCACCAGCGAATGTTCCCAGCTCACGCGGCAAGCTCCTGTTGGTCGCCAAGGATGGCGTCGAGGTCGGCGAAGGCGGTGTCGAGCGAGGAGGGCTCGTCCTTGTCCTGGGACAAGAAGGCTTCCAGCGCCGGGTTCAGCGTGATGGCGCGGTCGACCAGCGGGTCGGCGCCCGAGCGGTAGGCGCCGATGCGGATCAGCTCCTCCATGTCGGCGTAGGCGCTGAGCGTCCGGCGCGCCTCGACCACCAGCGCCCGCTCGTGCGGCAGCTGGCAGGCCGGCATGGTGCGGCTGATCGACTTCAGCACGTTGATCGCCGGGAAACGGCCGCGCTCGGCGATGGCGCGCTCCATCACGATGTGGCCGTCGAGGATGCCGCGCACGGCGTCTGCGATCGGCTCGTTGTGGTCGTCGCCGTCGACCAGCACGGTGAACAGGCCGGTGATCCCGCCCGCGACCGTGCCGTCGGGGCGGACCGGCCCGGGGCCGGCGCGTTCGAGCAGCTTGGGGAGTTCGGTGAAGACGGTGGGGGTGTAGCCCTTGGTGGTGGGCGGCTCGCCGGCGGCCAGGCCGATTTCGCGCTGGGCCATGGCGAAGCGGGTGACGCTGTCCATCAGGCACAGCACCTCCAAGTCTTGGTCGCGGAGGAACTCGGCGACGGCGAGGGTGAGGTAGGCGGCCTGGCGTCGTTTCAGCGCCGGCTCGTCGGAGGTGGCGACCACGACGACCGCGCGGCGCAGGCCATCTTCGCCGAGGGTCTCCTCGACGAACTCGCGCACCTCACGGCCGCGTTCGCCGATCAGGCCGACCACCACCGCGTCGCAGTCGCTCTGGCGCGCCAGCATGGAGAGCAGCACCGACTTGCCGACGCCCGAGCCGGCGAACACGCCCAGGCGCTGGCCGCGGCAGCAGGTGGTGAACACGTTCATGGCGCGGACGCCGAGGTCGAGCCTCGGGCCGACCCGGCCGCGGGCGTGAGCGGGGGGCGGGGGCGCGCGCAGGGGGTAGGCGGCTGGTCCCTGGGGCAGCGGCCCCTTGCCGTCGATCGGCTCGCCGTAGGCGTCGACGATGCGGCCCTTCCAGGCCAGGGTGGGGCGCACGCACGCCTCTTCCGGGGCGATGCGGATCTCGGCGCCCGGCGCCACGCCCTCCAGCGAGCCGAAGGGCATCAGCAGCGCCCGGGCTTCGCGGAAGCCCACGACTTCGGCAGGCAATGGAGAGCCGGCGCGGCGCTCGATCTCGGCGCGGGCGCCGACGGCCAGGCGGGTGAGGCCGCCCCGCGCCTCGATCAGCAGGCCGCTGACGGCGGCGACCCGGCCGGAGACGACCAGCGGATCGATGCGCTCGACAGCGGCGATGAGGTTGCGCATGGGCGGGGCCGGTTTAGCCCTCACCCTGACCGCCCCCTCCTAAGCGCGGGTTAAGGATGTCCCACGCCGGCGCTTGACCCCTCCCCGTTGCTTCGCCCAAGCGGAACCAGATCGGCTGGCGGCGGCGGAGGGATCGGCGATGGATAGAAGTGCGGCGGAGGGGCTGAACCGGCGGGCGGCGCTGGCCTGGGGAGCGGCGGCCGCGGCATTGCCACAGGCGGGGCGGGCGGCGCAGGCGCGGCCGGTAATCATCAACGCGCTGGGCGGGCTGGAGGACCCCAACCCCGGCTCCCCGGGGGCTCGGGACCACCGCGATCCGCTGTCGTTCGAAAAGCCGGACGTGAACGACCGGGCGATCCGCGAGGCGCGGGCGGCGGGGCTCACGGCGGTCAACGTCACCCTGGGGTACGTGGCGGGCGAGCAGGAGTCGTTCGAATACAGCGTGCGCACGATCGGCGCCTGGGACGAGACGATTCGCGCCCGCCCCGGCGATCTCATCAAGGTCCACACCGCCGCCGATATCCTGCGGGCCCGCGACACCACCCGGATCGGCGTGATCTACGGCTTCCAGAACGCGGCGATGATGGGCGACAAGCCCGAACGGGTGGACATCTTCGCCGACCTTGGCGTGCGGGTTATCCAGCTCACCTACAACCCGCGCAACCAGCTGGGCGGCGGGGCGCTCGATCCCGAGGGGCGCGGGCTCACCCCCTTCGGGCGGCAGGTGGTGGAGCGGCTGAACGCGCGCCGGGTGATGGTGGACCTGTCGCACTCGGGCCGCCAGATCTGCCTGGACGCAGCGCGGGCCTCGAAGCAGCCCATCTCGATCAACCACACCGGCTGCCGCGCGCTGGCCGACCTGCCGCGCAACAAGACCGACGAGGAGCTGCGCCTGGTGGCGGATAAGGGCGGCTTCGTAGGCATCTACTTCATGCCGTTCCTGCGCGTGGGGGGCCGCGCCACGGCCAAAGACGTGGTTGCCCACATCGAGCACGCGCTGAAGGTCTGCGGCGAGGACCACGTCGGCATCGGCACCGACGGCAACGTCACCACGCTCGACGACATCGCCGCCTACGACAAGGAACTGGCCAAGGAGCACGCGGCGCGGGTGAAGGCCGGCGTCGCCGCGCCGGGAGAGGCGCCTGGCGTCTACCCGTTCCTGCTCGACCTGCGCGGCCCCGAGCAGTTCCGCAAGCTGGACGCCATGCTGCGCGCCCGCGGTCATCCGCAGGCGCGGGTGGACAAGGTCATGGGGCTGAACTTCCTCCGCTTCGCGCGTGAGGTCTGGGGAGCGTGAGCGCGAAACGTTCTTTCCCCTCGGGGAGAAGGATCAGCCCGCCGTAGGCCAGTAGGTGTAGGACAGCGCCACGTCGGTGAAGGTGCGGGTCTCGCGGTCCTTGGCGAAGCCGGGGTCGATGAAGAACACCATCGGGAATTCCACCGTCTGCCCGGCCTTGATGGTCTGGTCGGTGAAGCAGAAGCACTCGAGCTTGCGGAAGTAGTAGCCGGCCTGCTCGGGCACGACGTTGTAGGTGGCGCGCGCTCGGATGTCCTGGTTCGAAGTGTTGGTCACCTTGAACAGCGCCATCTGGGTGGCGCCGATCTTCACCTTCACGAACGGCTGCTCGGCCGTGAACAGCAGCGGCGCGCCGCGCACGTTGGTGTCGAAGCTGACCTTCACGGTCTGGGCGATGGGCGCGGCGGTGGGCGCGGCCTTGGCCACGCCGGTGGTGCCGTCGAAACCGGTCAGCTGGCAGAAGGTACGGTAGAGCGGGACGGCCGCATAGGCCATGCCGACCATGGCCACGACCACGGCGGCCAAGACCACGGCGAAGCGGCCGTGGCCGGGACGCCGCTCAGAGGGGACGGTCGGCGACATTGCCCCCCAGCCTGACGATGGTGACAACGAAGATCAGGGCGGCGAAGGCCAGCAGCGCCAGCGCCAGGGCGATGTTGCGCCGCCGTCGCGCCCGGGCGGCTTCGGCGCTTTCTCCACGGGGATCGCTCACCTCAACTCCAGTGCAACGGCGGGAGGCCGAAGGCGTGTTCGCCCAGAAGCGCCGCGAACAGCAGAAATAGGTAGAGAATGGAAAAGGCGAAGAGGTTGCGCGCCGGACGCGCGTCGGCCTTGACGCCGTAGAGGCCGCCCTCGCGCGCCTCGCCCCCTTCCCCCGCCCGCGAGCGCCAGACGCGGAAGGCCAGCAGCAGGAACATCAGCCCGCCCAGTCCCGCCACCGCTGCGTAGACGGGGCCTCCGAGCCCGGTGAAGGCCGGGGCGACGGCGGCGGGAACGAACAGCAGGCTGTAGAGCATGATCTCCAGCCGGGTGCGCGCCGCGCCCTTGGCCACAGGCATCATCGGCACCCCGGCCTTGGCGTAGTCGGCGGACGTGTAGAGCGCCAGCGCCCAGGAGTGCGGCGGGGTCCACAGGAAGATGATCAGGAACAGCAGCCAGGCGTTCGGAGGCGCCGATCCGCTGGCGGCGGCCCAGCCGATCACCGGCGGCAGGGCGCCGGCGGCGCCGCCGATGACGATGTTCTGGGGCGTCCAGCGCTTCAGCCACATGGTGTAGACCACGGCGTAGAAGGCGATGGTGAAGGCCAGCAGCCCCGCCGCCAGCCAGTTCAGCGCCATGCCCATCAGCATCACCGAAAACAGGCCGAGCACGACCCCCATGCCGAGCGCGTCGGCCCCCTGCACCCGCCCCGCCGGCACCGGGCGCGCGCGGGTGCGGCGCATCTTGGCGTCGATGTCGGCGTCGTACCACATGTTCAGCGCGCCCGCCGCGCCCGCGCCCACTGCGATGCTCAGCACCGCCACGGCGGCCAGCACCGGGTGAACCGGCGTTCGGGCGCACACGAGTCCGGTCAGCGCGGTGAACACCACCAGCGACATCACCCGCGGCTTGAGCAGGTTGAAATAGTCGCGCGCGGTGGCGGGGACGGCGCTCAGCACGCGATCGGTCGGGGAAGCGCTCATGGTCATAGGCTCTTACCTCCGCGCGGTGCGGGGAGTCTTGGCCCGCTCAGGATGAGGGCGACTGAAGCCGCAGTAGAAAGCCTCACTCTGAGCGTGTCGAAGGGCGAGGCTGTCGGGCCCTCAATGCTTCTCGGCGTGGACCACCGGCAGTTCGTTGAACTGGTGGAAGGGCGGGGGCGAGGGCAGGGTCCACTCCAGCGTGGTGGCGCCCACGCCCCAGGGATTGGCCTCGGCCGCGCGGCGGCGGATCGCCGCCTCCAGCAGCATCACCAGGAACACGATCACCCCGACGAGCGTAATCGAGTAGCCCACCGACGACACCTTGTTCCACAGGGTGAAGGCTTCCGGATAATCGACGTAGCGGCGCGGCATCCCCTGCAGGCCCAGGAAGTGCTGCGGGAAGAAGACCAGATTCACGCCGATGAACATGATCCAGAAATGGGCGGCGCCGAGGAACTCGTTGTACTTCACCCCCCACATCTTCTCGAACCAGTAGTAGAAGCCGGCGAAGATGGCGAACACCGCGCCCAGGCTCAGCACATAGTGGAAGTGGGCCACAACGTAGTAGGTGTCGTGCAGCGAGTAGTCGATGCCCGCGTTGGCCAGCACCACGCCCGTCACCCCGCCCACGGTGAACAGGAAGATGAAGCCCATCGCCCACAGCATCGGCGTCTTAAAGTCGATCGAGCCGCCCCACATGGTCGCGATCCAGCTGAACACCTTCACGCCCGTGGGCACCGCGATCACCATGGTGGCGGCGACGAAATAGGCCTGCAGGTTCACCGGCATGCCGACGGTGAACATGTGGTGCGCCCACACCACGAAGCCGATGAAGCCGATCGCCACCATGGCGTAGGCCATGGCCAGGTAGCCGAACACCGGCTTCTTGGAGAAGGTCGAGACGATGTGGCTGACCATGCCGAAGCCCGGCAGGATCAGGATGTAGACCTCCGGGTGGCCGAAGAACCAGAACAGGTGCTGGAACATCACCGGGTCGCCCCCCCCGGCCGGGTCGAAGAAGTGGGTGTTGAAGTTGCGGTCGGTGAGCAGCATGGTGATCGCGCCCGCCAGCACCGGCAGCGCCAGCAGCAGCAGGAAGGCGGTCACCAGGATCGACCAGACGAACAGCGGCATCCGGTGCAGGGTCATGCCCGGGGCTCGCATGTTGAAGATCGTGGTGATGAAGTTGATCGCGCCGAGGATCGAGCTGGCGCCGGCCAGGTGGATGGCGAGGATCGCGCAGTCCATGGCCGGGCCCGAATGGCCCTTGGTCGAAAGCGGCGGATAGATGGTCCAGCCGCCGCCGAAGCCCTGGCCCGGTCCGCCGTCCACGAACATCGAGGTCAGCAGCAGGATCCAGGCGGCCACCAGCAGCCAGAAGGAGACGTTGTTCATCCGCGGGAACGCCATGTCGGGCGCGCCGATCATCAGCGGCACGAACCAGTTGCCGAAGCCCCCGATCATCGCCGGCATGACCATGAAGAAGATCATGATCAGGGCGTGCGCGGTGACCACCGCGTTGTAACCGTGCTTGCCCTCGAACAGGCCCAGCTGTGAGAGCAGTCCTCCCGGCGCGAACACCTGGATCCCCGGCTCGTACAGCTCCCACCGGATCAGGCCCGAGAGCGCGCCCCCGACCAGCCCAGCCATGATGGCGAACAGTATGTAGAGGGTGCCGATGTCTTTGTGGTTGGTGGCGCAGAACCAGCGGACGAAGAAGCCCGGCTTGTGGTCGTGGTCGGTCCCGATGTGGATGCCCGGCCCGTGCTGGTGGACCTGGTCGGGATGGGCGGCGGTGTCGGTCATTTCGCGGTCGCGTTCCTGATACTCTTTACTGCGCCGTGGTCTTCTGCCGCGCGTCGTGGGCCCGACCCTGGCCGCCTGGCGCGCGGGCCGGGCCGGCGGCGGAGCGCGGCGCCTGGGCGGTCGGCGCCGAAGCCGGACCGGTGGCGGTGGCGGCGACCTCGTTGCCGGGTTCCGGCGGCGCACCGGCGCTGGCCGCGGGCGCCTCGGTGTTGGCCGCTCCGGCGGCGTTGGCGGCCGCGTTCAGCGTAGTCGGCGTCGGGGCAGGCGCGCCGCCGGCCTTGGAGGCGACCCAGGCGTTGAACTCCGGCTGGCTGACCGCGCGCAGCATGATCGGCATGAAGGCGTGGTCCACCCCGCAGAGCTCATAGCAACTGCCGTAGTAGAGGCCGGGCCGCTCGGCGCGGAACCAGGTCTGGTTCACCCGCCCCGGAACCGCGTCGACCTTCACCCCGAAGGCGGGGATGCTCCACGAGTGGATCACGTCGGCGCCCGTGACCAGCACCCGCACCACCTTGCCCACCGGCACCACCATCGCCTCGGTGGCCGCCAGGCGGTACGGCATGCCCGCCGCGTGGGCCTTGTCCTCGGGCAGCAGCACCGCAGTGAACTCCGGCACCTTCTGGTCGGGGTACTCATAGCCCCAGTACCATTGGTAGCCGGTGACCTTCACCGTCACGTCGGGCCTGGGCATGTCGTGGAAGGCGTAGAGCAGCCGGAAGGAGAACACCGCGAAGAACATCAGGATCAGCACCGGCACGGTGGTCCAGAGGATCTCGATCGGGGTGTTGTGGCTCCAGCGCGCGGGCGTGGGGTTGGAGCGCTTGTTGAAGCGCACCACGCAGTAGAGCAGCAGCCCCGCCACGAACAGGCAGATGGCGGTGATCACCGGCATCAGGATGCCGTCGTGGAAGAAGGCGGCGCTGTGGCGCAGCTCCGAGGCCCCGGGCTGCAGGCCGACGGCGCCCGGCGTGGGCTGGCCCAGCAGGTCGGCGGCCAACGCGGCCGTTCCGAATGCCGCCGCCAAGGCCGCCGCCCCAGCGCCGGCCGCCGCCCGCCAAATCCGCTTGGAAAACGCCTGCATTCTTCCCTGACTCACCGTTGGGCGGACGGAGCGCTCGCCCATGAGGAAGCGGCCCCGTGAGGGGCCGGTGAATTCGGCGCCGTGCATACGCGCCAAAACCGCCCTTGCCAAGGCGGCGGGCGGAGGCAGACTGGCGTTCTCGGATTCGGGAGCCGCGCGGCGATTTCCGCCTCGCGTCGGTCAGTGGGGACAAGGCCATGGCGGGCATCGGCGGACTGTTCAGCAGGTTGTTCGGCGGCAAGGGCGCAAAGCCCGAGGCCAAGACCGGACCGGCCCTCGCGGCCGCCCCCGAAGCGGCGGCCGCCGCCCCGCTGGCCGCCGAATCGCCCGAGCCCGTGGGTCCCGCCCCTCTCGTGGCCGAACCCGTCGCGGCCGCCGCCGCCGAAGCCGCTCCGATGGCCGACGAGGGGTCCTCGAAGCCGAAAGCCGAGGCGAAGGCGGCCAAGCCCAAAGCCCCCGCCAAGCCGAAAGCCGCGGCCAAGGCGCCCGCCAAGCCGGTGGCCAAGGCGCCGTCCAAATCGGCGGCGAAACCCGCGGCCAAGGCTGCCAAGCCCAAGGCCTCATCGGCCTCCAAACCCAAGGCTTCATCGGCTTCCAAACCCACCGCCGCGGCCAAGAAGCCCGCCGCGCGCAAGGCGCCGGCCAAACCGAAAGCCTAGGCGGCCTCGCCACCCGCTCGGGATTAATCCCCCCTTAACCACGTCCGTTAACTTCTGGAGGCGGCCGGGAAGCGGCTGAGTCTGCCAAGGGCCGAACGCCTATGGATATCGCCGACGTGGCGCGGATGGTGCTGGCGCTGGCGGTCACGCTGGGCGTGATCGGACTGGCGGCGGTGGCGGCGCGGCGGTTCATGCCCGGCGCGCTGCTGAGGTTCAAGGCGCCGAAGGACCGGCGCATGGCGGTGGTGGAGAGCCTGATCCTCGATCCGTCGCGGCGGCTGGTGCTGGTGCGGTGCGACCGGGAAGAGAAGCTGCTGCTGCTCGGCGAAGGGCGGCTGCTGGCGAGCGGCCCTGCTCACGTCTTAGAGGCCGAAGCGACACCCGAGGAGGCGGCGGCGTGACGCGGCTCCTGTTCGGCTCGCTGACCGGCCTTTCGCGCGAGGACCTGAAGCGCGCGTTCGTCATCAGTCTGCTGGCCGGACTTGCCGGGGCCATGATGTTCGCCCTGCCCGCGCTGGCGTGGGCGCAAGCGGCGCCGGCGGGCGGGGCGGCGGTCAACATCAACCTCGGCACCGGCGCGGGACTGACCGAGCGGGTGGTGCAGCTGATCGGGCTGATGACGGTGCTGTCGCTGGCGCCGTCGATCGTGATCATGACCACCTCGTTCGTGCGGATTGTGGTGGTGCTGTCGCTGCTCCGCACCGCGCTCGGCCTGCAGCAGAGCCCGCCCAACGCGGTGATCGTGTCGCTGGCGCTGTTCCTCAGCGCAATCGTCATGGCCCCGACCTACACCGCCGCCTACAACGCCGGGATCAAGCCGCTGCTCGACAAACAGATGGAGCTGCCGCAGGCGTTCGGCGCGGCCTCCCAGCCGGTGAAGACTTTCATGCTGGGCCAGGTGGACCGCGAGGACCTTGGGCTATTCGTGCGCCTGTCGCGCACGCCCCGGCCCCAGAGCGCACAGCAGCTGCCGCTGCACGTGGTGACGCCGGCGTTCATGATCTCGGAGCTGAAGCGGGCGTTCGAGATCGGGTTCCTACTGTTCGTGCCGTTCCTGGTCATCGACCTGGTGGTCGCCAGCGTGCTGATGAGCATGGGCATGATGATGCTGCCGCCCGTGGTCGTGTCGCTGCCGTTCAAGCTGATCTTCTTCGTCCTGGTGGACGGCTGGCGGCTGGTCTGCGGAAGCCTGGTGGAAAGCTTCCAGCGGGGCGCGGGAGGCGGCTAGCCCTTCGCGGGCGCAGCGGCAGCGGCGGGTGCAGCCTGCGCCTGCTTCTGGGC
>DASVRA010000006.1:0-105821 GCA_036388855.1 Caulobacteraceae bacterium | reverse complement strand
CATCGTGCATACCACCGGCGGCTACCTGACGCACGTCAAGTCGACGAGCAAGTGGGTCCACGACCTCAAGGACGACGACGTGTACTGGTGCACGGCGGACGTGGGCTGGGTCACGGGTCACTCCTACCTGTTGTATGGCCCGCTCGCCAACGGCGGGACGACCCTGATGTTCGAGGGAACGCCCAGCTACCCCGAGACCGACCGGTGGTGGGGCACCATCGAGCGGCACAAGGTCAGCATCCTTTACACCGCCCCGACCGCCATCCGGGCGTTCATGAAGGCCGGCAAGGAGCTGGTCGCGAAGCACGATTTGTCATCGCTGCGGCTGCTCGGGACGGTCGGCGAGCCGATCAACCCCGAGGCGTGGATGTGGTACCACAAGGTCATCGGGCACGAGCGGTGCCCGATCGTCGACACGTGGTGGCAGACCGAGACCGGCATGCACATGATCACGCCGATGCCGGGCGCGACGCCGATGAAGCCGGGCACGGCCACGCTGCCGTTCTTCGGCGTCGACGCGGCCATCGTCGACCGGACCGGCAAGGAGCTCGGCCCGAACCAGGGCGGGCTGCTGGTGATCCGCAAGCCGTGGCCGAGCATGCTCCGCGGCATCTTCAACGACCCCGACCGCTACCAGAAGCAGTACTGGTCTGACGTGCCGGGCTTCTACTTCACCGGCGACGGCGCCCGCCGCGACGAGGACGGCTACTACTGGATCACCGGCCGGGTGGACGACGTGCTCAACGTATCCGGCCATCGCCTCGGCACCGCCGAAATCGAGTCCGCCCTCGTCGCCCACCCCAAGGTCGCCGAGGCCGCCGTGGTAGGCTACCCCCACGACATCAAGGGCCAAGGCGTCCACGCCTACGTCACCCTCAACGCCGGCGAACCCGCCGACGAAGCCCTGCGCACCGAGCTGGTCCGCTGGGTGCGCGCCGAGATCGGCCCGATCGCCGCGCCCGACCGCATCCAGTTCGCGCCGGGCCTGCCCAAGACCCGCTCGGGCAAGATCATGCGCCGCATCCTGCGCAAGATCGCGGAGGGCGAGATCGGCGCGCTCGGCGACACCTCCACCCTGGCCGATCCGGCCGTGGTGGACGACCTGGTGGCGAACCGCTCAAGCTGAGCCTTCTTACGCCGGCTGGCGGACGGCGCGTCCAGCCGCACGAAGGCTGGGCCCAACTTCGTGCCGCCCTCTCATCAGGGTCTGGCGCTCGCCCAGGCGCCCGCCGCGATGGCCAGTAACAGGATCAGCCCGGCCTCGCGGTTGGAGCGGAACAGCCGCAGGGCCAGCCCTGGATCGTCAACCCGCACCCGCCGCGCCTGCCAAACCAGATGCACCGCGTAAGCGGCCCAACCGAGGTAGAACACTGGACCCAGACCGGCCGCCGCGCCCGCCGCCAGGGTCAACAGCATGGCCGCGCCATAGAACGCCAGCACCGCCCCCGGCGCCCGGTCCCCCAAACGCCGCGCGGAGGACTTCACGCCCGCCAGCGCGTCGTCCTCCATGTCCTGGAGCGCGTAGATGGTGTCGTAACCGAGGGTCCAGAACAGCCCGGAAGCATAGAGCAGGAGCGACGGCCATTCGACCTCCCCGCTCACCGCCGCGTACCCCAGCAGCGCGCCCCAGTTGAACGTCAGACCGAGCCACGCCTGCGGCCACCACGTGATCCGCTTCATGAACGGATAGGCCGCCACCAGCAGCAGCGAAGCGGCGCCAAGCGCGACGGCGGTCCGGTTCATGGCGAGCAGGACCAGTAGCCCGGTCAGGCTCAAGCCCACGACGTAGGCCCACGCCTGCCCCACGCTGACCTGCCCGGACGGGATCGGCCTCCGCGCCGTGCGCGCCACCTTGGCGTCGATGTCGCGGTCGGCGATGTCGTTGTAGGCGCAGCCCGCGGCCCGCATCACGACGGCGCCGGCGGCGATCAGCCCCAGCAGCCAGGGGTCCGGCAAGCGGCGCTGCCCCGCGCAGGCCAGCGCCACCCCCTGCCACCCCGGCAGCATCAGCAGCCACGCCCCGATCGGCCGGTCGAAGCGGCCCAGCTTCAGCCACGGCCGCAGCGCCGGAGGCGCGCGCCGGTCCACCCAGTTGTCGGGCGGCGCGTCGGGCAAGCGGTCGGCGGCGGACACCGCCCTATTGATCGCCGCCGGGCTTGAGGCGCAACCCGCCAGGGGCGCGGGAACCGAGACGGCTGATGGAATGTTTCACGTGGAACAAACGTGGAACTGCACCAATGACCGACAACCCCAAGATCGAACCGGAGCCGAACACCAACACCGTCAAGGATCCCGACGACTGGGTCTCGGGCGACGAGCCGATGACCGGCGCCCAGGCCTCCTACCTGAAAACGCTCAGCGAGGAGGCGGGCGAGGACTTCCCCGGCGATGGTCTGAGCAAGGCCGAGGCGTCAAAGCACATCGACGCGCTGAAGGAGACGCTGGGGCGTTAGCCGTCAGGCTCGTCCGCCAATCCTGCGCAGGTCAGGCCGCCGCGTCCGCGGCCACGGCCGGGCGCAGATGTTCGAAACCGTCGTGGCCGTTGAACACCTGCTGCTTGGCCTCGCCGCTCTTGTTCGGCCAGCTGGAGGCGGGCCGCGCCTGGGGCGCCTGGTCCTGCGTTGCTTCAGAGCGTGTGGTCATGCCTGAGGCGTAGGGCATGGTGGGATCCGCGCCAGGCGCCTGGGCGTCCGCTTGCGGGTCCGCCAGATCTGCGTTCAGCGCGGGCTCGTCCGCGGTAAACGCTTCCGGCGCGGGCGGCTCAAGCTGGGCCGAGGCGTCCGTGGGGGCGGCATAGGCCGCCTGCCACAGCTGGCCGTTGGCCCAGCCGGCGGGCGCGTAGGCGCTCGCCACCACATACTCGGGACGCAGGCTGTCTTGGACCAGGGTCTCGACCGGATAGGAAACCTGTTGCAGTTCCGGCTGCGGCAGGTCGCGCCCGGCGACAGGGGCCTTCATGCCCGCGCCGAAGACCAAGCCCGCCAAAGCCGCCGCCACGCCCCCGAAGACCACCGTCCTCATCACGTCCTCCACTGCGGCAAAACACGCGCCGCGATGGCGAAGCGCATCAATTGCAAATCGGTTCGAGCTGAGCCGAAGATTCTTCGGGCGGAATCCCGCCCCGGAGATGATCGGGGCTGGCGAGCCCTCGTGGCGGAGGAGGTTAGAGGCGCAGGAACGCCAGGCCGGCGGCGAAGTCGCCGACTTCGACATAGGCGCGGCGCACGGTGTCGCCGGAGCGGCCGGTGAACAGGAACTCCACGGTTACCGCCTCGCGCGGGTCGAGCCCCGACAGGGCGGAAGCGGCGCCGGCAGGGAAGCGGAACAGCAGCGCCCGGTCCTTCGGCTGGGGCGCCAGCATCGGCTCGGCGGCGCTGCGCGTCTCGGCCAGGAAGGTTCGCGCGGCGGAGGCCGGCGGCGTGCGCGCGGCGAGCGGCGGCTTTGCCCCAGGCTTCCAGCCGCGCAGGTAGGCGGAGGGCGCGCGCGCGGGGTCGCGCACCACCAGCCGCGCCGCATAGGGCACGCGGCCGTCGGTGAAGGCGGCCGCCGCGCCCAGGCCGCCGCTGCTTCCGCCGTAGACGCCGAACACCGCACGATCCGCGCCGAAGCGGACTGGCTGGGAGAGACGCCAGGCTTGACCCTTCGCGGGCACGGCGCGCACCGCCCGCCAGCCGGCCACCTCCCCCGGCAGGTCGATCCGCGAGAGGCGGCGGTAGCCTTCAAAGCCCGCCTGAACGCGGCCCGCGGCTGTCTTCAGGCCCGCCGAGCCGCAGGCGGCCGAGCCGCCCGTGGCCACGGCTTGCCGTTCAAGGCGGAAGAGAGCCGTGGCGTCCGCGCCGGTCCTGAGCGCCGCCCCGCGCGCCTGCGCCTTGCCCGCGGCGAGCGCGGTGGAGATGCCGGGGCTGAACAGGCGGCAACGGCTGTCCGCCGCCACCATCACCGCCCGCTCGTAGAAAACGTCGGAGGCGCCCGCCCAGGCCACGCCCGCCGCGCACCATAAACACGCCGCCATCGCCGCCAGACGCGCGCTCGCCACCACTGTCAAAATCCGTATGTTGAAAGCCCCGCCTTCACCTTAAGCGGCCGCCGCTTGCCAAAGGGTTGCCCGTGCTGCTGTCCACCGACGTCTGGGTCTCGGCCCTGATCCGCCGCGCGGAGATGGGCGGCGCCTTTGCAGCGGTGGCGAAGAAGGGCGACGCGCGCGCCGGGGCGGTGCTGGTCAAGGCGGTGAACCGCGGCGACGGGACCTGCCGCCTGTTCGCCGAAGCCGTGCGCACGGATGGCGAGCGGGTGTGGATGCAGCCGGTCGCCTCCACCTCCGAGGCGGACCTGGACGCCTACTCCGAACGCGCGCGCCGGATCGACCCGGACCTCTGGGTGGTGGAGATCGAGGACCGTCAAGGCCGCCACTTCCTTACCGAGCCGGTGGAAGGCGAAGGTGCGGCAACGTCGCCGCCCGCTTAACCCTGCCTGTCAACCGGACCGAAAGCCGCCGCCGGCAAACTGCAGGGAAGTGCTGATGGGGCGTCGATTTGCTGTTCCTGCTCAACGATGCGGTGCTGCACCTGACGCCGTCGGCGCTAACGCCGCCGGTGCCGGCGCGGCGCTTCTCGCGCCTGACGCTGGATGACGTGCTGCGGCTCGGCTGCGAAATGTTCGCCGAGGAGCCGCGGCTGCAGCACCGCTGCCATGAGCGCGCGATGCGGCTGGCCACGCTGATCGTCTCCAAGGCGCCGGAGGTGAACGCCGCCCTGTTCGCCGCGCCCTTCCGCGGCTGCCTGGCCGAGGACGTGCGGGTGCGCCTCTGCGGCGCCGACCTCATCGTGCTGGCCCGGCTATGCGACCGGCAGGTGGGCGGCACCCTCACCTCCACCATCGCCGACCAGGAGGTCTGGGGCCGCCTGGCCGCCGCCTAGTCCTCAGCTATCCGGCTCGTGCGGCGGGTGTCGGGCATCAGCACATAGACCGCCAACGAGACGCCGATCATGCCGGTGACGTAGGCGTAAAACCAGCTCTCGCGCCCGACCTGCTTGAACCACAGAGCCACGTATTCGGCCGTGCCGCCAAACAGCGCGTTGGTGATGGCGTAGGGCAGGGCCACGCCCAGCGCGCGCACCTCGGTGGGGAACAGCTCGGCCTTCACCACCGCGTTCACCGAGGTGTAGCCCGACACGATCAGCAGCGCCGCCAGCATCAGCAGGAAGGCGGCGGTGGAGCTGCGGGCGTCTTCCAAGGCAGTGAAGATCGGCCAGGTGAACAGCAGGCCCGTGACGCCGAAGCCGATCATCACCCAGCGGCGGCCGACCTGGTCGGACAACCAGCCGAACAGCGGCTGGACGCACATGAACACGAACAGGGCGAAAAAGCTGATCTGGCTCGCCTGGTCCTTGGTGAAACCGGCGGTGTTGGCCAGGAACTTCTGCAGGTAGGTGGTGTAGGCGTAGAAGGCGAGCGTGCCCCCCGCCGTCAGCCCCGCCACCACCAACGTCTCGCGCGGGTGGCGCAGGAACAGCAGGCGCGCGCCGCTGCGTTCGGCGGTCTTGGCGCGGAACGAGGGAGTCTCCTCCAGTCCGCGCCGGAGCCAAAGCACGCTCACCGCCAGCGCCGCGCCGATGATGAAGGGGATGCGCCAGCCCCAAGCCTCCAGGGCCGGCTTGGAGAGGACCTGCTGCAGGACCAGCAGCACGCCGAGCGCGATGAGCTGGCCGGAGATCAAGGTGACGTACTGGAAGGAGGACCAGAAGCCGCGGTGTTTCTTGCCCGCCATTTCAGAGAGGTAGGTGGCGCTGGCGCCGTACTCGCCTCCGAGGCTGAGGCCCTGGAGTATCCGCGCCGCCAGCAGCAAAGCCGGTGCCGCCCAGCCGATCATGGCGTAGGTTGGGATCAAGGCGATGAACAGCGACCCGGCGCTCATCAGCGCCACCGAAGCCACCAGCGCCGCCTTGCGCCCTTTGCGGTCGGCGTACAGGCCCATCAGCCAAGCGCCGAGCGGCCTCGCCAGAAAGCCCACCGCGAAAATGGCGGCGGCGCTCAGCAGCTGGGCGGTCTGGTCGCCCTTGGGGAAGAAGTCGTCGGCGAAGTAGAGGGTGAAGGCGGCGTAGGCGTACCAGTCGTACCACTCCACCAGATTGCCGGCCGAACCGCCGACGATCGAGCGCAGGCGGCGCAGCGGCGGGGCCTGCGCGCTCATCCGCCCGCCGGCCGCTGTTCGGCCTCGGCGGCGCGTACATCCTCGACCTCGTCGCCGAGCACGTCATGCACATACAGCCGCCGGACCATCACATAGGCCACCACCGTCAGTGGCGAGGCGAACAGCACCCCCAGCGGCCCGAAGATCAGCCCCACCGCGATCACCGCCAGCAGGGTCACCGCCGGCGGGATATGCACCGTGCGCCGCTGCACCAGGGGCGTGAGCAGCTGGCCCTCGAACTGCTGCACCCCGACGTAGAGCAGCAGCGTCCACAGGATCACCTGCGGCCCCAGGCTGAGCGAGATCAGCAGGCCGGGAATGGTGGAGACGGCGGGGCCGATGATCGGCACGAACTGGGCCAGGCCCGCGATCAGGCCCAGCGCCAACGGCGCGGGCAGGCCGATGGCCCAGGCCCCCAGCCCGGTCAGGGTCCCGACCACGAACATCGAGAACAGCGTGCCGAGCAGCCAGCGCCGCAGCGCCGATGCCGCTTCGTCCAGCGCCCCGCGCGCCTCCGGCCGCACGCGCGGCGGCAGCAGCATCACAAGCCCGTCGCGGTAGGTGCGCGGCTCAGCGGCGAAATAGGCCCCGGCCACCACCACCACGAAGATCTCCGCCGCCACCGACAGCGCCGACCGCGCCAGCCCCCCCAGCCGCACCACCATCTCGCGCAGCTGGGTGATCACCCCCTCGCTCAGGCCCCCGCCCACGCCCTTGGCGTCGGCCGGCGCCGGGGCGTTGGCGGTGAAGTCGCTGACGGTCTGGAGGAACTGGGGGCCCAGCGGCCAGCCGGCGATCTGGGGCTTGGCGGCCTCCCAGGCGGCGGGCACCGCGGCGGCGAGCTGGTTGAGCTGGCCGGCGATGGTCGACCCGAACAGCCACAGCGTCCCGCCGACCACCGCCGCCAGCACCAGGCCCGCCACCGCCAGCGACCAGCCGGCGTTCAGCGGCGTGTAGCGGTCGACGGGTTCGGACGCGGTGCGCAGGATCAGCGCGATCAGCGCCGCCCCGAACGCGAGCAGGAACACGTCCAGCCAGCGCCAGAACAGGTACGCCACCACGATGATGGCGAAGGTGATCAGCACCCGGTGGAGGAACTCCACCGGGCTCAGCACCCCCCGCCGCTCGCCGCTCTCGCCCGCCATGGCCCTCTCGTATCTATTCTAGGGCCAACTTGGGCCATGGCTACCGCCGAGGTTTTTGCCGCTCTCGCCGGCGGCGCCTGATTGCGGCCGCGGTTGTTCGGGACCATTTTGCTGGCTGACGGGTTCTACGCCCGAGTTTCCCAGTCTCCCCGATGAGCATGATCTTCGACACCTCCGCTTCCGCCGCGGGCTCGGCCCCGCCGCCCGCCGACCTGATCAAGGACTCCTCCGACGCCGCCTTCATGGCCGACGTGATCGAGGCCTCGCGCACCACCCCGGTGATCGTGGACTTCTGGGCCACCTGGTGCGGGCCGTGCCGCCAGCTGACCCCGGCGCTGGAGAAGGCGGTGAAGGCCGCCAAGGGCGCGGTGAAGCTGGTCAAGGTCGACGTCGACAAGAACCCCCGCATCGCCGCCCAGCTGCGGGTGCAGTCGATCCCCACCGTCTACGCCTTCGTCGACGGCCAGCCGGTGGACGGCTTCCAGGGCGCGGTGCCCGAGAGCCAGATCAAGGCCTTCATCGACCGGCTGGCGGCGGCGCCCCCCGACGGCGGCGCGGACATGATCGACGAGCTGCTGAAGCTCGCGCAGGAATCCCTCGGCCAAGGCGACATCGGCGGCGCGGCCCAAGCGTACGCTCAGGTGCTGCAGGCCGAGCCTGAGAACGTGAAGGCGCTGGCGGGGCTGGCGCGCTGCTACCTTCAAGGCGGCGACAGGGAACGCGCGCGCGAGCTGGTGGAGATGGCTCCGGCGAACGCCAAGGACAGCGAGCTGGACGGCGTCAAGGCCGCGCTGGCGCTGGCCGCCGAGGCGCCTTCGGACACCGCGGCCTTCGAGCGGCGGCTGGCCGCCAACGCCGATGACCATGAGGCGCGGCTGGAACTCGCCAAGGCGCTGGCCGGCCGCGGCGACCTTGGCGGCGCTGTAGACCAGCTGCTCGAGATCATCGCCAAGGACCGCGACTGGAACGACGGCGCCGCGCGCAAGCAGCTGCTGACTGTGTTCGAGGCGGCGGGGGCGACTTCGGAGGTGACCAAGCAGGGCCGCCGCCGCCTGTCGTCGATCCTGTTCGCCTGAGGGGAGACGCCATGCCCGTCACCGCCTACCGCAAGGCCGTCGAACTGCCCCAGGTGATCCCGGTGTTCCCGCTGGACGGGGCGCTGCTGCTGCCGCACGCCTCGCTGCCGCTGAACATCTTCGAGCCGCGCTACCTGAACATGGTCGACGACGCGATGGGCGCGGAGCGGATCATCGGCATGGTCCAGACCCTGCCGGGCGGCGAGCGCGACCGCCCGCGCCTGGCCGCAGTGGGCTGCATCGGCCGCATCACCAGCTTCTCCGAGACCGGCGATGGCCGCTACCTGATCACCCTGACCGGCGTGTGCCGCTTCCGCCTCGGCGACGAGCTGCCGGTGCGCACGCCCTACCGCCAGGTGCGCGCCGACTACCGCGCCTTCGAGGCCGACCTGAAGCCGATGCAGCCCGACGAGGGATTCGACAAGCTGCGCCTGCTGCGCGCGCTCAAGGCCTACCTCGACCGCCGCTCCATGGAGGTCGACTGGGAAACCGCCAAGGCCGCCCCGACCGAGGCCCTGGTCAACAGCCTGGCCATGGCGCTGCCGTTCGAGCCGACGGAGAAACAGGCGCTGCTGGAGGCCGACGGCCTCGCCGCCCGCCGGGACGCGCTGATCGCCCTTATGGAAATCGACGCCGCCTCCCTTTCCGACGACGAGGGCGGCGGCCCGCAGCTGCAGTAGGCCACGCCATGACCGACACGCCTCCCGCCGCCGAAATCGATCCGCGCCTGCTGGAGATCCTGGTCTGCCCCGTGAGCCACGCCCCCCTCACCTACGACCGCGAACGCCAGGAACTGGTCAGCGCCACCGCCCGCCTCGCCTATCCCATCCGCGACGGCGTCCCGATTATGCTCCCGGAAGAGGCGCGGGAGCTGGCGGAGGGGGAGTGAACGTGCGTGGTTCGAGACGCGCGGCTGCGCCCCGCTCCTCACCATGACGCCTTCTTTCAGGGACGGGTTCGTCGCCACCCATTCGTCATCCTGAGGAGCGGCCGGGAAGGCCGCGTCTCGAAGGACGCGCCTACAGGCTCTCTCCCCTCAACAACCGCGGCAGATCCCCCGACGCGCCGCCGGCTTCGGTCATGAACCAGCGGCGCGCGGGCGCTAGGCGGTTGACGGCGGCCATCCCCAGCCCTCGCGCAAGCCGGACCGGCGGCAGGTCGGTGGAGAACAGCCGATCGAACACGTCGGTGGCGACGCTCAGCGCGACAGTGTCGGTGCGCCGCCAGCGGGCGTAACGCTCCAGCACCGCTTCGGAGCCGATGTCTTCGCCCAGCCTCGCCGCCTCCACCACCACTTCCGCCAGGGCGGCGACATCCTTCAGGCCCAGATTCAGCCCCTGGCCCGCGATCGGATGGATCGCGTGGGCGGCGTCGCCCAGCAGCGCCACGCGCGGGGCGGTCATCCGTTCGGCCAGCTGCAGGCTCAGCGGATAGAAGAACCGCTGACCCAGCACCTCGACTTCGCCCAGGAAGTCGCCGAAGCGGCGGCGCAGGCAGGCCTCGAACATCTCCGGCCGCGCCGCCTTGAGCGCCTGGGCGCGGGCGTGGCTCTCCGTCCAGACCAGGCAGGCGCGGCTGCCCGTCAGCGGCAGGATGGCGAACGGGCCCGAGGGCAGGAAGTGCTCGTAGGCCACCCCGCCGTGAGGCTCGGCCAGGCCCAGGGTCGCCACCACGGCCGACTGCCGGTAGGGCCAGCCGACCACCCCGATCCCCGCCTCGCGCCGCACCGCCGACTCCCGCCCGTCGGCACCGACCACCAGGGGCGCCATCACTTCGCGCCCATCGGCCAGCGCCACGGCCGCCGCCGCGGGCCCTGTGCGCAAACCTTCGATGGCCACTGGCGCGGCCACTTCGACCCCCGCCTCCCGCACCGCCTCCGCCAGCGCGGCGCGGATGTGGCGGTTCTCGACCATGTAGCCGAGCGGCTCGCCCTCGCTGCGGTCGGCGATCTCCGAAGCGTCGAAGTGGAGGAAGGCTGGCAGGCCGGCGGTCGCCCCCGCCCCGGGGCCGCGGCCGTCGGTGACCAGGATCTGGTCGATCCGCTGGGCGTGCGGCTCCAGCCGCCCGGCCACCCCCAGCGCCCGCCACTGGCGGAAACAGGAATAGGCCACGGCCGAGGCGCGGCCGTCGTAGGACGGGGCCAGCTGCGCATCGACGCTCTGGCGATCCACCAGCAGCGGCGCCATCCCCGCCCGCTTCAGCGCCAGCGCCAGCGTCGCCCCGGCCATCCCGGCCCCGGCGATGATCACGTCGAACTCGGACATGGCGGCCGTATGCGCTCCCTCAGACCGCCGGTGCAACGCCACCGATGCCGCGACCGACATTGGTTATCGTAAACGCCCCTTAACCCTCGCGCGCGAGAACGGACGTTCGAGTTCGGAGTGGGTCATGGCGCGGGCCAGAAGGGCGAAGCCGACGGTTGCGGGCGTGGCGGCGGCCGGGTGGCGCCACCCGCTGGCCGCGCGGGCGCGAGGCGCCCTGACGGCGGCGACCGGCGCGTGCCTGATCCTCGCCATGGCCACCTACCACGCCACCGACGGGAGCCTGAACGCCGCCTCCTCCGCGCCCGTGCAGAACCTGATGGGCGCCGCCGGCGCCTTCGCCGCCGATGTCGCGGTTCAGTCGCTGGGGGTGGCGGCTTGGCTGATGGCGGCGCTGTTCGCGGCGCTTGGCTTCTCGCGCGCCGTGAGGCGCCGGCGCGAGCCGGTCGCGGAAGAGCGCCGGATGCGCGGCTGGGTGGGGCTGGTCGGCTGTCTGGCGCTGGCCGGGCTTCTGGCGCTGCCGCCTGCGCCCGCCGCCTGGCCGCTGGCGCGCGGGCTCGGCGGCTTCTGGGGCGACGGCCTGCTGCACGGCCTGTCGGGCCTGATCGAGATGATCCATGCGCGCGCCGCCATGCCGGCGGCGGCCGGACTGCTGGCGCTGGTGGCGGGCGGCTGCTTGGCCTTCGCCGCAGGCCTCCGCTGGGCCGACTTCGGCGCCGCGGCGCGGTGGCTCGGCGGGGGAGGCCGCAGGCGGCAAGCCGCCGGGGCGGTCGCCGCTCCCGAGCGCTCGGGCCGGCGGCGCGCCGAGCGGGCGCCTCTCGATCTGCCCGACCCCCAGGTTCCCGACGCGGCCGAAGCTTCCCCGCCCCAGGTGCTGGGGACCAAGTCGCCCAAGCCCTCGCCGCGCGAGGCGCGGGAGATGCAATCGGTGCTGCCGTTCGCCGAACCCAAGGGCTTCCGCCTGCCCGAGCTGAACATGCTGGCCAAGCCCAAGCCGCGCGCCTCGGCCGTGGACGAGGAGAGCCTGCGCCAGAACGCCCGCCTGCTCGAAGGCGTGCTCGGCGAGTTCGGGGTCAACGGTAAGATCGACCAGATTCGTCCCGGCCCCGTGGTCACCCTCTACGAGCTGGTGCCGGCGCCGGGCGTCAAGCACGCCCGGGTGGTGGCGCTGTCGGACGACATCGCCCGCTCGATGAGCGTGGCCGCCTGCCGCGTCTCGGTGGTGCCCGGCCGAAACGCCATCGGCATCGAGCTGCCCAACCAGAAGCGCGAGACCGTGTTCCTGCGCGACCTCTTGGCCTCCTCCGAATACGAGAAGACCAGCCACGTCCTTCCCGTGGCGCTGGGCGAAACCATCGGCGGCGACCCCTACATCGCCGACCTGGCGCGGATGCCGCACCTGCTGATCGCCGGCACCACCGGCTCGGGTAAGTCGGTGGGGGTGAACGCGATGATCCTGTCGATCCTCTACCGCCTGCCCCCTGACAAGTGCCGGCTGATCATGATCGACCCGAAGATGCTGGAGCTCAGCATCTACGACGGCATCCCCCACCTGCTCGCGCCCGTGGTCACCGACCCGAAGAAGGCGATCGTGGCCCTTAAATGGACCGTGCGCGAGATGGAGGACCGCTACCGCCGCATGTCCAAAATCGGCGTGCGCAACGTCGCGGGCTACAACGAAAAGGCCTCCGAACTGGCCGCCAAGGGCGAGCACTTCGTCCGCACCGTGCAGACCGGCTTCGACGAGCGCGGCCGCCCGATGTACGAGGAAGAGCGGCTCGACCCCACGCCGATGCCCTACTTGGTGGTGGTGATCGACGAGGTCGCCGACCTGATGATGGTCGCCGGCAAGGACATCGAGGGCGCGGTCCAGCGTCTGGCCCAGATGGCCCGCGCCGCCGGCATCCATCTGATCATGGCCACCCAGCGCCCGTCGGTCGACGTGATCACCGGCACCATCAAGGCCAACTTCCCG
Source organism: Caulobacteraceae bacterium (assembly GCA_036388855.1). Classification (GTDB taxonomy): domain Bacteria; phylum Pseudomonadota; class Alphaproteobacteria; order Caulobacterales; family Caulobacteraceae; genus DASVRA01. The sequence continues at coordinate 93,174 of DASVRA010000006.1, read as the reverse complement.
ACCCGGATCAGCTTCCAGGTCACCTCCAAGATCGACGCCCGCACCATCCTCGGCGAACAGGGCGCAGAGCAGCTGCTGGGCCAGGGCGACATGCTCTACATGGCCGGCGGCGGCCGCATCACCCGCCTGCACGGCCCCTTCGTCACCGACGCCGAGGTTGAGGAGGTCACGGCCTTCCTGCGCTCGCAGGGCTCGCCCGACTACCTCGAGGACGTCACCGCCGCGCCGGACGAGGACGAAGACGGCGACGACGCCGGCGCCTTCGGCGGCGAAGGCTCGGGCAACGAGCTCTACGACCAGGCGGTGGCGGTGGTCACCCGCGACGGCAAGGCCTCGACCAGCTACGTCCAGCGCCGCCTGCAAATCGGCTACAACCGCGCCGCCTCGCTGATCGAGCGCATGGAACGCGAAGGCGTCGTCGGCCCCGCCAACCACGCCGGCAAGCGGGAGATCCTGGCCCCACCGCCGCCCTAGGCGAAGAGCTCGATCAGTCCGAGGCTGAGTCCCGCGATGAACAGCGTGGCCGCCGCGCCCAGCAGCAGCGGCCGCAGGCCCTTGGCCCGCAGCTTCGACAGGCTGGTCTCGAGACCCATGGCCGCCAGCGCCATGGTGAACAGGAAGGTGGTGATCCAGGTCAACGGCCCCCGCGCGATCGTCGGAACGGACCAGACGCTGTTCAGCAGCATGGCGGCGATGAAGCCGAATACGAACCAGGGGACCGGCGGCCTGGCGTGCGGAGCGTCTCCGGCGGCCTTGGCCGAGCGGGCGGCGAACAGGCCGAGAACCAGCACCAGAGGGGCCAGCAGCATCACCCGCGTGAGCTTGACGATGGTGGCGAAGGCGCCCGCCTCCTGTCCCCCCTGGAAGGCGGCGGCGACCACCTGGGCCACCTCGTGGATCGAGGCGCCGGTCCACAGGCCATAGCCGTGCTCGTCCAGCCCCAGCGCCACGCGCAGCAGCGGGTAGAGGAAGATCGCCAGCGTCCCGAACAGGGTGACGCACGCCAGGGCGTAGGCGACGTCTTCGTCCTCGGCGCGGGTGACGGTGTTGGTCGCCACGATGGCCGAGGCGCCGCAGATCGACACGCCCGCCGCAATCAGTTCGCTCAGCTTGCGGTCCACGCCCAGCAGGCGCCCGAGCCAGACCGTCACGGCGAAGGTGGCAAGTGTGGCGGCGACGAGGATCGCCAGCCCGGCGCCGCCGACGCCAATCACCTGCGCCGCCGTCAGCTGCAGCCCCAGCAGCACGATCGCCAGCCGCAACAGGCGCTTTTGGCTGAACATCACCCCGGGCCGCATCGCCTGCGGCAGGGGCAGCAGGTTGTGCGCCGTCACGCCCAGCACCATCGCCAGGATCATCGGGCTGAACGCCGCCATTCCCGGCAGCCGGCGCAGGCCCAACGCCAGGCTGGCGACCACGGCGCACGCCAGCACGCCTGGGACGAGCCCCACCAGGCTATGGCGACCAGCCCCGCCAAACCCGCCATCTCGGGACAGAGTCAAATGTGCTTAGCCCATTCTCGCACTGGCCATGGCGACGGCCCCCGAGCCTGCCGCTTCGCCGCCCCCGCTTCAAGCCCGCCTTTCCGCCCCAACGGACTTCGAGCGGCCGATGACCTATCTGAGCTGCGATACCATCATCGAACTGGAAGGCCGCTGACCCCTTGCCGAACGCCGCTCTCCGGGCGTAGGTAGCCCTGCGGGGAGGCGGCATGGCGAACATCACCGGCACTGACGACGGCGAAGGCCTGGGCGGCGGCGACGAGGACGATCTGATCCGGGGCCTGGGGGGGGACGACTACCTCGACGGCGCCCGCGGCGACGACACTCTGCGCGGCGGCAAGGGCGACGATTTCCTGATCGCGGGCGGCGGCCTCTCGGGCCCGGGCGAGCACGACGTGCTGATCGGCGGCATGGGCGCGGACTTCATCATCGCCGACGGGGGCGACGTAGTCGACGGCGGCGCCGGCCGCGACACCCTGTGGCTCACGCTCGGCGGCGACCAGCGCCTGGTGCTCGACCTGCGCGCCCTCGACGCCGGCGGCGCCGTCGCCATCGCCGGCGGCAGCTTCCGCGCGGTGGAGAAGGGCCGCATCTCGCTGGGTGGGGGCGACGACCTCGTCCGCTTCGGCGACAGCCCGGACGTGCGGCTGGAGGTGGACGCCGGCTGGGGCGACGACCGCATGATCGGCGCCGCCGCCGGCGACTTCATGGTCGGCGGCGGGGGCGCCGACACCCTGCGCGGCGGCGAGGGGAACGACGTGCTCGTCTCCGGCGGCGGCGGCGCCTATGACCAGCGCGTGGACGTGGTCAGGGGCGGCGGCGGCGACGACGTCCTCTACACCGACGGCGCCTACGACATCCTCTATGGCGGCGCCGGCGTGGACACGTTCGTCTTCGAGGAGAACCCGGGCCAGCGCCTGGCCTCGCGCCACGGCATCCTGATGGACCTCCAGGCCGGCGAAACCATCTCGCTCGAGCGCATCGACGCCGACTACGCCTCGCTGAACGACAACGCCTTCCACTTCGTGGGTAGCCTGACCGGCGCGGCGCGCGAGGCGCTGTTGACCTACGACGCCGAGGAGGGGGTGACCTACCTCTACCTCGCCACCGGCGGCGGCAACGACATGATGATCGCGATCATGGGCGACCAGCGCGAGTTCGACGGCTGGATCCTCTGATCGGCGCACGCGGCCGACGCTCATCGCCCCGACGCCGGCTCTCGTTCTTCGGTGCAAAAGCCGGGACCTTATGGCCCGAGGAGCGCCCTCAACCCGGCATCGTCTCCCACTCCTGGAGCCCCGGCGGCAGCACCACCCACGCCGGCCGCTCGCGCGTGAAGATCGCCAGCGTCGGCCGAAACAGCGACGGCTCGTCCAATGAGCCGGCGTAGACGGTATGCGACCGGTCCACGCCCGCCTCGCCGCCGAACACCAGGCCCCCGCAATCGCCGCAGAAGTTGCGCACCGCCTCCCCGCCCCGGAACGACGCCGAGCGGAACTGCCGCGCCTCTCCGCTGAAGCGCACCTCCGCCCCCGCGAACCCCATGAACGCCACGAACCCCGACCCCGACGCCCGCCTGCAGTCGGCGCAGCAGCAGTAGCCCTGGTACAGCGGCTCCCCCTCCGCCTCCCACCGCAACCGCCCGCACAGGCACCCGCCCCGGTATTGATTGTCCACCCGCTCCGCTCCCACCGCGCCACGCAGGGCCGCCACCGAGAAAAAACTTATCCCCGCCCCCGAAAACGGCCTGATGATAGGCCGATGAAGCGGCGGCGCCAAAACAGACCCTGGACTCCACACCGGACTCGGAGTCCGGCTCGTCGTTTCGGTAAGCTGCTGTTAAAGCAGTCTTATTCCACGACACCGGACTCACCGGACTCTTTTTTTCCGAGTCCGCCAAGTCCCGCCACGGCCCTCACTCCGTCGCCGCCGCTACGTGCCGGTTCTCAAACACCGCCTCCACCGCGAGGCCGAACGCCGCCGCTATGCGGTAGGCCAGATCCAGCGAGGGATCGTGCTTCTCCGTCTCCAGCGCGTTCACCGCTTGGCGCGAGACGCCCAGCTCCCGGCCGAGCTGCTCCTGGGTCCAGCCGCGCTCGGCGCGCAGCACCCTCAGCCGGTTCTTCATCAGCGGGTGCTCCGGATGAACGGAGTCACCACGCCGAAGAAGCCCCAGAACAGCGGGTAGATCAGCCAGCCGGGCATGTGCGGCGCCCGGGCGTAGGTCTCCAGGAAGCCCCAGGTGCTGGCCACGATGCAGGCGATCATGCCCGCCGCCAGGAACCGCTTGGCGGTCAGCGCCCGCATGAACTCGTCCATGCGCGACAGCTGCCGCAGCGTCACCCACAGCTGGGCGGCGATGGCGGCGCCGGGGACCAGCGCCGCCGCCCACAGCGCCGGCCCCTCGATGTGCCCTCCGTCCGCGCCCCACGACAGGGCGACGATGGAGGCGATGTAGACGGCAAAGCACGCCCAGGTGCCGGCGACATACTCCCGGTCAGCGGGCCATTCGGTATTCATGACAGTTTCTCCCGACAAAATGTAAGGTCAACATGACACACACGAATGTAAAGTCAACCTGACAGGCCGCGATGAAACTTCTTTGGAGCGGAGACGCGCTTGCCCCGATCGGAGCGGCGTACGGTCGCTAACGAAGATGGTGGACGCGGTAGGGATTGAACCTACGACCCCACCCGTGTGAAGGGTGTGCTCTCCCGCTGAGCTACGCGTCCGCTCCGGGGAGGCGCGGATGTAGCGCGGCGCCCCTCGGGCGGCAAGGGTTCAGGCGGGGGCCCCAAGCCAGGGTCGCGGGCCGTCCGCCTTTCCGCTAAATCGGCCGAGGGCGCGACGCCCGACTCGCCGGAGGGGCCATGCTGTCCAGAGCCGCCGTGATCCTCGCCGCCGGCCAGGGCACGCGCATGAAGGCGCCCACGCCCAAGGTGCTGCACCCGGTCGGCCATCGAACGATGCTCGACCGCGCCGTCGACACCACCGAGGCGCTGGGCTGCGAGCGGGTGGTCGTGGTCGTCGGCGCCCACAGCCCGCGGGTGGGCGAGCGGGTCCGCGCGCGGCTGGGTGAGGCCGCGGTGGCGGTGCAGGATCCGCCTCTCGGCACCGGCCACGCGGTGCTGGCGGCGAAGGCGGCGCTGGAGGGGTTCGAGGGCGACGTGGTGGTCACCTACGCCGATTGCCCGCTGCTGTCGCCCGAGGACATCGCCCCGTTGTTCGAGCTGAGGGCCACCGGCGCGGATCTGGCGGTGCTGGGCTTCGAGCCGGCCGAGCCCGCCGCCTACGGGCGCCTGGTGATTGGCCCGGACGGGCGGCTGGAGCGGATCGTCGAGGCCAAAGACGCATCCCTGGAGCAGCTGCGCATCCGCGCCTGCAACTCCGGCGTCATGGCCGCGCCAGCGCCCCTGCTGCTGGAGCTGCTGGGAGAGGTCGGCAACGCCAACGCCAAGGGCGAATACTACCTCACCGACGTAATCGGCCTGGCCGGCGCGCGCGGCTTGGTCACCCGGGTCGCCTTCGCGCCCGAGGAGGCGGTGATGGGGGTGAACTCCCAGGCGGAATTGGCCGAGGCGGAAGCGGTGTTCCAGCGCCGCCGACGCCAGACCCTGATGCGCGAGGGCGTGAGGATGAGCGCGCCCGAGACGGTCCATCTGGCGTGGGACACGCAGATCGGCGCCGGCGCCGTCATTGAGCCCTACGTGGTGTTCGGCCCCGGCGTTGCGGTCAAGGGCGGCGCCGTGATCCGCGCCTTCAGCCACCTGGAGGGCGCGGCCGTGGCGGCCGGAGCGATCGTCGGCCCTTACGCCCGCCTGCGGCCAGGCGCCGACATCGGCGAAGAGGCCCACATCGGCAACTTCGTCGAGGTGAAAAAAGCGCGGCTGGGCCCGGGCGCCAAGGCCAACCACCTGTCCTACATCGGTGACGGCGAGATCGGCGCGGGGGCGAACATCGGCGCGGGCACGATCTTCTGCAACTACGACGGCTTCAACAAGCACCGCACCGTGGTGGGCGAGGGCGCCTTCATCGGCTCCAACACCGCGCTGGTCGCGCCGGTGACGGTGGGCGCGGGCGCGATGACCGGCTCGGGCTCGGTGATCGTGCGCGACGTGCCGGAAGACGCCCTGGCGCTGGCGCGGGCGGCGCAAACGGACAAGCCCGGCTGGGCCCGAGCGTTCCGCGAGCGGATGCGCGCGAGGAAGGGCAAGTGAGCGCCGGGGACCAGAAGCGCGCGGCCGGCGAGGCGGCGGCGGCTCTGGTGGGAGAGGGCATGGTCGTGGGCCTCGGCACCGGCTCGACTGCCGCCTGGTTCGTCAAGGCCCTGGCGGCGCGGAATCTCCCCGGCCTGCGCTGCGTGCCGACCTCGGAAAAGACGGCCGACCAAGCCCGGGAGCTGGGCCTGCCGCTTTCGACCCTGGAGGACACGCCAAGGATCGACCTGACCGTCGACGGCGCCGACGAGATCGGCCCGGGGCTGGCGCTGATAAAGGGCGGCGGCGCCGCGCTGCTCCGCGAAAAGCTGGTCTGGGAAGCGTCGGACCGCTGCGTGGTGATCGCCGACAGCGCCAAGGTTGTGGAGGTGCTGGGCGCCTTCCCCTTGCCGGTGGAGGTCGTCGCCTTCGGCCACAAGACCACCGCCAACCGGATCGCCGACGTCCTGGCCGACCATGACATCGCCATGCCCGCCCGGGTGCGCACGGCGGAGCGGGGGCTGGTGCGCACCGACGGCGGCAACCTGATCTACGACATCGCCTGCAAGGCCATCGCCGATCCGGCGCGGCTGGCGAACGACCTCAAGCTGATCACCGGCGTGGTCGAGCACGGCCTGTTCCTCGACCTGGCCGACGAAGCGCTGATCGGCACGGACTCGGGCGTGGAGCGGCTGCTGCCCTAGCAGAGCCGGAGGTCCGGCCTTAGCTGTGCGGCGCACCAGCGGAGCGCCCAATGGCCTACGACTACGACCTCTTCGTCATCGGCGCGGGCTCGGGCGGGGTGCGGGCAGCCAGGCTCGCGGCTCTGTCGGGCGCGCGCGTGGGGGTGGCGGAGGAGGACCGGGTCGGGGGCACCTGCGTGATCCGGGGCTGCATTCCCAAGAAGCTGATGGTCTACGCCTCGGAGGTCAACCACAAGCTTGAGATCGCCAAGGGCTACGGCTGGGAGGGCTGCGAGAGTCCACGCTTCAACTGGCAGGCCTTCCTCCAGTCCAAGGACTCCGAGATCGCCCGCCTGTCGGGGATCTACGTCACCAACCTCGCCAACGCCGGCGCCGAGCTGGTGCACGCCAAGGCGCGGCTGAAGGACGCCCACACGATCGAACTGATCGGCAAGGGCGAGGTCAGCGCCAACAAGATCCTGATCTCCACAGGCGGGCGGCCCTGGCTGCCGGACTCTGGCGAGCTGCCGGGGATCGAGCACGCCATAACCTCGGACGACGCCTTCCACCTGCCCGAGTTGCCAAGGTCGATCCTGATCGCCGGCGGCGGCTACATCGCGGTGGAGTTCGCCTGCATCTTCGCCGGCCTGGGGGTGGACACCACCCTGGTCTACCGCGGCCCCAACATCCTGCGCGGCTTCGACGAGGACGTGCGCGCGCACCTGACCGAGGCGATCGTCCACCGCGGCGTGAACGTGCTGGTCTCCACCCAGCATGAGCGGATCGAGAAGGCGGCCGAGGGCCTGGTCCACCACCTGACCAACGGCATGGCGCCCGCGACCGACGTGGCGATGTTCGCCGTCGGTCGCCGCCCCTACGTCGAAGGCCTGGGGCTGGAGGCCGCGGGAGTGGAGCTGACGGAGACGGGCGCCATCAAGGTGGACGACTACTCCCGCACCAGCGCTGGGCACATCTGGGCCGTGGGCGACGTCACCGACCGCATCAACCTGACGCCGGTGGCGATCCGCGAGGGCGCGGCCTTCGCCGAGACCGAGTTCCGCGGCAACCCCACCACCTACGACCACGAGATGGTGCCGACCGCGGTGTTCTCCCAGCCGCCGGTCGGCACGGTCGGCCTGAGCGAGACCGAGGCGCGGCGGCTGCACAAGAAGATCGACATCTACCGCACCCGCTTCCGCCCGATGAAGACCGCCTTCGCCCATTCCGACGAGCGCATGCTGATGAAGCTGGTTGTCGACGCCGAGAGCGAGCGCATCCTGGGCTGCCACATCGTCGGCGACGACGCGCCCGAGGTGATCCAGGTCGCTGCCATCGCGGTGAAGCTGGGCGTCACCAAGTCCCAGTGGGACTCGGTCACGGCGCTGCATCCGACCGCGGCGGAGGAGCTGGTGACGATGCGGGAGAAATACGTGCCGATGGAGCTGGGGCTGGGCTGAGCATCGGCCGCGTCGAAGCCTGTCTCCCCAGCCTTGCTTTAGCGTGACAAGCCGAGCATCTAGCCGCCCCTCCGCCATGACCACACCTTCCGCCTCTCTTCGCGGCGCCGCTGGCGCGCGCGCACGCTCGGCCATGCTGGGCGAGTTGGTGCGGCTGGCTTGGCCGGTGGTGCTGGCCAGGCTCGGCATCATGGTCATGGGGCTGACCGACGCGGTGGTGGTCGGCCGACATTCGGCGCGCGAGCTCGGCTACCATGCGCTGGGCTGGGCGCCGACCATGGTGGTGGTGACCACTTCGGTCGGCCTGCTGATGGGCGTGCAGGTGATGACCGCCCGTCATATCGGAGAGGGCCGGCGCGACCAGGTCGGCGGCGTGTTCCGGCGCGGCCTCGTCTACGCCGTCTGGATCGGCGTGCCTTCCACGTTGCTGCTGGCGCTCGGCGGTCCTCCCGCCATGCATGCGATCGGCCTGGAGCGGGACCTGGCGGAGGGCTCCAGCCGCACCCTCGTGGTCTTTTCCCTGTCGCTGATCCCCTACCTGATCGCCTGCGTCGGCCAGTTCTTCCTCGAGGCACTGGGCCGGCCCAAGCCCGGCATGGTCGCGATGTGGGCCGCCAACGGCGTGAACCTCGCCGCCAACCTCTGGCTCGTGCCCGGCGCCTCCGGCCTTCCTGTCGAGGGCGCCGTGGCTTCGGCGTGGGCCACCTTCATCGCCCGCGCCTTTCTGGCCGTATGGCTGATGGCGTTCATCCTGCGCCTGCCCGAGGCGCGCGCGCTGGGCGTATTCGTCAAGCCCAGCGACGGCGCCCGCGCGGCGGCCGAGCAGCGCAAGGTCGGCTACGGCTCGGGCGCGTCTTATTTCCTTGAGGTCGGGGCCTTCGCCGCCATGACCGTGATCGCCGGCTGGCTGGGCGGGGTGGAGGCGGCGGCCTGGTCGGTGGTGCTGAACGTGGCGGCGGTGATCTTCATGGGGCCGCTGGGGCTGGCGACCGCCACCTCGGTGCTGGTGGGCCGGGCCTTCGGCGCGCGCGACCGGCACAGGATGGTGCTGGCCGGCCTCACGGGCTTCGCCGTCACCTCGCTGCTGATGGTGCTGGTCTGCGTCGTGGTGTTTTTCGGTGCGGGCGCGATCGCCGGCGTCTACACCCAGGACCCGCGGCTCCTGGCCATCGTCACGCCCGCGCTTCTGCTGTCGTGCCTGTTCTTCATTGCCGACGGGGTGCAGGTGGTGGGCGGCCAGGCTCTGCGCGCGCGGGGCGACGTGTGGCTGCCCACCGGCATCCACCTGACCGCATACGTTCTGGTGATGATGCCGCTAGCCTGGCTGCTGGCGCATCCGCTGGGCCTGGGCGTTAACGGCATCGTCTGGGCGGTGATCGTCGCCAGCTTGGTCTCCGCCAGCTTGTTCGTCGGCCGTTTCCTCCTGCTGGCGCGTCGTGACGCGCGGTTAACCAGCGCCTAGGATCCAGCCCTCTTCCCGTTCGACCTCGGCCACCTCCTCCGGCGTCACGCCCTTCGGCGGCTCGAACAGCGCGCCGAGTCGGCCCTGTTCGTCGAGCTTTGCGTAGTGCTCGCAAAGCGCCCGCACCTGGGCGCGGTCGAGGACTTCGCCTGGCTCGCCGCGCGCGGGCAGGAGCGAGGGGTAGACCTCGGCGATCACCGCCTCCACGTCCGCCAACGCCGCAGCGTCGGGTGCGCGCCAGCCGGTGGCGAACGGCCAGACCAAGGCGCGGATCCCGAGCTCGTCGGCCAGGCGCTTCACCGCCGGAATGCCCATGATGGCCTGGCCGCCCACAGCGCCCGCGCCCATCAGCTGCCACACCGTCTTGGCGCCCTTCGCCCGCTGCTCCGTACGCCGCAGCGGCGGAGGGAGGTCCGGCCCATGCACAGCGGGCTTGGTGGCGGCGAGCCAGCGCTGGGCGTCCTTCGGCCCCGCGCCCCAGAACGGCCGCGCCTCGTCGGTCATCAGCCGGTTCATCTTGGCAGCGACGGCGAAGCGGTTGTTGGTGTTGTCGGCCTTGTCCACCACGTTGGCGGCCAGGAAGGCCCACATGGCGTCCCAAGTGGGTGACTTCAGCTTCAGCGCCGCGGCCGTGCCGGACGGATAGCCGAGCGGGAAGTCGAAGCCGATCAGCGCGCGCTCGGAACGGCGGCGCAGGTCGGCCAGCACCTCGCGCAGCTTGGCCTCGCCCTGTGAGCGGGTCGGCGGGTTGAACGCTTCGAAGCCGAGGCGGAAGCGGATGTCGCGCTTCATCACCCCGATCCAGACCGAGTCCTTGCCGGTCTTGGGCGCGGCCGCCGCGCTCCAGTCGACCATGACGTAGGCGTTGAACAGGCGCTGGACCATCGGCTCCGTCCCGGGAGGGCGAACGTGCTCCTAGCCGAACGCGCGCGGGCGGGGAACGCAACATCGCGCGACACGAGTTGAAGCGGTTAGGGTTGTCAGGCCCCGCGCCTGCCGACATACCCGCGCCTTCCGAATGTCGGCTCCCCACCCATGAAGCAGACCTGGAAGGCGGGCGTCGTCGGCGCCGGCGTGTTCGGCGGCTTTCACGCCCGCAAATACGCCGCCCTGTCGGACGTGGAGCTGGCGGCGGTGTTCGATCCAGACGCCGCGCGGGCCCAGGCGCTGGCGGGCGAACTCGGCGCCCGCGCCTTCACCGAACTCGACCCGTTCCTCGGCGCGGCCGAGGACTTGGTGACCATCGCCTCTCCCGCCTTCACCCACTACGCCATCGCGTCTCACGCCCTGGCGCGCGGGCGGCACGTCTATGTCGAGAAGCCGCTGGCGACCGACATCGCCGACGCACGGCTGCTGGTGCAGACGGCGCGGGCGGAGGGGCTGGTCCTCGCGGTCGGTCACCAGGAGCGGGTGGTGTTCCGCGCCATGCGGCTGCTGGATGCGCCCGAGGCGCCGCTGGAGCTGAACGCCGTGCGGCGCGGAACGCCCAGCGAACGCAACCGCGACGTCTCCTGCGTGCTCGACCTGATGATCCACGACATCGACCTCGCCATTGCGCTCGATCCCAGCCCTGTCGCCGCCATCGAGGCCGAGGGCACGGCCGATGAGGCCGGCGCGCGGATCACCTTCGAGAGCGGCGGTTCGGCCAAGTTCGAGGCGTCGCGCATCGCCGAGCGCCGCGAGCGGACCATGCGGGTCGCCTTCCCCTCGGGCGAGTTGAACATCGACTTCCTCACGCTGGACTTCGCCAACACCACGCGCTTCCCCCTGAACCCCGGCTTCGCCGGGACGGCCGAGGGCAAGGACCCGCTCGGGACCAGCGTGTCCGAGTTCGTCGCCGCCGTCCGCGGCGGGCGGGACCGGCCGCTGGTCTCCGGCGCCGACACCCTGCGCGCGCTCGACGCGGCGCTGCGCATCGACCGCATCCTCACCGCCTGAAGGTCCCATGCCCACGCCCCCCTCCCCGATCCAGTTCATCGACCTGAAGGCCCAGCAGGCGCGCATCCGCGACCGCGTCGAGGCGCGGTTCCAGGCGGTGCTCGACCATGGCGCCTACATCAACGGCCCGGAGGTGCGCGAGCTGGAGGCGGCGCTCTGTGAGTTCACCGGCGCGCAAAAGGCGCTCGCGGTCTCCAACGGCACAGACGCCCTGGTCATGCCGATGATGGCGATGGAGCTGGGCGCGAGCGACGCCGTCTTCATCCCCGCCTTCACCTACAACGCCACCGCCAGCGCGGTGATCCTGGCCGGCGCCACGCCCGTGTTCGTCGACGTGCGTTCCCAGGACTTCAACCTCGACCCCGAAGACCTCGACCGCCGCATCGAGCAGGTGAAGCGCGAGGGGAGCCTGACGCCGCGCCTGGTGATCGCGGTGGACCTGTTCGGCATCCCCGCCGACTACGAGGCCCTCTTCGCCGTGGCCCAGGCGCACGGGGTCGAGGTGCTGGCCGACGCCGCCCAGTCGTTCGGCGCCCGCTGGAACGGCCGCTGGGCCGGCGACATCGCCCCGGTCACAGCCACCAGCTTCTTCCCCGCCAAGGCGCTCGGCTGCTACGGCGACGGCGGCGCCGTCTTCTTTCGCGACACCGCCCTCTACGAAGCCTGCGAGCAGATCCGCTGGCACGGCACCGACGCCGCCCGCAAGGAGAGCGTCCGCGTCGGCTTCAACGGCCGCCTCGACAGCCTTCAGTGCGCCGTGGTGGCCGAGAAGCTCCGCATCTTCTCGCAAGAGCTGGAGCGCCGCCGCGCCGTCGCCGCCATCTACGACTCGCGCCTAGCCAACTACATCGACCCGCAGGCCTTCGCCGAGGGCGCCGAGAGCGGCTACGGCCTCTACACCGTCGCCATCGACCGGCGCGACGAGGTGCAGGCGCGGCTGCGCGAGGACGGCGTGCCCACCGCGGTCTACTATCCCCAGCCCCTGCACCGCATGCGCGCCTTCCAGGCCTGCGCCGATCCGTCGGGTTATCCACAGAGCGAGCGGCTGGCGGAGCGGGTTCTGTCTTTGCCGATGCATCCGTATCTGACAGACGAGCAGGCGCATTACGTCTGCGATCGGGCCATCGCCGGTTAAGTTTCGCGGCCGCCTCAGCCCCGTCACAGTTCTCGGGCAGGGCCTTAGGCGGCGGTCGCGTGTGCGCTTGCCGAGGGAGGCGGAATCATTGTCTGCGCTGGTTAAGCCTTTCGCGAAAGCTGGCGTGAACCTTTCCGCGGCTACTGCGGCCTCCTCGCCCGCCCCCGACGGCGGGTTCCGCCGCGTGTGAGCCGATGAGCGCCGCCGCTATCCCGCCCCCGTCCCTTGCCGGCCAGGTCCGCGAGCTGAAGGCCGGCCGCGATGACCTCGACCTGCCCGCCCTCGCCGCCGACGCCGCCCGCCTGATCCGCGAGACCCGCGACCCCGCCCATGGGCGCAGCCTGGCGCGCCTGCTGGCCGCCGCCGGACGCGAGGACCTGGCGCGCCAGCTCCACGCCGCCGCCGTCGAGGCCGACCCTTCCGACCTGCCGGCGCTCAACCGCCTGTGCCAGGCGCTGGAGGCCGACCGCGACCTCAGCGCCGCCCTGACCCTTACCCTGTCGCTGATGGAGCAGGGGCCGCCGCCCGAGGGGCTGGCGCGGCTGGTGGCCATGATGCTGAAGCTGGGCGAGCGCGCCGCCGCCGAGGACTTGGCGCTGCACGCCCTGCACCTGCACGGCGAGCGCGGCGAGGCGGCCGAGCCGCTGCTGCGCATGCTGCTGCAGACCGGGCGGCTGGACGCGGCCGAGCGGCTGGCGCGCGAGGCCCTGCGCCGGCCCGGGCTGGACCTGCCCCTGGCCCTCTTGATCAAGCAGGCGCTGCGCCGCGGCCAAGCCGACGACGCAGTCAAGGCCCAGGCGCGCGAGCGCTACCTGCGCCTGGCGGAGGCCTCGCCCGACCGCCACCTGTGGATGGCGCGGCTGCACAAGCTCCAGGGGCATCCGGCCAAGGCGCTGGCCGCCTATTCGGCCGCGCTGGAGGACCGGCCCGCCGATCCCGCGATCGTCAAGGAGCGGGCCTGGCTGGCGCTCGAGCAGGGCGTTTGGGGCCGCGACGCCATCACCCTCCAGGCCGCCCGCGCCGTCGCCGCGCCGGGTTCTAAGCTGGCCTCGCAGATCGCCTCGGCCGAGCGGCTGTTCCAGCGCCTGGGGGCCTCGCTCGACCAGGCCGCCGCCGACCCCGCCGCCTTCACCCACGTCTCCACGCCGGGCGCGGTGTTCCGCCACCTGGTCGCCACCGCCCCCGCCGCCGAGTTCAAGCCCGGCGAGCGCAAGGGCCTGGTCATGGTCGGCGGCTCGCTCGCCGGCGCGGGGGCCGAGCGGATCATGGCGCTGAGCTACAAGGGCTACCGCGACAGCGGCCGCTTCGCCGACACCAAGCTCTACCTCTACAACTTCCGCGAAGGCGCCCCCTCCGGCGCCTGCCTGCCGCTCACCGGCGCCGGCGCCCATGAGATCGAGACCCTCACCCCCCCGCGCGAGCCCCCCGCCGAGCCGATCGCCTGGCTGCCCGAATCCCTGGCCCAGCGCACCCAGGCGGTCTACGAGCGCCTGCTGCGCGACCGCCCGCTGGCGGTGCACGCCTGGCTCGACCACCCCAACCTCTGCGCCGGCTTCGCCGCGCTGCTGGCCGGGGTGCCGCGCATCGTGCTGCACACCCACAACATGCGCCCGAGCCAACTCGGCGCCCACGTCCACATCCGCGGAGCCGCCGAGGCCTACCGCGCCTTGATGGAGCGGCCCGAGGTGGTGCTGGTCGGCTGCGCGGAGGTGTGCGTTCAGGACTACCTCGACTGGATGGGCCGCCCCGACCACGACCGGGCGGTCCGGGTGCACAACGGCTACGACTTTCCCAGCTTCGGCGCCGAGGACGCCCGCGCCGCCGCCGGCCAGCAGCGCGCCCGCCTGCGCGTGCCCGAGGGCGCGCCGCTGGTCGGCACCGCCATGCGCTTCGTCGAGGTCAAGCGCCCGCGCCGCTGGCTCGAGATGGCCGCCCGCGTGGCCGCCCTGCGCCCCGACGTCCACTTCGTCATGTTCGGCGACGGCGCGCTCCGGCCCGGCGCCCAGGCCTACGCCCGCGAGCTCGGGCTGCACGGCCGCGTCCACTTCCCCGGCCACGTCGCCGACCTCCAGCACAAGCTCGGCGCGCTCAGCCTGTTCGTGCTGTCCTCCAGCACCGAGGGCCTGCCCAACGTGCTGATCGAGGCCCAGGCCGCCGGCGTGCCGGTGATCGCCTACGACGTCGGCGGGGTGTCCGAGACCATGCAGCCCGAGGTCACCGGCCTGCTGGTCGCCGAGGACAGCGCCGAGGCCCTGGCCGCCGCCGTGCTCAGGGCGCTGGACCGGCGCAAGTGGCGGCGCGAGGCTTCCGGCCGCGCCCAGGCCTTCGTGCGCGACAAGTTCTCGCTGGGCCGCATGATGGACCAGCTGACCGGCCTCGTCGCCGGGGGTGGCGCGTGAGGGGCGCGGCGGGCTAAAGCCTCGCCCCTGCCGTTCACCCGCGCCGCGAGCCTCCAGACGTGGAACCCCGCCGCTTCGCCATCCTGATGCCCTGGGGCCGGGTCGGCAGCAACCTGGTGATGAACATCGTCGCCCAGAGCGGCCCGGCCAAGCTCGCCAACGAAACCTTCAACACCATCAAGGGCGAAGCCGAGCAGCTCGCCTGGTACCGCGAGCACTACGAGTTCGGCGCCGAGGCGCCGAGCAAGCCGGTGATCGGCTGCAAACAGAACGTGCTGTCGATCACCGACCCCGCCGGCTTCGCCGAGCGGCTGCTGGCGGACGGGGTGCGGGTGGTGCGGATGCGGCGGGACAACCTGGTCAAGGTGGCGGTGTCCCAGATGCGGGCAGAGGTCTACGCCGAACGCACCAAGGAACAGACCGGCAAGCCGAGGTGGGCGGTGCGGAAAGGCGAGCAGCCGCTGGAGCCGATCGTCATCGATCCGGAAATCCTGCAGCGGCGGCTCAGCATCGCCTCGAAGGCGCAGGACCGGCTGATGGGCATGTTCTCGCCCGGCGACGTTCTCGACATTGAATATGCTGACATCCGCACCGACCTGGACGGGCTGGTCGGGCGGCTCCGGCGCTGGATCGGCTTGCCCACCGACCAGCCGTTCAAGGTCGCCTTCGAGAAAGCGACCTCGGACAACCTGAAGGATGCGGTGCTGAACTTTCGCCAGGTCAAGCGGCGGCTGAAGGGCACGCCTTATGAAAGCCAAGTCATTGTGTGAGGGATGGAGATGCCGTCTCCCCTTGTTAGTCTGACCGCCGCCGAGGCGACCCAGAACCGCAAGACCAATCCTTTCGCCGGCTGGGGCGACCGGGGTAGCCCCAACCGGGTGGAGCCGATCGCCAAGCCGGAGTTCGAGGTGCCGTTCCGGATGGAGCCGGGGCAGAAGGTGTTCACCATCGGCTCCTGCTTCGCCCGCAACGTCGAGGGCGAGCTTCAGAAGCGCGGCTTCAATCTGCCGGTGCGGGAACTGTTCAGGACTCCCGCCTTTGAGGGCGTCGACCTGGGGATCATCAACAACTACGGCACCCCCAGCATCTACAACGAGATCGCCTGGGCCTTCGATGAGGAGCCCTATCGGCCCGAGGAACACCTGCTGGAGGTGATGCCGGGCAAGTTCGCCGACATCCACCTGTCACCGGCGCGCAAGCCCGAGCCTTGGGACGTGGTGCTCTCGCGCCGTCAGTCGATCCGCGAGGCCTACCGTCTGGCGGCGGAGTGCAACGTCACCATCATGACGCTCGGCCTGGCCGAGCTCTGGTTCGACACCAAGACTGGCTACTACCTGAACGTCGCGCCGCGACCGGGCATGACGCGCGACGAACCCAACCGCTTTCAGCTGCACGCCCTGTCTTACGGCGACGCCTACGGCTACCTGGAGCGTGCGCTGGGAATCCTTCACCGGCACGCGCCGGAGATGAAGATCATCCTGACCGTCTCGCCGGTGCCGCTGATGGCGACCCACCGGCCGATGGACGTGCTCGTCGCCAACACCTACTCAAAGTCCCTGCTCCGCGCCGTCGCGGAGGAGGCGGTCACCCGGCACGACTTCGTCACCTACTTCCCAAGCTACGAGTCGTTCCTGCTCACCGACCGGAAGCTCGCGTGGAAGGACGACCTGATCCACACCAACGACGACCTGGTGTCGTTGAACGTAGGCCGCATGATCGCCGCCTTCGTCGGCGGGGACGCGCCGGAGGCCTCAAGCTCGATGGAACGCGCCGCTGCTCTGGTGGAAGCAGACCCGCAGGGCGCGCTTGAGCTGCTAGAGGGACAGGGTGACCCCGCCGCCGCGCCCTTGCGCGCCAAGGCGCTGATCGCGTTGGGGCGAGCGCGGGAAGCCTACGACAGCCTCGATACATTGTGCGCGCCGGGCCTGAAGTCCCCAGGGCTGTGGTCAGCCCTGCTCGATGCAGCTTTGGCCGTGGGCGATCCGGCCCTAATCCATGGAGCGGCCCTCCGGATGGGCAACTCAATGCCGTTCCGCGCGAGCCCAGCCTATCTCGCAGCCGCCAAATGGTTCCGTGCGCACGGCGAACCCGCCCGAGCGTTAGAGATGGCGCGCAAAGGAGCAGTGAACGCCAATAGCGCCGGGGTTATAATGGATTTGGCGGAACTGCTCAGCGAACTAGGCCAAAGGCAGGAAGGGGCGGAGCTGATGGGCAAACTGTCCAAGGAACAGGCCGCCCAACCACGCGCCAAACGCATCCTCGAGCGCGTCGAAGCCTAATTCTCCCCCCAAGAAACCTACGCCTCCTGTGCGCCCTCCCCAGCATCTTCAGCACCCTTTCCGTCACCGGATGAGCTTCCGAGGCTAGTTCTCGTCTTGACTCACACAGGCTCTGGTGTGGGCGACTTACCCCAGCGTCAGAACTGGATCAGCGGGGCCAGCTGCTCAAAGCACGCGTGGTGTGCGGCTTCGCTCGGGTAGTAGTTGGATGACCACCGAGTTTCGCCCTCAGGGGTCATAAAAGGGCAAGGCTCTCCAGTGGCTCTGCTGGTGAACGTCACCGCCTCGGCCGGTGTGATGACTTCAATGTACTCGTCAAAGAGCGATCGAAGCGCCTCTACTGTTCCTTGATCGATCAGGTGTGGAAACGGCCCAAATTGTGATCGCTGCTCCCCTTTTTCGATGTTCCAGTCTGCGGGCGCCCGCTGTGACATCCAGACAAGAACCTTACGGCCCTTGATCATGTTAGCCAGCGCCCGGTAATGCATTAGATAGCGGCTGTTCCAACTACGAACCAGCCGCCGGTATTCCGACGGGTTGTCCCTAGCCAGCTCCTTCAGGAGCGTAAGGCGCTGGACGGTCTCTCCCGTATCCTTGCGTAGAGTAACGATCCCGCCCGGGTATTCCTTGTCTCCCGTGCTGCGGCCGGAAAGGACCTGCACGATAACTACTCGTGCCCGCGAAATATGCCGGCGAAACCCAGGATTCAGATAGTCCTGCGGCCCCCTCGCACCGCCTGCCAGGTTCAGCACCGGCGCGCCGAGCCGCTCCGCAATGAGCGATTGCAAGTGCCGCCGCTGAAAGCGGCCCAGAAACTGCGCTGCGCCTAGAAGGCAGATGTAATCACCGGACGCCAGTTGGTCGGGCGAAGGCAGCGGCCCGCGGAAAAGCCGCTTCTCAACACCGGGCAGGGCCCGCATATCGTAGTCGATCAGCTCAAAGTCCTGGTGCTGATAGCTGGCGATATCCTTGTCCATCTCGTAAAGACGGCGGAAGAACTCGCGCCAGAGGTAGAGTCGTCTGTTCTCCACATCTCGTTTGAGCACATTGCCAGCCACTTCGACGCCGCGCCGGGTGGCCTGCTCCACCTGCGCCGTCGACAGCATGGTGGGCCAGGTGTCTGTCCATCTCCGCAGGGCATCCAGGGCAGGCGGGGCGGTCCAGACGGCTTGCGTGGCGGCGCTCACAGAGGGCATCCATCACCAAAAGCAACGGCTTGGGCAAGCCGCCCACTGCCGCCTCGCCTACCTGACCGCCGCCGAATGGTTCCGGGAGCGCGGCGACGACGAGAATACTGATTGGTTCAAGGCGGCCGCTGACTGGGGGTTTCGGACACCGGTTCGCGCGAGGGCTCGGTGACCGTCCTCGTCACCGGCGGCGCGGGCTACATCGGCGCCCAGACCGTGTTCGCCCTCCGCGACGCAGGCGAGGCGGTGGTGGTGCTGGACGACCTGTCCACCGGGGCCGAGGCGGCGGTGCCCGACGGCGTCCCGCTCGCCAGGGGCGACATCGCCGACGTGGGGCTGGTCGCGCGCCTGGTCGCCGAACACGGCGTCCAGGAGATCATCCACTTCGCGGCGCGCATCAGCGCGCCAGAGTCGGTGGTCGATCCGCTCGGCTACTACCTCGCCAACACGGTGAAGTCGCATGCCCTGCTCCAGGCGGCGCTCCAGGCGGGCGTGCGGCGGCTGGTGTTCTCCTCCACCGCTGCGGTTTACGGCCTGGAGCCGCCGGTCCCTGCGCCGGAGAGCGCGCCGCTGGCGCCCGCCTCCCCCTACGGCGCCTCCAAGGCGATGGTCGAGCGCATGCTGGCGGACGCCGCCGCCGCCCACGACTTCCGCTACGTCGCCCTGCGCTATTTCAACGTGGCCGGGGCCGATCCCCAGGCGCGCTGCGGCCAGCGCTCGCCAGGCGTCTCCAGCCTCGTGGCCGTGGCGGTGAAGGCGGCGTTGGGGCTGACGACCGGCCTGTCGGTCTACGGGACCGACTACCCCACCCGCGACGGCACCGGCGAGCGCGACTACATCCACGTCGCCGACCTCGCCGACGCCCATCTGGCCGCGCTGCGCCATCTGCGCAGCGGCGGCGAGAGCCTGACCCTCAACTGCGGCTACGGCCACGGCTTCACCGTGCGCGAGGTGATAGACTCCGTCCGCCGCGTCTGCGGCCGCGAGCTTCCGGTGACGGAGGCGCCGCGCCGCGCCGGCGATCCCTACGCTTCGGTGGCCGACGCTTCAGAAATTCGGCGCCGCCTCGCCTGGGCGCCACGTTACGACGATCTTGACACCATCGTTGATCACGCGCTGGCGTGGGAACGGCGGCTCGCCCAGGGACGCTAGGCCTCGCCGGTCGCCGCTTGCGCGAGCTGCCGCCGCCATACGGCCGCGCGCGCCTCGCGCATCCCGGCGGATGCCGCGCCCTCGGCGCGGCGCAGCAGCTCCATCCAGCGCCGCAGCCACTCGCGCGTCTCGGCCTCGCCCTCGCCGGCGCGGATGATCAGCACCTGGCGGCGAGACAGCGGCTGCGCGGCTTCCTCGGCCACGGCAAAGGCGTCGAACAGCGGTGCGATAATCGCCCACTCCGTTCCCCCCTCCCCCTGCGGCAGGGAGAAGCTCAGCGACGGCTGCGACCACCGCCGCAGGAAGTCCTCGGGCTCCAGCTTCGATGCCGCCCGCGCGCGCGCCAGGAACTGCGGATCGTCCAGCACCAGCCGCGCCAGCCGCTCGCCGAACAGGTGCACGTGCGAGGCGCGCGAGCGCGTCACCGCCAGCGTCAGCAGGCGCTCGCGCACCTTCTGGCGCGCCAGCAGGAACTTGGCCGGCAGACGGCCTCGCCACGCCTGACGCAACGCGATCAGCGCCTCGCGCGCGGCCACGTCTTCCCAGTCGGCCAGGAAGATGGTGTTGCCCGGCCGCGCCCAGTGGCCGTATGCGGGCAGCTGGGAAATCCCGCTCAGCCGGTAGTCGGAACCGGCCGGCCAAGTCGCTACCGAGGGCTTCAGCTCGCCCTCGACCTGCCCGCGCGTCCAGACGCCGCCGTAGTAGAGCGCCTTTTCCGGCGTCAGCGGCTCCCCCGTCCCCGCCGGGGCCAAGATGCCGCTGATCTGCCGCTCGCCCAGCGCCGCCACCGCCTGGTCGTAAGTGCCGGCCCCGCCCTCCTCCAGCGGCACGGTGACGTATCCGGTCGCCACTCCCCCGAGATACCAGCGCGCCGCCGGTCCCAACACACCTTCGCTCAAGGCCCTGAACGCCTCAAAGGTGTACGTCTTGACGTGGAACTCGTTCAGGCTCTCGCCGCGCCCGTAATACCAGGGATCGTTGGGGCAGGTGACGTAGATCAGGCTGTTCTTCCGCGAGGCGATGGCGAACTGCTTGAGCGTGTGGACCGGGTGCCCGAGGTGCTCGATCGTCTCGATGCAGGTGATCAGGTCGAATGCCTGCCGGCGCCCCTTGAGGAAGGCATTGATGTCGGAGTGCTGGAAGGTCAGCCCCGGCCGGGCGAAGCGGCGGCGCGCGTTACGGACCGCTTCGGCCGAATTATCCACGCCGACCACATGCTTGGCCCCCCAGCTGTGCATCAGGAACGAACCCAGCCCCTCGCCGCAGGCGGCGTCGAGCACGTTCTTGCCCTTCACCAGCTCCTTCACCGGCAGGTAGCGCACCGAGTGGATGGCCAGTTCGGAGGGGCTGTAGGGGCTCTCCTCGCCGAGGTTCAGCCGTTCCAAACGCGCGCCTCCGCGCCCGCGCCTGGGGCCGCCTCGCCCGTCAGCAGCTCGCGCAGGTCGGCCACCATGCGCTCGACCGAGAACTTGGCGCGCACGAACTTCGGCGCCTCGGCGGCCGCCTGGGCCAACCCCTCGTGGTCGCCGAGCGCGCTCAGCACCGCCGCCGCCAGCGCCTCGGTGGTGTCCTTGCTCACCAGCAGCCCGGTGACGCCGGCCTCGACCGTCTCCTTCACCCCGCCGATGTCGTAGGACACCACCGGCACCCCGCAGGCCTGGGCCTCGATCAGCACGTTGGGCAGCCCCTCGGTGCGTGACGACAGCACGAACAGGTCGAGCATCGGTAGAAGTTCCTGGATATTGTCGACCCGCCCCGGGAAGTGGATGCGCTCCCCCAGCCCCAGCTCCGCCGCCCGCGCCTGCGTCTGCGCGCGCAGGTCCCCGTCGCCGAACATGATGAAGTGCGTCTCCGGCAGCGCCTCGGCCACCTGCGCCGCCATGCCCACCCAGCGGTCGGGCCGCTTCAGCTCGGTGAAGCGCAGCGCCGTGCCGACCAGCTGCGCGCCGGCCGGCACGCCGAACCGCTCCCGCAGCGCCGCCTTCTCCTGCGCCCCCACGTCGTCGCGGAAGATCGAGAAGTCGAAGCCGTTGTACACCGTCCTGGAGGTGCCGCTCGCCTTCGCCCACTCCAGGTAATCGGCCACGCAGGCGTCGGCGCAGCCCACCAGCGTCACCTCCGGCCGGCTCAGCAGCGCCCGGTAGGCGCCGTCGAACCCGCGCATGAACCGGTCGTCGGTGACCAGCTCGGTCGGGCGCATGTTGTGGATGTGCAGGAAGATCTTCGGCACCCCCGCCAGCAGCCCCGCGAACCCGGCGGCCAAGTTCACCGTGTCCAGCCAGGCGTGCACCACCCGTGGCCGCCACTGCACGAATAGGTCGTAAAGCGCCTGGGTCCGCCCGCCCAGCCCCAGCGGCAGCCAGGCGATCGGCGCCTCGCGCGGTGGCGTGGACTTGGCGACATGCACCTCCTCCGCCCCGGCCCCGGTCAGCGGGAAGTAGAAGCCGCTGGCCGCCGAGGCCTCGAACTCGAACAGCACCAGCCGCGTGTGCCCGAGCGGCGGCGAGGCGCGGAAGTCCCTGTACGAGGCCGCCAGGATCCGCTCCGCCCCTCCCGCCGCGAACGAACCGCCGCACATCACCAGGCCCTCCCGCCCCTCGAGGTCTCCGGTAGGCGCCGTCTTGGCGACCAGCTCGAACACCGTCTCGGGCGTGGAGACGTGGGCGAAGGCCTCAGGGTCGGCCGCCGCCGCCTCAAGCGAGCCGCCGAAGCGGCGCAGCAGCTCGTCCGCCGCCGCGATCCGCCGCTCCAGCGCGGTGCCCGGCTCGGCGTGCGGGCGGCCGGCGAGAATCGCGTCGGCGTCCCGGCCCCAGCGGCCGAACCCCAGCGCCAGGTTGGCCCGCTCCTTGACCGCCGGCGCGTTGGCCGGGTCGGCCGCCACCGCCGCCCCGAACGCCTGCAGCGCCTCCTCCAGCCGCCCTTCCAGCCGGTAGAGCCGCCCGAGCCACAGCTGCCCGTCCGGCGCCTCCCGCGCCGCTGACACCAAGCGCTCCCGCGCCTCACCCGCCTCCGGCGCCTCCTCCGCATGCAGCGCCGCATGCACCTGATGCAGCTGCGCCAGCCCTAGCTCCGGCCGCCGCAGCAGCTCCCGCGCCAGCTCGGCGGCGTCCCCGCCGCGCTTGGCCGCCTGCAGGTGGCGCAGCAGCCATTCGCCCGCGCGCTCCTGGTCGGGAAAGCGCGCCATCGCGTCGCGCGCGGCCCGTTCCGCCCCCGCCTCGTCCCCGTTTCGCGTGCGCAGGTTGGCGACCCGCAGCCAGGCTCCGACGCCGCCGGCGCCGTGCGCGATCGCCGCCTCGGCCATCGCCAGCGCGGCCGCGAAGTCCCCCTGCCGCTCCAGCTCCGCTCCCGCGAATGTGCCGGCTTCCGGGTCGCGCGGATCGACCTCCAGCGCGGTCATGAACAGCCGCAGCGCGCCCTTGCGGTCCCCCTGCTTCAGATGCAGCCGCGCCAGCCGCTTCAGCAGCGACGGGTCATTGTTTTCGCGGCTGAACGCCTCGGCCCTCCCGCGCCAATCTCGGATCGCCCCGCCGCCCAAATCGACCGGCTCAGCCGCGGCCAGCTGCTCCAGTTCCCGCGCGAGCTGGAACCGCGTCGGGCGGCCCTTCGGCGGGCGTTCCTCCGATGCTGGGGCGTTGGTCACGCAAGCCGCCCGGCTGCCCTCTCGGTCACCGGCTTCCGGCGTCTTCGCCGCGCATGCCCTTGCGCATCGCCTCCAGCTCCGCGTTGGCCTTCAGCAGCCGGATTTCGGCCTCGATACGCCGGGCGCGGGCCTCGATCTCGCGCGCGCGCAGCTCCATCAGCCCGGCCTTCTTCGCCAAGCCTTCCTCTTCGCTGGTTTCGTAGGTGTCCGCGGCCACGGGCGCTCTCCTTCGGGATGATCGGGGGCAGGCTGGGAGGCCCGCAACGAGCCCGGCACTAACATTCGGCGCCCCGTCCGAACAAGCTAAGGGGGCGCCAAGTGCGCCCCTCTCCCTACCGCATCGAGGAGAGAGGGAAGAAGGTCCCGCCTACCGCCCGTAAAGGCGGTCGAGCACCCGCGCGGTCTCCACCAGCCGTCCGGCCTCGGGATCGAACCGCTCGCCCGCCGCCAGCCTGCGCGCCCAGTCCGCCGCCGCACGGCCGCCCCAGGCGTCGGGCGGCCCCGCCAAGGTTTCGCGGCCGGTGCCGCGGAAGCGCTCGGCGGCGAAGTCGTAGAAGGAGCCCCCGACGTTGCGCATCGCCGCCCCGCCGGCCGTGCCGTAGAACTCCGCCGCGATCACCGCCTCGCACCCCGCCTGCAGCTTCCAGGAACAGGCGAGCCGCACGACCGCGCCGCTTTTCAGCTCGAGGGTGGCTACGGCGTAGTCCTCCACCCGATCGGGATCTGCACCTAGCAACTCCCCGCCGGCCAGCAGCCGCGAACTCACCGCCGCCACCTTGGGGAAATCCAGCGTCCACAGAGCGAGGTCCACCAGGTGCACGCCCAGGTCCATCACGCACCCGCCGCCCGACAGCGCCGGATCGTAGAACCACGCCTTGTCCGGGCCATAAGCGTTGTGGAACACGAGGTCGGCGGCGAACACCCGCCCGAGCTCCCCTGCCCGCACCAGCTCGCGGATGCGCCCCATGCCCTCGGTGAAGCGGTAGGACAGGTCCACCGCCAGCAGCCGGTCCGCCGCCCGCGCCGCCTCCACCACCCGCTCTGTCTCGGCCGCCGTGCGCCCCAGTGGCTTCTGGCAGAACACCGCCGCGCCGCGCTCCAGGCAGGCGATCGACTGCTCGGCGTGCATGGCGCTCGGCGTGGCGATCACCACGCCGTCCAGCCCCAGGTCGAGCAGCTCCGACAGCCCGGGAACCACTTCCGCCTCCGGCGCCGCCCGCCGCGCCTCCGCCGCCATCTCCGGCGATGGGTCGGCGATGCCGGCCGCCTCCACCGCGCCGGTCTCCAGCATCGCCCCCATCCGGTGACGGCCGATCCAGCCTACGCCGAGAAAGCCGACGCGCGGCCGGCTCACAGGGTCACCACCGCCTTGAGGAAGCCGTCGGGCCGGTCGCGGGTGGCGTCCAGCGCCTCGCCCAGCCGCTCCAGCGGATAGGCGTGGGTGTAGAGCGGCGACGGATCCAGCCGCCCCGACGCCACCGCCTCCACCGCCTCGCGGATTCCACGCACCGACACCTGCGGGTCGCGCTCATGAGCGTTGACCGCGTCGAACCCGCGCCAGTTCCACAGCTGCATGTTCACCTGTCGCGGCCCGTCCTGGTGATAGCCGGCGATGACCAGCCGCCCCCCTTCGGCCGTCAGCTCCGCGGCCAAATCCAGCGGCCACTGCTTGCCCACCGCCTCGATCACCCGCTCGCAGAAGCGCCCCCCGGTCAGCGCCTTCACCCGTTCGATGATGCGGTAGTGGTCCTCCATGGCAATGACCTCGGCCGCCCCCATCGCGCGCGCCACGTCCAGCGAAAACGGCCGCCGCGAGATGGCGATCACCCGCGCGCCCGCGTCGGTCGCCAGCCGCGTCAGGATCGCACCCAGGAACCCGATGCCGACGATCGCCACCGTCTGCCCGGCCTCCACCCCGCTCCTGCGGAAGATGTTCATGGCGCAGCCCAGCGGCTCGCCCGGAAACGCCTGTCCCTCCAGCCCCTCCGGCAGGCGCACCACCGCGTCCGCTTCGGCCAGGTCGTAGTCGGCGTAGCTCCTGAACGACAGCGCCGCGACCCGGTCCCCCTCGGCCAGGCCGTCCACACCCGCGCCGACGGCGTCGATCACGCCCCATCCCTCGTGGCCCAACGCGCCGGGCTCGGTGGGGAACTGCATCCACTCCGGCCCCGCCCACGGCGTGAGGTTCGAGGCGCAGACCCCGCAGCCCTCTAGCCGCACCCGCACCTGCCCCGGTCCCGGCTCCGGCCGCTCGACCTCACGCACCTCCAGCCTGCCCGGCCCCGTCAGCACCGCCGCCCGCACGCGCACGCCCTCCGTTCCGCCGACTCGCCGCGGCGGCCGCTTCTTGCACGCTTCGGGAGTGGCGGCGAGGCGCGGGTCCCCGCCGTCAGAGTTCCTCAGCCGGTGCGGTCGGAAACGCCCACGCGGTGGCGGTAGACCAGCTCCCAGCCCATCCAGCCGTTGAACAGCAGCAGCACCACCACCACCCCCGACAGGGTCACGCCCGCGGGCGCGACCGCCTCCGTCGCGCCCTGGGTGTAGCGCAGGTACCAGTTCACCGCCTCCAGCAGCACCGCCGCGATGTTGCCGATCATATGCAGCCAGGCGGCGCGAATTCGGGTCACCCGCTTGTCGCCGAACATGTCGGTCAGCCCCGCCACGGCCGCCAGCGCCGCCATCACCAGGCCGCCGCCCAGCAGCCACATCGCCGCCCGCGCCCAACCTTCGTTCTGGTTGGACAGGTAGCCGATGTCCGCCACCAGGGTGGTCACGAACAGCGCCACCGGAAATGGGATCAGCATCGGGTGGATCGGATGCCCGGCGATCTGCGCGGTGCTGCGCGGGTTGCCGCCATCGGTGTGGGTTCCGTTGCTCATCTCGCGTCCTCCAGCCTCGGTCTTAACGAACCGCTTCAGCGTTGCCGTGGTTCCTGGACCTGGCCCTCCGGGGCCGCCGCCGCGCCGATCTCCGCCCGCTGCTCGCGCGCCAGCGCCACCAGCAAGGCGACCAGGAACACCGCCGCCGCGGCGATCAGCGCGGCCACCACCAGCATGGCCGGCGCGCCGTGCTCCTCCGCCGGCGGTGTCGCCGGCCAGCGCGGCGGGCGCGGCTTGCGCTTCGGCGGCGGGGCCTCGTCGGCTGGCGGCCCAGCCTCGGACACGCGCGGGTAGCCGTGCACCGCGTCGTACTGGGCGCGCAGCTCCGGGTGGCCGAGCACCGAAAAAGCCTCGTTGATCTGCTTGGCCACCTCCTCGGCCGCCTCCCCGCCCCCCGCCGCGTCGGGGTGGTAGCGCCGCATCAGCGCCCGGTAGGCGGCGGCGATCTCCTCCTGGCGCGCGTCGGTGGCCACGCCCAGCACCGCGTAATAGGCCGGGTCCTCGCTGGTGACGAATGACGGCGTCCGGCTCATGCGGCGCCGATGTTGAGCACCCGCTCGACCTCGCTGGTCTTGAGCCCGACGGCGGCCGGGCGCATCACGCCATGGAGGCAGACGACGTCATAGACCTCGTCCACCACCCCTTCGAAGCGGAACCAGGCGCGCGGCGCGCCGCTCCCCGCGTCCACCACGTCGAAGCCGCAGCGGGCGCCCTCGCCGCGCTGGAGCGCCGCCTCCAGCCGCAGCCCCTCGAAGCCGCGCCCGCGCGTCGCCTTGGACAAGCCCACCACCGCGCAGCCCCCGGCGAAGTCCAGCCCCCGCGCGAAGCCCGGGCAGGACCGCACCGGCCGGAACCGCCCCTCCGGCTCGGCGAAACCCAGTTCGCCCGCGCCCGAGTTCAGCAGCCACAGCCGACCCTCATGCCAGCGCGGCGAGTGCGGCATCGACAGGCCCTCCAGCACGATGGCGCCGCTGTCCACCTCGATCGCCACGCCCCCGTCCGCCCGCCGCCCGCGCCAGCCGCCGGGCTCGTCGCTCGCCGCGCAGGCGGTGACGAAGGCGGAGCGCCCGTCGCGCATGGCCAGTCCGTTCAGGTGGCAGCGGTCCTCCGGCGCCAGCGCGGAGACGAACGGCGGCCGCCACGCCGGCGTGAAGCTCGCCGCGGCGCTCGGCCGGGCTAGGCAGGAGAACAGGGTGTTGACGAACACCGGCCCCCCGTCCGCCTCCACCCCGATGTCGTGCACGTTCACCGCCCCGGTGACGTAGCCTAGCCGCGGCGCGTAGAGCCGGTCGTGGGGCCCGCCCCCGCCGCCCGCCACGTTCTCCAGCCGCCAGAGCTGGTAACGCGTCGCCATCCAGAGCGTCTGGGGCCCGCCCGCCAAGCCGCTGCAATGGCCGAAGGAGCGCGCCCCGACCGCCAGCCGCCCGTCCTCGCGCAGCCCGATCGTGAACAGCTTGCCGCTCTGGTAGGTGGTCAGGGCGATGCTGACCCGCGCCTGCGCCAGCCACTCGGCCAGCCCCGGCGAGGCCGAGAACCAGGGCCTGTCCTCTCCGGCCGCCGCCACCGCAACCTCGCGCCCGCTCGACCGCTTAGCTGCCACGGCGGCCCGGGCGCGGGCAAGCGCCGCCCTTGAGCCCCGCCGGTCGCGCCTCTAGATGCGCCCCGGCCTCAGGAGACTGGAATGCGGCATTCGGCTTTGGCGGTATTAGCGGCGCTCCTGGCGCTGGGCGGCTGCGGCCCCAAGGACGAGCCGGTGATGCCACAGGCAGGCGGCGCCCTCCCCGCCGATACCGGCGGCGGCGAGGTCTCCCCCGAGCAGGCCAAGGCCATGCTGGCCTCCCTCCCCGCCCCCTACAGCGGCGGCGACGTGGAGAACGGCAAGCGCAAGAGCGGCCTCTGCCGCTCCTGCCACAGCTTCACCCCCGGCGGCCCTAACATGACCGGCCCCAACCTGCATGGCGTAGTCGGCCAGAAGGCCGCGCATCACCCCGGCTACAGCTATTCGGACCCGCTGAAGTCCTCCGGCCTCACCTGGGACGCCCCCACCTTGGACAAGTGGCTGGAGAACCCGCGCACGCTCGTCCCCGGCAACAAGATGACCTTCGCCGGCCTCAAATCGCCCCAGGACCGAATCGACGTGATCGCCTACCTTCGAACGCAGGCGAAGTCGTAGGACCATTGCCTAGGCGGTGGCCTTGCCGCCGTTGTCCGCCCCGGTGAAGGCCACCTGCACCCCAGCCTTGACCCCGCTGGCCAGCTGCTCGGCGTCCCAGT
Organism: Caulobacteraceae bacterium; assembly: GCA_036388855.1. Lineage (GTDB taxonomy): Bacteria > Pseudomonadota > Alphaproteobacteria > Caulobacterales > Caulobacteraceae > DASVRA01. The sequence goes on along the minus strand of DASVRA010000006.1, from coordinate 64,991 downwards.
TGGTCATGCGCACGCAGCCGTGCGAGGCGGTCTTGCCGATCTTCTCCGGGTCGGGCGTGCCGTGCAGGCCCAGACCCACCCCCGGCTTCAGCGCGATCCACACCGTCCCCACCGGATTGTTCGGCCCGGCCTTGAGGTTGACCTTCCCCTTCACCCCCTTGGCCTCGTAGGTCAGCCGCTCGGGGTCGTAGGTGTAGTCCGGCTCGGGCGCCACCGCCGTCACCTTCAGCACCCCGTCCGGCGCCGGATGCTCGCCGCTGCCGATGGTCGCCGGATAGAAGGCGATCAGCTTGCCCGACGCGTCATAGGCCTTCACCGCCCGCTCGGTCTTGTCCACCTCGATCTTCGCCACCTCGGCGGGCAGCTCCTGCTTGCGCACCGCCGCCACCGTGATCTTCGTCCCCGCCCGCGTCAGGTCTGCGTCCGGGTTGAGCGCCTTGATCAACTCCGGCGTCATGTGGAACTTCTCCCCCAGCGCCTCCTCCGGCGACTGGTAACCCAGCGCCGGCAGTTGCGACTGCGCCTGCATGTCCTCCGGATCGAACTTCACGAACGGCCCCTTCACGTCCTCGGCCGTGATCTCATAGGTCGCCAGCACCGGCGCCGCGTCCCCCTGCGTCAGCCGGTCGAACACCGCCTGGTCCAGCTGCCCGTCCACCGGCAGGCCGTTGGCCTTCTCATAGGCCGCCACCGCCTGCCGCACGTTCTCGCCCATGGTCCCGTCGATCACGCCCGGCGAAAACCGCGCCCGGTCGAGCAGCACCTGCGCCCGCAGCACCGCTGGCGAGCGCTCCGCCGACCCCGCCGCCTCCTGCGAGAAGCTGGCCTTGTCGACATTTTGCGCGTTCAGCCCCTGCCCCTGGGCCGGCGCTGAGGCGGGCGTCGCTTCCGTCTTCTTCCCGGACCCCGCCGGCGGTACGTCGCAAGCCGCCAGCGCGCCGGAGGCGCAGGCAAGCAGAAGCGCATTACGAACGATCATTTAGGCTGCTCCATCTCCTCGGGCTCCTTGAGACGGAACCTCGTCGCGTCACTTAAGGCGCGGCGGGCGCGGGCGTTCCGAACTCTGACGGCCCGCTCCACTCCCAGTGCCACGGTTCGTAGACGTAGTTCTCGAATCCGAACCGCCGCGCGTTCTTCACCAGCCAGCGGTAGGCCGGCGTGCGCGACTGATACAGCCGGTTCCTTGGATCGGTCGATGTCGGGTCCGACCCCGGCGCCGCGCCCACATAAAGGTCGAACACCAGCCCCGTCCGGTGCGCCGAGCACAGCGCGCGCCTGCGGTTGTCGCAGTTTCCCTCCACCGCGCACCGCAGTGCATCAGACGCCGGGTCGCGGTAGCCGGAGACCAGCACCAGCGCCAGCGGGTCCTTGGCGATCGCCGGATCCTCCCGCCGCGCGGCCTGGCGCATCTTCCGCCAAGCCTCCAGCACAGCGGGCCGCAGCTTCACCACCTTCCCGTGCAGCCCCTCCGACGGGTCCGCCTCCACCAGTTGCTCGGGCGGCGGCGGAGGGGGACAGGCCTGCACGGGCAGCTTGCCGCGCAAGGGCCGGCGCCGGTGCCAGGCCAGCCTGAACGCCTCGAAGGTCTCCGCCGTCATCCGCCCGTCCGGAACCAGCCCCCGGCGTGACTGCCAGGCCGCCAGGTCACGTGCGAAGCCGAGCGTCGTGGGCGGACAGCCGCTGCCGATTTCTCGCGCGACCTGCGGCGCGTAGGTCTCCCACCCCGCCTCCGGCGCCCGGAAGGGCGAGAAAGCCAGGCCCGACAGGCTGGCCGCATTGTCCGCCGCCGACCGGCTCATCGCTTGGGGCCGGCCGCAGTCCGGCTCGGTCGGCCGCGCCGCGACCGGCGTGGTCGCCGGCGACGGCGGCGGCCGGCGGTGCTGGCAATAGGTGAGCAACACCGCCACCCCCAGCAGCGCCAGCGCCAGCAGCACGGCGAACCCCCGGCCAAGCTTCATCCACCTTCAAGCGGAGCTTCCACCGCGAGGTTCCACGTGCGAGCAAGCGGACGGAAGGAGCGCGCGCATGGCGGGCAGGATCAGGGTCGGGATCGGCGGCTGGATCTTCGAGCCGTGGCGCGGCGTGTTCTACCCCGACGGCCTGCCGCAAAAGCGCGAGCTGGAATACTGCAGCCGCAAGCTCACCGCCATCGAGGTCAACGCCACCTATTACCGCCTGCAAAAGCCCGAGGTGTTCCGAAGTTGGGCCGCCCAGGCGCCCGACCGCTTCGTCTTCACCCTGAAGGGTTCCCGCTTCGCCACCAACCGCAAGGAGCTCGCCGGCGCCGGCGAGTCCGTCTCCCGCTTCGTCTCCCAAGGCATCACCGAACTCGGCCCCAAGCTCGGCCCGATCTTCTGGCAGTTCGCCCCCACCAAGCGCTTCGACCCCGACGACTTCGGCGCCTTCCTCGAGCTCCTGCCGCCCGTAGTAGACGGCGTCCCCCTGCGCCACGCGGTGGAGGTGCGCCACGACAGCTTCCGCGACCCCGCCTTCGTCTCCCTCTGCCGCCGCTACAAGACCCCCATCGTCTACGCCGACCACGCCTCCTACCCCGCCATCCCCGACCTCACCGGCGACTTCGTCTACGCCCGCCTCCAGACCGGCTCCGACACCGTCGAAACCGCCTATCCCCCCGACCAGCTCGACGCCTGGGCCGCCCGCCTCCAGGCTTGGGCCGAAGGCGGCCAACCCCCCGACCTCGACCGCGTGGACCCGTCAGCCACGCCCGAACGCACCCCCCGCGACGTCTTCTGCTTCATCATCCACGAAGGCAAAGTCCGCGCCCCCGCCGGCGCCATGGCCCTGATCGACCGCCTGGGCCCCGACCACGCCCCCTCCGGCTGACGCCGGAAATCTCATCCACCCCCTCCCGCGCACCCTTACACTCCTCGTCCGGAGGCCGAGGCGATGAGACTGAGGACAACCGACTGCACCTCTTCTCCCCCTCGATGGGGGAGAGGCCGGGAGAGAGGGTGTTCGCGCTGGCGGTGCCGGGCAAGCGCGAGAGGCGGAAGCCCCTCCTCGAGCACCACCCCTCAATGCTCTGCCGGCACTCCGAGCCTTCCTCTAGTGAGGGGGAAGAACGAAAGTGTACGAAGTGCACCCCGCCCCGTCCGCCCAACGGACTCACCGGACACTTTTCGCTTCCCTCCTCGCGAAAGTGCACGAAGTGCACCCCCTTCGAGCGCCCGCAACCGGACTCACCGGACTCCTTTTCGCTCCCGCCTTCCGAAGTGCACGAAGTGCACTCACTCTCGCGCCGCCCCTCCGCCTCCCCCACCCGCCGGGAATCCGCTACACTTCCCGCATGCGCCCGCTTCTGACCGCCGTCGCCCTGAGCCTCCTGCTCCTGCCGGCCGCGGCCAACGCCCAGGTGCTGCAGCCGGGGGCCCCCCGCGCCGATGACGGCGGCGTCACCTTCGTCAAGCCGCCGCCGCGCAAGCCCCCCGCCAAGCCCGTCGCCGCCGCCCCGCCTGTCGCCGAGTTGACCGCCCGCCCCCGCTTCTCCCCCCTGCCCGACCCTGCCCCCCGCACCCGCGGCTACCAGGAGCTGCGCCCAACCGGCGGCGGCGCCTGCCGCACCGGCTGCGCCAACGCCTACTACCTCTGCCTCCCCGCCCGCGACATGTCGGCCTGCGGCGCCGCCTGGGCGCAGTGCCAGTCCGCCTGCCCCGACACCACCGCCGGCGACTGACCATGCCCGCCCACGAACACGCCTACGCCGTCGACCTCAAATGGACCGGCGCGGGCGCCGAGGGCACGTCCTCCTACGCCGCCTACGCCCGCGACCACCGCCTGAGCGCGCCCGGCAAGCCGCCCATCCCCGGCTCCTCCGACCCCGCCTTCCGCGGCGACCCCGCCCGCTGGAACCCCGAGGATCTGCTGGTCGCCTCGCTCTCCTCCTGCCACATGCTCTGGTACCTGGGGCTCTGCGCCGGCCGAGGCGTCCGCGTCACCGCCTATGCCGACAGCGCCCAGGGCTGGATGCGCGACGAAGGCCAGGCCGGGGGCCAGTTCACCCGCGTCCTCCTGCGCCCCCGCGTCACCCTCGCGCCAGGCTCCGACCTGGAACTCGCGCGCCGCCTCCACCACGACGCCAACGCCAAGTGCTTCATCGCCCGCTCCGTCAACTTCCCCGTGGAACACGAGCCGGCGGTCGAGATCGCCCCATGAGGCTCACCGCCCGCCTAGCCGCGCTCTTCTGGCTCGCCGCCGCCCCCGCGTCGGCGGGCGAAGTCAGCGTCGCCGTGGCCGCCAACTTCGCCGAGCCTGCCCGCGAAATCGCCGCCGGCTTCGAGCGCGCCACCAGCCACAGGGCGTTGCTGAGCTTCGGCGCCTCGGGCCAGTTCCACGCCCAAATCCGCAACGGAGCCCCCTTCCAGGTCCTGCTCTCGGCCGACGCCGAACGCCCCGCCGAGGCGGAACGCGAGGGCCTGGCCGTGAACGGCACGCGCTTCACCTACGCCGTCGGCCGCCTGGTCCTCTACAGCCGCGATCCGGCGCTGGCGAAGGGCGGCCCCCGCGCGCTCCTCGCCATGCGCGGCAAGGTCGCCATCGCCGACCCCGCCGTCGCGCCTTACGGGGCGGCAGCCGAGCAGGCCCTGCGCCGCCTCGGCCTGTGGCAGCGTCTCGAGCCCCGCTTGGTGCGCGGCGCCTCCGTCGCCCAGGCCTACCAGTTCGTGCGGACCGGCGCCGCCGAGGCCGGCTTCGTCGCCCTCTCCCAGGTGATCGCCGAACCCCCCGCCGCCCGCTGGCTCGTCCCCGCCGCCGACCATGCCCCCATCCTCCAGCAGGCCGTGCTGCTGAAACCGGGCGCCGGCAGCCCGGCCGCCCGGGCCTTCCTCGCCTTTCTCCGCGGCCCGCAGGCGCGCGCCGTCATCCGCCGCTACGGCTACGAGTCGCCCTGACCGCATGGGCGAGGCGATCTGGCTGACCCTGAAGCTGGCCGCGGTCACCACCGTCCTCCTGCTGCTCATCGCCACGCCGCTCGCCTGGTGGCTGGCCCGCACCCGCTCCCCCTGGCGCGAGCCGGTCCTGGCGCTGACGGCCTTGCCCGTCGTCCTGCCCCCCACGGTGATCGGCTTCTACCTGCTGATCGCGCTCGGCCCCTCCAGCCCGCTCCTTGTCCCCCTCCAGCCCTTCGGCGTCCGTTCCCTGTCCTTCACCTTCACCGGCCTGGTGATCGGCTCGGTGGTCTACTCCCTCCCCTTCGCGGTCCAGCCCATCCGCAACGCCTTCGCCGCCGTCGGCCGCGAAACCCTTGAAGCGGCCCTGACGCTCGGCGCCACCCCCTGGCGGGCCTTCGCGCGCGTGGCCCTGCCGCTCGCCCGCCCGGGCCTGCTCACCGCCGCCGTCCTCACCTTCGCCCATACGCTGGGCGAATTCGGCATCGTGCTGATGATCGGCGGCGCCATCCCCGGCCGCACCAAGGTGTTGTCGATCGAGATCTTCCAGTTGGTCGAGGGGCTGCGCTGGCGCGAGGCGCACATCCTCTCCGCCGGCCTCGTCGCCCTCTCCTTCCTGGCCGTGCTGGCGGCGCTGCTGGCCGACCGCTGGACCAGCCGGAATGCGTCACGCCCGTGAGCCGCCCCCGCGCCTCAGGCGACGATGAAGTCGCCCTGGTCGAGCCCTGCGCCATCGGCGGTGACCACCACGATCGTCCAGTCCGCTTCGCCGTCGCCGTCGCTGTCGATCAGAACCCGGCTGCCGCCGTCGAAATCCGCGAGCACGATTTCCGCCGACCCGCCGTGGAATTGGTCCACGAAGGCGAAGCCGCCTCCGGCGCTTAGATCGATCACATCCTCGCCCCGGCTGAAGTCGCCGATCCGCTCGCGGTGGCTGCTGTTCCACCACGGATACTCGTTCATGAACATGAAGCGATCCGCGCCCGCACCGCCCAGGAGGGTGTCGCGCCCGGTCCCACCCGCCAGCACGTCGTTCCCGCCGCCGCCCCGGAGCTGGTCGTCGCCGTCCGCGCCCAGCAGGGTGTCGGCGCCCCCGCCGCCCAGGACGGTGTCGCCGCCGCTGCCCCCCACGAGGAAGTCCTGAGCGCCTTGGCCCCGCACCAGGTCCGCGCCTGCCCCGCCCCACAACTGGTCGTCACCCAGGCCGCCGTCCAGGCGGTCGTTGCCCGCTCCGCCCCAGGCGATGTCCGCGCCCGCCCCGGCCGCCACCCGATCCGCACCGGCGCCGGCATGGACGATGTCGGCCCCGCCGCCGCCCGTGACCCGATCGCCGCCGCCGCCCGCGAGCACGTCCTCGCCCGCGCCGCCGGCGGTGTAGACATCGGCGCCGTCGGTCAGGTCCGTCTCGGTCAGGGTCCGCAGGCTCGCCGCATACGCCAATGCATTGGCGGAGAAGGCGTCCAGCGCGGCGTCGTAGGCCGCGTCCACCTCGCCCGATTCGAAGAACAGTCCCAGGGGGATGGTTGTCTCCAGGCTGTAGCCTCGCCCCACCGTCGCCAGCGCCGCGACACCCGCGGCCGGGTCGTCCTCGGTCAAGAGGTAGGCGACCTCCAGGTCCTGCACGAACTCCAGCCGGTAGAAGGCCCGGTGAGAGGTCAGCCCGCCGGTGTGGCTCGCGGCATTGTCGAGATCGCCGTCGTCCAATGTCCCGGCAGGCCCGCTCGCCAGCGGGCCGGAGCCGTCCACCAGGTTGATTTCCTCCGGCCCGTGCGCATGGTTGCTCGGCTGCACGGCGAAGCCGTCGCCCGGCGCGCTCAAGAACAGCGAGCCGCCCGCCTCCACGAACGGCCGCACCTTCGAGGTGGTGTAATTGCTGAAGCCGAAGATGCTGTTCAGCCACAGCACCTCCAGTCCCGACAAATTGTCGAGGTTCTCCAGCAGCTTCCCGTTCATGCCGGTATGGGCGACGATCTCGCCCTGCCGCGCCTCGATTTTCTCCTGGTCGCTGCCGTCCAGCGACAGGTATCCCGCGTCCAGACCGCTGAGTTCGCCCACCGCGCTCTCCTCTTCCAGGCCAGCACCCCTTGGCGTGACGACTGTATGTGCGTTCGGCGGAGGCGGCGGTTCAATGCTCAGCGATTGACAGCGGAGGGCCGTTCCCGTAACCACGCCGGCTTCCCGCGCGGCGCGTCCGCGCCTTTGCTGACGCCTGGAGTTTTCGGCCGTGAAGCGGACCTTTCAACCGAGCCGGCTGGTGCGAAAGCGCCGCCACGGGTTCCGCCTGCGGATGTCGACCAAGAACGGGCGCAAGATCCTGGCCCGCCGCCGCGCCGCCGGCCGCAAGCGCCTGTCGGCCTAAGGCCGCCCGGGCCGCTGGACGCGCCCGCCCCCAAGATCGAACGCCTGAAGAAGCGGCCGGAGTTTTTGGCCGCCGCCAAAGGTGCGTCCATCTCGCGCGGGGCCGTGGTGGTCCAGGCGCTGCGCCACGAAGGCCGTGGTAGCATCCGCGCCGGCTTTACCGCCACACGCAGGATCGGCGGCGCGGTGGTGCGCAACTGCGCCAAGCGCCGCCTGCGCGAGGCCGCCCGCATGCTGCTGCCCCAGTTCGGCCGGCCCGGCTGCGACTATGTCTTCATCGCCCGTAACGGCACGCCCACCCGCCCGTGGGCGCGTTTACTTGACGATGTGAAAAGCGCGCTGATAAGCCTCGCCGCGCCTCCTCCAGCCGGCGACGCGCCCCCGCGCGACGCGGCCCGACCTCCCCGGTAAACCGTCCCCGATGCCCAACGACACCAAGAACACGGTCATCTTCATCGTCTGCGCGCTGGCGCTGCTGCTGCTCTACCAGACCTTCGTGATGGGGCCGATCACCAAGCGCCAGCAGGCCGAGGCCAAGGCCCGCGCCCCCGCCGCCCAGACCGTGCAGCCCGGCCAGGGCGCTCCCGCCGGGGCCGCGCCTTCCGCCTCCGCCGGCCAGAGCCTCACCGCTCCGCGCGCCCAAGCCGCCGCGGCCACGCCGCGCGTGCCCATCAATGGCGCCGAGGTGCGCGGCTCGCTGTCGCTGACCGGAGCCCGCATCGACGACCTGTTCCTCAAGCGCTACCGCGAGACCAACGCGTCGAATTCGCCCCAGGTGGAGCTGTTCCGCCCCGCCGGCGCCGCCCACGCCTATTTCGCCGAGTTCGGCTGGACCGGCGCCAACGTCGCTGGCCTGCCGGGTGGCGACACCCGCTGGACCGTCGCCGGCCCCGCCGCGCTGCGGAGCGGGCAGCCGCTGACCTTGACCTACCGCGCTCCGAACGGCCTCGCCTTCACCCGCACGGTGGCGCTCGACCGGAACTACATGTTCACCGTCATCGACACGGTCGCCAACCTCGGCGCGGCCCCGGTCACCATCGCCCCCTACGGCTCGGTGCAGCGCCACGGCCTGCCGGCCGACCTCGCCAAGCAGGGGGTGGTGCACGAGGGCGCGGTCGGCGTGGCCGACGGCAAGCTGAAGCTGTTCAAGTATTCCGGCTGGAAAAAGAAGCAGGCCAACACCCAGCTGCCTTCCACCGGCGGCTGGTTCGGCATCACCGAGAAATATTGGTTGGGCGCCGTGGTCCCCGACCAGAAGGAACGCGTCGCCGCCAGCTTCCGCGTCGTGCCGTCGAACGGCGTGGACATCTACGAGGCCGCTTACCTCGGCCAATACCGCACCATCGCGCCGGGCCGTCAGGTCATCTCCATCGCGCGTCTGTTCGCCGGGGCCAAGACCGTGCCGCTGCTGCGCCAGTACGAGCAGGCCGGCATCTCCAAGTTCGACGCCGCGGTCGATTGGGGGATGTTCTGGTTCCTGACCCGGCCGATCTTCAGCGTGCTGATGACCTTCTACCACGCCATCGGCAACTTCGGCCTGGCGATCATGCTGCTGACCGTGGGCGTGAAGATCCTGTTCTTCTGGCCGGCCAACAAGAGTTACGAATCCATCACTAAGATGAAGAAGGTGCAGCCCCAGGTCGAGGCGCTGCGCAAAAAGCACAAGGACGACCCGGCCAAACAGCAGCAGGAGATGATGGCTCTGTACCAGCGGGAAAAGGTCAACCCGTTTATGGGCTGCCTGCCGATGCTGATCCAGATCCCGGTGTTCTTCGCCCTCTACAAGGTGCTTTCGGTGACCATCGAGATGCGCCACGCCCCTTTTTTCGGCTGGATCCGGGATCTCTCCGCCCGCGACCCCACCACCATCTGGAACATCTTTGGCCTGCTGCCCTTCGACCCCTCCCTGCTGCCCATGGTGGGCGGCTTGCTGGGCGGCCCGCTGCACATCGGCGCCTGGCCGATCCTGATGGGCTTTTCCATGTGGCTGTCGCAGTCGATGACGCCGATGACCGGCATGGACCCGATCCAGCAGCGCATCTTCCAGTTCTTCCCGCTGGTGTTCACCTTCATGCTGGCGCCCTTCGCCGCCGGCCTGGTGATCTACTGGACCTGGAACAACCTGCTCTCCATCGCCCAGCAGTACATGATCATGCGCCGCTTCGGCGTGGACAACGCCGTGGACGGCATCATCAGGCGCCTCACCGGCAAGCCCGCCCCGGCCAGTGGCTGAGGTCTTCACCGACGAGGAGCTTGAGCAGGCCCGGGTGCTGTTCGCCCGCCCGGCCGAGTTCCTGATGGGCGCGGCCAAGATCAACCAGCTGCCCCCGCCCGAGCTGCCCGAGGTCGCCTTCGCCGGCCGCTCAAACGTCGGTAAATCCAGCTTGATCAACGCCTTGGTCGGCCGCCACGGCCTGGCCCGCGCCTCCAACGAGCCCGGCCGCACCCGGGAGGTGAACTTCTTCCTGCTGGACGGCCGCTTCCGCCTGGTCGATCTTCCGGGCTACGGCTTCGCCAAGGCCTCCAAGACGGACACGAAGCAGTTCCAGAACCTCGGCCGTTCCTACCTGCGCGGCCGCCCCAACCTCAAACGCGTCTACCTGCTGATTGACAGCCGCCACGGCCTGAAGAAGCCCGACGCCGAAGCCCTGGACGCGCTCGACGAGGCTGCGGTCTCCTACCAGGTGGTCCTCACCAAGACCGACAAGCTGCGCCCGGCCGCGCAACTCGAAGCCGTCACCGCCGAAACCTCCAGGGCTCTGGCCAAACGCCCCGCCGCCTTTCCGCGCGTGGCGGCCACCTCAGCCGAGACGGGCCGGGGCCTTCCAGACCTTCGCGCTGAAATCGCCAGGGCCTGCGCCTCCTGAGACCTTCCATGGAGAAGGGAAGCAAGCGCGGTTTCGCGCGTTTCCGCTCCATGGAACGGCCCGGCTTCGTCACTCACCTCCGCTCCGTGCTCGGCGCCGCCCGCCGCGAAGTGGGGGCCACGGCGGCGCTGCTGGTCCTGGCCGGCGGCGTGTGGCTGTTCACCGGCATCGCCGGGGAGATGGCCGAGGGAGAGACCCACGCCGCCGACTTCGCCGTCCTGAACACGCTGCGTGAGCACGGGCGGCCGGACGACGCGCTCGGCCCGCACTGGGTCCAGACAGCCGCCACGGACCTTACCTCGCTCGGGTCCACCACGGTGCTGACCCTGATCGTGATCCTGGTCGCGGGCCTGTTCCTGGTGCTGCGCCGGCCGAGCGGCGCCCTGATCCTCCTGCTCGCCGCCGGCGGCGGCAGCCTGATCAGCGAGGGGCTGAAGGCGGTGTTCGGGCGCGAGCGGCCGCCGATGGCCTACCACGCAGTCCAGACCCTCAACACCTCCTTCCCGAGCGGCCACGCCACCCTGTCGGCGGTGGTGTTCCTGACGCTCGGCACCGTGGCCGCGCGGCTGGTCAAGCGGCGGCGGGAGAAGGTCTACGTGATGGCCGCCTCGGTGCTGATCGCGCTGCTGGTCGGCGTGACGCGGGTCTATCTCGGGGTGCATTGGGCCAGCGACGTGCTGGCCGGCTGGTGCGTGGGCGCGGCCTGGGCCATGGCCTGCTGGCTCATGGCCTGGGGCTGGCAGCGGCTCAGGCGTCCCGGTGCAACCGCGCCGCCAGCTCCTTGAGCAGCTTGACGCAGACCGCCGCCGTCATGCGGTTGATGTCGCGGTCGGGGTTGTATTCCACCAGATCGGCGCCGGTGACGCGGCCGGGGATCGCCCAGATCAGCGACAGCGCCTCACGCACGGTGAGGCCGCCGGGCTCGTGGTGCGACACGCCCGGTGCGAACGCGGGGTCCAGGCCGTCGAGGTCGAAGGAAACGTAGACTTCGCCGTCCGGCAGCGCCTCACGCGCCTCGTCCAACTCATGGGGACCGAAGGCGCGCACGCCGAAGCGACGCATCTGCTGGTCAAGCAGCGGATTGGAGGCGCGGACGCCGATCTGGGTCAGGCTCGCCGCCAGCTCCTCCTCCATGATCCGGGCGAACGGCGAGGCGTGGGAGAGGCGGTTGCCGTCGTAGTCGGGGTAGAGGTCCGGGTGCGCGTCGAAATGGACGATGTGCGGCGGCGCCCGCCCAGAGGCGGCGTAGCCCTTCAGGATCGGGTATGTCACCGAATGGTCGCCGCCGAGCAGCAGCGCCGGACCCCATTCGTAGGCGCCGCGCGCGCCGTCACAGATCGCGGCGGTCTCGCCCGCGCCGTCGTCGAGCGCGAGGTCGCCGAGGTCATGCAGCACGTCCGGATCGCCCACATCAACGCCCGTGGATGCGGTCAGCCCCATCATGTCCTCGCCCATCAGCGCGCGGATCGCCGCCGGCGCCTTGGCGGGGCCGCGCAGGTAGGAGGAGTTCCGGTCGGTCGGCAGGCCGAGCAGACTCACGGTCATGGCCGCATCTTTGCGCCGGGCGAGCCAACTCGCAATCGGGGGCGCGCCTCGCTACATTGCCGGCTCGAAGGACCCCTGCGATGCCGCGAGACATCACGGGCGCGGACGCGCTGGAGGCGGCCCGCGCCGCCGTCAACCTGCCGACCGGCGCCCGCGTGGTGGTCGCGATGTCGGGCGGGGTGGACTCCACCGTCACCGCCGGCCTGCTGCACCGCGCAGGCTACGAGGTCGTGGGCGTGACACTGCAGCTCTACGACCATGGGGCCGCGATCCACAAAAAGGGCGCCTGCTGCGCCGGCCAGGACATCCACGACGCCCGCACCGCCGCCGAGCGCATGGGCGTGCCGCACTACGTGCTCGACTACGAGAGCCGCTTCCGCGAGGCGGTGGTCGAGGAGTTCGCCGACGCCTACCTGCGCGGCGAAACGCCGATCCCCTGCATCCGCTGCAACCAGACGGTCAAGTTCCGCGACCTGCTCGACATCGCGCGCGACCTAGGCGCCGAAGCGATGGCAACCGGCCACTACGTGCGCCGGATGGAGGGGCCGGGCGGTCCCGAGCTGCACCGGGCGCTCGACCCGACGCGCGACCAGAGCTGGTTCCTGTTCGCCACCACGCGCGAGCAACTCGGCTTCCTGCGTTTCCCCCTGGGAGGCCTGCCCAAGAGCGCGGTGCGGACGGCGGCGGCGGAGATGGGGCTTAGCGTGGCCGACAAGCCCGACAGCCAGGACATCTGCTTCGTACCCGAGGGCCGCTACACCACCATCGTGGACAAGCTGCGCCCACACGGAGCGCTGCCCGGCGATATCGTGCACCTGGACGGCCGTGTGCTCGGCCGCCACGAGGGCGTGAGCCGCTACACCGTGGGCCAGCGGCGGGGGCTTAAAGTGGCGACGGGCGAGCCGCTGTTCGTGGTGCGCCTCGACGCCGAGCGGCGCCAGGTGATCGTCGGCCCGCGCGAGGCGCTGCTCACCGCCTCCCTGACGATGAAGGAGATCAACTGGCTGGGCGATCAGCCGACGCTAGAGGCGGCTGCCCACGAAGGTCAGCCGGTGCTGGCGCGCGTCCGCTCTACCCGCGAGCCCGCCCCCGCCCGTCTCCTGTTGCAGCGCGGCGCGCCGGCCGTGGCGTTCGACCGGCCGGAGGAAGGCGTCTCCCCCGGCCAGGCCTGCGTGCTCTACGACCCGAGGTCCGAGGGCTCGCGCGTGTTGGGCGGCGGCTTCATCGCGGCCACCGAGGCCGCCATGCCCGCGCCATCCTCCTTGGTAGAGTGCATGGCATGACCCGCCGGGAACTGTCCGCCCTCACCCTCGCCATCGGCCCGGCTCTAGCCGCCCTGGCGCTCGCCACCGGAGGCTCCGCCATGACCAGTCCGCGCCTGATCGAGCCCTCGGAGATGGCGGGCGAATGGACCCTGCGGTGGGAAGGCGGCGGCGCCTGCCGCATCCGCCTGACCGATACACCGGTTGCCGGGACCGGCGGCTACGCAGTGGACCTCGGGGACTGCAGCCAGCTTTCGCCGGCGCTGGCGGCAGTCACCAACTGGCGCGGCTCCACCGACGGCATTGCGCTGGCCGAAGCCGACCGCAGCACGGTGATGTTCCTCTCCCGCCATGGCGATGCCTTGCTCAAGACGGGCGGTCAGTCGGCCCTTAAGACAGGCGGCGTCTGGACGATGACGCGCTAACGCCCGTATCCCCATCGCATGACCGCCAAGTCCGAGAGCCCGAACGAAACATTCAAGCGGGCGATCGCGCATGCGGCCCGCTCGCTGGCCGAGCAGCCGGACCTGGAGGTGGTGTTCTCCGCCGAGGGGCCTCAGCTGATCGGGCACCGCGCCGTGCTGCCCCACCCGCCGCGCGACCTCGGCGAGAAGGAGGCGGCGCGGCTGCGGGGCCTCGCCGACCAGATGGCGCTGCGCCTCGCGCATCACGACGAGGGCAAGCACCTGCGCCTGCGGCCGCTGTCGGCCGACTCCTCGGCGGTGTTCGACGCGATCGAGCGGGCTCGGGTGGAGGCGATCGGCGCCAACGCCTTGGGTGGCGTGCGCGGAAACCTCACGGCGGCCCTCGAAGCGGACCTGGAGCGCAAAGGCCTCACCCGCGTCGCCGACCGCCAGAGCGCGCCCACAGCCGAGATCCTGGCGCTGATGGTGCGCGAGCGGCTGACCGGCGATCCTCCGCCGGACGGCGCCAAGGCCCTGGTCGACAAGTACCGGCTGGAGGTGGAGGGCAAAGCCGGGCGCGACCTCGACCGGCTGGCGGCGGCGCTTGACGACCAGACCGAGTTCGCCCGCATCTCGCGCGCGATAATCAAGGACCTCGACCTGCCCGACGACGCCGGGGATCCCGATCCCTCTGAGGACGAGGGGGACGAGCAGGAGCCGGAGGGCGGCAAGGAGGACGAGGAGGATTCCGACGAGGGCGAGGGGCCCGAGGAGTCCCAGCCGGAGGAGACCCAGGCCGCCGACGACGAGGCCCGGGCGCCCGAGCCCCAGGCGGTGCAGTCGGAGATGCAGCCGGGTGCCGAGCAGGACGAGCCGGCGGAGGTGGGTGACGGCGCCAAGCCGGCTCGGCCTGAATGGGGCCAGGACCCCGGCGGCGGCGAGCCCTACCGCGTCTACACCACCCGCTACGACGAGATCGTGGACGCCGAGGACCTCTGCGACGCCGAGGAGCTAGACCGGCTGCGCGTCTACCTCGACCAACAGCTCTCCACCCTGTCCAGCGTGGTTTCGCGCCTGGCCAACCGCCTCCAGCGCCGCCTGATGGCCAAGCAGGCCCGCGCATGGGTGTTCGACCTGGAGGAAGGGGTGCTCGATGCCGCGCGGCTGTCGCGGGTGGTGATCGACCCCACTTCGCCGCTGTCGTTCAAGGAGGAGACAGACACCGACTTCCGCGACACCGTCGTCACCCTGCTGCTCGACAACTCCGGCTCGATGCGCGGGCGTCCGATCATGGTGGCGGCGGTGTGCGCCGACATCCTGGCGCGTACGCTCGAGCGCTGTGGGGTGAAGGTGGAGATCCTGGGCTTCACCACCCGCGCCTGGAAGGGCGGCTCCTCGCGCGACGACTGGATCAAGGCGGGCAAGCCCGCCCAGCCCGGTCGGCTGAACGACCTGCGCCACATCGTCTACAAGGCCGCCGACCAGCCCTGGCGGCGGGCGCGCAAGAACCTCGGCCTGATGATGCGCGAGGGCCTGCTCAAAGAGAACATCGACGGCGAGGCCCTGCTCTGGGCCCACGGCCGCCTGCTCGCCCGTCCCGAGCAGCGCCGCATCCTGATGGCGATCAGCGACGGGGCGCCGGTCGACGACTCCACCCTAAGCGTCAACAACGGCCACTACCTCGAACGCCACCTGCGCCGGGTGATCGCCGAAATCGAAGGCGCCTCGCCGGTGGAGCTGCTGGCCATCGGCATCGGTCACGATGTCACCCGCTACTACCGCCGCGCCATCACCATCGTGGACGTGGAGCAGCTGGGCGGGGTGATGGTGGAAAAGCTGGCGGAACTGTTCGAGGAGGAGCCGAAGGCGGCGGCGCGCGGGTATGAGCGGGCGGCGGGGCGGCGCGCCCGCGCCGCGGCATGAGCTTGCGTCTTCCAGGCCTGCCCCGCTTGTGGGGGAGGTGGCCGCGCAGCGGCCGGAAGGGGCGAGTGGAGGCTTTCGCACCCCCTCAGGCGCCATCGCGGGCGCCTTGCTCCCCCGCAAGCGGGGGAGCCTTGGTGGCGCTGGCGCTCCTGGCGGGCGGCTCGGCGCCCGCGGCAGCGCAGGTAGTCCCGGCGGACGGCTCCATACGCGTGATCGCCAAGGCCGTTCCGCTCAACCCCGAAAACCCGCGCCAGACCCGCGTCGGGCGTCTGACCTACGCCGGCGGCGTCGAGCTCTCCTCTCCCGACACCAGCCGCCTGCACGGCGTCTCCGGCATCGATGTGGAGCCGGACGGGCGGACGTTCGTGGCGGTCACCGACGAGGGCGACCTGGTGCAGGGGAGGCTGCGGCTGACCCAAGCCGGCCGGCTCGTCGGCGTGGAGCAGGTGACGCTGAGGCCGCTCGGCGGCGAGGACGGGCGGCCTTTGCAGGGAAAGCAGGAGGCCGACGCCGAGGACATCACCCTGCTGCCGGGCGGCGGTTTTGCCGTGTCGTTCGAACGCGACCATCGGGTGCTCGCCTATGCGGGCACCAAGGCGCGGGCGCTGTTCAGGGCCGGCTCCGCCAAGGCGCGGGAGATGGGGCTGAGCGAGAACGGCGGGCTGGAAGCGCTGACCCACGACGGCTCGGGCATGTTCGCCGGTTCGGAGGCGGGGGCGGTGTGGGCGATCAGGGGCGGGGCCGCGACTGGCCCGAACCTGGCGCCCGAGCCGCCGCGCGGGTTCTCGCTGACGGGGCTGGACGCCGCCGCCGGCCCCGACTGGATCGGCGTCTACCGCGCCTTCAGCTTGTTCGGCGGGATGCGCGCGGTGATCGCCGCGCTGCCGGCGCCGCGCTGCATCCGAGCGCCGTGCGAGGCGCCGCACGGGCTGATCGAACTCGCCCGCCTGGCGGCGCCGCTCACCGTGGACAATTTCGAGGGCGTTGCCGCCACACCTCGCCCGGGCGGCGGCTGGCGCTTCTACATTGTCTCGGATGACAACTTCTCGCCCCGCCAGCGGACCTTGCTGCTGGCCTTCGATTGGTCGCCGTGATCCCCGCCTGCGCCCTTGACTATCGCGAGCTTGCGCGGCGGCGGCTGCCGCGGGTGCTGTTCGATTACATCGACGGCGGGGCGTTCAGGGAGGCGACGCTCCGCGCCAACAGCGCAGATTTCGCCAAGGTGATATTGCGCCAGCGGGTTTTGCGTGACGTCTCCGACATTTCACTGAAAACGGAACTGTTCGGCCGCCGCTACGCCATGCCGGTGGGGCTGGCGCCGGTGGGCATGGCGGGGCTTTACGCCCGGCGCGGCGAAGCCCAGGCGGCGGGGGCGGCGAAGGCGGCGAACGTGCCCTGCTGCCTCTCCACCCTGTCGATCTGCGACGTGGCCGAGGCGGCGCGGGCGGGGCCGGTGTGGTTCCAGCTCTACATGATCAAGGACCGCGGCTACCTGGCCGAGCTGCTGGCCGAAGCCGGCCGCGCCGCCTGCCCGGTGCTGGTGTTCACCGTCGATCTGCCGCTGCCGGGGATCCGCTACTGCGATGCGCGCTCGGGCATGCACGGCAACGATCCCGGCGTGCGGCTGCGACAGGTGATCGACGGCCTCGCCCATCCACGCTGGCTCTGGGACGTGCAGCTGAGGGGCGGTCCGCACAGCTTTGGCAATATTGCCCGCGCGGTGCCGCAGGCGAACGGCCTCTCCGGCTTTTGGCAATGGGTCGGAGACAACTTCGACGCCTCGGTGAGCTGGAAGGACATTGACTGGGTGCGCGCCCGCTGGCCGGGGCCGATGGTGATCAAGGGCGTGCTCGACGTGGACGATGCGCGCCAGGCGGTTGAGGCGGGGGCGGAAGGCATCGTGGTCTCCAACCACGGCGGACGGCAGTTGGACTCGGTCCCCTCGACCATCTCCGCTCTGCCGGCGGTTGTGGAGGCCGTCGCCGGCCGCGCCACCGTGCTGATGGACGGCGGGGTGCGTTCGGGGCTGGACGTGGTGAAGGCGCTGGCGCTGGGGGCCGACGCCTGCCTGGTCGGCCGCCCGTGGGCCTGGGCGCTCGGCGCGTGCGGTCAGGCGGGCGTGGCCCACCTGCTGGAGCTGCTGGCGGCGGAGATGCGGGTGGCGCTGGCGCTGACCGGCTGCACCGACGTGCGCGCGGCGGGGCGGGAGTTGCTGGCGGCTTAGGCCTGCGCCTGTTCGGCCAGCTTGGCCTTGACCTGCTTCTTGATCTTGCGCGCGCGGGTGGAGAGGACCTCGTCCTTGGCCTTGGTCAGGTAGGCGTCCAGGCCGCCCTTGAAGTCGAGCGTGCGCAGCGCCTTGTTGGTCACGCGCAGACGGAAGCTCTGGCCCAGCGCCTCGGACTGCAGGCTGGTCTCGGCCAGCGCCGGCAGGAAGCGGCGCTTGGTCTTGATGTTGGAGTGGCTCACGTTGTGCCCGACGAGCGGGCCGACGCCGGTGAGTTCGCAACGCCGCGACATGGCTTCCTACCTTCGGCAAACAAAACGGCGCGCGGGCGGTGAGCCTCGCGCGCGGGAGGAGGGCGTATAGGCGGGGAGGCGGCTCGGCGTCAAGGTTTGCCGAGGCGAACGGCCGTCCCCGCTTGGCCTCGCGCGTCACATCGCTACATGGGAGGGCATGAGGATGACCATTCCCTTGGGCGCCACGATCGCGGCCGCGGCGCTGGCCATCGCTTCGCCCGCCCCGGCCCAGAGCGGCCGCTATCACGTGAAGCTCGGCTACAGCGGGCGGCTGATCATCAAGGTGCTGGACATCACCGTCGAGGAGCGCGCCAGCGCAGCCAGCCACAGTTCCACCGCCCGGATGGTCAGCTCGGGCTTGCTGGCCAAGTTCCGAAAGCTGGACACCCGCGCCTCCAGCCGGGGGCGCATCGGCGGCGGACGCCCGATGCCCGGCGACTTCGTCCAGCAGAACCTGGCCGGAAAGACCAGGCGCCGCACCACGGTCGATTGGCAGGGCGGCGGCAAGGTCGCGGTGACCGCCACGCCCGCCTACTTCGACCTCGGCGACCCCCCCGCCACCCAGGCGCAACAGGCCGCCGCCGCCGATCCGCTAACCCAGCTGATGCGCATGACCCTGAACGGCTCGCGCGCCACCGTATGCCGCCAGAGCTACCGCTTCTTCGACGGCAAGCAGCTCTACGACGTGCGCATGTCCAATCCGCAGCCGACCGTAGCGAACGCGCGCGAGAAGCGGCTGGGTCTGCAGGGCCTGATCGCCTGCGACGCCCGCTTCTCCGAGGTCGCGGGCTTCAAGCGCAAGAGCGGCAAGGAGCGCAACCAGGGCCTCGACCGTCCGATCCGGGTGGTGTTCGGCCAGGCGGGCGCCGATGGGCCGCTGGTGATCTCGACCGTGCGTGCGCACACGCCACTAGGACAGGCGGTGATCGAGCTCGACCGGCTGTCAGTCACCGGGGACGACCCGACCGGCTGAACGAGAAACGCCTCCCCCGCGTAGCGGAGGAGGCGTGCCCCCAGGAGATTAACTGAAGGCTAGTGGACGATGCCGCCCACGCCGCCGTCCACGGTCATGTTCAGCGCCGAAGCGGTCTCCACCGACTCTTCCTTGTAGGCGGTGTAGGTCTCTTCCACGATGATCTTGATGATCTTCACCCCCGCGCCGTAACGACGGAGCAACGAGCGCTCGAAGCAGTTGCGCTGCGGCGTCTGCGGGCGGCAGACCAGCTTGCCGGCCCGTTCGCGGTAGAGCGCTTCGCCCTTGGCGCAGTTCATGGTCTCGCCCGGCGCGCCGTCGGAAACCTCGCTGCGGAAATCGCTCATGCTGATCTGCAGCCGGGCGCCCGCGACGCAGCGGAACAGTTCGCCCTCGAAGAACTCGGCGATCTCCTTGTCCGGCGTCACCTGGGAGGCCGGGTGCGGCACCTCGCGGTCGTCGATGCAGACGGCGCGGATGACCACGATCTTGATCTTGGTGCGCTTGGCCGAATAGGCGGTGCGCTTCTTTCCGCCTTCGACGTTCAGGCCGCCGATCAAGCCGACGTTGCCTGGCGAGAAGATCACGCTCGACCCGCCGCCGCCGCCGATCACCGTCGTGCCGCCGTTGGCGCTGGCGTTGGCCGAGGCCGAGCCCACCGCGGTGGCGCTGGCGTTGACGATCACCGTCGCCCCGACGTTCACGTTGACGTTGGGGATGTTGATGTGGTGCCCGCCGCCGCAGCAAGGGGGCGGAGAGGGGGGCGGCTTGCAGCAGGGGGGCGGGGGCACGCAGCAGCCGCCGCCTCCGCCGCCGTGGCTTCCGCCGTAGCCGCCAGCCAGGGCCGGGGCCGGCGCCAGGCTGACGAAGCCGGCGAAGGCGAGCGCCGCGCCCAGCGGCAGAGCGTATTTGACACGCACAGACATCGGGACACTCCCCACAACCTGGCCCGCCCCAAGCAAGAAGCGCGCCGAACCCGTTACGGCCTCGGCCCTCCCGCGTCCCGATCCGGCACACCGAGGGGCTGGCCCGATCCTTCCCTTGCAAGGCGTGTGCGGCCTCGTTTCGCCGCTCGCCTGAGGGGGCGGTCATGATCCATCCCAACACCGAACGCTTGCTTGCCTATTGGAAGAGCCGCCGCGCCGGCGAGGGCGAGGCGCCCTTGCGCTCGGCCATCGACCCCGCGGGCTTCGCGCCTCTCTTGCCGCAGGTGTTCATCCTCGGCCGCCGCGGCCCCGGCGACTGGCGCTTCCGCCTGACGGGAGGCCTGGTCGCCGACCTGCACGGGCCCGAGCTGCGCGACGCTGATGGCCTGGCGCTATGGGCGCCCCAGGCGCGCATGCAACTCTCCGCCTGCCTGGAAGCCGCCCGGCGCAAGGGCCAGCCTTTCGTCGTCACCGCGCGCGGCCGCACCGCCAGCGGCCGTGGCTTGGACCTGGAAGTCCTTTACGCGCCGCTGCGCGCCACCGCCGGCGGCCCCGACCGCTGCCTAGGCCTCTATCAGCCGCTCACCCCGCTCGCGCACCTGGGCGCGCGGCCCCTGGAGCGGCTGGAGTTGACCGACATCGGGGCCGCCGATCCCAGCGAACGCCTGCCCTCGCTGCAGCTCGCTGTCCTTGACGGCCGCCGGATCGCCTGACGGTTTCGTCTGTTCCGCTCAAGTATTCGCAAGAGCTTCACTGAAGCGTATCAAACGTTTCACTGCGACGAACCGCCGCTTTAACACCTGGGAAAGCACGCTAGCATCACCCTTGTCGTGCGATTCGCGTGGGGCGATTCCGCCTCCAAGCCAGTCGCGGCCGTGGGCCCAGCCCGCGGCGCAGAGCGGAGCAACGGGTGTCGCGTAAGGCTGTCCGGCGGTCGCATCGGCCGCCCTATCCGCAACCGAAGGGCCAGCCGCCCACGCACGCCGCCGAGTCTCCTTCCGCCCCAACCGACGAAGGGCGCGTCCCTGACGGCGCGCCCTTTTTTCATGCCCTTACGGAGGACTGCATGACCAAGCGCGCGCTCAAGCGGCGAGACGGCGACTTCCACGAAGCCCATTTCGAGGGGGACGCCAAGGTGCGCCGCCTGCCGATCGAGCGCGCCTGGTCGCCGCTGGCCCACCACAACGACGAGCGCGAGCAGGGCTATCTGAAGACCATCAAGGCCAAGTCCGAAGGCCAGGCCCGGCTGATCGAGGCCATAGACCTGCGCAACCTGGTGCTGGCGCTGGGCCCGGCCGGCACCGGCAAGACCTACCTGGCCATCGCCAAGGCCGTTGAGGCGCTGGAAGCGGGCAAGGTCGGCCGCATCGTCCTGTCCCGCCCGGCGGTCGAGGCCGGCGAGTCCATCGGCTTCCTCCCTGGCGACGTGGAGGACAAGCTCGCCCCCTACCTGCGCCCCCTCTACGACGCGCTCTCCGACCGCCTGTCGCTCAAGCGCGTGCGCGCCCTGATCGCCGAGGGGCTGATCGAGATCGCTCCGGTCGGCTACATGCGCGGTCGCACCCTGAACAACGCCTTCGTCGTCATCGACGAGGCCCAGAACTGCACTTACGTGCAGCTGAAGATGCTGCTCACGCGCCTGGGCTGGCACTCCACCATGGTAGTCACCGGCGACCCGCATCAGTCGGACCTGCTGCCCGAACTCTCCGGGCTGGCGACCATAGCCGAACGCCTGGAGCTGCTCGACGAGATCACCGTGGTGCGGCTGGATCAGCAGGACATCGTACGTCACCCGCTGGTGGCCAGCATGTTGACGGTGCTGTAGGGAGACTGAGCGCGGGCTCAAGCCCCTCAGCCCCGCTCCCCCTCCTGCCCCTCCAGTTCGTCGAGCACCGCTTCGGGCGCCACGTCACGCTTGAGCTCGTGCAGCTCCGGGTGGTCCGCTTCCTCCACCCCCAGCTTCTCGGCCATAGCCGCGGTCAGTTCCAGCAGGCGGGTGATCTCGTGCTCGGCCAATAACCCGATCTGCAGATCGAGGTCGGCCCGGCGGTCGGCTGCGCGGGAGATGCGGTTCTGGCTGATGAGCACGAAGGTGGACAGGAAGATCGCCTCCACCGAGGCCGCCGTCGCCAGGATCACGAAGGTTCGGTCGAAGCGGGGGACGCCTGGGACCAAGCCGAGGTTCACCACCACCCATCCGACGACAATCAACAGGTGCAGGTAGATGAAGGCCATCGAGCCGGTGAAGTCGGTGATCGCCTGGGCGATCTTCGCCTCCAGCCCGGCCGACGCCTCCTCCCGCCGCCGCCGCTCGTCCAACGCCTCGATGTTGCGCCGGAGTACGCCGGCCATGTCTCCTGGCTCCGGCGGCGGGACCATGGGGCCGGCTCCGCGTCGGGAAGGGGCGTCGTCGGCCATGGTTGCCGAACGGCGCGGCTCGGCCGCCGTTCCCCCTAGGCTTCCACAGCTTCCGCCTGCGCCGCCGCGGTCGGGCGGGCGGGTTTCGACCCCCCGCCATACCGGCGCACCATCTCGGCGCAGAATTCGGCGAACTCCTCCGCCGCCTGGGGGGGGCTGGTGTAGTGGGGGGCGATGCCCTTGTGGTCGGGGGTGAAGCAGAAGGTGACGGTCAGGTCGAAGTCGGCCAGCGCCTCCATCTGCTTGTCGAACCAGTAGAATGCGCCCTCGCGGTAGTAGTCCGCCCAGGACAGCCCGGTGCGCACGTGCCGCACCCCCAGCCGCTTCAGCCAGGCCACTGCGTCGTCCAGCCGGTAGTCCCAGTAATGGAACCACTGGCACAGGCCCATCTGCTGGGCCAGCGGCGCATAGATCTCCACCGCCGGCTTGGGCGAGCCGTCCTGGCGCAGGATGCCCATATGGAAATGTCGATAGTAGGACGAGCCCTCCGCCTCCTTGTGCCGGGTGGTGGCCTCCCAGTCTTGCGGCAGGTCGTAGAGCGAATACCAGTGGATGCGGGGGACCCGCCCGATCAGGAGTTCGGCGGTGCGGGCGAGGCCCCAGGCCTGCACCTCCTCGGCGCCGAAGGAGGAGACGCCGACTTCGGTCACCCAGACCGGCTTGTCGGTGACCGCCTCGATCTCGGCGATCTTGGCGGGCCAATCGTGGATCGGCCACAGGTTCCAGTCGAGCGGAAAGCCGTGCACCGCGACCGCGTCGACGTGATCAAGGACGCCGCGGTCGTCGAGCCTTTTGATGAAGTGCGGATCGATCGGGGACATGCCGCCGAGCACGCGGGTGACGCCGCTGTTCTCCGCCGCGACCGCCTGGCCCGCGAGCTTAGCCATCTGCGCAAACAGGTCCCACTCCGGGTCGATTTCAGGATCCCAGTGGGATTTGTTGTTCGGCTCGTTCCAGATCTTGACCGCTTCGATCATTCGCCCCCCTCGGACCCTCTAGACGGATACGCCGGCTCCGCCCCCCAGGGCGCTTCGATCCGGCGGCAGAGGAACA
Organism: Caulobacteraceae bacterium; assembly: GCA_036388855.1. GTDB lineage: Bacteria > Pseudomonadota > Alphaproteobacteria > Caulobacterales > Caulobacteraceae > DASVRA01. Next base: position 41,841 of record DASVRA010000006.1, on the reverse strand, counting down.
CTTCGACCTCCGGGTGCTCGACGATCTCGAACCCCGAACTGCGCAGCATGGCCGCCGAGCAGGCCGCGTTCGGCGCCCACCAGTTGGTGGGGTCGCCTGCGTAGCGGTGCTCGATGAAATGCATCTTCGGGTAGCCGGGGCGGTCGAAGTGCGCCTGCTCCTTGAAGTCGTAGTCCTCCGCGACACCCTCCACCTCCTCCGACCCTCGCTGCAGGGTCTGGAACAGCAGCAGGTCCCGGGCGACGTGCTCGTGGATCAGGTCGAGCGCCAGCAAGGGATGACGCAGATGGTAAAGCACGCCCATGAAGATCACGAGGTCGAAGGTCTCGCCGAGCGCGCCGACATCGTAGACGGAGAGGTTGCGCAGCTCGATCTCGTAGCCGTTCACCTCCGCCGCCAGCCGCGCCTGGGCGAGGTAGCGCTCGTCGGAGTCGATGCCGACCACCCGCGCGGCGCCCCGGCGCTTCATCTCCATCGAGTAGAAGCCGGCGTTGCAGCCGATGTCGAGCACGCTCTTGCCGGTGAGGTCGGCGGGGACGGCGTGGGCGAAGCGGCTGAACTTGTTGCGCGGATAGTCGTGCAGGAAGTGCTCGGGCGCGGTCTGCACGCCGCCTAGGTCCATGTTGTGGAACCAGGGCTTCAGCTCCTCGACCCGGCGGCGGATAGTCTCTGGGTCCAGGCTCATGCGGTGGCCTCATTCAGACGCAGCACCTTGGCGCCCCAGTCTCCGACGACCGCGGTTGTAACCGAGGCCGGATCTAGGTCGAACCGGCCGTAGGCGTCGAGCGGCATGCCGAGCAGGTAGAGGATCAGACTCTTGAGCGGGTCTCCGTGGCTGACCAGCGCCACCCGTCCCTCGGGATGGGCGCGGCGCGCCGTCTCCACCGCCCGCACCATGCGCACCTGGCATTCGAGCATGGTCTCGCCGTTCGGGGCGCGGTGGACGCTGCGGTGCTCGTTCCAGGCGCGGTAGTCGTCGCGGCCTTCCAGTTCATCGAAGGCCACGCAGGTCCAGTCGCCGAAGTCGAGTTCGTTCAGGTCCGGATCGGTGCGCACTTCCACCTCGTGCGGCTCCGCCACCGCGTGGGCCGTCAGCTGCGCCCGCTCCACGGGGCTAGCGTGCACGGCGTCGAGGCTTTCCCCGGAAAGGCGCCGTCCCACCGCCGCGAGCCGCTCGGGATTGCATTCCCCAAGCTCGATCCCCTCCGCGCGACCGACCTGGACCTTGCCCTGGAGTTCGTGCGGCACGTGGCGGACCAGGAACAGGGTCGTGGTCATGCATCGAGCCGCGAGGGCGGCTCGTCGCCGGCGATGAAGCGCTCGGTGCGCGCGCGGGCCTCGCCGTCATCGAACTGCTGCGGGGGCGATTTCATGAAGTAGCTGGAGGGACCGACCAGCGGGCCGCCGATGCCGCGGTCGAGCCCCAACTTGGCGCAGCGCACGGCGTCGATGACCACGCCGGCGGAGTTGGGGCTGTCCCAGACCTCCAGCTTGACCTCGACGTTCAGCGGCGTGCCGCCAAAGCCCGTGCCCTCCAGCCGGATGTGCGCCCATTTGCGGTCGGTCAGCCAGGGGACGTAGTCGGAGGGGCCGATGTGGATGTCCTCGGCCGGCAGCGGCACGTCGAGTTGGCTGGTCACGGCCTGTGTTTTGGAGATCTTCTTCGACTTCAGCCGCTCGCGCTCGAGCATGTTGAGGAAGTCGGTGTTGCCGCCGAAGTTCAGCTGATAGGTACGGTCGAGCCGCACGCCCCGTTCCTTGAACAGGTTGGCCAGCATCCGGTGGACGATGGTGGCGCCGACCTGGCTCTTGATGTCGTCGCCGACGATGGGGAGGCGGTTCTGCTCGAAGCGGCGGGCCCACTCCGGGTTCGAGGCCAGGAACACCGGGATGCAGTTGACATAGGCGCAGCCAGCCTGGAGCGCAGCTTCCGCGTAGAACTCCGAGGCAGTCTGCGAGCCCACCGGCAGATAGGAGACCAGCACTTCGGTTCGGGTCTCCTCCAGCACCTCGGCGACTGGCGCGGTGGGGCGGTCGGACTCGTCGATACGGTCGTGCAGGTAATAGCCAAGGCCATCCAGAGTCGGGCCCCGCTCGACCCTGACGCCGATGTGAGCGGGACGCGCGAAGACCTCGGTGTTGTTGGGCTGGGCCACGATGGCCTCGGCAACGTCGCGGCCGACCTTCAGCGTGTTCACGTCGAAGGCGGAGGCGATCTCCACATCGCCGATGCCGTAGCCGCCGAGGTCGGCGTGCATCAGGCCCGGGATCGGCTCATTGCCGTCGGCCTCGCGGTAGTAGCTGAGGCCCTGGACCAGGGAGGAGGCGCAGTTGCCCACGCCCACGATCCCGACCCGGACTTTGCCCGTCCCCAACGACCCGCTCCCGAACGCCCAGCTTCTACAAACCTCAATGCTTACGGCACAGGCGGGTTGCGCCGCAACGCCTCTGGCGCCATCCCCTCCTCTCCCATCGCGGCGGAACGGAAGAAGATGATGCTTCGTTTGCATTGCGGCAAAGCTTGAGGGAGGCGGCGTGAGCGAACTCGTCCTGGTCACCGGAGGCGCGGGCTTCATCGGCCGCTACGTGTGCAAGGCGCTGCTGGAGAAGGGCTACCGCGTCCGCGCGCTCGACGCCCTGATCGACCAGGTGCACGGGGGCGCCGGCCGCCCCGCCGACCTCGACCCCGAGGTCGAGCTGATCATCGGCGACATCCGCGACGAGGCCGAGACGCTGCGCGCGCTCTCGGGCGCCGACCATGTGATCCACTTGGCGGCCGAGGTGGGCGTGGGCCAGAGCATGTATGCGGTCGACCGCTACGTCTCGGTCAACGAGCACGGCACCGCGGTGCTGTTCCAGCAGCTGATCGACCGGCCGGTGAAGCGGGTGGTGGTCGCCTCCTCGATGAGCATCTACGGCGAGGGCCTCTACCGCGACGCCGACGGCAAGGTTCACGAGGAGGTGGTTCGCGGCTCGCGTAACGCCGACGGCTCCTGGGACCCGCTGGACGACCAGGGCCGGCCGCTGGTCCCGGAGCCGACGCCGGAGTGGAAGCGTCCTGGCCTCAACTCCGTCTATGCGCTGAACAAATATGTGCAGGAGCGGCTGACGCTGACGCTTTGCCAGGCCTACTGCATGGAGTCCGCCGCGCTACGCCTGTGGAACGTCTACGGCCCCGGCCAGGCGCTCTCGAACCCCTACACCGGCGTACTCGCGATCTTCGCCTCGCGCCTGTCCAACGGGCAGCCGCCGCTGATCTTCGAGGACGGCGAGCAGCGGCGAGACTTCGTCGACGTCAAGGACGTGGCCGACGCCTTCGTGCTGGCGCTGGAGCACCCCAAGGCGAATGGCGGCGTGTTCAATGTCGCTTCGGGCGTGTCGCGCTCGGTGAACGAGGTGGGGGCCTGCCTCGGCGAAGCCATGGGCAAGCGCATTCCGCCCGAGATCACCGGCAAGTGCCGCACCGGCGACATCCGCCACTGCATCCCCGACATCACCAAAATCGAGGCGGAGCTCGGCTTCAAGGCCAAGGGCGACTTCACCCAGGGACTGGCGGAACTCGCCGAATGGGTGGCGCGGCAGGAGGCGCAGGACCGGGTGAGCGAGGCCAGCCGCGAGTTGGAAGCCCGGGGGCTGGTGGCGTGAGCCGGGTGCTGGTCACCGGCGGCGCCGGTTTCATCGGCTCCAACCTGGCCGACCGGCTGGCGCGCGAGGGGCACGACGTGCTCGTGTACGACGCGCTGGCCCGCGCCGGGGTGGAGCAAAACCTGGAGTGGCTGAAGCGCAGCCATCCTGATCGCATCGAAAGCGTCACCGCCGATGTCCGTGACGAGGACGCGCTCTCGCGCGCCGCCCATGACGCCGACGCGGTGTTCCACATGGCGGCGCAGGTGGCGGTGACTACCAGCCTGGTCGACCCGCTCGACGACTTCGAGACTAACATCCGCGGCACGGTCAATGTGCTTGAGGCGGTGCGGGGAGCGGGGCGGCAGGCGCCGGTGATCTTCGCCAGCACCAACAAGGTCTATGGCGGCCTCTACGACGTGACGATGGACGAAGGCTCCGACGCCTACCAGCCCGCGGACGACGCGATTCGCGCGCGCGGTATCTCGGAGGAGCGTCCGCTCGACTTCCACACCCCCTACGGCTGCTCCAAGGGCGCGGCGGACCAGTATGTCCTCGATTACTGCCGCAGCTTCGGCATCCCCACGTGCGTGATGCGGATGAGCTGCATCTACGGCCAGCGGCAGATGGGCACCGAGGACCAGGGCTGGGTCGCCCACTTCCTGATCCAGGCGCTGCAGGGCCGGCCGATCACCATCTACGGCGACGGCAAGCAGGTGCGCGACATCATGGACGTCTACGACGCCGTGGACGCCTACATGGCCGCCTGGAAGCAGATCGAACGGGTGAAGGGGCGCGCCTTCAACCTCGGCGGCGGCCCGGCGAACGCTGTCAGCCTGCGCCAGCTGGTCCGCCACATCGAGAGGCTGACGGGCGAGGAGGTCGAGATCGACTATGGCGACTGGCGCGCGGGCGACCAGCGCTACTACGTCTCCGACACCCGCAGGGTGCGCGAGGAGCTGGACCTGAAGCCCGCGCGCGACTGGAAAGGCGGCGTGGCCAACCTCGCGCACTGGCTTCAGCAGGAGCGGCCGGGCCTTCGCCGTGAAAGCAGAGCCGAGCCTATGACGGCCGGAGCGGCGCTTTGATGATTGCGGGCCCGGCCGGTTTCGGCCTCGCCAAGGGAACGGAGCGCCCGCTGCGGGTGCTGATGACCACCGACGCGGTGGGCGGGGTCTGGCAGTATGCGCTCGACTTGGCGGATGGCTTGGCGGCGCAAGGCGTGCAGACCACGCTCGCGGTCGTCGGCCCGCCTCCGTCGGACGATCAGGCCGCCGCTGCTCGGACCGTGCCGGGCTTGGGTGTCACCCACCTTGGCCTGAAACCCGACTGGATGATCGAAGCCGACGCCGGCATGGCCGAGGCCGGAGCCGCGCTGGAGGCCCTGGCGCGCGCCAGCCGAGCCGATCTCGTGCACCTGAACGCACCGGCGTTCGGCCCCTGGGCGGACTTCCGAGTGCCGGTGGTCGGCGCCTGCCATTCCTGCGTCGCCACCTGGTGGCGGGCGGTCAAGCAAGGCCCCCTGCCGCCCGAATTCGCCTGGCGCACTCGCCAGGTCGCCGCCGGCTACGACGCCGCCCAGGCCCTGATCGCGCCGACCCGCGCCTTCGCCGACGACACCGCCGGGACCTACGGCATTCGCCAGCCCGATGTCGTCTGGAATGGCCGCCGCGCCCACGCCGCGCCCAGCCGCGGATCTCCCGCTCCCTTCGCATTCACCGCCGGGCGGCTGTGGGATCAGGGCAAGAACGTGCGCCGGCTCGACCGCGCCGCCGCGCGCCTTTCCCTTCCAGTACAGGCGGCCGGGCCGGTTCAGGGTCCGCAAGGTGAGTTCCTCCCCCTCCAGGCGATTGAGCGCCTGGGCGTGCTCACTGACGCAGCGCTACGCGAGCAGTTGCACCACCGGCCGATCTTCGTCTCGGCCGGCTGGTACGAACCCTTCGGCCTGGCGGTGCTGGAGGCGGCGCAGGCCGGCTGCGCGCTTGTGCTCTCCGACATCCCCACCTTCCGCGAGCTGTGGGACGGGGCCGCCGCCTTTGTCCCCGCCGATGAAGACGACGCGGTGCTTGCGAGCGAGATGGAGGCGCTGGCGCGGGACCCCGGCCGACGGGCGGCTCTGGGACGGGCGGCCCGGGAGCGCTCGCGCCGCTACACAGTGGCGGCCATGACCGAGGGGGTGATGAGCGTTTACCGCACAGTGCTGGCCGGGCGAGAGACCGAGGCGGCAGCGTGAGGATCGTCTACTTCACCCACTCGCTCCAGTCCGACTGGAACCACGGCAACGCCCACTTCCTGCGCGGGGTGCTGCGCGAGCTGATCGCCATGGGCCACGAGGTGAAGGCCTACGAGCCCGGCGCCGCCTGGAGCCTGCAGAACCTGCTGGCCGACCACGGAGAGCGGGGCCTGGAGCCCTACCGCGCCACCTACCCCGAACTCTCCTCCTACGTCTTCGGCAAGGATTTCGACCTCGCCGACGCGGTGGAGGGCGCCGATCTTGTGGTGGTGCATGAGTGGAACGAGCCGGCGCTGGTGAAGGCGATCGGCAAGCTGCGCCGCGACGGCGGCCGCTTCACCCTGCTGTTCCACGACACCCACCACCGCGCCGTCAGCGATCCCGAGGCGATCCGCACCTTCGACCTTTCGAACTACGACGGCGTACTAGCCTTCGGGGAGACGCTGGCGGAGGTCTACCGCCACTGGGGCTGGGGCGAGCGGGTCTGGGTCTGGCACGAAGCGGCCGACATCCGCCTGTTCCACCCGCCGCACCTGGAGGGGCCGCGCGAGGGGCTGGTGTGGATCGGCAACTGGGGCGACGGCGAGCGCACCAAGGAGATTGAGACCTACCTGCTCAAGCCCGCGCGCAAGGCGCACCTCGGCCTCGACATCCACGGGGTGCGCTATCCCGACAAGGCGCTGAAGATGCTGGACAAGCACGCCGCCCGCTATCTGGGTTGGGTGGCCAACGCCGAAGCGCCCAAGGTCTTCGCGGGCCATGTGGCCACCGTCCATGTGCCGCGCCGGTTCTACGTCGAAATGCTGCCCGGCATCCCCACCATCCGGGTGTTCGAGGCCCTGGCCTGCGGCATCCCCCTGCTCAGCGCGCCCTGGTCCGACAGCGAGAACCTATTCCGCGTCGGCCAGGACTTCCTGATGGTGGACAGTGGCAAGGCCATGGCGAAGGCGATGAAGGCCATGCGCGACGACGCCGACCTGCGCCATTCGCTGGTGGAAAGCGGACTGGAGACCATCCGCGCCCGCCACACCTGCGCCCATCGCGCGCAGGAGTTAATCGCGGTGGTGGAGACGCTACGGGCCTTCCCCCCCATCAGTAGCCCCCATGCTGAGCCCTTCGAAGCACGAGGTCGGGCCAAGAACGCTGAACTTCAGGAAACCGCCGCGTGAAGATCGCCTTCTACGGTTCCAGCCTGCTGTCCTCCTACTGGAACGGCGCGGCCACCTACTACCGCGGGCTGCTGCGCGACCTGGCCGGGCGCGGCTACGACATCACCTTCTACGAGCCCGATGCCTTCGACCGGCAGAAGCACCGCGACATCGACCCGCCGGAGTGGGCGAAGGTCGTCGTCTACGAGGCTACGGAAGAGGCGGCGCGGCGGGTGATCTCCCAGGCGCGGGAAGCCGACGTGGTGGTGAAGGCGTCGGGCGTCGGCGTATTCGACGACCTGCTGCTGAGCGAAGTCATGGCGACGGCCGCGCCCCATGCCGTGCGCATCTTCTGGGACGTCGACGCCGCCGCCACGCTCGAAGAGATGCGCCATGCCGGGCCCGAGCACCCGACGCGCCAGATGCTGCCGGACCTCGACTTGGTGCTGACCTACGGCGGCGGCGTCCCGGTGGTGAGCGCTTATGAAGGCTTCGGCGCCCGCCGCTGCGTGCCGATCTACAATGCGCTCGACCCGACCACGCACCACTCCGTGCCGCCGGACCCACGCTTCGAGGCCGATCTCGCCTTCCTGGCCAACCGCCTGCCCGACCGCGAGGCGCGGGTGGAGGAGTTCTTCCTGCGCGCCGCCGCCGCCCTGCCCGAGCGCCGTTTCCTGATCGGCGGCAACGGGTGGGGCGACAAGCCCATGCCCCCCAACGTCCGCGACCTCGGGCACGTTGGCACGGGGGAGCACAACGCCTTCAACTGCACGCCGCTGGCGGTGCTGAACGTCGCGCGCGACTCCATGGCCCACATCGGCTTCTCCCCCGCCACCCGCGTGTTTGAGGCGGCGGGCGCCGGCGCCTGCCTGATCACCGACGCCTGGGAAGGCATCGAGCTCTTCCTCCAGCCGGACGAGGAGGTGCTGGTGGCCCGCGACGGTCAAGACGTGGCCGACCACGTCGCCGCCCTCACCCCCGAGCGTGCCCGCGCCATCGGCCAAGCCGCCATCGCGCGGATGCTGGCCGAGCATACCTACGCCCATCGCGGCGTGGAGGTGGACGCGCTCCTCAAGGCCGAAGCCGTGGCCAAGCGCGAACGGAGCGCCGCGTGAGGCTGGTCGTCCTCGGCCTCAGCCTGTCCTCCTCCTGGGGCAACGGCCACGCCACCACTTATCGGGCGCTGCTCAAGGCCTTCGCCGCGCGGGGGCACGACATCCTGTTCCTGGAGCGCGACGTGCCCTGGTACCGGGGCGAGCACCGCGATCTGCCGAACCCGGATTTCTGCGAACTCCAGTTCTACGACTCGCTCGCCGATCTCGAAGGTTTCCAAGGTGAGGTCGAAGCCGCCGACGCGGTGATCGTCGGCTCCTATGTGCCGGAGGGGGTGGAGGTCGGCCGCTGGGCGCAGCGCACCGCGAGCGGCCCAGTGGCCTTCTACGACATCGACACCCCCGTGACGCTGGCCAAGCTGGAGCGGGGCGACTTCGAATACCTGTCGCCCGAGATCATCCCAGGCTACGATGTCTACCTCTCCTTCACCGGCGGCCCCACCCTGCTCCGGCTGGAGCAGCAATACGGCTCCCCCGCCGCGCGGCCGCTTTACTGCTCCGTCGATGCGGGCGCCTACCGCCCACTTGAGATCCCGCGGCGGTGGGACCTCAGTTATCTCGGCACCTATTCCGATGACCGCCAGCCGACGCTGGAGCGGCTGCTGATCGAACCCGCGCGGCGCCTGCCGCACCTGAAGTTCTGCGTCGCCGGCCCGCAGTACCCGGACGGCATCGACTGGCCCACGAACGTCGAGCGGCTGGAGCATGTGCCGCCGGCCGACCACCCCGCCTTTTATGCCGCCAGCCGCTACACCCTGAACGTCACGCGCCGCGACATGATCGCCGCCGGCTACAGCCCCAGTGTGCGCCTGTTCGAGGCCGCCGCCTGCGCCTGCCCGATCATCTCCGATATTTGGGAAGGCATCGAGACGCTGTTCGAACCTGGCCGGGAAATCGTCCTTGCCGAAGCATCGGACGCCGTCACCGAGCTGTTGCGGGACACGGATGAAGCCCGGCGCAACGCGTTGGCCCAAGGCGCGCGCCGGCGGGTGCTCGCCGGCCATACGGCGGCGCACCGGGCGGAGGAACTGGAGCGGGCGCTAACAAATGCAAGGGATCGCCACATCGAAACGGCTCAGGTTGCTTCCGGCGGGCGAGTCGCCGCACAAGGATTAGCTTCTTCATCATCAACCGGTCCCGGAAGATGAACAAAAGCCAAGCTTCATCCGTTGGTGAACAGCCGCGCCTCCTACAGGCGCGCCCAGCGTCCGCAGGCAGAACGAGGTAGAGCGCATGCCGACGAAAGGAAAACCCCAGGTCCTTGTCGCCGGCGGCGCGGGTTTTCTGGGCTCGCACCTCTGCGATGCACTCCTGTCCGAGGGCGCCCACGTCGTCTGCCTCGACAACTTCCTCACCGGCCGACCCGAGAACATCGCCCACCTGGAGCGCGAGCCTCGCTTCGACCTGATCGAAGCCGACGTGGTGCAGCCGCTGCCCGCGCGGCTGAAGTCGGGCGCCACACGCTTCGACCGGGTGTTCAACCTCGCCTGCGCCGCCTCCCCCCCAATGTATCAGGCCGACCCCGAGCACACCCTGCTGACCAGCGTGATCGGGACCAAGCAGCTGCTCGACCTGTCGGAGCGGCACGGCGCCCGGTTCCTGCTCACCTCCACCAGCGAGGTCTACGGCGACCCGCACGTGCACCCTCAGCCCGAGAGCTACTGGGGCAACGTCAACTGCACGGGCCCCCGCGCCTGCTACGACGAAGGCAAGCGCTGCGCGGAGACCCTGACCTTCGACTACGCCCGGCGCGGCCGGGGCGAGGTGCGGGTAGCGCGCATCTTCAACACCTATGGCCCCAGGCTCGCCGCCGGCGACGGGCGGGTGGTGTCGAACGTGATCAATCAGGCGATCCGCGGCGAAGACATCACCATCTACGGCGACGGCAGCCAGACCCGGTCGTTCTGCTACGCCGCCGACATGGTCGAGGGGCTGCTCAGGCTGATGGCGGCGGACGCAGACCCTGAGGGGCCAGTGAACCTCGGCAACCCGATCGAGCTGACGGTGAAGGAGCTGGTCGAGCGGGTGGTGGCCATGACCGACTCCGACTCGACCGTGGTCCACCGGCCGCTGCCGAAGGACGACCCGCAGCGGCGCCGGCCGGACATTTCCAAGGCCGCGCGCGTGCTGGGCTGGAAGCCGCGGACGCCGCTCGAGGCGGGGCTGGAGCGGACCATCGCCTGGTACCGGCAGGAGCTGGCGGCCGAGCAGCGCAAGCCGCTGGCGGTGATCCTCGGCGGCGCGGGGGCGCAACGGCGCAGAGGCAACGGCTACGACCGCGAAGAGGGCGTCGAGCCCGCGCGCGGGACGGGAGAGGCGGGGGCCGCCGCCTCGATCTAGGGCGCGGCCGCCAGGAACCTTTCGAGCGCCGCCAGGGCCTCGGGCTCGTTCAACATGGGCGCGTGGCCGACGGCTGGAACCTCGGCGTAGATCATGTGCGGGGCGATGGCGGCCATCCGTGCGGCGGTATTCGCGGAGATCAGGTCGGAGACCTCGCCACGGATCAACGCCAGCGGCCGGTCGCGGGCCAGGCCTTCGAACAGGGGCCACAGGTCGGGCGGCTCGCCGGTATCGGAACTGACGGCCTCGGCGATGGCGGGATCGTAGTCCAGCACGGGCCGCCCGTCGGCGCCCTCGGCGAACAGCCGCCGCGCCATCCGGGGCCACTGGTCGGGCGCGACCTTGCGGAACGCCACCTCGTTGACGCGCCGGGCGTAGTCGGCGGCTTCGTCCCAGGTGACGACCTCGACGGGCTTGCCGACGTATTCGCGCAGGCGCGCCAGGCCTTCGGGCTCGATGTAGGGGCCGATGTCGTTGAGCACCGCGCCGGCCACGATCCGGGGCAGCATGGCCGAAACCGCCAGGGTGATGAGGCCGCCCATGGAGGTGCCGACGAACAGGGCCTGCGCCAAGCCGAGTGCGCCGAACAGGCGGGCCAGGTCCTGAGCGTAGACGACCGGCTGATAGTTGGCCGGGTTCGGGTCGCGGGCGGAGCCGCCGCGGCCGCGGATGTCGACGGCGATCACCCGGCGCTCGCGGGCGGCGATCCAGGGGGCGAGGTCCTCGAAGTCGCGGGCGTTGCGGGTGAGGCCGTGGATGCAGACCACCGGCAGGCGCGACTCGCCGGGTGAGGCGGGGTAGTCGCGGGCGTGCAGGCGCAGGCCCTCGGCGGAGGTCCACCAGCGGTCGGCCCAGCCGCTCATTGCGCGGTCCAGCCGCCGTCGATGACCATGACGGCGCCGTTCATCGAGGCGCCGGCGTCGCTGACGAGGTATAGGAGCGCGCCGGTCAGCTGGTCGAACTCGACGAAGCGCTTGGTCGGTTGGGCGGCCAGCATGACGTCGCGGACCACGGCATCTTCGCTGATGCCGCGGGTGCGGGCCTGGTCCTTGATCTGGCCCTCGACGAGGGGGGTCTTCACGTAGCCGGGGCAGATGGCGTTGCAGGTGACGCCGCTGGTGGCGACCTCCAGCGCCAGGGTTTTGGTGAAGCCGAGCACGCCGTGCTTGGCCGCCACATAGGCGGACTTGAAGGGGGAGGCGACCAGGCCGTGGACGGAGGCGACGTTGACGATGCGGCCGCGGCCCTGCGCCTTCATCAGCGGCACGGCGGCCTTGGACGCGTGGAACACCGAGGTCAGGTTGATGGCGATGATCCGGTCCCATTGGTCGGCGGGGAAGGCCTCCACCGCCTCGACGTGCTGGACGCCGGCGTTGTTGACCAGGATGTCGAGGCGGCCGAAGCGGCGGTGGGCCTCGGCGACCATGCCGGCGATCTCGGCGGGGGCGAGCATGTTGGCGGGATGGTAGGCGGCGGCGACGCCGTGATCGGCCTCGATGCCGGAGCGGATGGCTTCGATCTCGGCGGCGTCGCCGAGGCCGTTGAGCATGACGCTGCAGCCGTGCGCGGCGAGGCCGCGCGCGAGCGCCAAGCCGATGCCGCTGGTGGAGCCGGTGACGACGGCGGCCTGGCCGGGGAGGTCCTGGGTGGGCATGGCGCCGGGCTAGGCGGAGGCGGCGGCGGGGGCAAGGCCGGACTCAAAAAGGGGTCCGGTGAGTCCGGCCAGTTCCGTCGGAGGGCGGAAGCGAGTGCACTTCGTGCGCTTTCTAACCGGACTGCGGAAAAACCCAGTCCGGTGAGTCCGGTCAGTCCGGTGACTCCAACTTAGGACCCGAGTGCATTTCGGGCAGATTCGCCTGGAGCGGCCGGTGCGGATGGCGATGTCAAAGACCGTCTTGCCGTGAGTTTCCGGGCGCTATGGGGAGGGGGGACGAACGGGAGGGAAAAAATTTGCTGATCGTGGGGCGGCGAGCACAGCGTCGCAGTTGCGTGAGGCGAGGGGCTAGAGGCGATCGTAGGCGGCGAGAGTGAGGAATTCGGGGCAATCGGCGGCGAGGACGAGGTCGCGGAAGAGTTCGGCGGCGTCCTGGAGGCGGGTGAGGTCGGGGCGCTGGCGGAGGGGGGTGAGTTCGGTTTCCAGGGCGCCTTCAAAGAGGTCGCGAGTGACGGTGCGGCCGTCTTCGAGTGAGGCTTCGAGCTTCAGCCATTGCCATAGCTGGGTGCGGCAGATTTCGGCGGTCGCGGCGTCTTCCATCAGGTTGTAGAGGGGAACGGCCCCGCGGCCGCGCAGCCAGGCTTCGATGTATTGGACGCCGACGCGGATGTTTTCGCGCAAGCCCGCTTCGCTGCGGGGGCCGTCGTGGACCTTGAGCAGGTCGGCCTGGGCGACGCGGACGTCCTCGCGCAGGCGGTCCAGCTGGTTGGGGCCCGGCATCAGGCGGTCGAAGATTTCAGCGGCGACGGAGACGAGGTCGGGGTGGGCGACCCAGGTGCCGTCGTGGCCCCAGGAGGCCTCACGTTCCTTGTCGGCGCGGACCTTGGCGAAGGCGGCGTCGTTGGCGGCGGGGTCGCCTTTGACGGGGATCTGGGCGGCCATGCCGCCCATGGCGAAGGCGCCGCGGCGGTGGCAGGTGGCGATCAGCAGTTCGCAGTAGGCGCGCAGGAAGGCTTCGCCCATGACCATGCGGGAGCGGTCGGGAGTGAGGCGGGACGGGTCTTTGCCCAAACGCTTGATGTAGCTGAAGATGTAGTCCCAGCGGCCGCAGTTCAGGCCGACGATGTGGTCGCGCAGGGCGTGGAGGATCTCCTCCATCTCGAAGGCGGCGGGCAGGGTCTCGATCAGGACCGTGGCCTTGATGCAGCCGGGGGGGAGACCGAGGCGCTCTTCGGCGTGGTCGAAGACATTGTTCCAGAGGCGGGCCTCTTCGGCGGACTCCAGCTTGGGCAGGTAGAAGCAGGGGCCGCTGCCAGCGCCGAGCGCGGCGCGGGCGCAATGGAAGGCGTAGAGGCCGAAGTCGAACAGCGAGCCGGAGGCGGGTTGGCCTTCGATGGTCAGGTATTTTTCCGGCAGGTGCCAGCCGCGGGGGCGGACGAACAGGACGGCGGGGGTGTCGCCGAGCGCATAGTGTTTGCCGCTGGCGGGGTCTTGGTGGGTGAGGCGGCCAGCCCAGCGGTCCTTCAGGTTGGCCTGGCCTTCGATCAGGTTGGCCCAGGTGGGGCTGGTGGCGTCCTCGAAGTCGGCCATGAACACCTTCGCGCCGGAGTTCAGGGCGTTGATGATCATCTTGCGGTCGACGGGGCCGGTGATCTCGACGCGGCGGTCCTGGAGGTCGGATGGGATAGGGGCGACGCGCCAGTCGGCTTCACGGATGTGGCGGGTGTCGGGGCGGAAGTCGGGGAGTTCGCCGGCGTCGAAGCGGGATTGGCGGTGGGAGCGGCGTTGGAGGAGTTCGCGGCGGCGGGGGTCGAAGCGGCGGTGGAGGTCGGCGAGGAACTGGAGCGCTTCGGGGGTGAGGATTTCGTCCTGGCGGGCGACGGCGGGGCCCGTGACCTGGACAGGTTCATCGAGCGCGACGGTGTCGAGGGGCATGGCGGGTCCTGTCTCCCTCCCCTTCATGGGGAGGGGTAGGCTGCGGAGCAGCCGAGGTGGGGAAGGAGGGGGCCGCCGCGAAAGTTATGTGATTGCCCGCACTTCCCCACCGCGAGCGCTGCGCGCTCTGTCCCTCCCCATGAAGGGGAGGGAGACGTGGGGTCGGCCTCGCGCATCTTATTCGTTGCCGTGGGCGGCTTCGTTGATGACCTGGCTGGGCATGTTGGAGAAGTCGACGGCGACCGGGCGTGAGGCCAGTTTGCGGTAGGAGTCTATGGCGTGGTTGAGGCGGCGGCGGACTTCTCGGCCGGCTTCGTCGGAGGGAGCGAGGTTCAGGGGCGCGAGGCAGTAGTCGATGATCGCGCGGGGGTCGGAGATCGGCTGCATGACGGTCCTCTAAGCGGCGGCGGCGATGAATTGGGCGGTTTCGGTGGAGTCCTTCAGCGCCGTGGTGGAGGACTGGCCGCCGGAGATCACCTGGGCGACCTGGTCGAAGTAGCCGGTGCCGACTTCGCGCTGGTGGCGGGTGGCGGTGTAGCCGGCATCTTCCGAGGCGAACTCGGCCTGCTGCAGGTCGGAGTAGGCGGCCATGCCGCGTTCGGCGTAGCCGCGGGCCAGCTCGAACATCGAGTGGTTGAGGACGTGGAAGCCGGCCAGGGTGACGAACTGGAACTTGAAGCCCATGGCGCCGATCTGCCGCTGGAACGAGGCGATGGTCTCGCGGTCGAGCTTGGCTTCCCAGTTGAAGGAGGGGGAGCAGTTGTAGGCGAGCAGCTTGCCGGGATGCCGGGCGCGGATGGCTTCGGCGAAGCGGCGGGCCTCGTTCAGGTCGGGGTGGGAGGTCTCGAACCAGAGGAGGTCGGCGTAAGGGGCGTAGGCGAGGCCGCGCGCGATGCAGTGGTCCAGGCCCGTGCCGTCCTTGAGGCGGAAGAAGCCTTCGGGGGTGCGTTCGCCGTCGGCGATGAACGGGCGGTCGCGTTCGTCGATGTCGGAGGTGATCAGCTTGGCGGACTCCGCATCAGTGCGGGCGACGATCAGGGTGGGGGCGCCCATCACGTCGGCGGCCAGGCGCGCGGCGGTCAGGTTGCGGATGTGGGCCTGGGTGGGGATCAGCACCTTGCCGCCGAGGTGGCCGCACTTCTTCTCGGACGCCAGCTGGTCCTCGAAGTGAACGCCAGAGGCGCCGGCCTCGATGAAGGCCTTCATAATCTCGAAGCTGTTCAGCGGGCCGCCGAAGCCGGCTTCTGCGTCCGCGACGATCGGGGCGAACCAATCGCGCTGGGCGCCGCCTTCGGCGTGCTCGATCTGATCGGCGCGCTGGAGGGTGCGGTTGATCCGCTTGCAGAGCTCGGGCGCGGCGTTGGCCGGGTAGAGGGACTGGTCGGGATACATGGCCGAGGCGGTGTTGGCGTCCGCCGCCACCTGCCAGCCTGAGAGGTAGATCGCCTTGAGCCCCGCGCGGACCATCTGCATGGCCTGGTTGCCGGTGACGGCGCCGAGCGCGTTGACGTAGTCCTCGGTGTTGAGCAGCGCCCAGAGCTTGTCGGCGCCGCGCTCGGCCAGGGTGTGGCGGATCGGGAAGGAGCCGCGCAGGCGCTCGACGTCCTGGGGCGAATAGGGGCGCTCGATCCCCTCGAACCGGTCCTGGTGCTCGGTTTGGACCAGCGCATCAAATGTTGTCACAACTTGCCTCCAGCGCGCGACGGCTTCGCTTGCCGTCAAGCTGAATGCGCCGGAAGTAAAAAGGAAGCCGTGGCTTGACAGGAATCGAGCCAAGCTGTCACAGCTTCATCATCTTCCTCTGTGAACTTGTGACACTGTGACAAACTTGGACCGCACCGAGAAGCTGTTCCTGGGCGGGCGGATCAAGCGGCTGCGCCGCGACCTGGGCCTGAGCCAGAGCGACATGGCGCGGGACCTGGAGGTGTCGCCGAGCTACCTGAACCACATGGAGCGCAACCAGCGGCCGATCACGGCGCAGGTGCTGCTCAAGCTGGCGCGGCGGTATGAGCTGGACATCCGCGCGTTCACCGAGGACCCGCACCTGGGGCAGGCGGACCTCGCCGAAGTGCTGGCCGACCCGATGTTCAAGGACCTGGCGATCCCGCGCCACGAGATCGCGGCGATGGTGGACCATGCGCCCGGCGCAGCGGAGGCGCTGACGCGGCTGTATACGGCCTATGCGGACCGGCGGCGGCGGGAGGCGCTGGGGGCGGCGTCGGACGCGACCGAGGCGGGGGAGCGGGCGGACCAGGGGGAGGCGGTGACGGCGCCGAATTGGGTGCGGGACTACATCCAGGCCCACGCCAACCACTTCCCCGACCTCGACGCCAAGGGTGA
This sequence comes from Caulobacteraceae bacterium, assembly GCA_036388855.1. Lineage (GTDB taxonomy): Bacteria > Pseudomonadota > Alphaproteobacteria > Caulobacterales > Caulobacteraceae > DASVRA01. The sequence goes on along the minus strand of DASVRA010000006.1, from coordinate 25,455 downwards.
GCAGATGGCGCGGGAGATTACGGTCTCGCCGAGCGAATTCGCGGCTGGAGCGCGGGCGCGGCTCCAGGAGCGGCACGGGATTCGGGTGCAGGTGCTGGACCCCGAGACCATGCGCGACTGGGTGCGGCGGTATGATCCGCACAGCCGGCGGCTGTTCCTGGCCGAGAGCCTGGATGAGACCAGCCGGGGGTTCGCCATCGCCTACCACCTGGCGCTGACCGAGGGGGCGGAGGAGTTGAACGCGCTGGTGGAGGCGGCGAGCGCGCCGGACATGGCGACGCGGCGGCTGCTGAAGGTGTCCCTGACCAACTACCTCGCCGCGGCCGTAGTGATGCCCTACGAGCCGTTCTATGCGCTGGCGGAAGAGACCGGCTACGATCTTTCACGTCTAAAGAGTTCCTTCGGCGCCAGTTACGAGCAGGTCTGCCACCGGCTAACCACGCTGTCGCGGCCGAACCGGCGGGGCGTGCCGTTCTTCCTGCTGCGGACGGACGCGGCGGGCAATGTGTCCAAGCGGTTCGCCTCGGGGGCGTTTCCGTTCTCGCGGTTCGGGGGGACCTGCCCGCGCTGGAACATCCATCAGGCGTTCAAGACGCCGCGCCGGATCGTGCGCCAGATCATCCAGACGCGCGACGGGCAGCGGTATTTCACCATCTCGCGCACGGTGAAGCGGGTCGCAGCGGTGGACGGGGGACCCGACGACGGGGAGCTGGCGATCGGGCTGGGGTGCGAGCTGAAGCACGCGAAGAAGCTGACGTACGCGCGCGGGCTCGACCTGGAGGCCCCGGTGGTGACCGAGATCGGGCCCACCTGCCAGCTCTGCGACCGCCCCGCCTGCCGTGAGCGCGCGGCGCCGCCGGTGGATCGGACGCTGATGATGGAGGAATGGCGAAGGTCGGTCTCGCCCTTCCCGTTCGCCGGCCACGCTTGACGGCGACACGCTGACGCAGCCTGAGGAAGTGGCTTGGCGCGGGCGCGGCCAAGGTAGTGAAACTGTGCGGCTGAACCCGGAGACGGTGATGACATCGATCACGCGCGAACAAGCCCAGGCGCATGCGGATGAGGTGCGGCGCACCAGCTCCACCATCATCCGCGGCCTGTTCCCTGTGGAGAAGATCGACGCCTGGAACCGGGCGTTCCAGCCGCTGCTGGAGGCGACGATCGAGCGGGAGCGGGACGACCCGAACCGGGGCAAGGAGCGCTATTACGTGACCCTGCCGTTCCACGACCTGTGGGCCGACCCGGAGATCATCGACAACGACGCCGTGATGGCCGTGGTCGAGGAGTTGGTCGGCGCCGATGGGGTGATGTGCCAGCTGGCCTCGGACACGCCGCTGATGGGGTCGGAATACCAGGACCTGCACCGGGACACCCAGCTGCTGTTCCCGGAAACCGGCGCGGAGAGCCCGCCCTACCAGCTGGCGGTCAATTTCGCGCTGGTGGACGTGACGGCCGAGAACGGCCCCATGGAGATGGCGGCCGGCACCCACATGCTGTCCAAGGCCGAGGGCCTCCGCCGGATCGAGACGGGCGAGGCGCCGCTGGAGCCGCAATACATGGCGCGCGGCGACGTGATGATCCGCGACGTGCGCCACGTCCACCGCGGCACGCCCAACCGCACCTTCACGCCGCGCCCAATGGTGGTGATCGGCTACTCGCGCCGCTGGCTGTACCGGCCGGAGGTGGAGATCAGGGTGCCGCGCCCGGTGCTGGAGGGGCTGCCGGAGCGGGCCCGCCGCTGGCTGCGCTTCAACCCCGTGTTCGACACGGTGGAGGAGGCGATCCAGGCGGAGGAAAGCTACCGGGTGTTCGCCTACTGAACGCGGTTCGCCGCGCCTCTTCCCAACACCGCCATCGCGGCTAAGGTGGCGGCGGGGGCGGCGATGGGCGGACACGGCGGCGAGGGGGGACAGCGGGCCGGGACCGGCGGCCTGCGCCATGCGCTCTATTGCCAGCTCGAGCCGGCGGCGCGGACGCGCAAGGGGCTGTCGCCGCTGAACCAGGCGCTGACGGTGCTGATCCTGATCGCCGTCGCCAGCGCCGTGCTGGAGACCGAGCCCGCGGTGCTGAACGGGCGCGAGGGGCTGTTCCACGCGCTGGAATGGGGGTTCGCCGGCCTGTTCGCGCTGGAATATCTGGCACGCGTCTGGGTGGCGGTCGAGAACCCTCGCTGCGGCTCCGGCCTGAGCGGGCGGCTGCGTTATGTGCTGACCTTCGCGGCGCTGACCGACCTGTTCGTGGTGCTGGTGAGCTTCCTCGGCGCGTTCGGCGCGCCGGCCTTCATCCTGCGGCTGGTGCGGCTGGCGCGCATCCTGCGGGTGGCCAAGCTGGGGCGGACCTCGGCGGCTTGGCGGCTGATCGGCGAGGCGGTGGGTTCGCGCCGCTACGAGCTGGCCCTGACCTTCGGGGCGGCGGCCGGGGTGCTGCTGGTCACCGCGACCATGCTCTACCTGGTCGAGGGGGCGGCGCAGCCCAAGGCGTTCGGCAGCGTGCCCCGCGCCATGTGGTGGTCGGTGGTGACGCTCACGACCATCGGCTACGGCGACGTCTATCCCGTGACCGTGGCGGGCAAGCTATTCGCGGGGCTGACGGCGGTGCTGTCGATCGGCATCATCGCGGCGCCCACGGGCATACTGGCCGCCGCCTTCGGCGATGCGCTGCGGCGGCGGCGCGAGGCCGAGGAAGACGCCACCGACTGAGACCGGCCACGGCAATTCCTATAACGGCAGAGGTAGGCGTTCACGGCCGCGTGTTGGCGGCGTCGTGACGCAGAGCATCCGTGCAGGCCTTCATGTATCACCTCAGGCATAGCCGCGGCGGCAGCCAAGCTCCGTCAAGGTAAAGAGGCGATAATCTGTCGCCAAGGCCGCGCTTGTTGCGCCTCAAACCTGGGACACGACATGGAAGCTTCTGCGACCGCTCGGCGGGACCTGCCTCATCTTGCGCTGACGGTTTTCGCCGCGGTGCTGCTGATCGCGCTCACCCCGTTCGGTCAGCAGGCGCTGAAGCTGCTCACCTCGATGTCGTTCGGCGGGGCGGCCTGGGCGGACACGGCGGGGCCGGGTTTGCAGCAGCATCTGCCGCCCGGTTCGGTGTCGCCGTTCATCCTGCGCACGTCCGATGTCGCGGACCGCGAGCAGGCGGTCACCTGCCTCTCCGAAGCCATCTACTACGAGGCCGCGTTCGAGCCTTTGGACGGCCAGCGCGCGGTGGCCCAGGTGGTGGTGAACCGGGTGCGCGACCCGAACTTCCCCAACACCGTCTGCGGCGTGGTCTACCAGGGCTGGCAGCGCAAGACCGGCTGCCAGTTCACGTTCGCCTGCGACGGCTCCCTGCGGCGCCGGCCGCCTTCGACCGAGCAGCTGGAGCGGGTGCGCCCGATCGCCGAACGGGCGCTGGACGGCTATGTCGCCGTCGAGGTGGGCACCGCCACCCACTACCACACCGACTGGGTGCATCCGTATTGGGCGCCGACGCTCGACCGGGTGGCGCAGGTCGGCGACCACGTGTTCTACAAGTGGAAGGGCCGCGCCGGCCAGCCCGAGGCGCTGAAGGTGGCCTACGACGGCGGCGAGGCAGAGGCCTGGAGCCGCATCGCGCCCGGCCTCTACAGCCGCTACGCCTGAGCGCGGCAGGTTTGCGGTTGCGCGCGGCCCCGGCTGCTCCACATCTGTGGATGGCATGACCCCTCTTTTGCGCAGCGCCCTCGTTCCGATCGCCGGCCTCGCGCTCGCCGGCGCGCTGACGGGCTGCGGCCAGTCGCCGGCGCCGGTGGATCAGGCGCAGGCGGCGCAGCCGAAGGGACGGCGGGCGCAAACGCCGCCGCCGCGGCCGCCACAGGCGCTGCAACAGCGGCTAGAGGAGCTGGGGCGCGGCTTCGACGGGCGGATCGGCATCGCCGTGCGTGACATCCAGTCGGGCTGGACAGCCGCCTACAATGGCAAGGACCGTCTGCCACAGCAGAGCGTCGCAAAGCTTTGGGTGGCGATCGCGGTGCTCGACGCCGTAGACCGGGGACAGCTGAACCTGTCGGACCCGGTGCTGGTGCGGCGCGAGGATCTCAGCGTGTTCCACCAGCCGCTCCGGGCGAAGATCGGCGACGCCGGCTACAACACCACGATTGGCGAACTGCTGGCCCTGGCCCTGGCCGAGAGCGACAACGCCGCCAACGAGGTGCTGTCCAACAAGGTTGGCGGCCCCAAGGGCGTCGAGGCTATGTTGAAGCGCAAGGCGCTGGGCCCCATCGCCTTCGGCCCCGGCGAAAAGACGCTCCAGACCGGCATCGCGGGGCTGACCTGGCGGCCGGAATACTCGTTCGGCATGGCGTTCTGGAACGCGCGCGAAGCGCTGCCGCAAGAGGTGCGGCGCAAGGCGATGGATGCCTATCTGGCTCATCCGCCCGACGGCGCGACCCCGGAAGCCATCGTGGAGGCGCTGGCTCGCCTGAAGCGCGGCGAACTGCTCAGGCCAGAGACGACCGAGTGGCTGCTCACCACCATGTCGATGAGCAAGACCGGACCCAAGCGCCTGCGGGCGGGGCTGGGGCCAGGCTGGGGCCTTTCGCACAAGACCGGCACCGGTCAGGTGCTCGGCGCGCAGGCCACCGGCTTCAACGACGTGGGCATAATGACCGCGCCGGACGGGCGCGCCTATGCGGTGGCGGTGATGATCGGCTCCACCCGCAGGTCCGTCCCCGCGAGGATGGATTTCATGAGCGCGGTCTCGCGCGCCGTCGTGGACCAGCACGAGGGTCGCGCCCCTGCAATTCCAGCCCCCTAGGATCGCTCGAGAGCCGAAGCCCCGCCGTCACGCCGCCTTCGTGCGCGCGATGTAGGCGTCCACCTGCCGCTCAAGCACGCCCAGAGGGAGGGCGCCGTTCGCCAGCACCACCTCGTGAAAGGCTCTCAGGTCGAACTTCGGCCCTAGCGCGGACCTGGCCCTCTCGCGCAGCTCCAGAATCTTCAACTGGCCGATCTTGTAGCTGTTGGCCTGGCCCGGATTGGTGAAGTAGCGGTCGATCTCGCTCTGGATGCTGAAGTCGGGGTTCAGGCTGTTGGCGCGCATGTAGGCGACGGCCTGGTCGCGCGACCAGCGCTTGGCGTGGATGCCGGTGTCGAGCACCAGGCGGGACGCGCGCCACAGCTCCAGCGCCAGCCGGCCGAAGTCGTCATAGGGGTCCTGGTAGAAGCCGGCCTCCTTGGCCAGCCTTTCCGCGTAGAGGCCCCAGCCCTCGATGTAGGCGCCTTGGTAGGCGTACTGCCGGAACATCGGCAGGTCCTGCTGCTCAAGGCTGCGGGCGAGCTGGAAGTGGTGGCCAGGCGCGCCCTCATGATAGGCGGTCGCCGCCAGCATCGGCTTCACCACCTGGGTCATGTCAGCGAGGTTTACGTAGAAGATGCCGGGGCGCGAGCCGTCGGGCGTGGGCTGGTTGTAGAAGGCGACGGAGGCGGTCTTCTCGCGGAACGGCTCGACCGCGCGCACCTCCAGCGGCGCCTTGGGCAGGCGCGAGAACTGCCGGTTCGCCACCGCCATGTAGTCGCCGATGATCTTGGTGGCGTCGGTCAGGTATTGCTGCTTGCCGGCCGCGTCGTTGGAGTAGCGGAATTTCGCGTCCGTGCGGATGTGGTCGAAGAACTGCTCCAGCGTGCCCTGAAAGCCGACCCTGGTCTTGATCTGCTCCATCTCGCCCCGGATGCGGGCGACCTCCTTCAGGCCGATCTGGTGGATCTGGTCGGGCGTCAGGTCGGTGGTGGTGAAGAACTTGTTGGAGGCGGCGTAGAAGGCCTGTCCCTCCGGCAGGGCCCAGACGCCGTTCACGCCGGTCGCCTTGGCCTGCATCCCCTGCAGCGAGGCGAGGTAGCGTTCGAACCCGCGCTTCCAGGGGCCGGTCAGCGCCGCCTGCCCATCCGCCAGCAGCTTGGCCTTGGCCGCCTGTTCGATCTTCAGCGCCTCGACCTTCTTCTTGTAGTCGGCCCAGACCGGGTGGTCGGGGCCGGAGTCGAAGGGCGCGCCCTTCAGCTGGTTTTGGGTGTCGGGGATCACACGGGGGAAGATGAAGGCGGGCGGGACGAAGCCGCGCGCGGTGCGCTGGTCGATATCCTCCGCCACCTCTGCGCCCACCCGCTCCACCGCCCGCAGGCGCGAGACGTAGGCGGCGGCGTCCTCGGCGGTGTCGACGCGATGGTTGTTGATCAACATCACCGGGATGCCGTTCAGCGCCCCACCGGTGCTGCTGACCGCGTAGTTCTGCCAGCGCCACTTGGCGAGCTGCCGGTTGGTTTCCGCCTGCTGCTCGAACAGGGTGTAGGAGAGGCGGGAAGACTCGCTGAGCTTGGAGCGGCCAAAGTCCCGCTTCATGCGCGCCTGCTGGGCGTCGGACAGGGCCAGAGCCCTTTGCTCGCCGGCCAGGGTGTAGTCGCCGAGCTCCCCATACCGCTCCTTGAGACCGAGCTGGGTCAGGGTCTCCGGGCTCAGCCGCGCCTGCTCCATGAAAGCTTCCTGGAAGAAGGCGGCGAGGCGCTGGTCCTCGCTCTGGGCGGCGGCCGCGGCCGGCGCGGCGGCTGGCGCGGGCGCCTGTGCGAGCGCGGGCGCGGCCAGCAGCAGGGCGAGCGCGGAAACGGCGGTCTTGAGCATGGAACAGTATCCCCCGAGCATGTTGTTTGCATGCGGCCTAATCCGGCTCCGCGGGTTCGGCCAGTGAATCTTTGGACAGGCGCGCGCTTGAGCGGACAGACGGCGGCGCTTACCTGCGCCTGACACTTCGGGAGACGGTTCATGGGTTACCGCGTGGCGGTCGTCGGCGCGACGGGCAACGTCGGGCGCGAGATGCTGACGATCCTGGAGGAGCTGAACTTCCCGATCGACAACATCCACGCCGTCGCCTCGCGCAATTCGCTCGGCGTGGAGGTGTCCTACGGCGACCGCATCCTGCGGTGCCAGGCGCTGGAGCAGTTCGACTTCTCCAAGACCGACATCGTGCTGATGAGCGCGGGCGGGAAGGTCTCGCGCGAATGGTCGGAGAAGATCGGCAAGGCCGGGCCGGTGGTGATCGACAACTCTTCGGCCTGGCGCATGCACCCGGACGTGCCGCTGGTCGTGCCGGAGGTGAACCCGGACGCGGTCGAGGGCTTCCGCAAGAAGAACATCATCGCCAACCCCAACTGCTCGACCATCCAGCTGGTGGTGGCGCTCAAGCCCCTGCACGACGAGGCGCGGATCAAGCGGGTGGTGGTCTCGACCTACCAGTCGGTTTCGGGCGCGGGCAAGGCGGCGATGGACGAGCTGTGGGCCCAGGCCAAGGGGGTGTTCGTGCTGGGCGCGCCCGAGCCCGAGCACTTCCCCAAGCAGATCGCCTTCAACGTGATCCCCTTCGTCGGTGAGTTCCTGCCGGACGGCTACACCACCGAGGAAGCCAAGATGTGGCTGGAGACCAAGAAGATGCTCGATCCGGGCATCCAGCTGACCGTCACCTGCGTGCGGGTGCCGGTGTTCGTCGGCCACTCCGAATGCGTGAACGTGGAGTTCGAAGGCCCGCTCGACGCCGACGAGGCGCGCGAGGCGCTGCGCGAGGCGCCCGGCGTGGTGGTGGTCGATAAGCGTGACGAAACCGGCTACGTCACCCCGCTCGAGAGCGTCGGCGAATTCGGCGTGTTCGTCAGCCGCATTCGCAACGACCCGACAGTCGAGCATGGCATCAACATGTGGGTGGTGTCGGACAACCTGCGCAAAGGGGCGGCTCTGAACGCGGTGCAGATCGCCCAGCTGCTGCACGAGCGTGGCCTGATCGAGAAGGCCGCCGCCTGAAGCGGCCCCTCCGGCGCATGCCGGAAATGTGATATTTGTTAATAGGAACACGGCTCTCCAGCGTCCGGTTTTGGCTGCGGGAAACGATCCCGTTTCGCCCAAACCCCTGGATGCATGGAGCACCCCAATGACCCGCACCGTCACGCGCCTGTTCGACAGCCAGAACGAGGCTCGGCAAGCCGTCAGCGAACTTGAGCAGTCGCGGCTCGGCCATGCCGACATCAGCCTGATCGCCAACAATTCGGGCGCTTCCGGCGAGGACCGCTCCTTCGCGCCGCGCGACGACGACCGCGGCCATGAGGCCGCGGAAGGCGCGGCCGAGGGCGCGGGGACCGGCGCAACGTTGGGCGGCGTGGTTGGCGGGGGCGCGGGCCTGCTGGCGGGGCTCGGCATGCTGGCCATCCCCGGCATCGGCCCGGTGGCGGCCGCGGGCTGGCTCACCTCGACGCTGATCGGCGCGGGGGCCGGCGCGGCGGCTGGCGGGGTGACCGGCGGGCTGATCGGAGCCCTAACCAACGCGGGCGTGAGCGAGGACGACGCCCATGTCTACGCCGAGGGCGTGCGTCGGGGCGGCGCCCTGGTGGCGGTGCGGGTGGACGAGGAATACGCCGATCAGGCCGAGCAGATCCTGTCGCGCTTCGGCGGCTCGGACGCCTCCAGCCGCGGCGGCGCCTACCGCGAGAGCGGCTGGTCGCGCTTCGACGAGTCGGCCCAGCCCTACACCAGTGAGCAAATCTCGCAGGAGCGGGGGTTCTACCAGCGTTAACCGCGCCAGGCGGAACTCTAGCATCACGGCGCCGCCTCCAGGGCCTGGGGGCGGCGTTCGTGCGTCCGTTGCCCGTCGGCGGGTTCGATTCCGGCGGTGAAGGTGTTAGGCGCAGCCATGCCGACGCTCCCGCCCCAGGCCCGCTCGGGTCAGCCCCAAGTCGAATGCGGCCATGACTGACCCGGTTCTGGAATGCCAGGCCGAGCGGTCGGGGCCGCGGATAGGCGAACCGCGCGCGGCCGTGCTGGCGGGCCTGTTCTGCTATTTCACCTGGGGGCTGGTGCCGCTGCTGATGAAGGCGCTGGCGGGGGCGGGAGCGGGCGCCTGGGAGACGACGGCGCACCGCTGCTTCTGGTCAGTGTTCCTGGCGGCGGGGCTGGTGTGGCTGTCGCGCCAGGGCGGGGAGCTCGGACGGGTGCTGCGCGACGCGCGCACGCTGGGGTGGCTATTTCTCTCGGCGCTGCTGATCGGGATCAACTGGACCCTGTTCACCTGGGCTTCGCAGAACCACCACAACCTCGACGCCAGCCTCGGCTATTACCTGAACCCGCTGATCAACATGGCAGCCGGCGCCCTGCTGTTCCGCGAGAGGATCAGCCGCGCCGGCTGGGTCGCGGTGGCGCTGGCGGCGGCGGGCGTGGTGCTGCAAGGCGTGGCGCTGGGGCGCCTGCCGCTGGTGTCGCTGACCCTGGCGCTCAGTTTCGGCGCCTACGGCATCATCAGGAAGCGCGTACGCGCCGATGCCCAGAGCGGCCTGCTGGTGGAGTGCCTGGTGCTGGCGGGACCGGCACTGGTCTACATCCTATGGCTCCAGGGGCGGGGCGGCGGCCATTTCGGTGACCCGCTGACGGCCGCGCTCCTATTGCTCGCCGCCCTGCTGACCGTGATCCCGCTGGCGTCGTTCAGCTGGGCCGCGCGGCGGATGCCGCTGTCGACGCTTGGCTTCCTGCAGTTCATCGCGCCCACCATGCAATTCGCCATCGGCGCGGCGTTCGGCGAGACCCTGACCCCGCTGCGCCTTATGTCCTTCGGCGTCATATGGGCCGGCGTCGCGGTGTTCGTCTGGTCGTTGTGGGCGCGCAGCCAGGCCGAGCGTGAGGCTCATCGTGGCCTGGTTTCCGGCGAGACCGCCAGCACCTCGCCGGCGAGGTAGAGCGAGCCACAGATCAGGACGTGTGGCGGCGGGCCGGACCGGCCGAGCGCTGCCGTCAGGGCGTCCAAAACGGAGGCGCAGGGCTCCGCTTCCAGCCCTGCCCGCCTCGCCGCGTCAGCCAGGGCCTCCGGGGCCGCCGCGGACGGGGCGTCGAAGGAAACGGTGAAGACGCGCGGCGCCAGACCGGCGAAGGCGGCGCAGAAGCCGGCGGCGTCCTTGTTCGCCAGCATGCCGACGACCAGCACCACAGGGCGCCCGTCGCCGGCGATCCGCCCCAGCCCGGCCGCGAGCGCCCGCGCCGCGTGCGGATTGTGGCCGCCGTCGAGCCAGAGGTCCGCGCCGCGAGCCTTGGCCGCCGCGCCGTAGGGGCCGGCGGTCAGCCGCTGCAGCCGCGCCGGCCATGCCGCCGAGGCGACGCCGGCCGCCAGCGCTTCAGAGGTGATGCGGCCGTCGTTCAGCATCCGCAGCGCGGCGATGGCGAGGCCCGCGTTGGCGACTTGATGCTCGCCGGCGAGCGCCGGCGGCGGCAAGTCCTCCAGCTCCTCCCCATGCTGGAACACCATGCCGCCGCGCTCAGCCCAGGCGTCGAAATCACGGCCCATCAGGAGGAATGGCGCGCCCTGCCGCTCCGTCTCCGCCGTGATCACCGCCTCCGCCGCCTGCGCCTGTCGTGCGCTGACCAGGGGGCGGCGAGGCTTGACGATCCCAGCCTTTTCCCGCGCGATCCCCGCCAGATCGTCGCCGAGGAACTCGCGGTGGTCGTAATCGACGGGGCAGATCACCGAGACCGCCGGATGAGCGACCACATTGGTGGCGTCGAAGCGGCCGCCCAGGCCGACTTCCAGCAGGCACAGATCGGCGGGGGTCTCGGCGAAGGCGAGCAGGGCGGCGGCGGCGGTGATCTCGAAGAAGGTGATCGGCTCGCCCGCATTGGCGCGCTCGACCCGCTCCAGAATCCGCGTCAGGGGATCGTCACCGATCAGCGCACCTGAAAGCCGGATCCGCTCGGCGAAGCGCACCAGGTGAGGCGAGGTGAAGGCGTGGACGCGCAGCCCCGCCGCCTCGGTTATCGCGCGCATGAAGGCGACGGTGGAGCCCTTGCCGTTGGTGCCGGCGACATGGATCACCGGCGGCAGGCGGTCCTGCGGCCGGCCTAGCGCGTCGAGGAGACGCTCGACGCGCCCGAGGGAGAGGTCGATCTTCTTGGGGTGCAGACGCTGGAGGCGCTCCAGCGCGGCATCGTGCGGCCTGAGGAGGTCCGTCACGCCGCCTTCAGGCGCGCGCGGCCCATCATCAGAGTCTTGAGGATCGAGCCCAGGACCTCGGGGAGTTCGGCACGTGGGACGACGCGGTCGACCATGCCCTTCTCCTCGAGGAACTCGGCGCGCTGGAAGCCTTCGGGCAGGGTTTCGCGGATGGTCTGCTCGATTACGCGGGGGCCGGCGAAGCCGATCAGGGCGCCGGGCTCGGCCAGGTGGACGTCGCCGAGCATGGCGTAGGAGGCGGTGACCCCACCGGTGGTGGGATCGGTCAGCACCACGACGTAGGGCAGCCCCGCGGCCTTCACTTCCTGGATCGCCAGGGTGGTGCGCGCCATCTGCATCAGGGAGAGTGCACCTTCCTGCATCCGCGCGCCGCCGGCGGCGGTGAAGGCGACCAGCGGGCAGTCGCGCGCCACCGCCTCGCGCGCGGCGGCGATGAAGGCCTCGCCCGCCGCCATGCCCAGCGAGCCGCCCATGAAGGCGAAGTCCTGCACCAGGGCCACGACGGGCACGCCCGCGATCGTGCCGTGAGCGATGGCGACGGCGTCCTTCTGCCCGGTGGCCTTGCGCGCGGCGGTGAGGCGGTCGCGGTAGGGTTTGTCGTCGCGGAAGCCCAGCGGGTCATCGGGCGCATCGGGCGCGGCGATGGCGACGAAGCGGCCCTCGTCGAAGGTGTAGCGGAACCGTTGCTCGGCGCGGATGCGCATGTGGTGACCCGAGGGCGCCACCCACAGCGCCGCCTCGAGGTCAGGCCGGTAGATCATCTCCCCGGTGTCGGGATCCTTGACCCAGAGGTTCTCTGGCGTCTCGCGCTTGCCGAAGCCGCGGATGCCAGGCGCGAAGCGGGACAGCCAGCCGCCCCGCTGGGGGGGGCGCTGGGGCTTCGGGGAGGGTTCGCGCGGTTCCGCCATGGCGCGCGGATGTGCCGGAGGCCGGGCGGCGAAGCAAGGCCGCTGTCAGGTGAGGAAGTGGGTGAAGCCGCTTTGGTCGCCATTAAGCACGGCCACGAAATCGGCCGACCTGTCACCGTCGATGTCGATCTCAAGCAGGGTCCGGTGACCGCGATGGCCCACCCGCAGGTGCATCTCGCCGGCCGAGCCGGTGAAGTCGCCTTCCACCAGGCGCGGCGCTTGAAGCCCTTCAAGGGTGGAGTCGGCATCGAGACCCGTCAGGTCGATCCAGTCCTCGGCGGCGAGATCCATGATCCGGTCTGGCCTCGACGGCTGGGAAAAGCGCCCGTGCAGGTATCCGAACACGTCGGCGCCGCTGCCGCCCCTAAGGATGTCTCCAACCCCGCCGCCGATCAGCACGTCGTCACCGTCCCCACCCTTGAGCACGCCGCCGCTAAAAGATGCATCAAGGGTGTCGTCGCCTGCCCCGCCGGCCAGCGTCTCTAGAAGGGGCTCGGACCAATCGCCGGTTTCGGTGTTGAGGTGGTCGTCGCCGGCGCCGCCAAGCATGACGTCCGCGCCTTCCCCCCCGAACATCCAGTCGTTGCCTCGACCGCCTTCCAAAAGGTCGGATCCCTCATGACCCCACATGAGATCGGCGCCCGCTCCTCCGCGCAGCGTGTCCCTGCCTTCGTCTCCGCCCAGACCACCGAACAGGGTGTCGTCGCCGCCACGACCCTCGACGAGGTCATTGCCGTTCCAGCTCCAGAGTTCATTGCCCCTGCCGTTGCCCGCCAAGGTGTCGTCCAGGCCGCTGCCCCAGACCACCTCGATTCCGGTCAGGTGATCCGTTCCGTCCGCGAGCGCCAATCCAGAGCGAAGGTCGACGTTTACGGCTTGGCTCAGGGAATAATACACGACGACATCGCGCCCCAATCCGCCGCGGAACACGTCGTCGCCCTCGAAGCCGACGAAGAAGTCGCCGCCTTTGCCGCCGATGAGCGTGTCGTCGAACTCTCTTCCGACCAGATCGTCGTCGCCGTCCTGCCCGCGCAGCAGACTGGCGCCTGTCCCGGCGGTCAGGACATCGTCACCGCCGTGGCCGATCAGGGTCGCGGAGCCGTCGCCGCCCGTGAGCGTGTCGGCGCTGTCGGAGCCGATGTAGTGTCCCGCGCGCGCGTTCAGCGCCGTTGCCGATCTCATGATGCCGCATTCTGCGTCTAACGCGGCAACTGTGCGCGGGAGAGTTTAAGACCCGGTTCCGGGAGCGGGTGCGGGGGCTTCAGCGCCCGGCGGGGTTCCGCGCGCGCAGCTCGTCGCGGATTTCCGTCAGCAGCGATTCCGTCACCGTTGGCGCGGGCGGGATGGCGGAGCCTTCGGCTTCGTGCTTGCGGCGGATGTAGTTGGCGGCCTTGACGATCATGAACACCACCCAGGCGACGATCAGGAACTGGATCAGGGTGTTGATGAAGGCGCCGTACTGGATCGCCACCGGATCGGCGGCGCGGGTGGCGGGATTGTCGGGCTTGAGTACCCACTGCAGGCGGGAAAAGTCGACGCCAGACAGCAGCAGGCCCAGCGGCGGCATGATCACCTGGTCCACCAGGCTGGTGACGATCTTGGTGAACGCCGCGCCGATGATCACGCCCACGGCCAGGTCGATGACGTTGCCCCGCGCGATGAATTCGCGGAACTCCGAGACGATCCTCATTCGCCGGCGTCGTCGCCCGAGACGTTGAGGCGCTCGCGCAGCTCCTTGCCGCTCTTGAAGAAGGGGACGTGCTTGGCCTTCACGTCGACCGCCTCGCCGGTCCGCGGGTTGCGGCCGTTGCGGGCGGGGCGCGAGCGCACTGAAAAGGCGCCAAAGCCCCGCAGCTCGACCCGGCCGCCCTTCTCCAGCGCGGCGGTCATTTGGTCGAAGACCGTGCCCACCACCCGCTCGACGTCGCGCAGCGTCAGGTGCGGATTCTCGCTCGCGAGCTTGGCGATCAGCTCCGACTTGATCATTTGTGGCAGGCCCTTCCCAGCGCGGGAGCTTTAGCGGCTTTCGGTGACGGTTCAAGGGGTTGGCGGCGCGGTAGCTGTGCGGTGGCGCGGGGGGAGGCGCCGCCGTGCCCTTCGCGCTACAGGTGGCGGCGATGCGCGCCTTTGCCGAGCTGCTCGACCGGCTGTCGTTCACGCCCTCCAGGAACGCCAGGCTGCGGCTGGTGCGCGACTTCATGCGCGAGCAGCCGGACCCCGAACGCGGCTGGGCGCTGGCGGCGCTGACCGGGGCGCTGGGGTTCCACGCGGCCAAGCCCTCGATGATCAAGCAGGCGGTGGAGGCGCGGGTCGATCCGGTGCTGTTCGGCTGGTCGCGCGAGTTCGTCGGCGACCTGGCCGAGACCGCCGCGCTGATTTGGCCGGCGCGGCATGGGGCCAACCGGGCGCCGGATCTGTCGGAGGTGGTGGACGCGCTGCACCACGCCTCGCGGGCCGAGGTCCCGCGCCTGCTCGAAGGTTGGATGGACGCGCTGGACCCCGACGGCCGCTGGGCGCTGCTGAAGCTGATGACCGGCGAGCTGCGGGTGGGGCTGTCGGCGCGGCTGGCGAAGACGGCCGTGGCCGAGCTGGGGCCGGTGGACGTGGCGGAGGTGGAGGAGCTCTGGCACGGGCTCGATCCGCCCTACGCCGACCTGTTCGCCTGGCTGGAGGGGCGCTCGGAGAAGCCGACCGCGCGCCACGCCGCCCGCTTCCGGCCGGTGATGCTGGCCAACGCGATCGACGAGGCGGTGGATTTCGGCAAGCTCGATCCTGCCGACTACGCAGCCGAATGGAAGTGGGACGGCATCCGGGTGCAGGCGGTGTCGGAGGGAGGCGAGCGGCGGCTGTGGAGCCGCACCGGCGACGACGTGGCGCGGGCGTTTCCCGACGTGGTGGAGGCGCTGGAGTTCGAAGGCGTGCTCGACGGCGAGCTGCTGGTGCTGCGCGACGGCCGGGTCGGCGGCTTCAACGAATTGCAACAACGGCTGAACCGCAAAACTGCAGACGCAAATATCATGGCGCAATATCCGGCGGGCATCCGCGCCTACGACATCCTGGTGGACGGCGGCGAGGACGTGCGCCACCTGCCCTTCGCCGGGCGGCGGGAAAGGCTGGAGGCTTTCCTGGCGCGCCACGACCTCCAGCGCATCGACCTGTCGCCGCTGCAGCCGTTCGAGACCTGGGAAGAGTTGGCGGAGCTGCGCCGGCATCCGCCCGAGGGTGACCCTCTGGTGGCCGAGGGCCTGATGCTCAAGCGCTGGGACTCCGAGTATGTGGCCGGGCGGCCGAAGGGGCCGTGGTTCAAGTGGAAGCGCGATCCGCACCTGATCGACGCGGTCTTGATGTATGCGGCGCGGGGGTCGGGGAAGCGGTCGAGCTTCTATTCCGACTACACCTTCGGCGTCTGGCACGAGGGGCAGCTGACGCCGGTGGGCAAGGCATATTTCGGCTTCACCGACGAGGAGCTGCTCCAGCTCGACCGCTTTGTGCGCAACAACACCGTCGAGCGCTACGGGCCGGTGCGGGCGGTGCGGGCCGACCGGGATTTCGGCCTGGTGCTGGAGGTGGCGTTCGAGGGGCTGCAGCGCTCCACCCGTCACAAGTCCGGCGTGGCCATGCGTTTTCCGCGCATCAGCCGCATCCGCTGGGACAAGCCGGCGCGGGAGGCGGACGAACTGGCGACGCTGCAGCGGATGCTGGATTGAGCGCGGCGAGGCACAATCGGCCGCCCAATGCGTTCACAGGCTCCCGCTTTGGAGTTGCAGATGTCCCATTTACCGGCCGCCGCCTGCGCCGCCCTCGCCCTGGCTGTCGCCGCACCCGCCCTGTCGGTCGAGGTGGCGGACCTGGAGCCGGCGTTCGCCAACACCATCGTCTCCACCTATCCGGACGGCCGCAAGGCCAAGCTGTGGCTGAACCGCGACGGCAGCTACCGAGCGCAGGGGCGGCGGGGGAAACCATCGAGCGGGGTGTGGTCGCTGAAGGGGGAGAAGCTTTGCCTGAAGCAGAAGAAGCCGGTTGCCGGCCCCTTCTCCTACTGCACCCCTGTCCACGGGGGCGGGGTGGGGACCAGCTGGACTGGCAAGGCGGTGACCGGAGAAAAGATCACCATCCAGGTGGTCGCCGGGCGCTGAGCCGGCACGATAAGGGCCGGACGCTTTCGCGTCCGGCCCCATCGTTCGGTCTGGGCTGAAGCCTTAGTAGGCGTTGTAGACGATGTCGGCGATCAGGCCGGTCGCCAGCGCCATCAGCACCAGGTTGTTGTCGACGTAGACCCAACGGTAGCCGTAGGGCGCCGGGCGCAGGCCGTAGAAGTACGGGTCCTGCACGTAGAAGTTCCGGTAGCCGTAGGGCACGAAGCCCCCGCGAGCCCAGCGGTAGCCGTAGTAGCGGCGGTCCACCGGACGGTAGCCGTAACCCGGCGCGAACCAATAGCCCGCGCGGCGGCCGTTGTAGCCGCTGAAGTCGCGGTGGCCGCGGTACCAGTAGGGGTTCGAGCGGCTGAAGCGCTGGGTCTGGTTGTAGTCGCGGCGGTCTTCGCGCAGCTCCTGGCGGGCGCCTTGGACGTCCCGGCGCTGCTCCTGGATGCGGTTCTGCTCGCGGTTGGTGACCACGCCGTCGGCGCGGGCGCGGGCCCGGGCTCGCTGGACATCGCGCTGCTCCTGGCGGACCTCGCGCTGGTCGCGGCGGACCTCGCCATAGCTCTGGGCGGAAGCCGCCATCGGCGCGGCCAGGGTGGCGAGCGCGGACGCGGCGATGAGAAGACGTTTCATGATGGGGACCATCTCCGAATTATAGAAGCCGCGAAGGGCGGCCGCCTTTTTTCTGCGGAAAGAATGAGCGGGTGAGCTATTCGTTCCGTGATGCCCTTATAAAGGGTCAGAATGCACCTGTAATAACCGCCCGTTTATCTAGCATTCATCTTGTTGAATGCTTCAGATGGGGCGGAAGCGAAGACAAGCCGGGCGCGGGGCGCTGGCTGGGGGACTAGGACTCGAACCTAGAATGACGGTACCAAAAACCGCAGTGTTACCATTACACCATCCCCCAGGACGGCTCGCGGCGGGGGCTACGCGCCCGCGCGGGAGGCGGTGCAGATAGCCAATGCGCAGAGGGTTTGCAACGCCGCGGCCGGCGCGGGGAGGGGCGCAGCAGTCGCCTTGCGGGCGCCGGGAGATGCCCATATAAGCCCCGGCTTCCGTCGGAGTATAGCTCAGCCTGGTAGAGCACCGTCTTCGGGAGGCGGGGGTCGCAGGTTCGAATCCTGCTACTCCGACCATCGCCCCGCTCCCGCGCCCCTTCATTTGCCTCTCGCCTTCCCGATATAGCTGGGCGCGATCATCGCCCCGGACCCCGCCCTCCCATGAAGCAGTTCCTCCTCACCCTCGCGGGCGTGTTCACGGGCCTGCTGCTGTTCTTCATCGGCCTGCCGCTGGTGATCCTGGTGATGGCGGCGGGCGCGCCCAGGCCAGCGGCCGGGGCCAGTGTCCTAAACCTGGACCTACGCCAGGAAATCTCCGACCAGGATTCCAAGAACCCGCTCGCCGCATTCGGCGCCCCGCGCCTGTCTGTGCTGGGCGTGGTGCAGACGCTGCGCCACGCCGAGCGGGACGACCACATCAAGGGGCTGCTGATCCGCCTGCCCGAGGGCGGGGTGGCGCCCGCGGCGGCCGACGAATTGCGGCTGGCGGTCAAGCGCTTCCGGGCCGCGGGCAAGCCAGTCTACGCGCACAGCCAGGGGCTCTATCCTGTCGGGGCGGCGACCTCGACCTACATGCTGGGCGCGGCGGCAGACCAGCTGTGGATGCAGCCGGGGGCGATGTTCGAGGCGGCGGGCATCGCCTCGGAGGACCTGTTCTTCAAGCGGCTGTTCGACAAATACGGGGTCAAGCCCGAGTTCGAGCAGCGCGAGCAGTACAAGAACGCGGTCAACCCGTTCCTCTACTCCGACTACACGTCGGCCCATAAGCAGGGCGAGCTGTCGTGGATGGGCTCAGTCTACCGCACCGCGCTCGTCCACGCCGCCGCCGACCGCCGCCGCGACCCCGCGGCGCTCAGGGCTGCGGTGGAGTCCGCGCCGCTCAGCTCAGCCGACGCCGTGGCGCGCGGCCTGATCGACCGGCAGGGCCAGGTGCAGGAGGCGGAGGCCGAGCTGCGCCGCCGCGCCGGCGGGGCCAAGCTGGTCGACTTCGGCGAATACGCGGCCATGGCGCGCGGCCTGCGTTCCGGCGGGAGCGGGCCGGCCATCGCCGTGGTCGAGGCCGAGGGCCCGATCATCAACGGCACCGCCGACAACGGCTCGGTGTGGTCGGGCGACCAGACCATCTACGCCGACGACCTCGCTCGGGCGCTGCGCCAGGCGACGGAGGACGACGACGTCAAGGCCATCGTCATGCGGGTGTCCTCGCCCGGCGGCTCCGACACCGCGTCGGAGGAAATCCTGGCGGCGGTGCGCCAGGCCAAGGCGGCGGGCAAGCCGGTGGTGGTGTCCATGGGCACCTACGGCGCCTCGGGCGGCTACTGGATCGCGTCGGAGGCCTCGGCCATCCTGGCGCATCCCTCGACGCTGACCGGCTCGATCGGGGTGTTCGGCGGCAAGTTCGCGGTGGGCGAGGCCCTAGCCCGCTTCGGCGTCGACGCGCGCCAGACCCAGGTGGGCGGCGAGTTCGCCAGCGCCTATTCGCTCGGCCGCACCTTCACGCCGGCCCAGCGCGCCGCCTATGCGCGGGCGATGGACCTAGTCTACCGCGGCTTCATCGAGCGGGTGGCGCGCGGGCGCAAGCTGTCGCCCGAGCGGGTGCGCCAGATCGCCCAGGGCCGGGTCTGGACCGGCGAGCAGGCCCGCACGCTCGGGCTGGTGGACGAACTCGGCGGCTTCTACCAGGCGGTGGAGCGGGCCAAGACCCTGGCCGGGATCAAGGGCGGCGTGCGGCTGAAGCGGATGGCGCAGGAGGTCTCGCCGTTCGAGGCGCTCGGCCGCGCCTTCGGCGTCTCGGCGGAGAACGCCCGGGTAATGGCCGCGGCCGCGTGGATCTTCGGCGATCCGCGCGCCAAGGGGGTGATGGACCAGCTGCTGCAGGCGCGGATGCAGGCCTCCGGCGCAAGGGTGCTGGCCGACACGCCGTTCGGCTAGACCTTGATGTCCAGCAACGAGCCTGGACGCAGGTAACGTGCAGGCTCGGCGGTGGCCGTGGGGCTGAGGGCGGGAGCGGCCTGAGGCTCCGCGTCGGGTTGGCCCGTCGCGGCGGCGAAGAAGGCGCGCTGGGCCTGGCGCACGGCTTCGGGCGCGGCGGGGCGGGTGGCGGGCAGCTGCGGCGCCTGGGGCGGCAGACGGCCGATGGTGCTCATGCTTCGCCTCCCTACCGTCGAGCCTAGCGGGCGCGGAGCCGACTCGCCAGCCGGTCCGCGGCCTCGGGCGTGAGCGGGCCGGTGTGCTTGGCGACGATCACGCCGCCCGCCACCGCGAAGGTCTCCGGCACGCCCGAGACACCGAACTCAACGCCCGCGCGGCCATCGGGGTCCACCACAATCGTGGTGAACGGGTTTCCAAGCCGCTGGAGGAAGGCGCGCGCCTTTGCCGGCTCGTCTTTATAGGCCACCCCGGTGATGCGCACGCCCTGCCGCTTCAGTCGCATCAGCTGCGGGTGCTCGATCTCGCACGGGCCGCACCAGGAGGCGAACAGGTTGATCAGGTGCGGGCTACGGTCCGCCGCGAGGGGCGCCGCCACGCCGTCCCCTAGCGGCGCCAGCGCCACCGCCGGGACCGGCTTGCCGACCAGAGCCTCGGGCTTCACCTGCGGGTCGCGGCCGAGCGCATAGAGGGCGAACAGCAAGCCCAGGCCAGCAAGGAGGGCCAGCGGCAGGAACGCGAGCCAGCGGCTCACCGCGGCGGCGCCCGCCGCTCCGCCTCGCGCCGCCACTTCGCGGCACGGCGCAGGGTGTCGGCGACCACTGCGGCCAGCACCGCCGCCGAGGCGGCGTAGGCGCCCCAGACGTAGAGGCCGTAGCGGCCCATCTCGAAGTCGAAGCTCACCCGGCGGCCCTGAGCGCCAAGGAGCGGGCGCGGCGGCGGAACACTTCGGCCCGGATGCGAATGAGCCAGAGGCTGCCGAACAGGGCGGTGTAGCCGAGCGCGGTGAGCAGCAGCGGGGTCAGGTAGACCGCGGGCATGGCCGGGCCGCCTGCGCGGATCACCGAGGCGCCCTGGTGCAGGCTGGCCCACCAGTCGACCGAGAACTTGATGACCGGCAGGTTCACCAGCCCGACCAGCGCCAGGATGGCGGCGGCGCGGTCCGCCTTCTTCTCGTCCTCGATCGAGGCCTGCAGGATCAAGTAGCCGAGGTAGAGCAGGAACAGCACCAGGACAGAGGTGAGGCGCGCGTCGCCCCACTCCCACCAGCTGCCCCACATCGGCCGGCCCCAGAGCGATCCGGTGATCAGCGCCAGCGCCGTGAAGGCGGCGCCGAGCGGCGCGCAGGCGCGGGCGGCGGCGTCGGCGAGCGCATGGCGGAACACCAGGCCGAGGAAGCTGGCCGTCCCCAGGCAGACGTAGGCGAAGGAGGCTAGCCAGGCCGCGGGCACGTGCACGAACATGATCCGCACGGTGTCGCCCTGCTGGTAGTCCTCCGGCGCGGCGAAGCCGAGGGCGAGTCCGGCGGCGATCAACACTGCGGCGAGCGCCCCCAGCACGGGCGCGGCCCAGCGCGAGAAGCGCATGAACCGCTCGGGATTGGCCAGAGCCGCGAACATCGCGCGCGGGATAGGCGGCGGGGATGGCGGCGGCAAGGCGGCGTCAGCTAAGCGCATTACGCACGGCGGCAGCCATGGCCACGGGGGAAAGCGCGGCGGCGGCGAGGCTGTAGGCGGCGAGGAACAGCAGGCCCGTGCGCCAGTCGAGGCCCGCCGACAGCGCGTGGACTGCGCCGGCGCCGAAGACCACCGGCGGGGCGAACAGCGGCATCACCACCGCCGCGATGAGCAGGCCGCCGCGCCGGCTGCCGAGCGCCAGCGCCGCGCCCAGGCCGCCGGTGAAGGCGAAGCCCAGGCCGCCGATCAGAGCCGTGAGGAAGATGAGGGCGGCCAGCGCGGGGGCGGCACCTAGGGCGATGGCTACGGCGGGGGCGGCCAGCGCCAGGGGCGCGGCCAGCGCCAGCCACTGGGCCAGGCACTTGGCGGCGCAGACCAGTTCGAGCGGCGCCGGTCCCAGGGCAAGCAGGTCGAGCGCGCCGTCCTCGTAGTCGTGCTGGAACAGCCGCTCCAGCGACAGCAGCGCCGCCAGCGCCAGCGCCAGCCAGGCGCCGCCCGCCGCCGCGCCCGCCCGCGCGTCCTCCGATGCGCCGAGCGAGAACGCCAGCAGGGTGGCCGCCCCGGCGTAGAAGGCGAGCGTCAGCAGCGGTCCGCCCCCGCCCCCCCAGGCCAGCGCCAGCTCGCGCCGCAACAGCACCGCGAGCCTCATGGCAGCGGCGCCTCGCGCGCGGAGACCGGCAGCGGATCGTGCACGGCGGCCACGATCAGACCGCCTTCGCCCAGGTGACGGCGCATCAGCTCGCCAAACCTCTCTCGGCGCTCAACGTCCAGCGGTGCCAGCGGCTCGTCGAGCAGCCACAGCGGGCGGGGGCTCGCGATCAGCCGCGCCAGCGCCACGCGCCGTCGTTGCCCGGCCGACAACATGCGGACTTCCAGGTCAAGCAGCGGCTCCAGCGTTAGGCCCGCGACCGCTCCTGCGAGGCCGGGATCGGCCGCGCCGGTCCATGCCGTCTGAAACGTCAGCTCCTCGCGCACCCGGCGGCCGAGCTTCAGCCCGTCGTGATGGCCAAGCAGATGGAGGTCGTTGCGTCTCGCCTCGTCCTCATCGGCCGCTCCGCTCTCGCCGGAGAACCGGATGGCGCCGGCGTCCGGCCGCAGCAGTCCGGCGATGGCGCGCAGCAGGCTGGTCTTGCCCGAGCCGTTCGGCCCGGTAACCGCCACGGCCTCGCCGGCCTCGACACGCAGGCTGAACCCGGAAAACAGCCGCCGCTCGCCGCGCGACAGCGCCAGCTCCTCGATTTGCAGGGCGGTGATCAACGCCTTCCCCTCAAGACCCGCTATGGGGGAGGAGGTTGTGGACCGGCGCAATTCCCCTCGCTAAGAGACCGGCGGCCGCGGGGCGAAGCCCCGGCGCCCGGCCGGACCCTGTGCGTCCGGCGCCCCGGGCGCGCCGATGCGCTTTCAGCGGGAAGGCGCCGCCGGGCCAGATAAGGACGAGGCGCCCATGCCGTCGAACGACAGTTTCCAAAGCCGCAAGGACCTCCAGGTCGGGGACCGGACCTACACCTACTACAGCCTGGCCGATGCGGAAGCGCGCGGCCTGGAGGGTGTTGGCCGCCTCCCCGTGTCGATGAAGGTGCTGCTGGAGAACCTGCTCCGCAACGAAGACGGTGTTTCCGTTGATCAGGCCGACATCCGCGCGGTGGCTGCCTGGGTGCAAAACAAGGGCTCGGTCGAGCACGAGATCGGCTTCCGCCCCGCGCGCGTGCTGATGCAGGACTTCACCGGCGTTCCCGCCGTGGTGGACCTCGCCGCCATGCGCGACGCCATGGCGGCGCTGGGCGCGGATCCGAAGAAGATCAACCCGCTGGCGCCGGTGGACCTGGTGATCGACCACTCGGTGATGGTGGACTTCTTCGCCTCGGACAAGGCGTTCAAGCTCAACGTCGACCGGGAGTACGAGCGCAACCTGGAGCGCTACAAGTTTCTGCGGTGGGGTTCGCAGGCCTTCGCCAACTTCCGCGTGGTGCCGCCGGGCACCGGCATCTGCCATCAGGTGAACCTGGAATACCTGGCCCAGACGGTCTGGACGGCCGACGAGCAGCTGGACGAAAGCGACGACTGGCACTCGGGCGTTGAGCCCTCGGGCGAGGAGACCCTGGCGGGCAAGCGGCTGGGCCCCGGGCGCTCCACCCTGGCCTATCCCGATACGGTGGTGGGCACCGACAGCCACACCACCATGGTCAACGGGCTCTCGGTGCTGGGCTGGGGCGTGGGCGGCATCGAGGCCGAGGCGGCCATGCTGGGCCAGCCGATCCCGATGCTGATCCCAGAGGTGATCGGCTTCCGGCTGACCGGCGCCTTGCCCGAGGGGTCGACCGCCACAGACCTGGTGCTGACGGTAACCCAGATGCTGCGCAGGAAGGGCGTGGTCGGCAAGTTCGTGGAGTTCTACGGTCCCGGCCTGATCAACCTCACCATCGAGGACCAGGCCACCATCGCCAACATGTCGCCCGAGTACGGCGCGACCTGCGGCTTCTTCCCGATCACCCGCGCCACGATCGAATACCTGGCGCGCACCGGGCGCGACCCCGAGCGGGTGGCGCTGGTCGAAGCCTATGCTCGCGCGCAGGGGATGTGGTTCGAGGAGGGCGTCGCCGAGCCGGAGTTCACCGACACGCTGGAACTCGACCTCTCCACCGTCGTGCCTTCGCTGGCGGGGCCGAAGCGCCCGCAGGACCGGGTGCTGCTGACCGAAGCGGCGTCCAGCTTCAACACCGCCCTGGCCGGCGAATTCGGCAAGACCGAGGACGCGCCGCGGGTGAAGGTGGGCAAGGAGAAATACGACCTCGGCAACGGCGACGTGGTGATCGCGGCGATCACCTCGTGCACCAACACCTCAAACCCCTCGGTGATGATCGCGGCGGGGCTGGTCGCCCGCAAGGCGCGCAAGGCGGGGCTGAAGCCCAAGCCGTGGGTGAAGACCTCGCTGGCGCCGGGCTCGCAGGTGGTCACCGACTATTACGAGAAGTCGGGCCTGCAGAAGGACCTCGACGCCATGGGGTTCAACCTTGTGGGCTACGGCTGCACCACCTGCATCGGCAACTCCGGCCCGCTGCCCGAGCCGATCTCGGCGGCGGTGGCCGAGGGGGACCTGGTGGCGGTCAGCGTGCTGTCGGGCAACCGCAACTTCGAGGGCCGGGTGAACCCGGACGTGCGCGCCAACTACCTCGCCTCGCCTCCCCTGGTGGTGGCCTATGCGCTGGCCGGCTCCATGCTGATGGACATCGTCAACGATCCCCTTGGCACGGGATCGGACGGCAAGCCGGTGTACCTGAAGGACATCTGGCCCTCCTCGGTGGAAGTGCAGGAGTTCATCGACCGCACAATCACGAGCGAATTGTTCAAGACCCGCTATGCCGACGTGTTCACCGGCGACGAGAACTGGCGCAAGGTCACCTTCGAGCCGGGCCTCACCTATGAGTGGCCCCCCGGTTCCACCTATGTGCAGAACCCGCCCTATTTCGAGGGCATGACCAAGGATCCTAAGCCGGTCACGGACATCGTGAACGCCAGGATCCTCGGCCTCTTCCAGGACTCGATCACCACCGACCACATCTCGCCCGCAGGCAACATCCGCGCCGCGTCGCCGGCCGGCGAATACCTGCAGGCGCATCAGGTGCGGGTCGCCGACTTCAACCAGTACGGCACCCGCCGCGGCAACCACGAGGTCATGATGCGCGGCACCTTCGCCAATATCCGCATCAAGAACCAGATGGTGAAGGACGGGAGCGGCCACGTGGTCGAGGGCGGCTACACCATCCACCAGCCCTCCGGCGAGCGGATGTTCATCTACGACGCGGCCATGCGCTACCAGACGGAAGGGGTGCCGCTGGTGGTGATCGCCGGCAAGGAATACGGCACCGGCTCCTCCCGCGACTGGGCGGCCAAGGGCACGAACCTGCTCGGCGTGCGCGCCGTGATCGCCGAGAGCTTCGAGCGCATCCACCGCTCGAACCTGGTCGGCATGGGGGTGGCTCCCTTCGTGTTCGAGCAGGGCACCTCCTGGGAGACTCTCGGCCTCAAGGGCGACGAGACCATCACCATCAAGGGGCTTGCGGGCGAGCTGAAGCCGCGCCAGCGCATGGAGATGGAAGTCACCTCCGCCGACGGCTCGACGAAGCGGGTGCCGATCCACTGCCGCATCGATACCCTCGACGAGGTGGAGTACTTCCGCAACGGCGGCATCCTGCACTACGTGCTGCGCCAGCTCGCGGCTTAAGGGCTGCGCCTGACAAAAACGCCCGCTCCTCGGATGAGGAGCGGGCGAAGGCAAACGAGGCTGGGGCTGCTCGCCCCGGCTTCGGTCAGGCGATGAGGAAGAAGTCGCCCGAATACAAAAGGGGCCTGCTGGAGACGACCACTTCAGGCGCCGGGTCATAGGTGTCCCGGCTGTTCTGGTCCCAGTACGGCCGCTCGCTCACGGGATTTTCGATCAGGGTCTCGCCGTTTGCCCGGGCCTGCGTGCCCAGGACGAATACGCCCCTCTGAGCAGCGATCATGAAGGTGTCTGCCTCTTTGATGCAGGGAACAAGCTGGCCGTCATTGACCGCACGCTCGATCCTGCTGCTGCCGGCCTCCCTGATGCATGGGGTAATGAGCCCGTCTGCCTCTTTGACACAGGGCACGATGAGCCCTTCATCGGCCATCCAGTCGATGGTAATGCGGTCAGGCTCCTTGATGCAGGGAACGATAAGCCCATCGCTGGCTGCACGCTCGATCCTGGCGCTGCCTGCTTCCTTGACGCAGGGG
>DASVRA010000005.1:0-6035 GCA_036388855.1 Caulobacteraceae bacterium | reverse complement strand
TGGCGGCGTGCCCCGGGCGACCGGAGCGCCGCCGCCCGGAGCTGATCGCCCCGAAGCAGGGGAATGAAGCTCCGGGGTCCGGGTAGCACCCAAGACGTGCGCCTGCCGGACGCTGGCCGAAAACGAACCGCGCGGGGCGTATCGGACCTGCCGAAACGGTTATTCCATTGCTCCGGGCAGCGCCCGGCGCCCCGCCGCCCTTCCGCCTCGCCGCAACGGCGGGGAAGGCACGGCGCGTGGGCAACGTGCACGGTCTTTGACAAAGTGAATGCCCGGCGCCGTGGCCCGCGCTCGCTTGAGGCGCGAAAATTTCGTGAATCCAGCGTGGAACCGGAGAGTCCTGAGCGCAGTTGTTCGCTCAGATCGCAAAGCCGATCCCAATCCGGCTGTCTGCTCCAAAAGGGCGCGGGACACCGCATCGGCTTCCGGATCGTCTCTCATGTTCATGTTCGCCCGCAGGACGGCCGCCGCCCCTGTCGACTTCACGGCCGAGCCCCAGCTGCGCCGCTTCATCCCCCGCCAGGTTCCCACCTCGCGCGAGGAGCACGCCCGGTTGCTGCAGATCGCCGCCGCCCGGCGCCTGCGCGCGGCGGAGCGCGCCTCGGCCTGCCGCCCCGAAGACGCGCAATACTGGAAGGCCGTGGCCCCGGCCGCCCTGACCAAGGCCGCCGGCCTGCGCACCGCCTTCTCGCCCCTGCCCGGCTGACTCGCCTCAGATATCCCACTCGGGCGGGGCGCCGGTGACGGCGTCGATGGCCTCCATCACGGCGCCGACCAATTCGCGCTCCGCCTGCGTCATCTCCGGCCGCCAGATGTCGAAGATCAGGATGAAGCGCATCTGGTCGCCATTGTTCCAAGCCTCGTGCTCAATGGTGTCGTCGAAGGCCCAAGCCTTCCCCTCGCGCCACTGGCGCACGTCGTTGCCCACGCGGAAGCCGCAGCCCTCCGGCACAATCAGCGGCAGGTGGCAGATCAGCCGCGTGTTGATCATCCCATTGTGCGGCGGGATGCGCGCGCCCGGCTTCAGCAGCGAGAACAGGACCGAAGGCGAACGGCCGGCCAACCGCGCCAGCGGCGCCGCCTCCACCGCCGCTAGCGTCTTGGGGCAGCGGGCGGCGTTCGCCGGAACAAGCGCGCCCTCCTTCACCAGAAAGAAGGCGCTCCAGTCGGGGTTGTTGAGCATCCCCCGCAAGTCGCCGGGCGGCGCGTCCGCGCGCTCCTGAATGTAGGGGGTGAAGGCGCCCTCCTCCCGAAGCACCTCCAAAAGCTCGCCGCGAATCTCCTCCGTCGCCGCCTCGACGCGGTCCATCCACGGGAACTCGGCCCGGTGGTAGAACTGGATCTGCGGCAGCCCAGGGAAGTAAAAGCTGCGCGGCTCCTGCAGATAGACCCGCTTCCTGCCGAACAGGATATCGAGCGACTGCTCCGCCCGGCTCCCCGGCGCCGCCGATCCCACGGCGGAGGCGACCCGCTCCCGCACCGCCGCCTCGAACTCGCCGGCGTAGCGCCGCGTCATCTGCTGCGCGCGCCCCAACTCCTGGACGAGATCGGCCGGCAACTGATGAGGCGGCGGCGCGGCTTTGAGCGCGGCCTGGTAGAAGGCCGAAGCCTTCACCCGCTCCCCCGCCTCCTCGTGATCGCGCGCCTTCAGCAGCAGCGCCCGCACATTTCGCGGCTCGAGCTTCAGCGCCTCGTCCAGCGCCGCCCGTTGCCCCTCCACATCCCCCTCGGCACGACGCGCTTGGGCCAGCCCCAGCCACTCGCCGGCGCCGCGCGTCAGGGCCTGCTCACCCACGGCTTGCTGCATGGCGCCGCTCCGGCTTCAAGCGATGGATCGACCGGCCCCCGCACTGGCGCGGGGGCCGGCCGGCAGCTTAGGCGCTGACGCTGCCGAGGTCGATCTTCACGCCCGGCCCCATGGTGGAGCTGAGCGAGACCTTCTTCACATAGGTCCCCTTGGCCCCCGAAGGCTTAGCGCGGTTCAGCGCGTCCATCAGGGCCCGCACGTTGGCGGCCAGCGCGTCGTCGGTGAAGGAGGCCTTGCCTACGCCGGCGTGGACGATGCCCGCCTTCTCCACCCGGAACTCGATGGAGCCGCCCTTGGCGTCCTTGACCGCCTGGCCGACGTTGGGGGTCACCGTGCCGACCTTCGGGTTGGGCATCAGGCCGCGCGGGCCCAGCACCTTACCCAGGCGCCCGACCAGCGCCATCATGTCCGGGGTGGCGATCACCCGGTCGAAGTCCATGAAGCCTTCCTGGACGCGCTGGACCAGGTCCTCGGCCCCCACCACGTCGGCGCCCGCCGCAGTGGCTTCCTCGGCCTTGCCGGCGCGGGCGAAGACGGCGACGCGCACGTCGCGGCCGGTGCCGGACGGCAGGGAGACCACGCCGCGCACCTGCTGGTCGGCGTGGCGCGGATCGACGCCGAGGTTGACGGACATCTCCACGGTCTCGTCGAACTTGGCCTTGGCGTTGTCCTTGACTAGGCGAATCGCCTCGTCGAGCGGGTATTGGCGGGTGCGGTCGCCGCTCCAGGCCTGGATGCGTTTGGGTTGCTTGGCCATGTCGATCAAGCTCCCGTCACGTTGAGGCCCATCGCGCGGGCCGAGCCTTCGATGATCCGCGTGGCGGCCTCGAGGTCGTTGGCGTTCAGGTCCTTCATCTTCTTCTCGGCGATCTCGCGCACCTGGGCGCGGGTGACCGTGCCCACGGTCGAGCGGCCGGTGGTGCCCGAGCCCGACTTGATCTTGGCGGCCTGCTTGAGGAAGTAGGTCGCGGGCGGCGTCTTGGTCAGGAAGGTGAAGCTCTTGTCCTGGTAGACGGTGATCACCGTCGGCAGGGGCGTGCCCTTCTCCATCTCGCCCGTGCGCGCGTTGAATTCCTTGCAGAAGCCCATGATGTTGACCCCGCGCTGGCCCAGCGCCGGCCCGATCGGCGGCGAAGGCGTGGCGGCGCCGGCGGGCACCTGCAGCTTGATGTAGCCCAATATCTTCTTGGCCATGGTCTCCTCTGTGGCTCCTCAGGAGCCGGTTGAGCCGTGGTGCGGGTGGCGCCCTCCCACGGGTTTGATCCGCCGGCCGAGGCCGGTCGGGATGTTGTCAGTGCACCTTCTCGACCTGGCTGTATTCCAGGTCGACCGGCGTGGCGCGGCCGAAGATCGAGACCGACACGCGCAGGCGCGCCCGATCCTCGTCCACGCTCTCCACCGCGCCGTCGAAGCTGGCGAAGGGGCCGTCGGTGACCCGCACTTTTTCGCCGAGCTCGAAGCGGATGGTCGGGCGCGCGCTCGGCACGCCCTCCTCGATGGCGCCGACGATGCGGGCCACCTCGCGCTCTGAGACCGGCATGGGCTTGGAGCCCGAGCCCAGGAAGCCGGTCACCTTCGGCGTGTTCTTGATCAGGTGGTAAGCCTCGTCGGTGAGGTCCATTTTCACCAGCACGTAGCCGGGGAAATACTTGCGCTCCGAGGTCACCTTGCGGCCGCGGCGGATTTCCACCACGTCCTCGGTCGGCACCAGGATTTCGGAGAACTTGTCCTCCAGCCCCTGGGTGCGGGCCTGGTCGCGGATGCTCTCGGCCACCTTCTTCTCGAAGTTCGAATAGGCGTGGACGATGTACCACTTGTGGTTCGGGTTCGACGCGGCCTGGGCCGGCGCGGTCATGGTGTCGGTCATGGTCTCAAGCGCCTCCGGCCAGTCGCAGCACACCCTGGATCGCGAACGCCAAGCCTGCGTCCACGACCCAGAAGAACAGGGTGGTGACCAGCACCATGATCATCACCATCACCGAGGTGATCCAGGTCTCCCGGCGCGAGGGCCAGGTGATCTTGCGCCCCTCCGCGCGCACCTCGCGCAGAAACTGGGCGGGCGAGGTCTTCTTCTTGGGGGCGTGGGTCTCGGCGCGCGCGGCCACGGCGCCGGCCGAAGCGGCGGCGGGGGCGGTGCGAAGACGCGAAGGCGGGCCTTTGGATCGGGCCATGGCGGGAAAGGGAACTCCTCGAACGGTTCGGGCTCAGATGGTCAGCCCATCCAGTCCATTCAACGGCGGCTCACGTGGTGGCAGGAGTGGAGGGACTCGAACCCCCGGCCCTCGGTTTTGGAGACCGATGCTCTACCAGCTGAGCTACACTCCTCCAGGCAATGCGCATCGCGCCGTGAGGCGGACCCTCCGGCGCGAAGGGCGTTTCCTACCAGCGAGGGCGCGCGCGGGCAAGGCGCATCCGCCCGCCCGCGCGCGCGTTGGAGCAGGGAGACGAGGAGCCGCCATGCCTGACCCCAACGAAGAGCGCCCCCACAGCCGCGAGACCGAATACGAGGACGTGAAGCCTGCTGGCGACGGCCAGGCGCCGCGCTCGGCGACGGAACCCGAAGGTGCGGAAGGCTCCTCCAATAACAGCAAGACAGCCACCGACCCCGCGTCCGGCGAACAGGACGCGCCGATGGCGCGCCAGACCGGCGATGCAGGTCCCCAGGAGCTTCGGGACGAGGTTCCCAAGACCGGCTAGGTTCACGCGCCCGCGCCCGGTCCCTACAACGGGCGCATGATCCCGCTCGCCCAGGCGCTCCGGACCCAGCCGGGCATCTTCGCCCACGATTACCAGCCCGCCGCCGATGCGGTGAGCTTCGTGCGGCTGAGCGAGGCGGAGATCGCCGAGGCCAGCTTCCTCGACTCCCGGACCCTGACGCCTGGGCGGCCGGCGGAGGCGCGGCCGTTCGCTGAAGCAGAGGCCGCCGCTGCGGGCCTGCCCGAGCAGTTGGGCTTCATCTTCCACATCGGCCACGTCGGCTCGACGCTCTTGTCACGCCTGCTGGGGCGCCATCACGGCGTGCTGTCGCTGCGCGAGCCGCAAGCGTTCCGGACGCTGGCGGCCCTGCATCTCGAGCGGGAGCGGCCCGAGAGCCTGTTCACCCCCGCCGAGTTCGACCGGCGCCTGTCCTTGTTCCTGCGCCTATGGTCGCGTCCTTTTCGGTCGGGGCAGTTGCCGCTGGTCAAGGCGACCAGCGGCTGCGGCGCTCTCGCCGCCGACGTGCTCACCCGTCCTTCCGAGCCGCGGGCGATCTTCATGACGGTGAAGGCGGAGCCTTTCCTCGCGACCATCCTGGGGGGCGAAAACAACCCGGTGGACATCCGCGGCCATGCGCCCGCGCGCCTGCGCCGCCTCCACGCCCGCCTGGGCGAGCCCCGGTTCCGCCTGAGCGAAATGTCCCTGGGCGAGATGACCGCGATGAGTTGGGCCAGCGAAACGGCCGCCCTTTCCGCCGCCGCCGAGGCCGCCCCCGGCCAGTCGCTCTGGCTGGACTTCGACCAGTTCCTCCAGGCGCCCGCCGAGCACCTTTCCCGCGTGCTTCGCCACCTGGGCCGTGAAGCTACCGCAGCCGAAGCGGCCGCGCTCGCTGCCTCCCCCGACCTGGGGCGTTACGCCAAGGCGCCCGAGCACGCCTACGACGCCGCCTTGCGCGCGGCGGTGCTGGATCAGGCGCGGGCGCGGCGCGGCGACGAGATCGCTCAGGGCATGGCTTGGCTGGAGAGGTTGCGGACGGACTCGCCAGATCTGCTTCGTTCGGCAACCTGACTTTCCATTGGGCGGATAAGCAAAACCCCCGCCGGATCGCTCCGGCGGGGGCTGCTTTGCTCTGGGTAAGAGGACTCCCCCCTACTCGATGATCTTGCTCACCACGCCCGCGCCCACGGTGCGCCCGCCTTCGCGGATGGCGAAGCGGAGTTTTTCCTCCATGGCGATGGGGGTGATCAGCTCCACGTCCAGCTCGGCGTTGTCGCCGGGCATGATCATCTCCACCCCCTCCTTCAGCCGCACGATCCCGGTCACGTCGGTGGTGCGGAAGTAGAACTGCGGGCGGTAGTTGGTGAAGAACGGCGTGTGCCGCCCGCCCTCCTCCTTGGTCAGGATGTAGGCCTCGGCGGTGAACTTGGTGTGGGGCGTGATCGAGCCCGGCTTGCACAGCACCTGGCCGCGCTCCACGTCCTCGCGCTTGGTGCCGCGCAGCAGCACCCCGACGTTGTCGCCGGCCTGGCCC
>DASVRA010000004.1:0-82884 GCA_036388855.1 Caulobacteraceae bacterium | reverse complement strand
TGCCGGACGCTGGCCGAAAACGAACGCGCGGGGCGTACCGGACCTGCCGAAACGGTTATTCCATTGCTCCGGGCAGCGCCCGGCGCCCCGCCGCCCTCCCGCCTCCGGCGTTAGCCGGAGAGGCACGGCGCGTGGGCGACGCTCAACTCAAGGAGACACGGCATGGCCCGACTCAAACGATCCCGGCCCTGCGGCAAAGGCGCCGGACGCAGGCTCCCGGACGAGGAACTCCTGCGCCGGCGCCTGCGGATCCACGGTGTTCCAGCGCTTCCTGGAGGGACTGGACGAGAAGGAGTTTGGCGCGCGCTTGCCCCCGCCGCCGCCCGCCTCTATCTCCGCCCGCTTCACGAGAGGTGACCCATGAGACCGGATGTCGAGGCCGCCCAGGCCGGCATCGAGCAGTCGATCGCGCTGCTCAGGAGGCGTCTTTGACTGGGATGTCGCGCTCCGCCGCCTGGACGAACTGAACGCGCGCTCCGAGGACCCGAGCCTCTGGGAGAAGCCCGGGGACGCCCAGGCGCTGATGCGCGAGCGCAACCGCCTGGCCGACCAGGTCGAGGCGGTGCGGGGGCTGGAGCGGGCGCTGGCCGACGCCGTCGGTTTCGCGGAGATGGCCGACGCCGAGGGCGACGAGGACTCGCTGGAGGAGGCGCGCAAGGAACTCGCCGCGATCAAGGAGCGCGCCGACCGGGCCGAGCTGGAGGCGCTGCTGTCCGGGGAGGCCGACGGCAACGACGCCTACGTCGAGATCAACTCCGGCGCCGGCGGCACCGAGTCGGCCGACTGGGCGCTGATGCTGATGCGCATGTATTCGCGCTGGGCCCAGCAGCACGGCTATGACGTGGAGGTGGTCGAGGAGACGCCGGGCGAGCAGGCCGGGATCAAGTCGGCCACCCTGGTGGTCAAGGGGACCAACGCCTACGGCTGGCTGAAGACCGAAGGCGGCGTGCACCGGCTGGTGCGCATCTCCCCGTTCGACTCCAACGCGCGCCGCCACACCAGCTTCGCCTCCGCCTGGGTCTATCCGGTGGTCGACGACACCATCGAGATCGACATCAACCCGGCCGACGTGCGCACCGACACCTACCGCGCCTCGGGCTCGGGCGGCCAGCACATCAACAAGACCGACTCGGCGGTGCGCCTGACCCACATCCCCACCGGCATCGCCGTGGCCTGCCAAGCCGGGCGATCGCAACACCAGAACCGCGACGAAGCCTGGAAGATGCTGCGCGCGCGCCTCTACGAACTGGAGCTGCAAAAGCGCGAGGCCGCCGCGCAGGCGCTGGAGGACCAGAAAACCGACATCGGCTGGGGCCACCAGATACGCAGCTATGTGCTGCAGCCGTACCAGATGGTGAAGGACCTGCGCACCGACGTGGAGACCAGTGACACCCAGGGCGTGCTCGACGGCGACCTCGACCGCTTCATGGGCGCGGCGCTGGCCCAGCGGGTCGGCGCCACGCGCGAGCCGGAAGCCGCCTAGGCGTCAGCCGAGGGCGCGGATCTTCTCCCCCGCCCTCAGGAAACGCTCCGGGTTCTGCGGCCGCCCGTTGACCCAGACTTCGTAGTGCAGGTGCGTGCCGGTCGAGCGCCCGGTGGAGCCCATCGCCCCGATCCGCTGCCCCGGCGCGACCTGCTGGCCCAACCGGACGGCGGCGCTCTGCAGATGGCCGTAGCGGGTCTTCACCCCCTTGCCGTGGTCGATCTCCACGGTGCGCCCATAGCCGCTGCGCGGGCCGACGAAGGCGACCACCCCACCGGCCGTCGCCGCGATCGGCGTGCGATAGGCGCCGGAAAAATCGATGCCGGAGTGGAAGGCGGTCTCCCCGGTAAACGGGTCATGGCGCAGACCGTAGCGGCTGGAGCGCTCGGTGCCGGTCGGGCGTCCGAGCGGCATGCGCGCGGCGGCCTCCGAGAGGGCGCGCAGCTCGAGCATCGAGGCCGAGGCGCGCTGGATGCGCGCGGCGAACTCCTCGTCCACCTGCAGCAGCGAGGCCAGCATCTTGGGGTCGCGCACGGCGATCAGCGGCCCGCCCTGGGCCGAAGCCCCGGCGGCGTAGCGCTTGGGGTTCAGCCCGGCGGAGCGGAAGGCCAGCCGCAGCCGCTCGGCGCGCTGACGGGCCGTGCTGTCGGCGATCTGGAGCAGGCGAACCTGGTCCTCCCGGATCTGGCGCACCCGCTCGGCCGGCGCCGCGCCGGGCGACAGGGCCGTGGGGGCCGCGGCCGGATCGAGTTCGGAAATTAGCAGGGCCAGGGCCTCGTGCCGGCGCTCCACCTCGGAGGCGAGCTGCACCTGGGGGTCGGGCGCGGGCCGGGGCTGGGCGGCGGGCTGGCGCTGCGGCAGCGGCATCAGGCTGGAAAGGGCGGCGGCGGAGGCGACCGTCAGCCAGACCGCGGTGGCCCCCGCTGCCGCCGCGAGCGCGCACTGCCGCGCGGGGGACAGGGCGACGCAGCGCATGGCGGTCCCGGAGCGGATGTAGAGGTGTCGTTCAGGAAGCACTCGCTGCACTCGGGCGCGCGCACGCGCCAAGCGGCCGTCGATCATGCCAAACCCCGCCGATTGTTGTCGTTATGCGCTGGCCTATGCAACAGCCTTAACGGCGAGGGCAACCCCTGTGCCCCATCCGCCGCCATCGCCGCCGACAGGCGGACGGCGCGGCGGGGGGTTCACGCCGAAAGCTCTCGCGCCGCCGCCAGCACCTCCTGCACGTGGCCGGGCACCTTCACCTTGCGCCAGACGCGGCGGATCACGCCGTCCCCGCCGATCAGGAAAGTCGAGCGGTCGACGCCCATGTATTTGCGGCCGTACATGCTCTTCTCGACCCAGGCGCCGTAGCGCTCGACCATCTCGCCGCTCTCGTCCGACAGCAGACGCAGGTCGAGGCCGTACTTGTTGCGGAACTTGGCGTGCGATTTCACCGAGTCCTTGGAGACGCCGACCACCTCGGCGCCGGCGGCGCGGAAGTCGTCGGCGGCGGCGGTGAAGCCCTGCGCCTCGCTGGTGCAGCCGGAGGTGTCGTCCTTCGGGTAGAAATAGAGCACCACGCTCCGGCCCCGCAGGCCCTCCAGCCTGACGGTGGAGCCGTCGTCGGCGGGCAGGGCGAAGTCGGGGGCGGGGTCGCCGGGCTTCAGGTCGTCGGGCATGCGGTTTCCTACACGGGCTTGATCAGCACGATCTTCTTCCTGCCGGCGGCGAGCTTGATGACCCCGTCATTGAGATCGGCGGCGGTGACGGCGCGGGTGGCGTCGGCGATCGGCTGGTCATTGAGGCGCAGACCGCCGCCCTGGGCCAGGCGCCGGGCTTCCGAACGGGAGGGAGCGAGCCCCGCGTCCGCCGCCAGGGCAGCCAGCTGGATGCCGGCGTCGAGGTCCGCGCGGGGGACCTCATGCGTCGGCAGGTCGGCGGACGCCTGGCCGCGCTCGAAGGCGCCCTCGGCCGCGGCTCGGGCCGCCCGCGCGGCCTCCATGCCGTGCAGCATGCCCGTGGCCTCGTCGGCGAGCACCTTCTTGGTCTCGTTGAGCTCCGCGCCCCGCAGGCGCTCCAGCCGCTCCACCTCGTCCAGCGGCAAGTCGGTGAACCGGCGCAGGAACCGGCCCACATCGGCGTCGTCGGCGTTGCGCCAGAACTGCCAGTAATCGTAGGGCGAAAGCTGGTCGGCGTTGAGCCACACCGCGCCCGCCGCCGTCTTGCCCATCTTGGCGCCCGAGGCGGTGGTCATCAGGGGCGTGGTGACGCCGAAGGCCTGCTCGCCATCGGTGCGGCGGATCAGCTCGACGCCGTTGACGATGTTGCCCCACTGGTCGGAACCGCCGAGCTGCAGGCGGCAGCCGTGGCGGCGGTGGAGTTCCAGGAAGTCCACCGCCTGGATCAGCATGTAGTTGAACTCGAGGAAGGTGAGCGGCTGCTCCCGCTCCAGCCGCAAACGCACGCTGTCGAAGCTCAGCATGCGGTTGATGGTGAAGCGGGTCCCGTACTCGCGCAGGAAATCCAGGTAGCCGAGCGGCTCGATCCAATCGGCGTTGTTGACCATCACCGCGGGGTTGGGACCCTCGAAGTCAAGGAACCGGCCGAACGCCCGGCGGATGCTGGCGATGTTGGCGGCGATGGTCTCATCGGTGAGCAGGGGGCGGGTTGTGTCCTTGCCCGAGGGGTCGCCAACCTTGGTGGTGGCGCCGCCCATCAGTACGATCGGCCTATGGCCGGTCTGCTGCAGCCGGCGCAGCAGCATGATCTGCACCAGCGAGCCCACGTGCAGGCTAGGCGCGGTGGCGTCGAACCCGATGTAGCCGGTAAGCGTGGAAGTCGCCGCCAGTTGGTCCAGCGCCTGGAGGTCCGTTCCCTGGTGGATGTAGCCGCGCTCGTCCAGCAGGCGCAGGAAGTCGGACTTGAACGGGCCGGAGGCGGTCATCTGATCGGGCTTGGCGCGGACGGGAGCGGGCGTGTAGCACGGGCTTTCCCCACCGCCCAAGGAGGCGGCGCCGTGCGTGTTCTCTGCTAGAAGTCGCAAGAATGCCCGCCACCGCCAACAGCCGCGTCACCTTGAGGCTCTTCGGAGATGATCTCGACCCTGCGCAGATCACCGCCTCGTTGGCTGCGGAGCCTACGCGGGCGACCCGGAAGGGAGAGGTTCGCGTTTCGAAGGTTGGTCGTGAAATCGTAAGCCGAACCGGCTCGTGGCTCCTGAGCGTTGAAGGGGGCGCGCCGGGCGATGTCTCGGGTCAGCTCCTTGAGTTGTTCTCTCGATTAACTCCTGATCTAACGACGTGGCGGCGGCTCACTTCTGGTTACAAAGTCGATGTGTTCTGCGGATTTTTCATGGACAGGGGTAACGACGGCTTTTCTCTGTCTCCCGAGGCTGTGGCGGCGCTGAGCGATCGAGGACTAGAGATAGGCTTCGACGTTTACGAGCCAAATACAGAGGAGCGCCCCCTTCACCGTCACCCTGTCTCCAGCGGTTCACACCCCTTGGTCGTTGATGTGGAATTCATTCGATCTCACTCCAACTGCCTCCGGCTTCAGTTTACGTTGAGGGGCAACCTAGAAGACGTGCTTATACCCGCCGAAAGCGATCATGGCAGAAAAGACAGATTGTGGAATAATACCTGTTTTGAGGCATTCGTAATGGCCAGCGGAGAGGAGTACTTCGAATTCAATCTGTCGCCATCACAGCAATGGGCGGCGTATCGCTTCGATGGCTACCGGAGCGGAATGGCTATAGCGTTGCTTGAGGAGCCCTGGATCGGCGTATCCCGCCAGGACGGGAGAATACAACTGACAACGGAGTTAGAGCTCGGCAGCATTCCCGCCTTGGCAGGCAAACCATGGCGGGTTGGCCTATCTGCCGTGCTCGAGGAAGTTCAACGCGGCAAGTCCTACTGGGCCTTGGCCCATCCGGTCGGTAAGCCAGATTTCCACCACCCTGATTCCTTCGTGCTCGAGCTTCCCGCATGAATTTCGGTCTCGACCGGCTGCTCTCCGAGCCCGAGCTGCGCAAGCCGCTGGAGGGTCGGCGCGTGGCCCTGCTGGCCCATCCGGCTTCGGTCACTGCTGACCTGACGCACGCGCTGGATGCGCTGGCGGCGCTGCCTGGGATGAGGGTAACCGCCGCCTTCAGCCCCCAGCACGGTCTGCGCGGCGACAAGCAGGACAACATGGTGGAGTCGCCGGATTTCGACGATCCGGTGCACGGCGTGCCGGTGTTCAGCCTCTACGGCGAGGTGCGCCGGCCCACGGGCCAGTCGATGCACACCTTCGACGTGGTTCTGATCGATCTGCAGGACCTGGGCTGCCGCATCTACACCTTCATCACCACCCTGCTCTACGTGCTGGAGGCGGCGGCCAAGCACGGCAAGGCGGTATGGGTGCTCGACCGGCCCAATCCCGTCGGCCGGCCGGTGGAGGGGCTGACGCTGCGCCCCGGCTGGGAGAGCTTTGTCGGCGCCGGGCCCTTGCCGATGCGGCACGGGTTGACGCTGGGGGAACTGGGGCTGTGGTTCATTGACCGCTTCAAGCTCGACGTGGACTACCGCGTGATCGAGATGGAGGGCTGGCGGCCGGAGGAGGGGCCCGGCTGGGGCTGGCCGTTGGGCGAACGCACCTGGGTCAATCCCAGCCCCAACGCACCGAACCTGTGGATGGCGCGCGCCTACGCCGGCACGGTGATGCTGGAGGGCGCGACCCTGTCGGAGGGGCGGGGCACGACACGGCCGCTCGAGCTGTTCGGCGCGCCCGACATCGACGCGCGGCGGGTGCTGGAGGAGATGCGGGCGCTGGCGCCGGAGTGGCTGGAGGGCTGCCGCCTGCGCGACTGCTGGTTCGAGCCGACCTTCCACAAGCACGCCGGCAAGCTCTGCAACGGGGTGCAGATCCACACCGAGGACCCGAGCTACGACCACGAGGCGTTCAAGCCCTGGCGGGTGCAGGCGCTGGCGTTCAAGGCCATCCGCCGGCTGTATCCTGACTACGAACTGTGGCGGGATTTCCCCTACGAATACGTGTTCGACAAGCTGGCCATCGATGTGATCAACGGCGGCCTGGGCTTGCGGGAATGGGTGGACGACCGGGGTTCGGCTCCCGGCGATCTGGATGCTCTGACCATTCCGGACGAACAGGCGTGGCTGGAAGAGCGGCGGCCTTTCCTCCGCTACTAACTACCGCTCAATCAGCGACCGCAAAGCGGAGGCGCGAAGCAGCTAAAGCGAGAGCCCAGGTTTTTCTGACTCCCATCGTGCTCTTGGATAAAAAGCCTGGGTTCCCGCTTTCGCGGGGATGAGCGGAGTGTTGATCGTGCGAGTGAAGCCTCTTTCCACAGCCCTTGCGGCGGCTGTTGTTCTTGGAACCGGCGGCGCGGCCATGGCCCAGACGCCGGCGGCTGCGGACATTAACGCCCGCGTTTCCGCCGTGCAACCCAAGATGGTCTCGTGGCGGCGGGACATCCACCAGCATCCTGAGCTCGGGAACCAGGAAACGCGCACCGCCAAGCTCGTGGCGGACCACTTGCGCTCGCTCGGGCTGGAGGTGCGCACGGGCGTGGCCAAGACCGGCGTGATCGGCGTCCTGCGCGGCGGGCGACCGGGAAAGGTGGTGGCGCTCCGGGCCGACATGGACGCCCTGCCGGTGGAGGAGAAGACGGGGCTGGCGTTCGCGTCGAAGGCCACCGCCCAATACGGCGGCAAGACCGTGCCGGTGATGCACGCCTGCGGCCACGACAGCCACACCGCGATGCTGATGGGTGCCGCCGAAGTGCTGGCGGGGATGAAGGCGCAGGTTCCCGGCACCGTGGTGTTCATCTTCCAGCCGGCGGAGGAGGGGGCGCCTCCGGGCGAGAGGGAGGCGGGCGCGCCGGTGATGGTGAAGACCGGGGCTTTGGCCAATCCTAAGCCGGACGCGGTGTTCGGGATGCACGTGTTCCCGGGGCCGGTGGGGCGGATCGAGGTGCGGGCGGGGCCTTACATGGCCGGGTCGGACACCTTCCGCATCGTCTATCGCGGCAAGGGCACGCACGGGGCCATGCCGTGGGCGGGGGTGGACGTGGTCAGCCTGTCGGCCGCGACCGTGGGCGCGCTCAACACCATCGCCGCGCGCCAGATCGACGTGACCGAGACGCCGACGATAATCACCATCGGCTCGCTGCAGGCGGGCACGCGGTTCAACATCATCCCCGACGAGGCGAACCTGGCCGGCACGCTTCGCACCTATGGCGCGGAGCGGCGCAAGGACGTGATGGCGCGCATCGAGCGGACGGTGAAGGGGCTGTCCGACAGCTACGGCGCAAAGGGCGAGGTGGTTTGGGAGGGCACCAACCCGGCGGTGATCAACGACGCCGCCGTCACCGCGGCGGTGATCCCGGCGCTGGAGCAGGCCTCGGGGCAGGCGGTGGTGCAGAACCCCAAGCTGCGCACGGTGTCGGAGGACTTCTCCTACTTCAACGAGGTGGCGCCCACGGTCTACTGGGGCGTCGGCTCCACGCCTAACTTCAGCACCATGGAGGCCGCGCCGGCCAACCACTCGCCCCAGTTCAACATCGACGAGCGGGTGATGCCGGTGGGTGTGAAGGCGTATGTGCTGAGCGCGCTCACGTTCCTCGGGGGTCCGGCCGCTAGGGATCGTTAACCATAACGCCGCACAACGGCTGGGTCCGCCCAACCAGAGTCGCCGCCCGTGCTTGCGCGCCTTCGCCCATACCTCCGCATCGGCGTGCTGATCTTCTTCGTGGTGTATTTCGCCGTGCAGTTCATGACCGGCGACCTCGGCTTCCTGTCGGCGGATGCGCGCGACCGGTCCCTGGCCGCCAAGACCGCCGAGCTTCAGCGGGTGCAAGCGCAGCGGCAGGAGCTGGAGACGCGCTCGCGCCTGCTGCGCGACGCGTCGCTGTCCAAGGACCTACTCGATGAGCGGGCGCGCACCCTGCTCGGCATGGCCGACCCGCGCGATTACGTGATCCGCACCGGGGCGCCCGCCCCGCAGGGCTGAACTTTACGGCCCCGCGCGCGCTGGTCTATGGAGCCGCACCCCAGGCGGTGACGGAGACCCTCCAATGGCGCGCGCCAAGACCGCACAAGCCCCCGCCGGCGGCAACGGCGCGGCGCCCGCCGCCTCGCGCGAGGAGCTGCTCGAATACTACCGCCAGATGCTGCTGATCCGCCGGTTCGAGGAGCGGGCGGGGCAGCTCTACGGCATGGGGCTGATCGGCGGATTCTGCCACCTCTACATCGGCCAGGAGGCGGTGGCGGTGGGGATGCAGGCGGTCGCGCGCGAGGGCGACCAGATCATCACCGGCTACCGCGACCACGGCCTGATGCTGACCGCCGGCATGGACCCCAAGGAGGTGATGGCCGAGCTGACCGGGCGCGCCGGCGGCTCCTCGCACGGCAAGGGCGGGTCGATGCACATGTTCTCGGTGCCGGCCGGCTTCTACGGCGGCCACGGGATCGTGGGGGCGCAGGTGAGCCTGGGCACCGGGCTGGCCTTGGCCAACTGGTATCGGGGGAACGACAGCGTCTCCTTCACCTACTTCGGCGACGGCGCCGCCAACCAGGGGCAGGTCTACGAGAGCTTCAACATGGCCCAGCTGTGGAAGCTGCCGGTGGTCTATGTGATCGAGAACAACAAATACGCGATGGGCACCTCGATCGAGCGCTCTTCGGCGACCACGGCGTTGCACAAGCGGGGCTCCAGCTTCGGCATTCCCGGCGAGGCGGTGGACGGCATGGACGTGCTGGCGGTCAAGGCCGCCGGGGCCAAGGCGGCCGAGCACGCGCGCACGGGCCAGGGGCCCTACATCCTGGAGATGATCACCTACCGCTACCGCGGCCACTCGATGAGCGACCCGGCCAAGTACCGCACCAAGGAGGAGGTCGACGAGTGGCGCAAGGCGCGCGACCCGATCGACCACCTGAAGGAGCGGCTGCTGCGCGAAGGCGTGGCCGAGGAGGCGGCGCTGAAGGCCCAGGACGACGAGGTGAAGCGCATCGTGGTCGAGGCGGCGGAGTTCGCGCGGTCCTCGCCGGAGCCGGAGCCGCGGGAGCTGTACACCGACGTCTATGTGGAGGCGCAGGCGTGACTCCACTTAGATTTATAGGAACATTTACTCAGTGGGAATCTGAAGAAGACACCTTCGGCGAGGCATCCCTTGGCTTCATTACTGTTAACATTGGTCAAGAGTTAGACCCGCAGGAAATCATTTGGAGACTCGGGGCGGTCGAATACGCACCCGTTGCTTTCGATGCAACGGATGAATTAAAGTTCCTCGCTTATGATATTGCATTGTCTAGCTTTGAAGAAATGAATCTTGCTGACATCATTGGCTCTGGACGGGCATCTCGTCAAGGTTTTCGGCCTTTCTATGCAGATGGCGCTATACGTGTGGGTATAGTTGGATACCAGGAGATTGGGCGGTTTCATAGTGAATCCTTAAGGCAGCTGCTCGACATTGCGGTAGTGTTTGAGGAGTCTCCTCCGAAAATCAAGACCTTTGGGGATCTCATCAATGGCACTACCTGGGCCGGCATAATCGTTATGTCGGCGGTCGCGGCTGCTGGGGGGCAGCCAATACTGGTTCTTTGGATCGGAGGAACCATGGTCTTCTTTGGTGCCGCTAACGGGATCGCCAAAGGTCTTGAACGTGGATTAGCCAAAAGAGTCGAAAAGGCTGTCGCGGGATCATCCAAAACGAAGCGGCGAAAGAAATGACCGACATCCTCATGCCCGCGCTGTCGCCTACCATGGAGGAGGGGACGCTCGCCAAGTGGCACGTGAAGCCGGGTGACAGCGTCACTTCGGGCGACGTAATCGCCGAGATCGAGACCGACAAGGCGACCATGGAGGTCGAGGCGGTCGACGAGGGAACGGTGTCGGAAATCCTGGTGGCGGAAGGCACCGAGGGCGTGAAGGTCAACACGCCGATCGCGCGGCTGGGCAACGGGACGTCGAACGGCGCCTCAGCGGCTGCGCCCGAGCCCCAGCCGCAAGCCCAGGACCAGGCGAACTCGTCGGCCTCCGCTGGCAAGCCCGGAGACGAAGAGGGCACCGGCGATCCCGAAAAGAAGCCGTCCGAGGACTTCCCGCCCAAGGCGGAAGGGGAGGGG
The DNA here is from genome assembly GCA_036388855.1 of Caulobacteraceae bacterium. Classification (GTDB taxonomy): domain Bacteria; phylum Pseudomonadota; class Alphaproteobacteria; order Caulobacterales; family Caulobacteraceae; genus DASVRA01. Next base: position 72,297 of record DASVRA010000004.1, on the reverse strand, counting down.
CCCTCGCCCGTCGCCGCCGCCAGCCCCGCGGCCGATCCGGAAATCCCCGCTGGGACCCAGATGGTCCGCACCACCATCCGCGACGCGCTACGCGACGCCATGGCCGAGGAGATGCGGCGCGACCCGGACGTGTTCCTGATGGGCGAGGAGGTGGCGCAGTACCAGGGCGCCTACAAGGTCTCGCGCGGCCTGCTCGACGAGTTCGGCGAGCGGCGGGTGATCGATACGCCGATCACCGAATACGGCTTCGCGGGGCTGGGGACCGGCGCGGCGATGGCGGGGCTGAAGCCGATCGTGGAGTTCATGACCTGGAACTTCGCCATGCAGGCGATCGACCACATCATCAACTCCGCCGCCAAGACCCACTACATGTCCGGCGGACAGATCACCTGCCCGATCGTGTTCCGCGGTCCGAACGGCGCGGCCGCCCGGGTGGGGGCCCAGCACAGCCAGGACTACTCCAACTGGTACGCCCACGTGCCGGGCCTGATCGTGATCGCGCCCTATGACGCGGCCGACGCCAAGGGCCTGCTCAAGGCGGCGATTCGCAATCCGAACCCGGTGGTCTTCCTCGAGAACGAGGTGATGTACGGCCAGGAGTTCGACGTGCCCCAGCTCGACGACTTCGTCCTGCCGATCGGCAAGGCGAAGGTGCGGCGCGAGGGGAGCGGCGTCACCATCACCGCCCACTCGCGCATGGTCGGCCTGGCGCTGCAGGCGGCCGAGCAACTGGCCGGCGAGGGCCTCGAGGCGGAGGTGATCGACCTGCGCACCCTGCGCCCGCTCGACATCGACACCGTGCTCCAGAGCGTGCGTAAGACAAACCGGCTGGTGTCGGCGGAGGAGGGCTGGGGCCCGATGGGCGTGGGCGCCGAGGTCTGCGCCCGGGTGGTCGCCGAGGCCTTCGACCACCTCGACGCCCCGCCGCTGCGCGTCCACCAGGAGGACGTGCCGATGCCCTATGCGGCCAACCTGGAGGCCCTGTCGCTGCCCTCGGTGGAGAAGATCGTGAAGGCGGTGAAGCAGGTCTGCTACGCGTGACCTACGAGGGCCGATGCCACTGCGGATCGGTGAACGTCTGGTTCAAGACTGAGGCGGCGCCCGAGGACGTGCAGGTGCGCGCCTGCCAGTGCGGCCACTGCCGCCGCCATGGGACAAAGACGGTCAGCGACCCGAACGGGCGCATGGAGGTGCAGGCGGCGCCGGGGAGCTTGCGCCGCTACCGCTTCGGTCCGCGCACGGCCGACTTCCTCCAGTGCCGGGAGTGTGGCTGCTACATGGGGGCGGTGATCACGATCGAAGGGCGGACGCTGGGCGTGCTGAACGCGGCCGCGGCCCTGATGGAGCCGTTCGTCAGCCGCGCGGGGGAGCCTGTCTCCTACGACGGGGAGAGCACGGAGACGAAGATCGCACGGCGGATGAAGGGCTGGACGCCGGCGGTGGTGGTGGAGGCGATGGTCAATGCGTGACCTGTCCACCCACCAAGGTGGCTGCCATTGCGGGGCGGTGCGGTTCGAGGTCGAGTTGCCGCCTGTGATCGAGGCGCAGAGCTGCAACTGCTCGATCTGCCGGATGACCGGCTTCGTGCACGTGATCACGCCCGAGAGCCGCTTCCGGCTCACTCAGGGCGGCGACAAGCTGACCACCTACACCTTCAACACCGGCGTCGCGCGTCACCTGTTCTGCTCCGTCTGCGGGGTGAAGAGCTTCTACCGCCCCCGCTCCAATCCCGACGGCTGGTCGGTGAACGCCCGCTGCCTGGACGAGGCCGAGGGGCTGGACATCCGCGTCGAGGCGTTCGACGGACGCAATTGGGAGGCCAACGCCTCCTCCCTCGCCCACCTCAGCCAGGAGCGCGCATGACCGACATCCTGATGCCCGCGCTGTCGCCCACCATGGAGGAGGGCACGCTGGCGAAGTGGCACGTCAAGCCCGGTGACGTGATCAGCTCGGGCGACGTGATCGCCGAGATCGAGACTGACAAGGCGACCATGGAGGTCGAGGCGGTCGACGAAGGCGAGGTGGCGGAGATCCTGGCGCCGGAGGGGGCTGTGCTGAAGGTCAACACGCCGATCGCGCGGCTGAAGGGGGAGGGCGGTGCGGCCGCGCCTCCACCCAAACCTGAAGCCAAGCCCGAGCCTGCGCCCGCTGGCCACGAGAGCCCGGGGGCGGCTGCGACTCCGCAGGGCGTGCAGCCGGCTGCGCAGGCGATCCCGCCTAAGGCGAACGGCGCCGGAACCGCGGCCGGAGGCGAGCAGGGCAAGCGCGTCTTCGCCTCGCCGCTCGCCCGTCGGCTGGCGGGGCAGGCGGGGATCGACCTCTCCGCCATCCAAGGGTCCGGCCCTCACGGCCGGATCATCAAGCGCGACGTGGAAGGCGCGCCGGCCAAGGCGCCCGCCGCCCCTGCCGCCCAGCCGCAGGCGCGTCCGGCCGCCGAGCAACGTCAGGTGCTGTCGCTCGAGCAGATGGGCATCAAGCCCGGCAGCTACGACCTGATCCCGCTGGACAACATCCGCAAGATCAGCGCCCGGCGCCTGACCGATTCGTTCCGCGACATCCCCCACTTCCCCCTGACCATCGACTGCGAACTCGACCGGCTGCTGGAGGCGCGCAAGGCGGTGAACGCCGCGCTGGAGGCCGAGGGGGTGAAGGTCTCGGTCAACGACATCGTCATCAAGGCCGCGGCCGTGGCGCTCAAGCGCGTGCCCGAGGCCAACGCCAGCTTCACGCCCGAGGGCATCGCGCTGCACCGCCACGCCGACATCTCCATGGCCGTGGCCATCGAGGGCGGGCTGATCACCCCGATCGTCTTCGAGGCCGAGACCAAGGGCCTGGCTCAGATCGCGCGCGAGACCAAGGACCTCGCCGCCCGCGCCCGCGCCCGTAAGCTGAAGCCCCAGGAGTTCCAGGGCGGCACCTTCTCGGTCTCCAACCTCGGCATGTTCGGGGTCAAGGACTTTGCCTCGATCATCAACGAGCCCCAGGGCTGCATCATGAGCGTCGGCGCCGGCGAGCAGCGGCCGGTGGTGAAGGGCGGGGCGCTGGCGGTGGCCACGGTGATGAGCGTCACCCTGACCTGCGACCACCGGGTGGTGGACGGGGCCACGGGCGCCAAGTTCCTGCAGGCGTTCAAGCTGCTCGTGGAAGACCCAGTGACCATGCTGGCGTGAGCAGCCGATGCGCAAGGTCAACATCGCCGCCAAACACGCTCTGTTCGACGAGGCATGGAACCCCAAGGTCGTCGGGCGCGTCAACGACTTCGACGTCAAGCTGGTCAAGCTTCGAGGCGAGTTCGTCTGGCACCAGCACGACGTTGAGGACGAGCTGTTCCTGGTCACCAAGGGGCGGCTGACCATGCGCTTCCGCGACCGCGACGAGGTCGTTGAGCCCGGCGAGTTCATCATCGTGCCGCACGGGGTGGAGCACTGCCCCGTCGCCGCCGATGGTGAGGTCCAGCTCATGCTGATCGAGCCCACGGGGCTGGTGAACACCGGTGACGCCGACGACCCGCGCCGCCGCGACGTGCTCGAGGAGATCTGAGCCCATGGACTTCGACCTCATCGTCATCGGCGCCGGGCCCGGCGGCTATGTCGCCGCCATCCGGGCCGCGCAACTCGGGATGAAGACGGCGATCGTCGAGCGGGAGAACCTGGGGGGCGTCTGCCTGAACTGGGGGTGCATCCCGACCAAGGCGCTGCTGGCGTCGGGGGAGGCCTACGAGCGGCTGGGGCACCTCGGCGACTACGGGCTGTCGGCGCAGGGGCGGGCGTTCGACTTCGGCAAGGTGGTGGAGCGCTCGCGCAAGGTGGCCAAGCAGCTGAACAGCGGCGTCGGCTTCCTGATGAAGAAGAACAAGATCGAGGTGATCGAGGGCAGTGCGCGGCTGGAGAAGGGCTCGACCGCGCCCAAGGTGGTCGTCGAACTGAAGGCGGGCGGGACGCGCTCGGTCCAAGCCAAGCACGTGATCCTGGCCACCGGCGCCCGCGCGCGCACGATCCCGCAGATCGGGCTGGAGCCGGACGGGGAGCGGGTCTGGACCTACCGCGAGGCCATGGTGCCCAAGGCCGCGCCGAAGTCGCTGATCGTGGTCGGCTCGGGCGCCATCGGCATCGAGTTCGCGAGCTTCTACCGGGCGCTGGGCGCGGAGGTCACGGTGATCGAAGCGCTCGACCGGATCCTGCCGGTGGAGGATGCGGAGGTCTCGGCCGCGGCGCACAAGGCGTTCGAGCGACGGGGCCTGAAGTTCCGCGTCGGGGCCAAGGTCAACAAGCTGACCAAGGGCAAGGACGGCGTTTCAGTGGAACTGGAGGCAGGCGGCAAGGCCGAGATGTTGCAGGCGGAAGCCGCCATCGTCGCGGTCGGCATCGTCGGCAACACCGAGGGGCTGGGGCTGGAGGCGCTCGGCGTGAAAGTCGACCGCACCCACGTCGTCATCGACGAGCATTGCGCGACCGGCGTGCCCGGCCTCTACGCCATCGGTGACATCGCCGGGCCGCCGTGGCTGGCGCACAAGGCCAGCCACGAGGGCATCCACTGCGTCGAGCACATCGCCGGGCAGAAGCCGGCGAACCTGACCTCGCCGATCCCCGGCTGCACCTATTCCGATCCGCAGGTCGCCTCGGTTGGCCTGACCGAGGCGCAGGCGAAGGAGGGCGGGCGCGAGGTGAAGGTCGGCCGCTTCCCGCTGCGGGTGAACGGCAAGGCGATCGCGTCCGGCCACACCGAAGGCTTCGTCAAGACGGTGTTCGACGCCAAGACGGGAGCGCTGATCGGCGCGCACATGATCGGCGCCGAGGTCACCGAGATGATCCAGGGCTACGCGCTGGCGATGACGCTGGAAGCGACCGAGGCCGAGCTGATGGCCACGGTGTTCCCGCACCCGACGATGAGCGAAGCGATGCACGAGTCCGTGCTGGATGCTTATGGGCGGGCGCTGCACATCTAGCGCCGGCCCCAGGCCCTCGCCACCGGTTCGCCGCGTTCCTCCGCTTCCGCGATCCGCTGAAGCGCGACGTAGTCGGTCTTGCCGGTGCCGAGCACTGGGAGTTCGAGGACACGCACAACGCTCCTGGGCACCGCGATTTCAGGCGCCCCGGCGGCACGGGCATGGGCCTGGAGGTCGGCCAGGTTCAGGCCCTTATGATCGCTGACCAGCACCAGCTTCTCGCCCTTGCGGGGGTCCGCGACCGAAACCACCGCGTGGCGCTCGTTCGGCCACAGTCCGCAGACCATCTCCTCCACCGCCGCCAGCGAGACCATCTCCCCGCCGATCTTGGCGAAGCGCTTGGCGCGGCCGAGGATGCGCACCAACCCTTCGCCATCTATCTCGACGATGTCTCCGGTGTCGTGCCAGCCGCCAGGCGGGGGCTCCAGTTCGCCGGCGGGTGACAGGTAGCCGGCCATAACGTTCGGGCCCCGCACGAACAGCCGTCCGCCGCGGGTAATGCCCTCCACCGGCTCCAGCCGCGCCTCGACGCCGGGCAGCAGGCGCCCCGCCGTGCCCGGGTGGTTGTCCTCGGGCTGGTTGACCGAAATCACCGGCGAGGTTTCGGTTACACCGTAGCCCTCGACCAGCATCACGCCGAAGCGCTCGCGCAGCAGGTCGTGGGTTTCCGGGCGCACCCGCTCGGCGCCGCAGACCACGAACTTCAAGCGGGCGAGGTCGTCGCCCTCGGAGGCGCGGGCGTACTGGTTGATGAAGGTGTCGGTGGCGAGCAGCACCGCCGCGCCGGTCTCCTTGACCAGGGGCGGGATCGTCTTGGTGTGGAGCGGGGAGGGGTACTCCACCACCTTCATGCCATGCAGGATCGGCAGCATGATCCCGGCGATCAGGCCGAAGGAGTGGAACACGGGCAGGGGATTGAAGAACACCCAGTCTGGGTCGAGGTCGATGTGGGCGTAGACCTGCTCGCCGTTGGCCAGCAGGTTGGCGTGGGTCAGCACCACCGGCTTGGGCGCGCCGAAGCTGCCGGAGGTGAACAGGATCACCCCGATGTCGTCCGGCGAGGCCTTGGCGCTGAACAGCTTGGGGAAGGCCGAGGCGATGAGCGCAAAGACGCGGTCGGCGGTCCCGATGGATTTGCGCACGTCCTCCAGCCAGACGATCTCCAACGTCTCGCCCAGCGCCTCGGTCAGCTCCTCCAGCCGCCCCTGGGCGACGAAGCGGCGCGAGGTGAGGATGCGCTTCACCCGCCCCGCGGCGCAGGCGGCGCGCAGGTTGCGCAGGCCGGAGGTGAAGTTGAGCATCACCGGCGTGCGCCCCACCGCATGGATGGCGAAGAACGCGGCCACGGCGCCGACGCTGGAGGGCAGCAGGATGCCGACGTGCTCCTCCCGCTCGGTCATGCCCGCGATCTTGCGGCCGAGCGCGAAGGCGGCGCGAACCAAGCCAGTGTAGGTGAGCGGCTGACGCTGGTGGTCCTCTACGATCTCCCTGTCGCCCCCGAAGCGCGCACGCGCCTCGATCAGCCGGACGAACACCGTCCCGCGGTAGGATTGGGGGTTGAAGGGACGGCTCATGGGGGCGGGAAAGCTCCTCGTGTTTCCGTTTGTTTTCCAGCCTAGCCATTGAGGCGCGAGGCGGAAAGCCGGGCGTGGCCGGGATCATTCAACCTTGGCCCTAGGCACATTTGACGACAAAGGCAGGGGAGTCAGCCCACGATCATGCTGATGGCGCGCCTGATTTCGCGCTGCCCACAGGCCACCCGCCTGTTGGAGCGGCGGGGCGCGGCCTAGCCCAGCGCCCGCTCCACCGCCTCGATCACCTCCGGCGCCGTGGGTTCGGTGCGCGAGCCGATGCCGGCGACGGGTTCGCCGTCCTTGCCGATCAGGATCTTATGGAAGTTCCAGCGGGGTTCGCCGGATTCGCCGAGGCGCTCCCTGGCCCAGCTGTAGAAGGGGTGGGCGGCCTCGCCCTTTACCACGGCCTTGGCGGTCATCGGGAAGTCTACGCCGAAGCTGGTGCGGCAGAAGTCCTGGATCTGGGCTTCCGTGCCTGGCTCCTGCGCGCCGAAGTCGTTGGAGGGAACGCCCAGCACCACTAGGCCGCGGTCGCGGTAGTCGCGCCAGAGCCGCTCCAGGCCGTCATACTGAGGCGTCAGCCCGCATTCGGAGGCGGTGTTCACCACCAGCACCGCCTTGCCCTTGAACTTCGAGAGCGGCAGCGGAGCGCCGTCGATGGCGGTGAACTCGAAGTCGTGGGCGGTCTCGGCCATGGGAGTCTACTGACGGGGCGGCGCGGTTTGCGCAAGCGCCGGTCGGCTCCAGACCGCGCCCGCTGAACCTTGGCCGTAGCACGGCGTTCTTCTTCAGCAGCAACAAAGGTTGGCGCGATGAAGCGATACTCCTTCCTCTGGGTGACCGGGGCGTTCTTCCTGATCACGCTCGGCCTGCACTGGCTGTTCGGCTGGTACGCCTTCGTCGGCGAAGCCACTCAGCACGGCCAGGCGCCGCAGGTCCACGACTACCTGATGGAGATGGGCCGGGACACCTTCGAGAACTGGCAGTCGGAGTTCCTGCAGCTGTGCTGGCAGATCGCCGGCCTCGCCTTCCTTTACTACGCCGGCTCTCCGGGCAGCCGCGGCGACGACGAGCGCATGGAGGCCAAGCTCGACGCCCTGCTGCGGAAGATGAACCCCGACGAGGCGGACGACCTGATCAGGTCGCTGGACAAGCAGTGGCCCGGCCGCTGAGCCACACCGGCGTTACGCCAGATAGCTATTGCAGCCTCTGTTATCGGGTGTAGCGTGACCGTGGCTGATTTCGCGGGGTTCGGATGATCGACGCGGGTGGGGCTGCCCTGCGGGGACGTAGAGTCCGCATCGGCCTAGTGGCGCTCGCCGCCGCGCCTCTGATCGCCGCCGCTCCGCCGCCGCCGCGCCGCCCGGCAGCGCCGCCGCAGACCGCCAAGGCCATTCCCGCCGCGTCCGCCGCGGGGCGCGATGACGGCCAGTGGCTGATGCCGGCGAAGAACTACGCCTCCACCCGCTACACCGCACTGAACCAGATCACCGCCGCTAACGTCGGCAAGCTGCAGGTCGCCTTCACCTTCTCCACCGGGGTCAGCCGGGGGCACGAGGCGGCGCCGCTGGTGGTGAACAACACCATGTACATCGTGGGGCCCTACCCCAACGACCTCTGGGCGCTCGACCTGACCAAGCCCGGAGCGCCGGTGAAGTGGAAGTACCGGCCCAAGCCCGTGGCGGCGGCGCAGGGAGTGGCTTGCTGCGACGTGGTGAACCGCGGCGCGATGTTCTGGAACGGGCGGATTTACTACAACACGCTGGACGGCAACACCGTCGCGGTCGACGCCAAGTCGGGCAAGGAGGTCTGGAAGACCAAGCTCGGCGACATCAACAAGGGCGAGTCCATCACCATGGCCCCCCTGGTGGTGAAGGGGAAGGTGCTGGTCGGCAACTCGGGCGGGGAGTTCGGGGTGCGCGGCTGGATCACCGCGCTGGACGCGGGCAGCGGCAAGATCGCCTGGAAGGCCTACAACACCGGCCCTGACAAGGACGTGCTGATCGGGCCGAACTTCCATCCGTTCTACGCCAGCGACCGGGGCAAGGACCTGGGGGTGAAGACCTGGCCGCCGGAGGCCTGGAAGATCGGCGGCGGCACGGTCTGGGGCTGGATCAGCTACGACCCGGACCTGAACCTGATCTACTACGGCACCGGCAACCCTGGGCCCTGGAACCCCGACCAGCGGCCGGGCGACAACAAATACACCACCGGCATCTTCGCCCGCGACGCCGACACCGGTCAGGCGCGCTGGTACTACCAGGTCTCGCCGCACGACCTGCACGACCACGACAACATCAACGAGCTGGTGCTGCTCGACATGCCAATTGGCGGGCGGATGCGGAAGGTCATCGCCCACCCCGGACGGCCCGGCTACCTCTACATCCTCGATCGGCAGACCGGGCAGGTGCTCTCGGCTGACGTCTACGGCTCGCCAGGCTCGGTGAACGCCAGCAACGGCGTGGACCTGAAGACCGGGCGCATCCGCTACAATCCCGCGAAAGAGCCCAAGGTCGGCAAGGTGGTGCGCGACATCTGCCCCGCGCCGCCGGGGCTGAAGGACTGGAACCCCTCGGCCTTCTCGCCGCGCACGGGGCTGCTCTACATTCCGCACAACCACATCTGCGCCGATTGGCAGAGCCTTGAGGCCAACTACATCGCCGGCACGCCTTACGTCGGCGCCAACGTGCGGATGAAGGCGGCGCCGGGGGACGGCCATCGCGGCGAGTTCACCGCCTGGGACCCGCTGCGGCGCAAGCCGGTGTGGCGGATCAACGAGGACCTGCCGGTGTGGTCCGGCGCCCTGACCACCGGCGGCGACATCGTCTTCTACGGGACCATGGACGGGTGGTTCAAAGCCGTGGACGCGCGCACCGGCAAGCTGCTGTGGCGGTTCAAGACCTCCAGCGGCATCATCGGCCAGCCGGTCAGCTACTGGGGGCCTGACAAGCGCCAGTACGTGGCGGTGCTGTCGGGGGTGGGCGGCTGGGCCGGGGCGATCGTCTCGGGCAACCTCGACCCACGCGACCCGACCGCCGCGCTGGGGTTCGTCGGTGCGGTGCCCGACCTGAAGCAGAAGTCCGAGCCGGGGGGGACGCTCTATGTCTTCGCGCTTCCGCGCCGCTAGCGCCGCGCTGCTAGGCCTGCTGCTGCTCACCGCCTGCGAGCGGGAGGAGCGGCAGCTGCAGGGCGCGCCCCGGCCGCAGACCGGCCCCGGCGACATCACCTTGACTGACCTCTACGCGGGCGCCCCCGCGCCGCCGCCGCCCGACCCGCGCGCGCAGATGTACGAGGGCAACGCCTTCCACATCAGCCAAGGGCAGAAGTACTACCAGTGGTACAATTGCTCCGGCTGCCACTTCAACGGCGGGGGCGGGATCGGCCCGGCGTTGATGGACGACGTGTGGCGCTACGGCTCCAGCATGGAGCAGATCCACGCCACCATCGTGCAGGGCCGCCCCAACGGCATGCCCTCGTTCCGCGCCAAGATCCCCGACGCGCAGATTTGGGAGATCGCCGCCTACGTCCGCACGCTCTCGGCCAACGCGCCCAAGGACGCGACCTCAGCGCGCACGGACGACATGCAGAGCACGACGCCAAGGAACCAGGAAAACGCGCAGCGGCCGACGCCGAGCGACCCGGCGGCCGTGCAGGTGCCGGCGCAATGAGGCTGGGGCGCGCCGCCGCCCTGATCCTCCTGCTGGGCCTGGCCGGCTGCCAGGGCTTTCAAACAACTTTGGAGCCGCAGGGCTACCAGGCCGAGCGGATCGACGTGATCTGGCGGCTGATGCTGGTCATCTGCGGCGTCATGTACCTGCTGGTGCTGGGCTTCCTGGCCTGGGCGATGTGGCGGGCGCGGCGGCGGCTGGGCTTCGAGCCGGTGGACCCGAACCAGAGCCATGACCGCAAGCTGCAGACCACGCTGGCGGGTTGGGCCGGACTGATCGTGCTCGGGCTGTCGGTGCTGACAGCGGCGACGTTCCTGGTCGACCGGCAGCTGGCCCACGCGGCGGCGCAGAACGCCCAGCACATCCGCGTCACCGCCAACCAGTTCTGGTGGAAGATTGAATACCTCGAGACGGACCCGAGCCAGAACGTCACCACCGCCAACGAACTGCACCTGCCCGTGGGACGGGCGGCGATGATCGAGCTGCGCTCCAACGATGTGATCCACAGCTTCTGGATCCCGAATCTGGCCGGCAAGCAGGACCTGATCCCCGGGCGCAAGGGCGAGGCCGTGATCACCCCGCGCCGCGCCGGCCGCTACCGCGGCCAGTGCGCCGAGTTCTGCGGCCTGCAGCACGCCCATATGGCGCTGCACGTCACCGCCGAGAGCCCCGCGCAGTTCGCCGCCTGGAAGGCGCACCAGCTGCAGCCGGCGCTCCAGCCGGCGGACGCGCTGCGGGTGCAAGGCCAGCAGGTGTTCGAGTCCGGCGCCTGCGGCGCCTGCCACCAGATCGCCGGCACCGAGGCCGGCGGCCAGGTCGGGCCGACGCTGACCCATGTCGCCAGCCGCCCGTCGCTGGCGGCCGGAACCCTGCCCTACAGCCGCGGCTCGCTCGCCGCCTGGATCGCCGACCCGCAGGGGATCAAGCCTGGCACCAACATGCCCGCCGTCTCGCTTTCGTCGTCCGACCTGAACGCGCTGGTCGCCTACCTGGACAGCCTGAAATGAGCGCGGCCGAGCCTGCCTATCCGCTGGGGACCGCCGAACCCGGCGCGCCGCTGGCGCCGGTCGGGACCGAACTGCACGCGGAACTGGAGCGCACCTGGGGGCGGCCGCGCACGCTGTGGGGCTGGCTCGCCACCACCGACCACAAGGAGATCGGCCGCCGCTACATCGTCACCGCCGTGATCATGCTGATCCTGGGCGGCATCCTGGCGGTGCTGATGCGGCTGCAGCTGTCGCGGCCCGAGAGCGGGCTGATCGGCCCGGACCGCTACAACCAGATCTTCTCGATGCACGGCACGACGATGATGTTCCTGTTCGCCGTGCCGGTGATGGAGGCCATGGCGGTCTACCTGGTCCCGCTGATGTGCGGCACCCGCAACATCGCCTTCCCGCGCCTGAACGCGCTCTCCTATTGGACCTACCTCTTCGGTGCGACGATGATCTGGGTCGCCTTCGTGCTCAACATCGGGCCCGAAGCCGGCTGGTTCGCCTACCCGCCGCTGTCGGGGCCGGAGTTCTCGCCCGGCAAGCGCACCGACTTGTGGGCCCAGATGATCACCTTCACCGAGGTCGCGGCGCTGGCCGCGGCGGTGGAGGTGATGGCCACCATACTCAAGCAGCGCGCGCCGGGCATGACGCTGGCGCGCATGCCGCTGTTCCTGTGGGCGACGCTCGTGACCAGCTTCATGGTGATCTTCGCCATGCCGGCGGTGGCGCTGGCGTCGAGCTTCCTGATCTCCGACCGCCTGATCGGCACCCACTTCTACAACCCGGCCGAGGGCGGCGACCCGCTCCTGTGGCAGCACCTGTTCTGGTTCTTCGGCCACCCCGAGGTCTACATCATCTTCATCCCGGCGCTGGGCTTCGTCTCGCACATCACCGAGACCTTCACCCGCCGGCCGATCTTCGGTTACCCCGCCATGGTGGTGTCGCTGGTGTCGATCGGCTTCCTCGCCTTCGGCCTGTGGGTGCACCACATGTTCGCCACCGGCCTGCCCAGGCTCGGCAGCAGCTTCTTCACCGCCGCCTCCATGGCCATCGCCCTGCCCTCCGGCGTGCAAATCTTCTGCTGGATCGCGACCATGTGGGACGGCAAGCCGCGCTTCACCACGCCGCTGCTGTTCGTCGTCGGCTTCATCGTGATCTTCGTGCTGGGCGGGCTGACAGGCGTGATGATCGCCTCGGTGCCGCTCGACCTGCAGCTGCACGACAGCTACTTTATCGTCGCCCACTTTCACTACGTCCTGATCGGAGGGGCGGTGTTCCCGCTGATCGGCGCCTTCTACTTCTGGTTCCCCAAGTTCACCGGCCGGATGCTCAGCGAGCGGCTCGGCAAGCTGAACTTCTGGCTGCTGTTCGTCGGCGTGAACCTGACCTTCTTCCCGATGCACATCCTCGGGCTGCTGGGCATGCCCAGGCGCGTCTACACCTATCCCGCAGGCATGGGCTGGGAGCCCTACAACCAGCTCGCCACCCTCGGCGGCGTCACCATCGTGATCGGCGGCCTGGTGTTCCTCTACAACGTTTGGAGCAGCCTGCGCCGCGGCGCGCTCGCCGGCGCCAATCCCTGGGACGCGCCGGGGCTGGAATGGGCGACCAGCTCGCCCCCGCCGTCCTACAACTTCGCCCACGTGCCGGTGGTCTCGGGCCGCGAGCCGCTATGGGCCCAGCGCGAGGAATTCCCCGTGCTCGGAGGCCTGAAGAGCGACGAGCGCGAGATTGTGCTGACCACCCTGGTCGACGCCGAGCCCGACCTGCGCCACCCGTCGCCCGGCCCGACGATCTGGCCGCTGGTCACCTCGATCGGCATCACCATCCTGTTCATCGGCTCGGTCTTCCACGAGTGGATGGTGGTCTGGGGCTCGATCCCGGTGATCATCGGCCTGGTCGGCTGGTTCTGGCCCAAGCCCAGCGACGAGGGCGAACCGGCGGGGCACGCCACATGATCTCCGCCAAGGTCATCGGCGACCTCTCCGGCCTGCCCGAGCACGGCTTCGGTCCCCGCACGATCATGTGGTGGGGCGTCCTGGGCTTCATGCTGCTGGAGGGCTCCGGGTTCCTGCTCGCCGGCGGCGCCTACCTGTTCGTCTCCGGCCAGTATTCCACTTGGCCCCCCGCCGGCACCAATCCGCCGGACCACCTGTGGGGGGCGCTGTTCACGGTGCTGATCCTGGTGAGCGTGATCCCGAACATGCTCGCCGAGCGCGCCGCGCGGCGTGAGGACAAGGGAGGAACCCGGCTCTGGTTGATCGTGCTGACCACCCTGACGGTGGCGCTGATCGTGGTCCGCTTCATTGAGATGCAGCACCTGAACGTCCGCTGGGACGCCAACGCCTACGGCTCGGTAGTTTGGGCGCTGATCTTCCTGCACCTGTTCCACATCCTGACCGACTTCGGCGACACGCTCGGCCTGGCGATCTTCGCGCACACGCACAAGTTCGACAGAGGCCGCTATTCCGACGTCACCGACAACTGCATGTACTGGAACTTCGTGGTGCTGACCTGGCTGCCGATCTACGGCCTGGTCTACTGGTCGCCGAGGCTGTTTTGAGCGCCCCCGCCACCCGCCCCCTGCTCGACCGGCTCAAGCCCTGGGCCGGCTTCTATCTGGGCGGCGGCGCCTGGTTCACGCACCAGCAGCTGAACGCCAACACCAACTACACCGACTGCAGCGCCAGCGGTCCGGTGCTGGCGATCCTGACGGGCCTCCTCTGCATCGCCATCGCCGCAGCCGGCGCCCTGGTCTCCTGGCGCGCCCGCCGGCGCGACCGCGTTGAAGGCGCGGCCGACCAGAGCGTCCGCGGCTTCCTCGGCGAAGTGTCGGCCATGGCCGCCGGCGTATTTGCGCTGGCCATCCTGTTCGGCATGCTGGCCGGGCTGACGGTGCCGGAGTGCTGGCGGTGAAGCGGCTCCTGCCGCTGCTCGTAATGCTGTGGCCCGCCGCCGCGCTGGCGCACGGCGGCCGTCCGCCCTCGCAAGACCTGCACTGGACGCTCGACCCATGGCTGCTCGCCCCGCTGCTGCTCAGCGGCGGCCTCTACGCCCTCGGCCACGCGCGGCTGCGCCGCCGCTCCAGCCACGGGCGCAGCGCGCTCGCGCGGCAGGGCTGGTGCTTCGCGCTGGGCTGGCTGTTCCTCACGGGCGCCCTGATCACGCCCCTGCACGAGGCGGGCGAACGCTCCTTCGCCGCCCACATGCTGGAGCACGAAATCCTGATGCTGGTCGCCGCGCCCCTGCTGGTGCTGGCCCGGCCGCTGGGCACGATGCTCTGGGCCTTCCCCTCAGGCGGACGGGTGGCGCTCGGCAGGACCGGAGCGGCGCTGACGCCGGCCTTCCGCGTACTGATCGAACCCGTCACGGCGACCCTGATCCAGGCGGCGGCGCTGTGGCTGTGGCACGCCCCGGCGCTGTTCGACCTGGCGCTCGGCAACGAGGTCGTCCACGCCCTCCAGCACGCCACCTTCCTCGTCAGCGCGCTGCTGTTCTGGTCGGCGGTCCTGCACCCCCGCCTCGGCCGCCGCGCGCTAGGCCTCGCCGCGCTGTGCCTGTTCGCCACTTCGGTGATCGGCGGGTCGCTGGGCGCGCTGATGGCCTTCGCCGCCAGCCCCTGGTACGCCGCCTACGCCGCCATGGGCCTGACCGCCTTCGGCCTCACCCCCACCGAGGACCAGCAGCTCGCGGGCCTGCTCATGTGGGTGCCCGGAGGCCTGGTCCACGCCGGCGCCGCCCTGCTGCTGCTGGGCCGCGCCCTCACCCGACAGGAGACGGCCGATGTCGCGGCGCGGTAAGCGGCGGGCGCTCGGCGCGGCGGCCGTGGCGCTGTTCGGCGTCGCCGCCATCGCGCTGGCCGGCGAGCAGATGCAGCAGAAGCGCCAGCTCACCGCTCAGGCCGTCGCCCTCACCCACGGCGACCCCGAGACCGGCCGCGCCCTGATCCAGAGCCACGGCTGCGGCGGCTGTCACCAGATCCCCGGGGTCACCGGCGCGCGCGGCAAGGTGGGCCCGCCGCTGAAGGGCATCTCCGGCCGCGCCTTCATCGCCGGTCGGCTGGAGAACACGCCCGACAACCTGATGCACTGGATCGACGACCCCAAGGCCATCGACCCGCGCACCGCCATGCCCGACGTCGGCGTGGACGACGCCGAGGCGCGCGACATCGCCGCCTACCTCTACACCCTGAAGTGATCCGCGCCCTCGCCGCCGCCCTTGTAGCCGCCGCCACCTCGGCGGCCGCCGAGACGGTCTATGTCTCCGACGAGCAGGCGAACGTGATCCACGTGATCGACGGCCCCTCCATGCGCCTGGTCAAGAACATCCCGGTGGGTCAGCGCCCCCGTGGCGTCGGCCTTAGCCGCGACGGGGCAAGGCTCTACGTCGCGGTCAGCAACGACAACCGCATCGACGTGGTCGACCTCGCCGCAGGCAAGGTGACGGGCCATCTTCCCTCCGGCCCCGACCCCGAGACGTTCGCCGTCTCGCCCGACGGCCCCATGCTCTACCTCTCCAACGAGGAGGACAACCTGGTCTCCTTCGTCGATATCGCCGCCGCCAAGGTCGTCGCCGAGGTCCCAGTCGGGACCGAGCCCGAAGGGATGGCCGTCAGCCCCGACGGCCGCTGGGTAGTGAACACCTCGGAAAGCACCTCCGCCATCCACTTCATCGACGCCGCCAGCCGCAAGCTGGTCGACAACGTCATGGTCGACACGCGCCCCCGCTACGCCGCCTTCACCCCCGACGGAAAGCGGCTGTGGGTGTCGTCGGAGGCGCGCGGGACGGTGACGGTGATCGACGTCGCCACCCGCAAGATCGTCCACATCATCGACTTCGAAAACGCCGCCCACCCCGGCGACACCGTCCAGCCGGTGGGCATCGCCATCACCCGCGACGGTGGGCGCGTGTTCGTGGCGCTGGGGCGCGGCAACCACGTGGCCGAGGTGGACCCGGAGACCATTGCGATCCTTCGCTACATCCCCACCGGCCAGCGCTGCTGGAACCTGGCGCTGTCGCCCGACGAGACCCGCCTCTACACCGCCAACGGCCTCTCGGGCGACGTAAGCGTGATCGACATCGCCGCCAACCGGCCGATCGGCACGGTCAAGACTGGCGGCAAGCCCTGGGGCCTGGCGGTGAAGCCGTGAGGGCGCTCCTGCTCCTCATCGCGGCGCTGATGGCGCTGGCCGCCCCTGCCGCCGCGCGCGAGCTGCGCGTCTGCGCCGACCCGAACAACCTGCCCTTCAGCAACGACAAGGGCGAAGGCTTCGAGAACAAGATCGCCGAACTGGTCGCCAAGGACCTGGGCGCCACCGTCGCCTACCACTGGCGCGCCCAGCGCCGCGGCTACGTCCGCGAGAGCCTCAAGGGCGGCGAATGCGACCTGATCCCCGGCGTCGGCGCCTCGCTTGAGATGCTGGCCACCACCCGCCCCTACTACCGCTCCACCTACGTCTTCGTCACGCGCGCGGGCGAGGCGCCGATCGCTTCCTTCGACGACCCGCGGCTGAAGACGCTCAAGGTCGGCGTGCAGATGATCGGCGACGACTTCTCCAACACCCCGCCGGCCCACGCGCTGACCCGGCGCGGCATCGTGGAAAACATCCGCGGCTACATGCTCTACGGCGACTACGCCCAGCCCAACCCGCCGGCGCGCATTGTCGAGGCGGTGACGAGCGGCGAGATCGATGCGGCGGTAGTCTGGGGCCCGCTGGCCGGCTGGGCCGCGAAGCGCTCGCCTGTGCCCCTGACCCTCACCTTCGCCCCCCGCTGGCCCGACGGCCCCCAGTGGCCGATGGTGTTCGATATCTCCATGGGCGTGCGCAAGGAGGACGCCGCGCTCCGGCGTGAGGTCGAGCGCGCGCTGGCGAAGAACCGTGAAGCCGTCGCCGCCATCCTCGATAGCTACGGCGTTCCACGCCTGCCCCTGCCGGGTGAAGAGATCAGTCCCGCAGCAGCTCGTTGATGCCGGTCTTGGCCCGCGTCTGCGCGTCCACCCGCTTGACGATCACCGCGCACGCCAGCGACGGCCCGCCATCGCGGTCGGGCAGCGACCCCGGCACCACGACCGCGTAAGGCGGCACCCGCCCGCGCGTCACCTCGCCCGTGGCGCGGTCGATGATCTTGGTCGACTGCCCCAGGAACACCCCCATCGACAGCACCGCACCCTCGCCCACGATCACGCCCTCGGCCACCTCGGACCGGGCTCCGATGAAGGCGCCGTCCTCGATGATCGTGGGATTGGCCTGCAACGGCTCCAGCACTCCGCCGATGCCCGCGCCGCCGGAGAGATGCACGCCCCGCCCGATCTGGGCGCAGGAGCCGACCGTCGCCCAGGTGTCGATCATCGCGCCCTCCCCGACGTAGGCGCCGACATTGACGAACGACGGCATCAGCACACAGCCCTTGCCGATGAAGGCGCCGCGGCGGACCACCGCCGTGGGCACCGAGCGGAACCCCGCCTCGCGGAATTCCCGCTCGGCCCAGCTGTCGAACTTGTTCGGCACGCGGTCCCACCAGGGGCCGGAGCCGCGAGAGCCGCCGATCACCTCGTCGGGGTAAAGGCGAAATGAGAGCAGCACCGCCTTCTTCAGCCACTGGTGCGTGACCCACTCGCCGCCCTGCTTCTCCGCAACCCTGACCGCGCCCTTGTCCAGCCGTTTCAGCGTCTGCACCACCGCCCGGCGCGCATCCGCGAACACTTCATCGTGCGGCGTCAGCCGGTCGCGCTGTTCCCACGCCGCCTCGATCGCCTCGCGCAGATGCTCGACCGGCGTCGCATCCAGGCTCATGCCGCCATCTCCCCCAGCCGCGCCGCCATGAGGAACGGCGCCAGCCCCTTGGTTCTATGGTCGACGAACCGCGCGGTCGAGGCATGGGCGCGCGGCCCCACCAGCACCGTGGTCATGCCGAGCGCGGCGGCGGGCTCCAGGTTGCGCTCCAGATCCTCGAAGAAGGCCGAGGTGGCGGGCACCACCGCATGCGCGGCCATCAGCCGCCGGAACGCCTCCGGCTCCGGCTTGGGGATCAACGCGCAGGCCTCGATGTCGAACACCTCCTCGAACCGCTCCGTGATCCCGAGCTTGTCCAGCACCCGCCGCGCGTGCCGCTCCGACCCGTTGGTGAACACTAGCCGCCGCCCCGGCAGCCGCGCCAGCGCCCGGTCCAGTTCCGGATCGGGCTCCAACTTGTCCAACGAAATCTCGTGCACCTCGTCCAGGAACTCCCGATGGTGGATCCCGTGGTTGGCCATCAGGCCCGCCAGCGTGGTGCCGTGCTCGTGGTAGTACTTCTTCTGCAGCGCCCGCGCCTCGACCGGCCCCAGGCCTGTCTTGCGCTGCACGAACGCCTGCATCCGATCGTCGATCAGCGCGAACAGGTCGCACTCGGGTGGATACAGGGTGTTGTCCAGATCGAAGATCCAGGTGCGCACGTGGGAGAGGTCGGGGGCCACGCCCGCGCTTAGCCCAGCCCCCTCCCCCTGTCACGGCGCGTTGGCCGTGCTAGGCAGGCGCAACTCAGATCGGGGCGAGATGATGAAGCTCAAGGCATTCTCGGCGGCCGCCGCCGCCCTCATGGCGCTGACCGGCGCGGCCCAGGCGAAGACCGTGGCGGTGACCGCCGCGCGTATGGTCGACGTGGTCGCAGGCCGAGCGGTCGAACAGCCGGTGGTGATCATCACCGACGGCCGCATCGCCGCCGTCGGCCGCCAGGGCCAGGTGCAGATCCCCGCCGGGGCCGAGCGCGTGGACCTGCCGGGCCAGACCCTCCTGCCCGGCCTGATCGACATGCACGTCCACCTGGACTCTGACCCCCAGTACAGCGGCTACAACAGCTTGCTGTTCACCGACTCCTTCTGGGCGGTGGTCGGCACGGCCAACGCACGCAAGACGCTGGACGCCGGCTTCACCACCGTGCGCAATGTCGGATCGGATCGCTTCAACGACGTCGCGCTGCAGCAGGGGGTGGACGAGGGCAAGATCCCTGGCCCCCGCATCATCGGGGCCGGCTACGCCATCGGCGCCACCGGCGGCCACTGCGACTCCACCTTCTTCCCGCCGTCGATGGAGGAGAAGAGCCCCGCCGTGATCGACAGCCCCGACCAAGGCCGCCGCATGGTGCGCTGGATGCACAAGTACGGCGCCCAGACGATCAAGATCTGCGCGACCGGCGGCGTCTTCTCGCGCGGCGACACGCCCGGCGCCCAGCAGCTGACGCTGGAGGAGATGAAGGCGATCGTGGAGGAGGCCCACATGGCCGACATGATCGTCGCCGCCCACGCCCACGGCGCCTCGGGCATCAAGGACGCGATCCGCGCGGGCGTCGACACCATCGAGCACGTCAGCCTGGTCGACGACGAGGGCATCGCGTTGGCCAAGGCGAAGGGCGCCTGGTTCTCGATGGACATCTACAACACCGACTACACCCAGGCCGAGGGCAAGAAGAACGGCGTCCTGGAGGAGAACCTGCAGAAGGATCGCGACATCGGCCAGATCCAGCGCGACAACTTCAGGAAGTCCGTGCGCGCGGGGGTGAAGCAGGTGTTCGGCTCCGACGCCGGCGTCTATCCGCACGGGACCAACGGGCGGCAGTTCCGGGTGATGGTGCAGTACGGCATGACGCCGCTGCAGGCGATCCAGGCGGCGACGATCAACGGAGCCACTGCGCTGCACCGCAATGACCTGGGCGCCATCCAGGCGGGGCGGATGGGTGACATCATCGCCGTCTCGGGCGACCCGCTCGCCGACGTGACGGCGCTGGAGCGGGTCAGCACCGTGATCAAGGGCGGCGAGGTGGTGAAGCGGGCGCCGTAGACGGCCTCGACATCCGCGCGGCCGGCCTCCACATGCCCGCCATGCTCGCCGCCGCGACCGACGACCTGCAGGCCCTCTACCCCGGCTTCTACGTGGAGCGGGTGACGGCGGTCCATCATTGGACCGACCGGCTGTTCAGCTTCACCATGACCCGGCCCCTAAGCTTCCGCTTCCGCTCGGGCGAGTTCGTGATGATCGGCCTGCCGGGCGAGAAGAAGCCGGTGATGCGCGCCTACTCCATCGCCAGCCCCTGCTTCGCCGAGGAATTGGAGTTCCTGTCGATCAAGGTCCCAGACGGGCCCCTGACCTCGAAGCTCCAGAAGATCAAGGTCGGCGACCCCATCCTGATGGGGCGCAAGACCACCGGCACCCTGGTGCTGGACGCGCTGAAGAGCGGGCGGCGGCTGTTCCTGGTCGGCACGGGCACCGGGCTCGCGCCCTATCTCGCGGTCGCCCGTGATCCTGATGCCTACGTGCGCTTCGAACAGGTGATCGTGGTCCACAGCGTGCGCGAGGTCGCCGAACTCGCCTACCGCCGCCTGTTCGAGGCCGAGATCTTCGAAGACCCAATCGTGGGCGAGGCCGCCCGGGGCCAGCTCACCTACTACCCCTCCGTCACCCGCGAGCCGTTCGAGCGCACCGGCCGCGTCACCACCCGCATCGCCTCGGGCGAGCTGTTCGCCGACCTGGGCATGCCTGCGGCTGGCTTCGATCCGGCTGAGGACCGGGTGATGCTCTGCGGCAGCATGGGAATGATCAAGGAGACCGCCGCCCTGCTCGAGGGCTTCGGCCTGTGCGAAGGCTCCAACGCCGAGCCGGGTGACTACGTGCTGGAACGGGCGTTCGTCGGCTAGGGGAGGCGCGCCACCGTCGCCTCACGGGGGCGAAACGCCGGAGCGTCTCCGGGAAGGCTGCGCTCGACCAGTTCCGCGCCGGGGGGCAAGTCCAACGGCCGCGCTTCGTCGCTGAAATTGATCCGGATCAGGAAGCTGCGGCCGCCATAGTGGCGGCGGAACGACAGCACGCCCTCCTCAATGCCCAACGGCTCGTAGGCTCCCGAGACCAGCGCGGGCTCGGCCTTGCGGAGCGTGATCAGGCGGCGGTGGAGTTCGAGCATCGAGGCGGGATCGCCGCGCTGGGCCTCGACGTTGATCCCGCGCCAGTCGGACGACAGCGGCAGCCACGGCTCGCCCGTCGTGAAGCCGGCGTTGGCGGAGCCGTCCCAGAGCATCGGTGTCCGCTCGGGGTCGCGGCCGAAGCCGGGTTCAGTCCAGTTGCGCGGGTCTTGCCAACGCTCTGGCGGGATTTCGACGTCGGTCATGCCGAGCTCGTCGCCGTAGTAGAGGGTCAGCGCGCCCGGCAGGGTAAACAGCAGCACCGCCGCGGCCCGGGCCATCTCGCGCCCCAGCTTGGAGGCAATGCGCGACTGGTCGTGGTTGCCCAGCACCCAGTTTGGCGCGGCGCCGGGCGGCAGGGCGGCCAAATAGCGGCGGATGGTGTCGTCGATCTCCTCCGCGGTCCAGTTCGCCTGCAGGAGCTTGAAATTGAAGGGGAGCTGCACCCCGTCGAGGTTCTCGCCGTAATACGAGACCAGCCGCTCGATCGGCAGGTAGACCTCTCCGATCAGCAGCCGTTCGCCCGAATAAGAGTCCGCGAGCGCGCGCATCCGGCGGACCACGTCCATCAGCTCGGGTCGGTCGCCGGAATAGACCGGTTTGACCCGCAGGTAGCCGAGGCTCTCCCCTTCCCGGAACTCCGGATTGCGAGGATTGTCGGTGAGCGCCTCGTCCTTGATCACCGCCCACAGCGCGTCGAGGCGAAAGCCGTCGACGCCGCGGTCGAGCCAGAAGCGCATGGCGTCGAGCATGGCCGCCTCGACCTCCGTATTGCGCCAGTTGAGGTCCGGCTGCTCCTTGAGGAAGGAGTGGAGGTAGGACTGACTCGTCGCCTCGTCATGGGTCCAGGCGGGGCCACCGAAGATCGACAGCCAGTTGTTCGGCGGCGAGCCGTCCGGCTTGGGGTCGCGCCAGACGAACCAGTCGCGCTTGGGACTGTCGCGGGAGGCGCGGGCTTCCTGGAACCACGGGTGCGTGTCGCTGCAGTGGTTGGGCACGAAGTCGATCAGGATGCGGAGGCCCCGCCGGTGGGCCTCGGCCAGCAGCCGGTCGAAGTCCTCCATCGTGCCGAACAGGGGGTGGACGTCGCGGTAGTCGGCGACGTCGTAGCCGAAATCGACCATGGGCGAGGGGTAGAAAGGCGCGATCCAGACGGCGTCCACGCCCAGCCACTGGAGATAGTCGAGCCGCCGCTCGATGCCCTTGAGGTCGCCGATGCCGTCGCCGTCGCTGTCCTGGAACGAGCGGGGGTAGACCTCATACACCACCGCTGAGCGCCACCATTCGTTCATTGGTCCCTCACGCGGAACGGGCGGCCCTTGCGAGCCGCCCGTCATTTATTCGAGTCCCCGTGGGGCTCAGATCATGCTGCCGCCCGGCGGCGGTGGCGTGGTCGAGGGGCCGCCGGAGGAGGAGGCGCGCTGCTCGGCCTTCGCGGCCCAGCGGCTGGCGACCCGGCCGGCCGCCTCACGGCCTCCTAGCCCGAACGCGAGCGCGGCGGCGACCGCGGCCGAGCCCAGGATCAGGCCGAAGGCCAGGATCACGATCTCGTCGGCGATGCCCATGAACCGCAGGCCCATGGCCACCGCCAGCGCGATGGTCGCCCACTTGACGATGGTCGAGGCGAACTGGTCGGCGCCGCCGGTGGAGCGGTCGATCATCTTCGACAGCACCTGGGCCAGTAGGATGCCGGCGGTGATGATTATGCCGCCGAACAGCACCTTCGAGGCCAGCTCCAGGATCTGCGCCAGCATGTCGGAGGCGACGGCGAAGTTCAGCAGCCGCGCGGCCTCCACCGCCGAGAACAGCATGATCGCCCACAGCACCAGCTGGCCGATCACCTTGGACGGGGTGATCGAAGGCGCGGAAGCGGCCGCGGCGGCTCCGGTCTCGGAGGCCATCGGCTGGCCGTCGGCGCCGACGATGCTCTCCGACGGAGGCGGAGCGGAGCCCATGGCGCCCAGGCCCAGCGCCCCGATCGAGCGGTCGAATCCCAGCGAACTCAGGATCTGCTCGACCACGCCGGCGATCCAGCGGCCGATGAAGAAGGCGATCGCCAGCACGATGGCGGCGGCGATCAGGCGCGGCAGGGCGTCAAGCACGGTCGAGAGCACGGCCACGGCCGGCCCGGAGATGGCGGCGATGCCGAGCTGCTGCAGCGCTGCGATGGCCACTGGGATGATGATCAGCACGAACACCAGGGTTCCCGCCAGCTTGGCCAAGCCGGAGGCCCCGGTGAGTCGCCCGAGGCCGGCCTTCTGAATCCAGCTGTCGACGTGGGCGACGTTGAGCGCCGCCTCCACGACCTTGCGCGCCAGATTGGCCAGCACCATGCCGATCACGAAGATGACGATCGCGCCGACCAGGTTGGGGATGTAGCTGAACACGTTGGTCAGTAGGCTGTTCAGCGGCGTCGCCACCGCGGTCAGCTGCAGCACGCCCAGCGCCGCAACCACGCCGACGAGCAGGATCAGCCAGAAGCCGAGTTCACCGAGCTGGGCGCCCAGCG
This sequence comes from Caulobacteraceae bacterium, assembly GCA_036388855.1. Classification (GTDB taxonomy): domain Bacteria; phylum Pseudomonadota; class Alphaproteobacteria; order Caulobacterales; family Caulobacteraceae; genus DASVRA01. Next base: position 48,678 of record DASVRA010000004.1, on the reverse strand, counting down.
TCTCCTTGGGGTCGCGGCCGGTGTTATGCTTGGAGACGACCTTGAGCCGGTCGATGCCCTTCGCCAGCGCCCATTTCACCGCGCGGCCGACGAAGTAGGCCACCACCAGTATGGCGATGGCGGCCAGGATTCTCGGCCCCCAGGTGTAGACGAGGTTTTCGACATTGGAGGTGTCGAGCTGGTTTTCCGGATACATGTCGCCCCTGCCTTGGTTGGTCGTTCAGCCGGATTAACAGGAAGCGGCCCGGTCGGTTCCGGGTTAGGGAACAAAGCCGAGCCGGGTCAATAGGGCCGGCCATCCCTGTGGAAATAGCCGCTTTCGCCGTCGGGAATGGTCAGGTCGATGTCCGGGTAGTCGACCGCATCGCCGTCGGGATCGCTGGTCCCGACCTCAAGCAGCAGGGCGGTGCGGTCGGAACGGTTCTGCAGGTGATGGCCGTTGCGGTCGCCGGCGGGAAAGCCGGCGCAGTCGCCGGCGCGCAGCACCCGCTCGCCACTGTCGTCGATCAGCACCACCTCGCCCTCGATAATCCAGACGAACTCGTCCTCGCGCGCATGCCAGTGGCGCTGGCTCGACCATTGGCCCGGCGGCAGGTGCAGCAGGTTGACGCCGAACTGGGTCAGTCCCGCCGCCTTGCCGAGCCTGACCCGCTCGCGCAGCCTGCAAGGCTCGTCATAGGGCGGCGGATAGCCCGTGCCGGAGCGGCGGGGGGCGGCGTCGAGGTCGATCTTGGGCATGGGCCGGAGGTTTGCAGCTTTGCCGCCCCCGCGCTACCCGCCGCCCATGTCGATAGACCCCGTGGAGCTCGCCCGCGAGCTGATCGCCCGCCCCTCGGTAACGCCCGCCGACGCCGGGGCGATGGAGTTGGTGCGGCGGGGGCTGGAGGGACTGGGCTTCGCCTGTCGAAGGATGCGGTTCGGAGAGGTCGAGAATCTCTACGCCCGGCGCGGGACGGGGGGGCCGAACCTCTGCTTCGCTGGCCATACCGACGTGGTGCCGCCCGGCGACGAAAGTGCCTGGAGCAGCTCGCCATTCGCGGCCGAAGTGCGCGAGGGACGGCTGATCGGCCGGGGCGCGGTCGACATGAAGGGCGCGATCGCCGCCTGGATCGCCGCCGTCGCGCAGGTCGGCGCGACGTCGGGCTCGCTGTCGCTGCTGATCACCGGCGACGAGGAGGGGCCGGCGCTAGACGGAACCCGGCGCGTGGTCGAGACGCTGGCGGAGGAGGGCGAGCGGATCGACCACTGCATCGTCGGCGAGCCGACCTCGGCGCGCATGCTGGGCGACCAGATCAAGATCGGCCGGCGCGGCAGCCTGAACGCGGTAGTCATCGTGCGCGGCCGACAGGGGCATGTGGCCTACCCCCACCGCGCCGCTAATCCGATCCCGCCGCTGCTCGAGCTGCTGACCCGGTTGAAGGCACGCGCGCTGGATGAGGGCGTGGACGGGTTCCAGCCTTCCAATCTGGAAGTCACCACCATCGACGTCGGCAACGCCGCCTCCAACGTCATTCCCGCCGAGGCCAAGGCGCGCCTGAACGTCCGCTTCAATCCGTCCCACTCCGGCGCCTCGCTGGCCGAGTGGCTGCAACGGGAGGCGGAGGCGGCGCAGGAAGATTTCGACGGTGAAATCGCCTTGGAGGTGAGCGTGCCGGGCGAGCCCTTCCTCACCGAACCCGGCCCCTTCACCGGCCTGGTGGCGGGCGCGGTGCGCGCGACGCTCGGGCTCGACCCCGAGTTCTCGACCACCGGCGGGTCCTCGGACGCGCGGTTCATCCGGCGGCTCTGCCCGGTGGTCGAGTTCGGCCTGGTCGGGGCCACCATGCACATGGTTGACGAAAACGCGTCGGTGGACGACATCCGCCGCCTGTCAATCTGCTACGCCGAGCTGATCCGGCGCTACCACGCGAGCTTCGGCGGGTAGGTCACGCCAGTCAGGTAGAGGCCATCGGCGGGGGCGACCTGGCCGCAGGCCTTGCGGTCTCGCGCCTCCAGCGCCGCCTGAAGGTTGTCTCCACTCCAGCGGCCGGCGCCCACTTCCGCCAGCGATCCGGCCATGGAGCGCACCTGGCGGTGGAGGAAGGAGCGTGAGGCGAACTCCAGCCGCACCTCCTCGCCTTCGCGCCAGACGTGCGCCAAGTCGAGAGTCTTCATCGGCGAGGCGGCCTGGCACTGGGCGTCGCGGAAGGTGGTGAAGTCGTGGTGGCCGACCAGGGCCTGGGCGGCGGCGTGCATGGCCTCGGCGTCGAGCGGCTTCTTCACGTGCCAGACGCGGCCGCGGTCGAGCGCGGGCGGCGCCGGGCGGTTGAGGATGCGGTAGAGGTAGCGGCGGCCGGTTGCCGAGAAGCGGGCGTGGAAGTCGTCGCCTGCTTCCGCCGAATCGAGCACCGAGATCGGCTCGGGCGCCAGATGGGCGTTCAGCGCCTCGCGCACGACCTTCGCCGGCCAGGCACGTTCCAAGTCGATGTGCGCGACCTGCCCGATCGCGTGCACGCCGGTGTCCGTGCGCCCGGCGACGTGGATGGTCGGCCGCTCGCGGCAGAAGGCCTGGATGGCCCGCTGCAGCGAGGCCTGCACCGAGGGCAGGTCCGCTTGAGTCTGGAAGCCGCGGTAGGGGCGGCCGTCATACTCCAGCAGCAGCCGGTAGCGCGCCATCAGCCGAGCACGGTTCCGGCCGGGACGGCCGTTCCGCGCAGGAAGCTTCCGGCGTCCTGCGCCCCTCTACCCTCGCGCTGCACCTGGAGCAGGCGCACGGCGCCTTCACCGCAGGCCACCAGCAGCCGCTCGTCCAGCACCTCGCCCGGCGCGCCCGCGCCCGCTTCGGGCCGAGAAAGCAGCGCCTTGACCCGCACAGGCCGCCCGCCCCGCAGGAGGAACCACGCCCCGGGGATTGGGGAGAGGCCGCGGATGCGCCGGTCCACTTCAGGCGCGGGACGGGTCCAGTCGATCTGGGCCTCTTCCGCCTTGATCTTCCTGGCGTAAGTCACGCCCTCAGGCGCTTGCGCCGTTTCCTCTGCCGCGCCCTGTTCCAACAGCTCGAGCGCGCGCGCCAACAGCCGGGCGCCGGCGGACGCCATTCGCTCCGAAAGCGTTCCGGCGGTGTCGAGGAGACCGATTGGAATGGGCTCGGACAGCAGGATCGGCCCCTCGTCCAAGCCTTGCGTCATGCGCATCACCTGCACCCCCGTGACCTCGTCTCCGGCCATGAGCGCGCGCTGGATGGGCGCCGCGCCGCGCCATCTCGGCAGCAGCGAGCCGTGCAGGTTGAAGGCGCCGAGCCGCGGGGCCTCCAGCACCGCCTTGGGCAGGATCTGACCGAAGGCGACGACCACGGCGGCGTCCAGCCCAAGGGCCAGGAAGGTCTCCACTTCGGCCTGATCGCGCATTGAGGCGGGCGTGCGCACGGGCAAGCCCAGGCGCTCGGCCAGCGCATGCACCGGAGAAGGCCGAAGCCCCTGTCCCCGCCCGCGCGGCCGCGCCGGCTGAGTATAGACGCAGGCGATCTCGTGGCCCGCGGAGGCCAACTCGGCCAGCGACGGTTCTGCGAAAGCGGGCGTGCCGAAGAAGGCGAGGCGCATGGCGCCGTTTAGCCGCGCCGCGGGATCGGCGAAAGCGCGGGCGCCGTCAGGCCGCCGCGCGAGCGGCCTTCTTCACCTTCTGCATCGCCCGGTCCCGCTTCAGCCGCGAGAGGTGGTCGGTGAACAGCACACCGTCGCAGTGGTCGATCTCGTGCTGGATGCAGACGGCGTAGAGGCCGTCGGCCTCCTCCTCGATCTCCTCGCCCTGATAGTCCAGGTAGCGCAGCCGCACCCGCGCCGGCCGCTCCACCTCGTCGTAGATTTCGGGAATGGAGAGGCAGCCCTCCTCGCACACCTGGGTCTCCTCCGAGCGCCAGGTGATCTGCGGATTGACGAAGTGGCGCGGCTGCTTCGGCTCGTCCTTGCCGGCGAGGTCCATCACCACCACCCGCTTGGGAACCCCGATCTGGATCGCCGCCAATCCGATGCCAGGCGCGGCGTACATGGTCTCGAGCATGTCGTCCAAAAGCGCCCGCACCTCGTCGGTGACCCCATCCACAGGGGCCGAGACCTGCTTCAGGACCGCGAAGGACTCGGCGACGGTGAGGATGGGGCGAACGGCCATGCGGTCGAGTTAGGGGCCGGGTAGGGGAGGGTCAAGGCGCGCTCTAAGGGAGCAGGGGGCGGCCCAGGGGCGGCTCTTCCGCGGCCGCGCCTGAAGCCCGCGCGCTCCACTCGATGATCCGGTCCAGGGCGCCGCCCCATTCCCGTTCGATCCGCTCGGCGTCCTCCCGGCGTGCGTTTTCGTCCCTTTCGCCGCCCGTCTTCACGTCCCGTTCGAGCCAGGCGGCTTCGTCGGAGGCGCCGAGCCCCAGTCCGAAGAAACCGTCCAAGGCCTCCACGACGGCGCGCGGGTCGCTGGCGAAGCGATCCCCGTCCAGGGACGCGGCGCGATCGCCCAGCCGCGCCATCCCCCTCCGCATCTCGGCGATCTGCATCTGCCAGGCGGTTGCGGCGATCTGCAGGTCCGTCAGCCGCACCAGGGTGGCCGTGGGCCATTTCGCCTGCGGGTGGCCGTCCATCGAGAGGCTGACGAACAGCTCCCTTGGGAAGGCCCGCCGGTCTTCATGCGCCTTGATGATGGAGATCAGGAAGCTGCGGCAGCTCGAGTAGAGCATCAGCATGCGCCCGTCGGTCATCTCGCCCGCTTCGGCGATCAGGTTGTTGGCGAAGTTCGAAGGCTTGATCAGCACCTGTTCGGCCGAGCTGAAGCGGCGGGCGTAGAGGCCGAACAGCGCCCGGGCGAGCGGGGGGCGCTTCAATGCGCCGCCCTGGCCGCGTTTGAGGTTGGCCAGGCCGACCAGCGCCTGGGGCTCCTTCAGCGACAGGTTGACGCCTGGCCGGTCGAGCGCTGCGGCCAACACGGTCGAGCAGCAGTAGGAGGTGTGCCAGATGAAATTCAGCCGGGGCCGATGGTCCCCCTCCGGCGCCGTCAACGCGGTGCCCGGCGCTTCGCGCTGGGGCAGGCCCGCACGGCTCCAGCGGGGATCGAGGAAGGGCTGGCGCGACAGTTCCTCGCGGCTCACGCGCACGAACCGCGCGCGCCCGGTGGCGAGGTTCAGGTCGTCGGGGAACCAGTGCGGGTCGGCCAGGTCGACCCCGCCACCGCTGTGTCCCGCCGCGCCGGGTTCGTACATGGCGCCGTCGATGCCCCTGAGATATAGGCATCCACCCTAGCTCCGGCGGCCGTGCGGCCTAGTGAATTTGCGGTAATGCGGCCTCGGAGACGCTAGGACTACTCCTTGGAGTCCCCTCCTTGGTGGGGAAACAGCACGAACTCGGCCCCGCGGCCGTCGGCGCCGAGCCACTCGCCGCTCAGATGGCCTTCGGCGGCGATGACGCCGCGCAATCGGCTCTCCGGCTCACTTGGCGAAGCCGGACTGCAGGCGAGTTCCAGCCGCCCGTCGGCGAAGGCGCCCGAACAGTTCAGAATCTCGATGTCGCCCGAGGTCCGGTGGATCGACAACACGCCCGAGACGCCGGCGCCAGAGCCGGAAAGCTCCGCGTACAGCTGCCCTGGCTCATCGCCGTAGAGTTGGCCCGCCCAAGGCCCGCTCAAAGTCCCCATGCCGCGACCTTGGCCCGAGTTCGGGCCGCTGTGAAGGGCGTCTGCGACAAACGCCGATGTGGCGGCCCCTAGGCTCCGCCCCAGACGCCGAAGGGGTCGGAAAACGGCTTACCGAAGGCTTCGGCGACGGCGGGGTGGGTGATCTCTCCATTCAGCACGTTCAAGCCGCGCGCCAGGTGCGGGTCGGAGCGGAGCGCGTCCAGGCCCTTGTCGGCCAGCTTTAAGCCGAAGGGAAGGGTGGCGTTGCCGAGCGCTTCCGACGAGGTGCGGGGCGCTGCGCCCGGCATGTTGGCGACGCAGTAGTGGACCACTCCGTCGACCGTGTAGGTGGGGTTGTCGTGGGTGGTGGGGTGGGAGGTCTCGAAGCAGCCGCCCTGGTCGATGGAGACGTCGACCAGCACCGAACCGGTCTTCATCTGCGACAGGTGCTCGCGGCGCACCAGCTTGGGCGCGGCGGCTCCGGCGGTCAGCACCGCCCCGATCACCACGTCCGCTCTCAAGATCTCCTGCTCCACCGCATCCACAGTGGAGAAGCGCGTCAGGACCCGGCCGTTGAAGATGTCGTCCAGCTCGCGCATGCGCGGGATCGAGCGCTCGAGCACGATCACCTCGGCGCCCAGGCCCAAGGCCATGCGCGCGGAGTTGATGCCGACCACGCCTCCACCCAGCACCACCACCCGCGCTGGCGGGACGCCAGGCACGCCGCAGAGCAGCAGACCCATGCCACCGTTGTGCTTGAGCAGGGTTTCGGCGGCGGAGAAGACGGCGATGCGGCCGGCCACCTCGGACATCGGGGCCAGCAGCGGCAGGCCGCCCTTGGCGTCGGTCACCGTCTCGTAAGCGATCGCGGCGCAGCCGGAATTGACCAGCCCCTCCGTCTGGGCTGGATCGGGAGCGAGGTGGAGGTAGGTGAACAGGATATGGCCGGTGTTTAGCTTCTCCCACTCGACCTTTTGGGGCTCTTTGACCTTCACGATCATCTGCGCGCCGGAGAACACCGCATCGGCGTCCGTGACGATCTCGCCGCCGGCGCGGACGTAAGCCTCGTCGTCATAACCCGCGCCGAGCCCGGCTCCGGCTTCCACCAGCACTGAATGGCCGTGGTGGACGTATTCGCGCACGGCGCTGGGGGTCAGGCCGACCCGGTATTCCCGGGGTTTGATCTCCTTGGGCACGCCCACGCGCATTACCGGCTCTCCTGGCTCTTCGGATTGGCGGGGCTGCAATGCCCCTGAACGGCGGCGAAATCCAGCCTCGGCGCGTCAGGCCCGCGTCTCGATCGCCGCCATGGCCTCGTCGGAGAGGCCGAAGTGGTGGCCGACTTCGTGGACCAGCACGTGGGTGATCAGCTCGCCGAGCGCGACATCGCCGAGCTCGCACCACTCGTCCAGGATCGGGCGGCGGAACAGGAAGACCATCGATTGGGGAGGGGTGGGATCGAACAGGCTGCGGCGGGTCAGGTCGACGCCCTGATAGAGGCCGGTGAGTTCGTAGGCGTCCTCAATGCCGAGTTCGTCCAGCATTTCGCCGTCGGGCCAGTCGGCGACCTGGAGCACCACGTCGCCGGCCATGGCGCGGAAGGTCTCGGGGAGCGCGCCCCACGCCCGCTCGGCAATCGCGGCGAAGGCGTCCAGCGATGGCGCGGCTGTGCGGCTCCAGTCAGCGTCATTCATCGGGGATGACGATGTCGGGGTTCTCCGGCAGCCGCTGCTCGAACAGGCCGATGTCGAGCGGTTGCTGCGGCTTGACCGGCTTCAGCGGCTGGCCGGCGATGCGGCGCAGCACCGCCGGGTCGAGCCGTTCCGCAGCTTGGCTGCGGCGCACCTGGCGGGCCTGCTCCACAGGAGTATCGTGGTGCGGGCGGTGGCGCAGCGGCCTCCAGTAGCCCACCGACAGTCGCCACGCCGTCTGTAGCCGCGACTTCGGTTCCGGCCAGCGGCGGCCGCCGGCGAACACCGGCTCTGCCTGTCCGGTGGCGCGAGGCCGACCTGCCGCGGGCGCGACCACCTCTATCAGTTCGCAGTATCGATCCTCCGGCGACAGCAGCGCACCGTCACCATCGACCTTGCCGGCATAGAGGGCGAGCGCGGCCTCAGGAGTATCAAAGGCCGGGCCGGAGAGTTCGCGCAGGAACTCCACCGCCTCGCCTGCCAGCGCCTGGGCCTCGCGCTCGCGCGCGGCGCGACCCAGGGGCGAGTTCAGCGCTAGTTCGGCATTCGCGGCTATGGGGTAGCGGACGCTCATCGCCGCCCTTATGCCCCGGAATGGCGCGTGAGCGGGAGCGGTATCGGAACCGCGCCTTCGCGCCTATGCTGGACTGGGCGATTCATGGGGAGGGCCGCCGCGATGCCCGCCGCCGAACTGCTGCTTGCCGCCGCCGTGGGGACGGCGTGCTTGGCCGTGGCGGCGATGCTGTGGGCCATCGCCGGGCGGCGTCGAGACAGGGCGCGGCTGGAGCAGGCGTTTAGGACGCGCCAAACCGGCGCGGGTGTTTGGATCGAAGCCTTCGACACCGCCGTGCTCAGGATTGACGGCCGCGCGCCGGAGTTGGCGGCGGGCGAGGACGCCTTCGCGGCATGCGCTGCCGCGCTCAGCGTTTCAGCCGAACCCGAGGCGGTGTTCCAGGCGCTGGGCCGCGGCGCGGGCGGTCCGGCGCGACGGCTGCAGGCGCTGACCGAAGGCGGCGAGCCCTGCGAGTTCGAGGTGCGCGGGCCCAAGGGTTCGGTGCTGGTGCAGGGGCGCCCGTCCGGCGCGGTGGCCTGGCTGACGCTCCGGCTGGCGACGGCGGGGCAGACCGAGCTCGGCGCCGCCTTCGCTGCGTTGCTCGACGCCCAGAACGATCCCGCTTGGATCGTCAACCGGCAAGGCCACCTGCTCTGGGCCAACCGCGCCTGGCTGGCGGCGGCGGAGGCCGTGTCCATCGAGGACGCCCTGGCCCGGAGCCTCGGCTTCGATGCCGGCGCCAAGCCCCTGTTCGACGACGTCGCCGGCTCCGGTCAGAAGCGCGAGGCGCTGCGCCGCACCACCGTGCGCGGACAAAGGCGGGCGTTCCATGTGGCGGTGGCGCCCCTGCCTGGAGGCGCGCTCGGCGCCTACGCCCAGGATGTGAGCGAGGCGGAGGAGGCGCGCGAGAAGCTGCGCCTGCATGTCACCGCCCAGGACGAGACGCTGAACCGGCTCGCCGACGCGGTGGCGATCTTCGATCCGAAGCGGCAGCTGGCGTTCCACAACACCGCCTTCGCCGAACTCTGGGGGCTGGAGCCGGCGTGGCTGGCCGAACGGCCCTCCCACGGAGAAATACTCGACCGGCTGCGCCAGCGGCGGCGGCTGCCGGAAACCGCCGACTACAGCAAGTGGAAGGCGGTGGAGCTGTCGTACTACGAGGCGCTGGGGGCGGCGCCGGACGACCTGTGGACCCTGCCGGATGGGCGCACCCTGCGCGTGGTGCGTCAGCCGCACCCGATGGGAGGGCTGCTGCTGCTGTTCTCCGACGTGACCGGCGAGCTGCGGCTGAAGGCGCAGTTCAACGCCCTGATCCAGGTGCAGCAGGCGACGCTCGACAAACTCAACGACGCGGTGGCGGTGTTCGGCTCGGACGGGCGGCTGCGGCTGCACAACGAGGCGTTCCAGCGGTTCTGGAACATTCCGCCGGTGCAACTGAACGCCGCCGCGGACTTCGACGGCGTGGTCGAGCTGTGCCTGCCCCGGTTGCACGACCAGCAGTTCTGGCGCGAGATCAAGGCGCGCGTCGGCGATCCCGACCCGCAGGCGCGGGTGCCGGTCTCTGGCGAGACCCGCACCTCCGACCGTCGCATCGTCGCCTACCAGACCCGGCCGCTGCCGGACGGGGCGACGCTGCTGGCCTTCACCGACATCACCGACACCCGGGGCCTGGAGCAGGCGGTGGCGGAGAAGGACAACGCCCTGTCCGAAGCCGAGCGGCTCAAGCGGGACTTCGTGGGCAATGTTTCCTACGAGCTGCGCACCCCGCTCACCACCATCATCGGCTACGCCGAGCTGCTCGACCGGCTGGGCGAGGCGCTGTCTGACCGGGGGCGCTCGCACGTGGCGGCGGTGCGCCAGGCCGCCACCCAGCTCGCGCGCTCGATCGATGACGTGCTCGACATGGCCCAGATCGACGCCGGCGAGATGGCGCTCGACCTCGGCGACGTGCCGATCGCGGAGATGCTGGAGACCGCCGCCGCCCGCCGCGCGCGTGAGGCGGAGGAGGCGGAGGTCAGCCTGACGGTCGAGGCCGACGCCGCCGTGGGCGTGATCCGGGGGGACGCGCGGCGGCTGGGACAGTCGGTGGATCACCTGATCGAGAACGCGCTGCGCCAGGCGCCGCCGGGCACGTCCATCCGCCTGATCGCCAAGCAGGCGCTGGGCGAGGTGCAGGTCCAGGTGGCCGACACTGGGCGTGGCATCCCGTTCCATGTCCAGGCCCACATCTTCGACCGCTTCATCGGCCGTGACCGGGGCGGCCCTGGGCTGGGGCTGGCGCTGGTCAAGGCGCTGGTGGAGTTGCACGGCGGCTGGGTGGCGCTGGAGAGCGAGCCGGGCAAGGGTTCCACCTTCACACTGCACCTGCCCGAGACCGCCCAGGCGGCGGCGGGCCAGCCGGAGCTGCAGTTTTAGCGCCTCAGTGCTGGCTTTCGGGCATGCGCACCACCAGGCCGTCAAGCGTGTCAGTGACGCGGATTTGGCAGGAGAGGCGGGAGTTGTCGGCGACGTTCTCGGCGAAGTCGAGCATGGAATCCTCCATGGCGGAGCGCTCGCCCGTGGCCGCGCGCCAAGCCTCGTCGACGTAGACGTGGCATGTGGCGCAGGCGCAGGCGCCGCCGCAGTCGGCGTCGATACCGGGGATGTTGTTGCGGATCGCCCCTTCCATCACCGACAGGCCGGGCTTCACCTCGGCGACATGCTCCGTGCCGTCAAACTCGATGTAGGTGATCTTGGCCAAGCGCCCCTCGCGGTCAGGCGGCGACCTCTTTCATGGAAATCGCGGAGTCGGCAAGCCGGTCGGGATCGACCTCGGCGCGGCGGCCGATCAGCAGGCGCCCGCCCATGAACTCGGCCGGGGCGTTGACCGCCTCGACGCAGAGGATGCGGCGGTCCTTCAGGTGGAAGGCGGCGAAACGGCCCGAGGCGATGTCGCCGCGCACCACGATGCGATCGGGATCGAAGCTCAGGCCGGCGATCTGGAGCTTGAGGTCGTATTGGTCGGACCAGAACCAGGGGACCTCGGGCGGCGGCGCCGGGCGACCGCAGATGGCGGCGGCGGCCTGGCGCGCCTGCTCCAGCGCGTTGGGCACGCTCTCCAGGCGAAACATGCGGCCGTAGAGGGGCAGCGGGCGCCAGGTCAGGTCGCCCATCGCGTAGATGGCGGGGTCAGAGGTGCGCGCCTCCAGGTCCACGACCACCCCGTCAGCGCACTCCAGGCCCGCCGCCTGGGCGAGTTCGAGGTTCGGCTGGGCGCCGACGCCGACCAGGGCGAGGTCGCAAGGGACCATGCGCCCGTCCGCCAGCGTCACATCGCTGACGCGGCCCGCCTCCCCCGCCAGCGCCTCGACCGAGGCGCCGATCTCGAAGCGGACGCCATGTGTCTCATGGCAGGCTCGGAAGAAGCCGGACAGGTCCGCGCCCGCCACCCTTGGCAAGAGGCGCTGCTCGCGCTCGACAACCGTGACCTCGGCGCCAAGCGCGCGGGCTGAGGCCGCGGCCTCGAGCCCAATGTAGCCGCCGCCGATCACGGCTACGCGGCGGCCGGGGCCGAGTTCGGCCTTCAGCCGCTCGGCATCGGCGGCGTTGCGGAGTTCCAGCACGCCATCGAGATCGGCGCCCGGGACCGGCAGCTTGCGCGCCCGCGCGCCGGTGGCGAGGATCAGCACGTCGTAGAGCAGGCGCTCGTCACCTTCGAGCGCGACCGCCTGCGCCTCGCGGTCGATCGCCTTAACCCGGGTGGAGAGGCGCAGGTCGATGCCGTGCTCGGCGTAGAAGCCGTCGCCCTTGAGGAACAGGTCCTCCGCCCCCGCCTCGCCCTTCAGCCAGGCCTTGGACAGCGGCGGCCGCTGGTAGGGCGGCAGCGGCTCCTCACCAATCAGCGTGACCGGCCCTTCATGTCCGAACTGCCGCAGCAGCGCGGCGGCTGTGCCCCCTGCATGGCCCGCTCCGACGATGACGATGTGGGCGCCGCTCAAGCCTTAGACCACCCGCTCCACCATCATCTTCTTGATCTCGGCGATGGCCTTGGCGGGGTTGAGGCCCTTGGGGCAGACCTGGGCGCAGTTCATGATGGTGTGGCAGCGGTAGAGCTTGAACGGGTCCTCCAGGTCGTCGAGCCGGTCCCCGGTGGCCTCGTCGCGGGTGTCGGCCAGCCAGCGGTAGGATTGCAGCAGGGCGGCGGGGCCGAGGTAGCGCTCGCCGTTCCACCAGTAGCTGGGGCAGCTGGTCGAGCAGCAGGCGCACAGGATGCATTCGTAGAGGCCGTCGAGCTTGGCGCGGTCCTCGGGCGACTGGGTCCACTCCTTTTCGGGGGCGGGGGTTTCGGTGTGCAGCCAGGGCTCGATGGAGCTGTACTGGGCGAAGAACATGGTCAGGTCGGGGACCAGGTCCTTGATCACCGGCATGTGTGGCAGGGGCGAAATCTGCACCGCCCGGCCGGGCGTGTCGGCCCAGGCGTGGGTGCAGGCGAGCGTGTTGCGCCCGCCGATGTTCATCGCGCACGAGCCGCAGATGCCTTCGCGGCAGGAGCGGCGGAAGGCGAGCGTCGGGTCGACGGTGTTCTTGATGTGGATGATGGCGTCCAGCACCATCGGCCCGCACTGGCTGGTGTCGACGTCGAAGGTGTCCCAGCGGGGGTTGCCGCCCTCCTCCGGATCGTAGCGGTAGACCTTGAAGCGCTTCACCGCCTTGCCGCCTTCAGGGGCGTCGAAATGGCGGCCTTTGACCACGCGGGAGTTCTTGGGGAGAGCAAGTTCGACCATGGCGGCTTGTTAGCGCCTCCCTTGGCGGAGCGCGACAGGGATGACGAGCTTCAGCCCCGACCAGATGTCGGAAACCGCGCAGACCTTCACGTCGACCAGCCCTATGTCCAGTGCGGCGGCTCGGATCACGTCCTCGGTGATGTCGGTGGCGACCTTGGCCGCCTTCTTGGGCCAGGAGATCCAGACGGCGCCGTTGGGGCGGATGGCATCGCGGAGGGTGGGGAGATCGGCAGTCAGGCGGGCGTCGTCGGTGTAGAAGGCGTGGATCAGGTCGAACTCGCCTGCCGGAGAGGCGGCGGAGCGCGCCACCGCGGCGAACGCTTCGGCTTGGGTCAGCCAGTCGAGGTCGCTTGGCAGGTTGAGGAAGGCGGCCGTCTGCCCAGGCTTGAAGCCGAGCTTCTTCGGCAGGGGTGTGCCCGAGTAGCCGGCCGCGGCGCTCATCCTGAGCCCGTCCGTTCCGGATACACCGGCAAGCCGTCGTCGAGCTTCACCCACGGAACACGGCAGCGGGTCCAGATGTGGAAGGTCGGCGGAACGGCGGCCGGGTCATCGAGGCTGGCGGTGGAGATGTCGATCTCGTCGGGGTAGCGGCTGTCGTCGAACAGGAGCTGGGTTCCGCAAGCTGGGCAGAAGCGGCGCACGGCGTGGTCGCTTGATGCAAACTCCGCGAGTGCGCCTGACACTAGGCGGAAGCCTTCGGCGCGGACGCTGAACCACGCGGCCATCGGAGCGCCTGAGGCCCGTCGGCAGGTCACGCAGTGGCAAACGCCTGAGTTGAAAGGCTCGCCGCTGGCCTCGTAGCGCACGGCCCCGCAAAGGCAGCCGCCGGTAAGCATCAGTCAGTACACCCGCGCCTTGGGGGCGATGTACGCCACGTCGTTGCTCATGGTGTAGGCGTGCACCGGGCGGTAGTCGATGCGCGCCTGGCCGGTGGCGTCGTCGAGCCATGCGAGGGTGTGCTTCATCCAGTTCACGTCGTCGCGGTCGGGGTAGTCTTCGCGGGCGTGGGCGCCGCGGCTTTCCTGGCGGTTCAGGGCGCCGACCACGGTGACCACGGCGTTGGCGATCAGGTTGTCGAGCTCAAGCGTCTCGACCAGGTCGGTGTTCCAGATCAGGCCGCGGTCGGTGACATGCAGGTCGGCGCGCTTGCGGTGGACTTCGGAGAGGCGCTGGACGCCGCTCTGCAGGGTCTCGCCGGTGCGGAAGACGGCGGCGTCCTCCTGCATGGCGCGCTGCATTTCCAGGCGGAGCGCGGCGGTGGGGGTTCCGCCGTCGGCGTTGCGCAGGCGGTCGAAGCGGGCCAAGGCGCCATCGGTGTGCTCGCGCTTCAGCTCGGGCTGGCGGTCACCGGCCCTCACAACTTCGGCGGCGCGCAGGCCGGCGGCGCGGCCGAAGACCACCAGGTCGATCAGGCTGTTGGAGCCCAGGCGGTTGGCGCCGTGGACGCTGACGCAGGCGGCCTCACCCACGGCCATGAGGCCGGGCACGACGGCGTCGGGATCCTCGCCGTTACGCGTCACCACCTCGCCGTGGAAGTTCGTCGGCACCCCGCCCATGTTGTAGTGGACGGTCGGGAGCACCGGGATCGGCTCGCGCGTCACGTCCACGCCGGCGAAGATGCGGGCGCTCTCGCTGATGCCGGGCAGGCGTTCGTGGATGATCTTCGGGTCGAGGTGGTCCAGGTGCAGGTAGATGTGGTCCTTCTCCGGCCCCACGCCCCGGCCCTCGCGCACCTCCACGGTCATGGCGCGGCTGACCACGTCGCGTGAGGCCAGATCCTTGGCCGAGGGGGCGTAGCGCTCCATGAACCGCTCGCCCTGCGAGTTGGTCAGGTAGCCGCCCTCGCCGCGCACGCCCTCGGTGATCAGGCAGCCGGCGCCGAAGATGCCGGTCGGGTGGAACTGGACGAACTCCATGTCCTGCAGCGGCAGGCCGGCGCGCAGGGCCATGGCGTTGCCGTCGCCGGTGCAGGTGTGGGCGCTGGTGCAGTTCAGGTAGGCGCGGCCGTAGCCGCCGGTGGCCAGGATCACCAGCTGGGCCCGGAACCGGTGCAGCGTGCCGTCGTCGAGCTTCCAGGCGGTGACGCCCCGGCAGGCGCCGCCCTCCATGATCAGGTCGAGCGCGAAGTATTCGATGAAGAACTCCGTGTCGTGCTTCACCGACTGGCCATAGAGCGTGTGCAGCATGGCGTGGCCGGTGCGGTCGGCCGCGGCGCAGGTGCGCTGGATCGGCGCCTCGCCGTAGTTGCGGGTCATGCCGCCGAAGGCGCGCTGGTAGATCTTGCCGTCGGGGGTGCGCGAGAAGGGCACGCCCCAGTGCTCGAGCTCGTAGACGGCGGCGGGGGCCTCGCGGCAGAGGTATTCGATGGCGTCCTGGTCGCCGAGCCAGTCCGACCCCTTGACGGTGTCGTACATGTGCCAGCGCCAGTCGTCCGGTCCCATGTTGCCGAGGCTGGCGGAGATGCCGCCCTGGGCGGCGACGGTGTGCGAGCGGGTGGGGAAGACTTTGGTGACGCAGGCCGTCCTGAGGCCCGCCTGGGCGCAGCCTAGCGCCGCGCGCAGGCCCGAGCCGCCGGCGCCGACGACCACCACGTCGAAGGTGTGGTCGATGAACTCGTAGGCCGCCATCAGAAGCCGCCTCCGGTGATGGCGACCTTGGCGACCGAGAAGATGGCGAGGGCGGCGCCCAGCGCGCAGGCGAAGATGTTGAGCGTCAGCAGCGCCATCTTGGTGATCGGACGGTGGATGTAGTCCTCGACGATCACGCGCAGGCCGAGCGACATGTGCCAGAAGCTGACGGCGATGAGCAGGACGACAATCACCGCGTTGAGCGGGTGGCCGAGCCAGCGGACGGCGGTGGCGTAGTCGCCGCGCGCGATCTCCAGCGCGCCCCAGACGCCCCACAGGGTCAGCGGCACGAGCGCGAAGCCGGTGAGGCGCTCCTTGATGAAGGCGCCGGTGCCGCTCTTGGCCGAGCCCAGGCCCCGGGCGCGGGCCAGGCCGGTGCGGTAGGTGACCATCAGAGCGCTCCTGCGAACCAGGCCACCGCCCAGACGGCGATCGCGGCGAACAGGCCGAAGCTGATGGCGGCGGCGGCGGTCATGTCGGAGGTCTTGGGCGTCATCGCGTAGCCGAGGTCCCAGCCGATGTGCCGCAGGCCCGCTGCGAGGTGGAAGAACAGCGACACGGTCAGGCCGAACAGCACCACCTTGCCGGGGATCGAGCCCAGCACCCTCATGCAGGCGGCGTAGCATTCCGGCCCCATGGCCAGGCACACCGCCCATCCGGCCAGGATGAAGGCGCCGCCGTAGAGCGCCATCCCGGTGAAGCGGGTCGAGATCGAGGCGACCATGGTGATGTGCGGGCGCCAGACCGACAGGTGCGGCGACAGCGGCCTCGCCTCAGAGCCCCGCGGACCGGCGCGCTTCTGCGCCTCCGCCCCCTGCGCGTCGGCTCGGACTTGTCCCATGGGCTCAGGCGTTCCTTGCGGCGGCCGGCGGAGAGGCGGAAGCGCGGCCGGCGACGGTGTTTTAGGCCCCGGAGGGGGGGTGTCAACGAAGGCGCGGAGCGGGCGAGGCGGCCGCCTTCAGGTGGGCTGAAGCCCGGAGTCGGGGAGCTTCGCTTGATACAGCCGGGCCGTGGCGCCGATCTCGGCGATGTTCTTCATCAGCTCGGCGTTGACCCAGGCGAGGGTGACGGCGAAGGGGCGTTCGTCGGGCCAGGGGAAGGTGGAGGGGCGGGCGACATCCTCGGGCGTCAGGCCCGCGAGCAGGGCGCGCCAGTCGCGGGCGAGGGCGTGGAGCTGGGCGCGCACGCCGTCGCCGGAGCCGGGGTAGCGGACGCCTTTGCGGTCGGGCGGAGGGCGGCCGGTGGCGTGGGCCAGGGCCTCGGACCACCACCAGGCGATGTGCCAGGCGGTCCAGGCGATGGAGGCGGTCGGCGCGGGGTCCGGCTCGGGGTCGGCCCAGTCGGGGACCCACTCGCCGCCCTGGAGGCGGACGGTCCAGGCGCCGGGGGCGGGCTCCCACAGGCACATCTCGTCGGTCAGGGCCGGCAGCCAGTGCTCGGCCAGGGACCAGGCGAGGCCGAACTGCCAGCGGAGCGCGTCGAGGGCGGGATCGGGGATCATGGGCGGAGTGCACTTCGTGCACTTTGGCGGGGAAAGCCAGTCCGGTGAGTCCGGTTCAGGGCGGTGCCGTGAGAAGAAGGGAGGAGAGCACTTCGTGCACTTTCGGCAAAGCCGGACTGGAAAAAAACAGTCCGGTGAGTCCGGTTTGGAGGTGGTTCCTGCGCTCCTGGACGGTGAGACACAGTCTGAATCTTCCAGATCGTCCAATGCCGGCTCGTGAGGCCGAGGCGGCGGGGATTTGACGTGTCAAAGACCGGAGGGCCCTCTGAGGGGTCATTGAATAGGAATATAAGCCGAGTTGGAGAGCGGCGCCAGTGGGGGTAGGCGCCTCGTGCGCAGCTGGCGTAACGCCGTTGCGGCAGGCCGGGTGCGCGGCTAAGTTGGCGGCGTTGCTCGGGGAGGATGGGATGCGGGGATTGGCGGGGGTCTGCCTGGCCTTGGCGATGGCCGCGCCGGGTGCGGCGATGGCTCAGGGGCCGGCGAAGGAGCCGGTCAAGGTCGAGCATTACTATCGGATCAAATGGGGCGCCGCCGGGGAGTTCAAGCGGCTCTACAAGGCCAACCACGAGCCGCTGCTGCGCGAGATGCGCAAGGCCGGCCTGATCACCGCGATCAGGACCGACGAGCCGTTCACCCACATGGCGGGCGGCCAGCGCTGGGACCTGAGGGTGACGATCACCTACCCGGACGCGGCCTCGGCCGTGGTCGTGGGCGGCGAGTTCGACAAACGCTTCGAGGCGGCGAAGGACCGGCTCTACCCGGACAAGGCGAAGCTGGAGGCCGAGGAGGCGCGGCGATTCGGCCTGCTGGAGGAGCACTGGGACGTGATCGTGGTGGGGGAGTAAGAGGCAAGGGGTTAAAGTCGCTGTCGCCGCAATACCGGAGTTGAAGACCACTTCACCCCCACCATCCGCGGCTGGTCAGCACGAACCTTGAGAGCTCCTGGCCAGGGCGGCTCTATAGCGTGCTGAAGTTCGAGCCTGACGAGCCAGATTAAGGCGTGAACCCCAGTCTGCTGTGAACGTGGGAGCAGATCGCAGGCTAGTGGACGATCCACTTGGAGCGGCGATTTCCGGTGAGGTGGAGAATGATCGCTCTCAGTCTGTCGTCCGCATAGCGCTGAACGCCTCTTGCGACATCTGCCGCATAGCTGCGAATGCCCGAAGAACTTCTTCTGTCGTAGTTAGCAAATTCTTTTTAGCTATATTTAATTCCTTAGTCATTCGGGGCATTCTGCTAATAACGTCCCCGAACTCCCTTACTGATGTTTCCGCCTCTGCGATTGTTGGGCCGATCGCCTGGATAGATTCTGCTAACTCTGCTCTACTTTCTTCAGCCTGTGAGGCGTCAATGTCGGCTGCCTGCAAATCTAAATAACTTTCGGCAGCAGCAATGGCGTCACCAAAGGCGCCTTCCATGTCCTGGACCAATGATGTGATCGTAGCAGATGTTGCATCCATATCTGCGGCAGAGTCGTTGATTAATCTTTTAGATAACGCTCGATCTTGAACGATATTTGCCGTCTGAATCTCCGCGCCTCTTGCCTCAACTTTAGCTCCTAGTTCCTGTAGAGTGTCGTTTAATCCACGAGCCAGTTCAAGTGTTTTTGTCAAGTTCTCAATTGCTACAGCTTCATAATCAAATAATCCTAATTCCTCCTCTTCCGGTTCTTCCGCGGGCGGCCGGCCGACTTCAGTGCTTAGGGGCTCTTCGACCGTCAGGGCTGAGCGTAAGTAAGAGGCGATCACCACCCCAAAAGTTTTCCTAATAGCATCTTTAAGCTCTACATCATCGGCAAAATCCTTGTAGAGGACACCTTTCGGCCCTAAGGTTTTTCTAAATTCCTGAACCTTCTGAGCGGAGGCAAGGTCGTCAATCTTTGGATCAAGCCTGACGTCTTTGAAAAAGATCATTATTGAGTTGCTGCCAAAGACCATCTGTTCGCGAACGGCAAGGGCCCCTTCGACCTCTTCGATTGTCCCAGATGCATATTTCTTGGTAGGCGAGCCGATGGTTGCCCCTAAAATGCACAAGAATATGTCATAGCCAGCCGCTTGCTTGTTTATACGCGCTTGCGGCTCCTCATCAAAGCCAGGAGTGGCGTCATCTTTCCAATCAAATATTTCAAAACGAAGCCCTGAGGGAATGGAGATCAAATTGATCTCGTCTATTGTCTGTTTGGCTACTTCAACAGAGCTTCTCACGTCCCTGGGCGCTGATATAAACACACGAAAGGTTTTTGGTCTGGGCACTTCAAGCCTCCGACGTACGACAGCGAGCTTATGGCACTCCTGCTCCGCTCGCAATCTCCGCCCGCAACGCCACAAGCGTCCGATCGAGCGGCCGGTCCTGGTCGATGAACGGCACGCGCTCGCCCATCCCCTCCAGGAACGCCTTCAGTTCCGGCGTCAGGGCCGCCTCGGTGATCCCGCCGTCGCGCAGGCGCAGGCGGATGGCCTGGACGCAGGCGATGGTGTGGGCGGCGGCGCATTGTTCGGTGAGTTCGACCACGCGCAGGGCGTCCCTCGCCGCGATGGAGCCCATCGAGACCTTGTCCTGGTTGTGGCACTCGGTGGAGCGGGAGAAGACCGAAGCCGGCATAGTCAGCTTCAGCGCCTCGGCGGTCCAGGCGCTCACCGCGATCTGCACCGCCTTGAGGCCGTGGTTGATGGCGGCGGTGGGGCCGGTGGCGCCCGAGAGGTTGGCGGGCAGGCCGTTGTTGTAGCGGACGTCCACCAGCAGGGCGAGCTGGCGGTCCATCAGGTCGGCGAGGTTGGCGACCAGGGTCTTCAGCCCATCCATCGCAAAGCAGACGTGGCCGCCGTAGAAGTGGCCGCCGTGCAGGACCTCGCCGGTGTCGGGGTCGAACAGGGGATTGTCGTTGGCGCTGTTGATCTCGGTCTCGATCATCATGCGCAGGGTGGGGAGCATGTCCTCCAGCACACCGATCACGTGGGGGGCGCAGCGGATCGAGTAGCGGTCCTGCAGGCGCGTGGGGGCGTGATCGGCGTCGAAGGCGGAGAGGTCGGCGCGGATGGCGGCGGCGATGGCGGCCTGGCCGGGGAAGGGCTTGGCGTCGAACAGGCGCTGGTCGAAATGGCGCGGATTGCCCTTGAGCGCGATGGCGGCCAGCGAGGTGAGGCGGGTGGTCAGGCGGTTCAGCTGGACCGCTCGGCGGAAGGCGATGGCGGCCAGGCCGGTCATCACCGCGGTGCCGTTCATCACCGCCAGGCCTTCCTTGGGTTTCAGGCGGATCGGCTGCAGGCCCGCTTCGGCGAACGCTTCGGCGGCGGAGACGACGCGGCCGCGCCAGAGCACGTCGCGCTCTCCGGCCAGGGCGCCGGCGATGTAGCTGAGCGGGGTGAGGTCGCCCGAGGCGCCGACCGAGCCCTCGGCGGGAATCAGGGGGAGGATGTCCTGGCGGAGCATCTCGGCCAGCAGGGTGACGAGCTCGACGCTGACGCCCGACCAGCCGCGCAGCAGGGTGATCAGGCGCACGGCCATGATCGCGCGGGTCTCTTCGGGGTCGTGGATGCGGCCCATGCCGCAGCCGTGGAAGCGGGTGAGGTTCAAGGGGAGCGCGTTGACCAGGCCGTTGGCGACCTCGGTGGTGCAGGAGTCGCCGTAGCCGGTGGTGACGCCGTAGATGATGCCCTCGCGGCGGAGCATGTCGTCGACGTATTGAGCAGAGCGGGCAATGCCCTGCATCACCGCCGGGTCGGCGGAGAGGGCGGCGCGGGCGCGGCCGGAGGCTACGGCGCAGACCTCTTCTATCGTGAGGTCGCGCCCGCCGAACTCGATGACGTCGTCCAAGACTGCCTTCCGGGAAGTTCGCGCCCCCGCGAGGGGGACGCCTTTGCCACATCCGAAGCCGGAGCCAAACCCCTGGGGGCGGCGGCGGATCGGCGCGGGCCTTCATCTAAGTGCTTCGCGCGGAAGGGAAAGGGGCCGGCGGTCCATTGGGCATCTGGACTTCTCCCGTTTCCCCAGCGAATGCCGAGCCCTGATGACACGCGACGGCGCCTTACCGGCCCTCGTCGGGATGAGCGGGTTTTTTGAATGACCGAAGGCGAACAGCCGCGGGTGACCGTAGAGCACAGGGCGGACGGATCGGTGCTCATCAGGAACACAGAGCCGGCGCCGGCGCATGGGCGGTCGGTGCTGGAGCGCCTGGAGCATTGGGCGCGGGCGCGGCCGGAGCACACTTTTCTGGCGGAGCGGGAGGGGGAGGGGTGGCGGCGGCTGAGCTACGCCCAGGCGTGGGGGGAGGTGCGGGAGCTGGCGGCGCGGCTGCTGCCGCTGGGGCTGTCGGCGGAGCGGCCGCTGATGCTGCTGGCGCCCAATGGGATCGCGCACGCGGAGCTGGCGCTGGCGGGGATGCTGATCGGGGTTCCGGTCGCGCCCGTGTCGACGGCCTATGCGGCGCCGGCGGCCGGGGGCGAGCGGCTGGCCGAGGTGGTCGGGCGGCTGACGCCGGGCGCGGTCTATGTGGACGCGGGGGAGGGGGCCCGGGCGGCGCTCAGGGCCGCGGGCGCGGGCGAGGCGCGGCTGTTGGAGTGGAGCGGGGTGCTCCGCTTGGCGCCGGCCTCGGCGGAGGCGGCGGCGGAAGCGGCGGCGCGGGTGGGGCCGGGGACGATCGCCAAATTCCTGTTCACCTCGGGCTCGAGCGGCGCGCCCAAGGCGGTGGTCGTCACCCAGGAGATGCTGTGTTCGAACCTGGCGGCGCTGGAGGCGGTATGGCCGCAGCTCGTCGAGCGGCCGCCGGTGCTGGTGGACTGGCTGCCTTGGCACCACACCTTCGGCGGCAATGTGTGTCTCGGGACCGCGCTGCACTTCGGCGGGACCCTCTACATCGACGAGGGCAGGCCGCGGGCGGGCGAGGTCGAGCTGACGGTGGAGAACCTGAAGCGCGTGCGGCCGAGCGTCTATTTCAACGTGCCGGCGGGGTACGAGGCGCTGCTGCCCTACCTGGAGGGGGAGCGGGCGTTCGCGGAGCGCTTCTTCGGCGGGCTGGAGTTCCTGTTCAACGCCGGGGCGGCGCTGTCGCCGTCGACGCGGGAGAGGCTGGAGGCGGCGGCCACGGCGGCGATCGGGCGGTGTCCACCGATCGTGGGGTCGTGGGGGGCGACGGAGACCGCGCCGGCGGCGACGATGACCGGCTTCGACTCGCCGCCGGCGGGGCACGTGGGGCCGCCGCTGCCGGGGGTGACGATCAAGCTCAGCCCTGACCGGGGGCGGCTGGAGATGCGGGTGAAGGGGCCCAACGTGACGCCGGGCTATTGGCGCGCGCCGCAGGCGACGGCGGCCTGTTTCGACGAGCAAGGATTCTACCGCTCGGGGGATGCGGGGCGGCTGGCGGACGAGGCGCGGCCGGAGGCAGGGATCGCATTCGACGGGCGGCTGGCGGAGAACTTCAAGCTCTCCACCGGCGCCTGGGTGAACGCGGGCGCGGTGCGGCAGGCGGCGATCGAGGCGGGGCGGCCGCTGGTGCTGGACGCGGTGGTCGCTGGGCACGACGAGGAGTGCATCGGCGTGCTGCTGTGGGCGGACGCGGCGGCGGTGACGAGAGTCGGCGAGGCGGAGGCGCGGCGGCGGATCGGCGAGGGGCTGGCCCGCTACAACGCCGGGCAGATCGGCAGCAGCACCCGGATCGCCCTGTTCGAGCTGCTCGACCCGCCGCCGGACGTGCAATCAGGGGAGCTGACGGCGAAGGGGACGCTGAACGCCGCGCGCGTGCTGGAGCGGCGGCGCGAGGCGGTGGCGCGGCTGTTCGGATAACGGCGACCTCGGCTGTTCGTTCTGCGGCAGGAATAAAGCTGAAGCCGCGTCGTTGTCGGCCCGAGATGCGGACTTCCCCGCGTCTGTTTCAGGGGCGACAGAGATGCGCACACACGAAGATACCCTCAGCCGCGGACGCGGCGGCGACGATGCGGCGGGCGACGACCGGGGCGGCAAAGGCCGTGGCCGCGACGACACCCATCGCGACGACCGCGGCGGCAAGGGCCGGGGCGGCGACGACACCCAGCCGGACGACCACGGCCATGGCGGCCATGGCGAAGACGACACCCAACCCGACGACCACGGCGGCCGCGACGACCGCGCCCGCATGTCCTCGGCCTCGGTGACGCTCGCCCGCGGCGGCGACGACGACGGCGCCGACGATCAAGGCGGCGGCAACGACGACGACCTCCCGGGCGGCGATGACGACGACGGCACCGACGACCAGGGCGGCGGCAACGACGACGATGAACCCGGCGACGACAACGGCGGCGGTGGCGACGACAGCGGCGGCGACGACGACAACAGCGGCGGCGGCGGGGATGAAGATCCCGATGCCGACGACGAAGGCGAAGCCACCGACGGCGACGACGTGATCGATGTAGGCGCCGGCGATGCCGATGTCCGCTCACGCGGCGGCGACGACCTGATCACCTCGGACAACTCCGCGTCCGAAGACCGGGCCGACGTCGACATCCGCTCCGGGTCGGGGAACGACACGATCGAGGCCGCGGGCAACGATCAGACCCGGATCGAAATCCGGGCCGGCGCCGGCGACGACGTGATCAGCGTCGACACCGCCGAGCGGGTGCGGGTGCGGGACGGCGAAGGCGCCGACACGATCAACCTCAGCGGCTCCTTCGAGCGGGTGCGTATCCAGCTGGACGGAAGCGAGGCCGAGGACGGGGCCAACGAGGTGGACACCATCCACCTGTCGGCGGACTTCTCCTCCGAGCGCCTACTGCGGGTCGCCAACTTCGAGACCGGCGAGGGCGGGGACGTGTTCGACTTCTCCGACTACCTGGCCGCCAACTCGAGCTGGGACGGCGCTCAGGACGCCTTGGCAGACGGCTTCGTGCAGCTGGTCCAGGTCGGCGACGACGTGCTGCTGCAGGTGGACGCCGACGGCGGCGGCGACGGCTTCGTCAGCGTGGCGAAGTTCGGCGACGTGGTGGCCGAGGAGTTCACGGCCGAGAACCTGGGCCTCGACGCCCTGGTCGTCTGATCCCAGCCTTCCCGGGATCGGGCGGGGCCCCGGCGCTTGTCGCCGGGGCCCTTTTCGTGCCTGCTGCGGTTCCTATTTGACGACGCTCTGGCCGGGAGGGGGAGCCGATGCTGCGGTCGCTGAGCGTGCAGGTGCTGATCGCGCTGGCCCTGGGCCTGGCGATTGGGGCCGCTGTAGCCGCCTACGGAGCGTCGGGGCTCAAGGCTGGGGTCGAGGGCGTCGAGGCGGTCGGCGGTTTGTGGCTCAACTCCCTGCGCATGACCATCATCCCGCTGGTGTTCTCGCTGCTGGTTGTCGGCATCGCCTCGGTGACGGACGCGGCGGCGACGGGGCGGCTGGCGGCGCGGGCGTTGGGCTGGTTCGCGGTGCTGATCGTGTTCGCGTCCCTCTACGCGATGGCGGCGGCCAACGGGATCCTGGCGCTGTGGCCGGTGAGCGCGGAAGCGTCGGCCGCCCTGCTCAGGGGCGTGGGCGCGGCCAGGGAGGCCATTCCCGCGCAGCCGCCGCTGGGGGACTGGATCAAGAGCTTGGCGCCGGCCAATCCGGTCAAGGCGGCGGCGGAGGACGCCATCCTGCCGCTGGTGGTGTTCAGCGTCTTCTTCGGCTTCGCGGCCACGCGTTTGAGCGAGGACCTGCGCCGGCCGTTGCTGGGCTTCTTCCAGGCGATATCGGACGTGATGATCACCATCGTCCGGTGGGTGCTGGTGGTGGCGCCGTTCGGCGTCTTTGCCCTGGCGCTGGGCGTGGGCTTGCGGGCGGGCGTCGGCGCCGCCGGGGTGATCGCGCACTACGTCGGCGTCGTGGTGCTGGCGCAGGTGGGGCTGATCCTGCTCACCTACCTGCTGCCGGTGGTGTGGGGGCGGATGCCGCTGATCACCTTCGCGCGCGGCGCGGCGCCGGCGCAGGCGGTGGCGTTCAGCACCCAGTCCTCGCTGGCTTCGCTGCCGGCGATGGTCGAGCGGGCGCAGGACAGCCTCGGCATTCCGCAGCGGGTGACCGGGCTGGTGCTGCCGCTGGCGGTGGCGCTGTTCCGGATCACCAGCCCGGTGGCCAACCTCGCGGTCGCCTTCTTCATGGCCGCCGTCTACGGCCTGCACCCCTCGGTGGCGCAGATCGCCGGCGCGGTGGCGGTGTCCTGGGCGATCAGCGTCAGTTCGGTGGGCCTGCCAGGTCAGGTGTCGTTCTTCGCCAGCCTGCTGCCGATCTGCCTGGCGCTGGGCGTGCCGGTGGAGCTGCTGCCGATCCTGTTGGCGGTGGAGGTGGCGCCCGACATCTTCCGCACTGTGGGGAATGTCACCGGCGACCTGGCGGTTACTACGGTGCTGGCGCGAGGGGAGCCCAGGCCCTCGGAAATGGCTGAAGCTTGACACACAACAGCGTCACCCCCGGCCTTGTGCCGAGGGTCCATGGCTCGTCAGATGAAACGCCTGTTTAATCCTCGAGCAGGCGTCCCGTCCATGCATGTATCCCCGGCACAAGGCCGGGGATGACGCACTTCATGAGTTGGATAAGGTCTACTTCTTCAGGTGGTTGGCGAGGTGCTTGTTCATCTCGAACATCGACACCTTGTCCTTGCCGCCGAACACGGGCCGGAGCTTGTCGTCGGCCATGATCTCGCGCTTGTTCTGCGGGTTCTGGAGGTTGTTCTTCTTGATATAGTCCCAGATCTTGGAAACCACCTCGCCCCTGGCCAGCTGGCCCGAGCCGACCACGGCGGCGAGTTCGCGGGACGGTGTCAGCGGCTGCTGCAGAGCGTTGGGTTTCTTCGCGTCGGCCATGTGGTCTCCCCTCCATAGGACCCGCCCCTCGCGGGCGGCTCTGAGTCGTATCGGTCACCCTACATCTAAAGCAGCGCCTGTCACCTGTCTTTAGAGGGGCGGAGGGCGAAGCCTCCACAGCAGCGGCCGCGCCGCGCGCAGGGCGAGCTCGGATGCAGCCTCGGCGGCGAGCCCTGTGACAGCTCCCGCCAGCACATCCAGCGGCCAGTGCGCGCCCTTGGCGATGCGCGTCAGGCCTCCCGCCGCGGCCCCCAGAGCGGCCCAAGGCGCGGCGTTCGGGTAGCTGCGCGAGATCGCCCGGGCGGCGGCGACCGCGCCGGCGGTGTGGCCGGAGGGGAAGGACTGCTCGGGCTTCTCCTCGCCCCCGCCCGTGTCCAGTTCGTAGCGGCCGTCGTCCATCAGCACGTGCGGCCGGGTGCGGGTGACGGCCCCCTTCACCCGGCTCTTGAGGAAATCGGCTGCTGCGACGGCCGCCATCATGCGCACGCCGGCCCCCGCCAGGCGCGGGTTGCGGGTGACGACGCCAAGCGCCAGCACCGCGCTGGAGATGGCGTAGAGCGGCTCCTGGTCAGTGACCTCGCCGGCCTTGCATGCGGCTTCCACCCAAGGATGGTGGCGCAGCCGGGCCAAGCGCGAGCCGATGGCGATATCGGCCTGCTCGACGGGTGTGGCGTCGGCGACGTCGGGGTTGTGCTCGGTCATGAGGAGCCCAACGGGCGCGGACGCGCGAGGTTCAGGCGGGAACGGTCCGGATCGCCTTTGCCTGCTCCAGGGTTTCCGCCGCCGCCAGCCAGGTTTGTTCGGCCGTTTGCAGGTCTTGCGCGGCGCTGGCGCGCTGCCGCCCGAGTTCGGTCGCCTTGGCGGGCGCCAGTCCGGGCGACGAAAGGCGGGTGTCGAGATCCTCAACCGCTCGCGTGGCGCTCGCCAGCGCCGCTTCAGCCTGTTCGAGCCGCTTTGCGGCGGTGGAGGGGGACACGCGGGGCTGGGGCGGCGGAGGCGGAGCCGGGGGCGGCTCGGCGGGTTCGCCGGCCTTGCGCGCCTGCTGCTTGGCGCGGTCCAGCACGAAGCGGGCGTAGTCGTCGATGTCGCCGTCGAAGGGTTTGATCGTCCCGTCGGCGGCCAGCCAGAGCCGGTCGGCGACCAATTCCATGAGCGAGCGGTCGTGGGTGATCAGGATCACCGCGCCCTCATAGTCGTTGAGGGCCTCGAGCAGGGCGCGGCGGCTGTCGATGTCGAGGTGGTTGGTCGGCTCGTCCAGGATCAGCAGGTGCGGCGCGGCCATGGCGACGAGGTTGAGCAGCAGGCGCGCGCGCTCACCGCCCGACAGGTCGGCGACGGTGGTCTCCTGCTTGGCGAAGCCCAGGCCCCACTGGGCCAGGCGCGAGCGGCGCGAGGACTCGCTGGCCTCGGGCATGGCGCGGCGGATGATCTCCAGAGGGGTGTCGGCCGGGTCCATCGCCTCGATCTGGTGCTGGTGGAACCAGCCGACGTTCAGGCGCCGGTCTCGGTGCATGTGGCCGGACAGGATCGGCAGGGCCCCGGCGGCCAGCTTGGCGAAGGTGGATTTGCCCGCGCCGTTGACGCCCAGCAGGCCGATGCGGTCGTCGAGGTCGAGGCGCAGGTTCAGGCCCTTCAGCACCGGCTTGCCGTCGTAGCCGACGGAAGCGCCTTCCAGCCGCATCAGCGGCGGGGCCAGCGGGCGGGGCGGCGAGGGCAGGGTGAAGGGGGCCACGCGGTTCTCGACCACGGCGGCGACGGGCTCCAGCTTGGCCAGGCGCTTGAGGCGCGACTGGGCCTGGGCGGCCTTGCTGGCCTTGGCGCGGAAGCGGTCGACGAAGGACTGCAGGTGGGCGCGTTCGGCCTCCTGCTTGGCCCTGGTGGCGGCCTGCAGGCGCAGCTTCTCGCCCCGGCGGCGTTCGAAGTCGTCGTAGCCGCCGGTGTAGAGGTCGAACTTGCCGGCGTTCAGGTGCAGGATCGCGGTGACCGAGTTGTTCAGCAGTTCGCGGTCGTGGCTGATGATCAGGGCGGTGTGCGGGTATTTGCGCAGCCGGGCCTCCAGCCACAGGGCGCCTTCCAGGTCGAGGTAGTTGGTCGGCTCGTCGAGCAGCAGCAGGTCCGGCTCGGCGAACAGGGCGGCGGCCAGCGCCACGCGCATGCGCCAGCCGCCGGAGAACTCGGCCATGGGGCGGGCCAGGTCGGCGTTGGAGAAGCCCAGCCCGCTTAGGATTTCAGCGGCGCGGGAGGGCGCGCGGTCGGCGTCGATCTCGATCAGGCGGGCGTAGATTTCGCCAAGGTACTCGGGCGGCGCGGTTTCCAGTTCGGCGTGCAGGCGGTCGCGCTCGACGTCGGCGGCCAACACCGTGTCAAGCAGGGGAACCGGCGTGGCCGGATGCTCCTGGGCCACCGAAGATAGGCGCGCGCGGGAGGGCAGGCCGAGTTCGCCGCCGTCGGGGGTGAACTCGCCGGTGATCAGGCGGAACAGGGTGGACTTGCCCACCCCGTTGGGGCCCACCACGCCGACCTTGGCGCCCACGGGAATGGAGACGCTCGCTCCGTCGAAGAAGCGCCGCCCCCAGGCGTTGAAGGTGAGGTTGTCGATCTGGAGCATGGCGGAAGGCGCCACTTAGGGTGCGGGACGGCGCAACGCCACGGCGGGGTCGGGAGTTTTGCCGCTGAGAGTCATCGACAGGAGCCCGCCCGTGGTCAGCAAAACCGACGTCCTCACCGAAGCCCTGGTCGCCGCCATCGCCGCCGCGGTGGTCACGATCGTGCTGGACCGGCTGCAGGTGGCGCCGCGGGTGTCCAGGCGCCTGCGTCCCGGCGACGAGCGGCTCTCGGAGATCCAGGAGGATGTCGCGGAAAAGCCGCTGTGGCCCGCGCGCCTGCTGGAGGCCGGTGTCGCGATGCTGCTGTTCCGCACCGCCGCCGGGGCTTCGCGCCCCGCTATCCACGGCGCCCTGAAGGCGGCGGGCGCGATGCCGACATCAGCGATGGCCAAGAGCGCCATGTCGAGCCGCAGCCTGGCGCCCTCGATCCACTAGCCCCGCCCTTCCGCGCGTGGGGGGCAGCGTCTATAGGTCCGCCGCTCTCCAGAGAGCGTAGCGGAGCCGCGTCCCCCATGGCCAAGATCGCCGTCCAGAACCCCGTCGTCGACCTCGACGGGGACGAGATGACCCGGATCATCTGGAAGCTGATCAAGGACAGGCTGATCTTCCCCTACCTCGACCTCCAGCTCGACTATTACGACCTGGGCATGGAGCACCGCGACGCCACCGACGACCGCGTGACGGTGGAGGCGGCCGAGGCGATCCAGCGGCACGGCGTGGGCGTGAAGTGCGCCACCATCACGCCGGACGAGGCGCGGGTGAAGGAGTTCGGCCTGAAGAAGATGTGGAAGTCGCCGAACGGCACGATCCGCAACATCCTGGGCGGGGTGGTGTTCCGCGAGCCGATCATCTGCCGCAACGTGCCGCGCCTGGTGCCTGGCTGGACGCAGCCGATCATCGTCGGCCGCCACGCCTTCGCCGACCAGTACAAGGCCACCGACTTCAAGGTGCCCGGCCCCGGCAAGCTGACCATCAGGTTCGAGGGCCGCGACGGGCAGGTGATCGAGCACGAGGTCTACGACTACGACGGCCCGGGCATCGCGATGGGCATGTACAACGTCGACGCCTCGATTACCGAGTTCGCCCACGCCTGCTTCCGCTATGGGCTGGACCGGAAGTATCCGGTCTACCTGTCGACCAAGAACACCATCCTCAAGGCCTACGACGGCCGCTTCAAGGACATCTTCGCGGAAACCTACGCCAGCGACTACGAGGCGCAGTACAAGGAACTCGGCCTCACCTACGAGCACCGGCTGATCGACGACCTGGTGGCTTCGGCGCTGAAGTGGTCGGGGGCGTTCGTCTGGGCCTGCAAGAACTACGACGGCGACGTGCAGTCGGACATGGTGGCGCAGGGGTTCGGATCGCTCGGGTTGATGACCTCCGTGCTGATGACGCCGGACGGCAAGACGGTGGAGGCCGAGGCCGCGCACGGCACGGTCACGCGGCATTACCGCCAACATCAGCGGGGCGAGGCGACCTCGACCAACTCCATCGCCTCGATCTTCGCCTGGACACGCGGGCTGAAGCACCGGGCCAAGCTCGACGGCAACACCGAGCTCAACGACTTCGCCATCAAGCTGGAGCAGGTGACCGTCGCCACCGTCGAGAGCGGCAGCATGACCAAGGACCTGGCGCTGCTGGTCGGCGACACCCAGGGCTGGCTGACCACCGAAGGCTTCCTGGAGAAGATCGCCGAAAACATGGACAAGGCGATGTCGGAGCGGCAGGCGGCCTGACCGTGACCTGGTCGGACCCGCCCCCGCCCTACCAGCCGCCGCCGCCCGAGCCGCGGCGCTGGCCGCAACCAAGTCTGCCGCGGCCGGGGACGATCATTTCGCTGGCGTTCCTGCTGGCGGTGCTCGGCTTCCTGCTGGCGCCGTGGTTTGCGTTCCGGGCGCTAAGGGAGGCGGCCAGGACCGACGACGTGGGCGCCTTGACCCAGCTCGTCGATTACCCGGCGGTGCGCCAGAGCCTGCGGGTGCAGCTGCTGCCGCTGGAGACCGACCCGGAGCCGCCGGTCGACCCCTGGCGCGACCCGGTCGGCGCGATCAAGCGCGCGCTGCAGCCGCCGCCGGCCGCCCCGCCCGCTCGGGTGGACGCCTTCCTGAGGCCCGGCGTCTTGGAGGCGATCACCTACGGCCGCCCGCCGCTGTCGGCGACGCCGGAGACCGCGCGAGCGCCGTTCCCCTGGATCCGCTACTGGGGCTTCAACCGCGTGCGCATCGGGGTCAAGGACCCCGCCGACAAACGCCGTGAGACCGAGTTCGTGTTCCAGCGGCGGGGCATCTACGCCTGGAAGCTGGTGCACGTGGTGCTGCCGAGGCGCCCGCCGGGGCAGCCGGGCGTGGGCGCCAGGAAGCCGCCGCCGGTGCGGTGAGCGTCAGCCGCGGAGCGCGGCGAACCAGCCCTCCAGCGCCTGGGCTTCGGTCCCGAGGCGCGCCGTGCGCTCGGCGGCGAGGTCGTCCACGCCCCACTGTTCCTCCTGGAAGGCTTCGTCGAGGCGGGAGAGGGCGAAGGCCTCCTGGCCGCCGAGTCGGGCGCGCTGGAGGGCGAGGGCCAGCACCGCGGAGCCGAACAGGCCGGCGGCCTGGGCGAGGCCGGCGAGCTCGAAATCGTCCAGGCGCAGCGCCAGCGCCCGCACCGCCTCGAGGGTTTGCGGCGGCTGGGGGCGGTGGACCACGCCGGAGGTGCGGTCCAGCACCAGGCCGAACTCGGCTTCGGCCCAGTCGAGCACCGGACCCCAGGCGCGGGCCTGACGCTCCACCAGCGCAAGCGGGCCCTCAGCGAAATAGCAGAGCAGGTCCGAGGCGGCGTATTTCGCCACCTCGTCCGCCACGGCCTCGCGCGCGCCGCCCAGCACGTCGAGGGCGGTGAACGCCAAGCGCGTGGCGTGCATGTCGGGGATGACGATCTCGGCGCCCTGGCTGTCCCACTCCGAAGCGACCAGTTCGGCCAGCGCCTGGGACGGCAGCACCAATGATTTCCGCTGCGGGGTCCTCAGCGCGCGGCCGTCGAGAGTGACACCCCAGCCGCCCTCGACGGGCGCGGCGGCGGCGGTCTTGTAGAAGCGTTTGGGCCGCTCGAGCGGCTCGGCCTTGGCGCGGGTGAACATCGCGCGGAGATGGGCCGCCGGCCCGCCGCTTCAAGCGGGGACGACGTCGAAGGCGATGGTCATCCGCGTGGCGTCGCCGGAGAACGGGACGGTGCCGTGCCACATGTAGGAGGGGAACAGCACCAGCATGCCGCGCTCGGGCTTGACGAAATGCTCGGGCGGGAGCGGCGGCTCGGTCGGCACCCCCGGCTCGCCGAACTTGATCCAGCCCTCGCGCCCCTCCGCCTCCACCGCCGGCGGCAGCTCGATGTAGCAGGCCGAGGACAGCCAGCCCTCGTGGTGCACGTGGTCGATGTGAAAGCCGTTGGGGCGCAGGCGCACCGACCAGATGCCGGCGATGTCGTAGCGGCCGGTATTGCGGCTGCGCAGCGGATCGGGGCCGGTTCCGAGCATGGCCATGTGCCGGCGGATGGGGCCGTCGATGGCGGCGAAGAAGGCGCGCACGGCCGGCTCCTCCACCGTCTTCAGGTTCTGCGGGGTCTGGCTGCCATGCCGCAGCGATTGGTCGAAGGGGTGGGTGGTGAAGGTGTGCAGGCGCTTCAGCGCGGCGGCGAGGTCGGCGAGGTATGAGGGAAGGTCGGGCCAACCCTCGGGCGTGTCGATGCGCCAGGGCCGCACCACGCGGGCGTAGTCGTAGAGCACGCGGTAGCGCGGGTCGCCGAGGATGCGCCACGCGACGGCGAGGCGCGACAGCACCTGCTGTTCGTTGGGGGCGAGCTGGTGCAGGCGCGCGGCGAGTTGCGCCGCCTCCTCCGCCCTCCCCAGCCCCAGGTAGGCGTCGCAGGCGAGGATGCCGACCGGCACATCGCCCGGCCGCTCGGTCAGGGCGCGATAGGCGTGGTCCAGAGCCGCTCCGGGGTCGCCGCGCACGGCGGCGAGGCTGGCGGCGGTGGCTTCAAGCGCAAAGTTGACCTGGTTGGAGCCGCGGATGGCGGTCTGCAGCACGCCATATGCCTCGTCCTCGCGCCCGCCGTATTGCAGCGCCTTGGCCAGCTGGATGGCCAGCGCCGGGTCGCGCGGGTTGGCGGCGACGGCTCCGCGCAACGGCGCGGCGCTGGCGTCGCGGTCGCCGGTGGTCATCCAGACCACCTGGGCCAGCTCGCGGTGCGCATCGGCCATCTCCGGGCGCCGCCGCACCGCCTCGCGCAGCGCGGCCTCCGCCTCGGCCGCGCGACCCTGCTCGATCAGTGCGCGGCCGAGCGTCAGCCAGGTTTCGGGCGCGTCGCCGCCCTTGGCGAGGGCTCGGCGGGCGGCGGCCTCGGCCTCGGCGGGCCGGTTCAGGTCGCCGAGCAGGGCGGCGACGTTGTGCTCGGCCGCGGCGCTGGCGGGATAGTCGCGCGCGGCCCGGCGGCTGACCTCCAGCGCCTCCTCCAGGCGAGTGGCGGTCTTCAGCGCTAACGAATAGGCCGCCAGCGCCGGATGGGGAGCGCCGGGCAGGCGCGCGTGCGGCTCGATGGCGGCGAGCGCTTCGGCGGTGCGGCCCGCGTTCAGCAGCGCCAGCGCGCGTTGCGCCGGTGTTTCCGATGCGCTCATCGCTTGCGCCCCGGCGGGCCGAAAGGCTCGATCTCCGCTTCGTGCTCGTCGAAGCCGAAACGGTCGAAGCCGGCGCGGATCTCCGGGCTCAGCGGCGCCTCCAGCACCAGTCGGCCGCTCGACGGGTGCGGCAGGTCCAGGCGGCGGGCGTGCAGTTGCAGCTTCAGGCCTTCCGACAGGGCGGCGGAGGCCTCGTCGCCATACTTGGGATCGCCGAGGATTGGATGGCCGATGGCCTTCAGGTGCGCGCGCAGCTGGTGGGTGCGGCCGGTGTGCGGGCGCAGCGCCAGCCAGGCCACTCGCTTGGCGGCGCGGGAAACGGTGACGTAATCGGTCTGGGCGGCCTCGGCGCCGAACTCCTTGGGATCGGCGGGCACGACCATCTCACGGTCGCCGACGCCTTTCTTGACCAGCGCAAGCTCGATCGTCCCCTGCGGCGGATGCGGGTTGCCGGCGACGATGGCCCAATAGGTCTTGGCGGCGCGGCGGCGGGCGAAGGCGCCGGACAGCGCCGCGGCGGCGGAGGGGGTCTTGCCCAGCACCAGCACGCCGGAGGTGTCGCGGTCGAGCCGATGGGTCAGGCGCGGGCGCTCCAGCCCCTCGCCCCAGGCCGAGAGCAGGCGGTCAATGTGTTTGGTGGTCTTGGTGCCGCCCTGCACCGCCAGGCCTGACGGCTTGTTCAGCGCCAGCACCTCGTCGTCCTCGTACAGCACCAGCGAACGGACGTAGGCGGCGTCACGGTCGGACAGGCGCGGCCGCTCGCCCTGCGGCGCCGCGTCGGGGAGGGGAGGGACCCTGACCTGGGCGCCGGCGGAGAGCCGGGTGTCGGGCTTGGCGCGGGCGCCGTCGACGCGGATCTGGCCCGAGCGCGCCAGCTTCTGGATCTGCACATGGTTCAGGTGCGGCCAGCGGCGCTTGAACCAGCGGTCCAGCCGCACCCCGTCCTCCCCGGCGGCCACATGCAGGGTGCGAACCTCCCTCACGCCCACACCCGCCGCGACACGAGCAGACCGAGCCACAGGGCGGCCACCGACAGCGCCACCGATCCGGCGGCGTAGAGCAGCGCCGCGCCGACCTCGCGCCGCTCCAGCATCAGCGCCGTCTCCAGCGAAAACGCCGAGAAGGTGGTGAACCCGCCGAGCAGGCCTACGCCGAGCAGCAGGCTCCAGCGCGCCTGGTCGGCGCCGCCCTTGTGCGCGAGCCAGCCGGCAAGCAGCCCCATCAGCAGCCCGCCCAGGATGTTCACCGCGAAGGTGCCGTGCGGCCAGCCGGGGCCGACCCAGCGCAGCGCCTGCTGGCCGACCAGCAACCGCCCGACCGCGCCCAGGCCGCCGCCCACGAACACCAGGAGCACCTTGTCCATCGCCGTCCTTATGCGACGATGGCGTTGGGTTCGGAAAGGAGGGGGCGATGACGCTCGATCTTGTGCTTGCGGTTCTTCACCACCTGCTCGCCTTCGGGCTGGCGGCGATCATTGGCGCCGAGGCGATGCTGCTGCGGCCGGGCGTGGGCGCCAAGGAGCTGGCGCGCCTCGGCCGGCTCGACCTCGCCTACGGCGTCAGCGCCGGGCTGTTGCTGGCCGTTGGCGTCTGCCGCGCCGTCTTCGCGGCCAAGGGCTGGGAGTACTACCAGGGCAATCCCTGGTTCTGGGCCAAGATGGCCAGCTTCCTCCTGGTGGGGCTGATGTCGATCCCGCCGACGGTTGCCTTCATCCGCTGGCGCAGGCGCCTGGGCGGCGACACCGCCCTGGTGCTGGCCGACAGCGAGGTTGCGCCGGTGCGCACCTGGATCAGGCTGGAGGCGGCGGGCCTGGCGCTGATCGTCGTCTTCGCCGTCGTCATGGCGCGGGTGTCGTAAAGGCGGGCTGGCGGGCCGGGCCTGCCGGGCATATCTGCCCCGCACAGGCTGAAGGAGACCGCCCATGAAAGGCTTCGTCGACGACATCGAGCATCTGACCAAGGCGAACGCCGACTTCCGCCGGGTGCTCTACACCGGCC
Source organism: Caulobacteraceae bacterium (assembly GCA_036388855.1). Taxonomy (GTDB): domain Bacteria; phylum Pseudomonadota; class Alphaproteobacteria; order Caulobacterales; family Caulobacteraceae; genus DASVRA01. The sequence goes on along the minus strand of DASVRA010000004.1, from coordinate 13,886 downwards.
GGAACCTGCAGCTGGTGCTGATGACGCTGAAGCCGGGCGAGGAGATCGGCGAGGAGGTGCACGAGGACCGCGACCAGTTCTTCCGCATCGAGGACGGGGAGGGCGCGGTGTTCATCGACGGCGCGCGCCACGAGGTGGAGGACGACGACGCGGTGATCGTGCCCGCTGGCGCGCGCCACAACGTGGTCAACACTGGGGAGGAGCCGCTGAAGCTCTACACCCTCTACGGCCCCCCCGAGCACCGGGACGGGGTAGTGCACCGCACCAAGGACGACGCCGAACGCGACCACGACAACGACCACTTCGACGGCAAGACCTCGGAGTAGCCGAAAGCGCACGGCCTTGTGACCGCCAAGCTGTTCGCATTTGGCGGAACCCATCGGCGCGGCTCCGGTTGAATCGCTGATCCCCGCCAGTACGCGGCGCGGCCGCGCGAGCCGGGGTTCGGCAGTTCAACCCGCACGGCAGGAGATGCGCGATGCCCCAAGGCTACCGATGGAACGAAGACCGATGGTCCGACCGCAGCGAAAGCGACTGGCGGCGCAACGACCGTAGCCGCGACGACCAAGGCCAAGCCGACTTCTCGCGCGACGACGATTACCGCGACCGCTCGCGCCACCGCAGCGAAGCCGACTTCGCCCGCGAGGAAGGCTTCCAAGGGCGCAACTCCGGCGGCCGCCAGGACGAGGACCGCGGCGACCGCGGCTACCAGCCGTTCGGCTCCACCGGCCGCACCTATTACGGCGAGGGCCGCGGCTTCGACCGCGAAGGCGGCCACCGGCGCGAGGACTACGGCGAGCGCCGCGACTTCAGCCGCAACGACAAATTCTACGGCGGCTCCGGCTATGGCTCCGAGCGTTTCAGCGGCTTCGAGGGCGGCTCGCGCGGCGGCTATCGCGGCGAGCGCGACTACGACCGGAGCGGCGACGGCGGCTTCGGCGAGACCGGCGGGCGCTTCTCGCAAGGCTACGAGCGTGACCACGAGTGGGGCTCCAACCCCCGCGCCGGGCGCGGCGAAGGCGGCCGCGGCGGCTGGGACAAGACCCGCGACGAGGTGAAGAGCTGGTTCGGCGACGACCAGGCTCAGCGCCGGCGCGAGTTCGACCGCGCCTCCTCGGGCGAGCATCGCGGGCGCGGCCCGAAGAACTACAGCCGCTCGGACGAACGCATCCGCGACGACGTCAACGACCGGCTGAGCGACGACTCCTGGCTCGACGCCTCCCACATCGAGGTGAGCGTGCAGGGCGGTGAGGTGACGCTGAGCGGCTTCGTCAGCAGCCGTTCCGACAAGCGCCGCGCCGAGGACCTGGCCGAGGACTGCTCGGGCGTGAAGCACGTGCAGAACAACCTGCGTATCCAGCAGGCCGGCGGGCAGGACCAGCAGGGCAGCCTCTGGGGCTCGAGCGGTCAGTCCGACAACGGCGCCCTGAGCGGCAGCGGCGCGTCCGGCCGGGCCTGACGCCGGCTGATTGACGGAGCAGGCGGGCGTCGGGAAACCGCGCCCGCCTTTGCTGTGGAATAGCCATGGATCGCTTTTCCAGCGCCCGTTCCGGTGAAGGCGGCAAACCGTGCGCCTTCTGCGCCATCGTCGGCGGGGAGCGGCCGGCGGCGCGGGTGTTCGAGGACGAGCTGACGCTCGCGATCCTCGACCACAGCCCCCTCGCCATCGGGCACGTGCTGCTGATGCCCAAGGCGCACGTCGCCACCTTGCCGGAACTGGACAACGCCGCCCTGACCGCCGTCGCCCAAGGCGCCCGCGCGCTCGCCGCCGCCCTGCCGCGCGCGCTGGAGGCGGACGGCTCGTTCGTGGCGCAGAACAACGTGGTCAGTCAAAGCGTCCCCCACCTGCACGTCCACCTCGTGCCGAGGTGGCGGGGCGACAGGCTGTTCAGCCATAACCTGAGCTGGCGGCGCGTCCGCTACCGCGACGAGGCGCAGATGGCGGAGACGGCCGCCAGGATCGCGGCCGCGCTTCAGGCTTGAACCGGCTGCCCTTCCGGCGAGCCCCGGCCGAGCTTGTCGGGTAGGGGCTGTCCGTCCGGCGTGAACTCCAGCGAGACAGAGTTGATGCAGTAGCGCAGCCGCGTCGGCGCCGGGCCATCGGGGAAGACGTGGCCCTGGTGGCTGCCGCAGCGCGCGCACAGCGTCTCGGTGCGCACCATGCCGTAGGAGGTGTCGCGCACCGCGGCTATGTGGGTTTCGTCGAACGGCTCGAAGAAGCTCGGCCAGCCGGTCCCGGATTCGAACTTCGCGCCGGAGCGGAACAGCGGCAGCCCGCACAGCCGGCAGCCGTAGACCCCTGCCGACTTCTCACCGAGCAGCCCCCCGCAGAACGGCGCCTCGGTGCCGTGGTGCAGCAGCACGTCGCGCTCCTCCGGCGTGAGCGCGGCCTCCAGCGCCTGTCGCTGCTCCCCTGCCGGCGGAGTGAGATCAAAACTCGATCCAGATGTTACAGTCATCTACCGGTCCTCGCGTAAGCCCAGCATTCCAGCTCCACCTGCGCGCCCATGGCCAGGCTGTTGGCGCCGAAGCTGGAGCGGGCAGGGTAGCGGCCGGGCTTGAAGTAGGTGCGGTAGACGCCGTTGAACTCGCCCCACTTGCTCATGTCGGCCAGCATCACCGTGCACTTGAACACGTCGTCGAAGCCGAGCCCCCGGGCGGCCAGCGCGGTCCTGATGTTCTCCATCGCCTGGCGGGTCTCAGCCGCCATGCCGCCGGGGACCAGCTCCAGCGTGCCCGGCCGGTTGCCGATTTGGCCGGAGAGGTAGACCACCTCGCCCACCCGCACCGATTGGGAGAACGGCAGCCCCTTCTCCGCGTCCATGGCCGACTGGCGGAAGTCGGGTTGGGCGGCGGCCGGCGAGGCGAACAACGCGAGCGCCGCGGCGGCTGCGGTGAAGATCGGCTTGTCCATGCGGCGGCTCCCGTCCCTGCTCCGTAGGGGCGGGCGGCGTGATTGCCAAGGCGGGGCGGCGCGGTTAATCGCCGGGCTTCGCAGGAAGACCGGCCCCGGATGTTCTCCAAGATCCTGATCGCCAACCGGGGCGAGATCGCCGTGCGGATCATCAAGACCGCCCGGCGGCTGGGGATCGGGACCGTGCAGGTCTATTCCGACGCCGACGCCTCATCGCTGGCGGTGGAGATGGCCGACGAGGCGGTGCGCATCGGCCCGCCGCCCGCCGCCCAGTCCTACCTGCTCACCGACCGCATCGTGGAGGCGGCCAAGGCGACCGGCGCCGAGGCCATCCACCCCGGCTTCGGCTTCCTGTCCGAGAACGCCGCCTTCGCCCGGCGGCTGGAGGCGGAGGGGATCGTGTTCATCGGGCCAAATCCTCGCGCCATCGACGCGATGGGCGACAAGATCGAGTCCAAAAGGTTCGCCGCCGCCGCGAACGTCTCCACCGTGCCGGGCCATCTCGGGGTGATCGAGGGCGTCGACCACGCAATCCAGATCGCCGAGGAGATCGGTTATCCGGTGATGATGAAGGCCTCGGCCGGCGGCGGCGGCAAGGGCATGCGCATCGCCTGGAACCGCGCCGACGTGGAGGAGGGCTTCCCCGCCGCCCAGGCCGAGGCGCGCAACTCCTTCGGCGACGACCGGGTGTTCATCGAGAAATTCGTCACCACGCCGCGCCACATCGAGATCCAGGTGCTGGGCGACAAGCACGGCAAGGTGCTGCACCTGAACGAGCGCGAATGCTCGATCCAGCGCCGGAACCAGAAGGTGATCGAGGAGGCGCCCTCGCCCTTCCTCGACGAAGCCACCCGAGCGGCCATGGGCGCCCAGGCCGTCGCCTTGGCGCGGGCCGTGGATTACGACTCCGCCGGCACGGTCGAGTTCATCGTCGACGCCGAGCGGAACTTCTACTTCCTGGAGATGAACACCCGCCTCCAGGTGGAACACCCGGTCACCGAGCTGACCACCGGCGTCGATCTGGTCGAACAGATGATCCGCTCCGCCGCCGGCGAGCCGCTGTCACTGACGCAGCCGGGGCTGGCGCCGCGCGGCTGGGCGATCGAAAGCCGGATTTACGCCGAAGACCCCTACCGCGGCTTCCTCCCCTCCATCGGGCGGCTCGCGCGCTACCTTCCTCCGAAGGAGGGCGAACGCGGCGCCTATGTGGTGCGCAACGACGCGGGCGTGCGCGAGGGCGACGAGATCTCGATGTTCTACGACCCCATGATCGCCAAGCTCTGCACCTGGGGCGAGAGCCGCGCGGCGGCGGTGGAGGGCATGGCCGAGGCGCTCGACGACTTCCTGATCGAAGGCGTGGGGCACAACATCCCGTTCCTGTCGGCGGTGATGGACCAACCGCGCTTCCGCGAGGGCCGCCTGACCACTGGCTACATCGCCGAGGAGTTCCCCGGCGGCTTCCACGGGACACGGGAGACGGACGAGCAGCGCTACCTGATGGGGGCGGCCGGGGCCTACATGCACTGGCTCCAGCACAAGCGGCGCAACAATGGCCTACGCCCCCTGCGGCATGACTGGGTGGTGGTGGTCGGCGAGGGCTATGAGGAGCGGCTGGCGCGGTTCGCGCCTGGTCCCGAGGGCCTGGAATTCTTCGTGGAGAGCGAGAACCGCACCTTCGTTCTGGACCAGGTGGACTGGCGGCCGGGACAGGCGCTTTTCAGCGCCCGGCTGGACGGGCGGCGGTTCACCGTCCAGGTGCGCCCGGCCGCCGAGGGCTTCGTCGTCCGCCACCGCGCCGCCACCGCGCGTGTGCTGGTGCTGTCGCCGCGTTCGGCCGAGCTGCACCATAAGCTGCCGAAGCGGCAGGCGGCGAACACCGCCAAGCTGGTGGTCTCGCCGATGCCGGGGCTGGTGGTGTCCATCGCGGTCGCGCCCGGCCAGGAGGTGCGCTCGGGCGAAGCCGTCGCCGTGATCGAGGCGATGAAGATGCAGAACATCATCCGCGCCGAAACCGACGGGGTGGTCAAGGCGGTCAACACCACGCCCGGCGCCAGCGTCGCCGCCGACGAGGTGCTGGTGGAGTTCGCCTGAGGCCGATGGCGGGCGGCATCGACCTCGCCGAGCTGTTCCTCTCCTCCGCCGGACGGATCGGGCGCCGCGCCTTCGCGGCGGCCGGGGCCGTGCTGCTGGCCGTCGCATTGGCCTGGCGGCTGCTGACGCCGCCGGAGTGGCCCTGGTGGGCGGGACTGCCGGTTTATGCGCCGGTGCTGTTCAGCGCCGCTTGCGTCGCCTCAAAGCGCTTTCACGACCGCGGCCGGTCCGGCTGGTGGGGTTTGATCCTGTTCCCCGCGCTTCTGCTCGCGTGGGCGCAAGGACCAGCGCTGCTCGGCGAGATGGGATGGCGCCGCTGGGTCGGCCTCGCCGCGCTGCTGGTCGTCGGCTCGAGCGCGGTGCAGCTCCTGCTCCTGCGCGGCCAGCCGGGCTTCAACCGCTGGGGTCCGGCCGATTAGCCGCCTGGTTCGGCGGCTTTGCCAGCTAGAGGCCTAGACCTGCCCCACCGTCTTCAGCCGGGCGCGGGGGTGGACTTCGTTCTGGCTCATCACGGCGGTCTGGCCGCGGAAGCGTTCGATGATCGAGCGGACGAACGGGCGGATTTGCGGGCTGGTCAGCAGCACCGGGGCCTCGCCGGCGAGAGCCGCGCGCTCGAAGGCGTCGCGGACGGAGCGGATGAAGTCCTGCAGCTTCGAGGGGGCCATGGCCAACTGCCGCTCCTCGCCGGCGCCCACGAGGCTCTCTGAGAAGGCGTTCTCCCAGTCGTGCGAGAGGGTGACGATCGGCAGGGCCCCGTCCTCGCCCCGGTAGGCCCAGCAGAGTTGGCGGCCGAGCCGTGTGCGCACGTGCTCGACCAGGGCGGTGATTGATGAAGTGTGCGGGGCCATCTCGCCCAACGCTTCCAAAATCCCCGGCAGGTCGCGGATCGAGACCCGCTCGCGCAGCAGGGCCTGGAGCACGCGCTGCAGGGTGGTGGCGCTGACGGTGGAGGGGACCAGGTCGTCGGCCAGCTTCTTCTGCTCGGGGGGCAGTTCCTTCAGCAGCTTCTGCACCTCCGCGTAGGAGAGCAGGTCGGCCATGTTGTCCTTGAGGATTTCGGTCAGGTGCGTGGTCAGCACCGTGGCCGGATCGACGATGGTGTAGCCGCGGAAGGTCGCTTCCTCGCGCAGGCTCTCGTCGATCCACGTGGCGGGCAGCCCAAAGGCCGGTTCACGCATGTGCTCGCCGGGAAGTTCGACTTGGCGTCCTGCCGGGTCCATGGCCATCAGCGATCCGAGACGCACCTCGCCTGCGCCGGCGTCCATCTCCTTGATGCGGATGGCGTAGCCCTGGGTGGCCAGACGCATATTGTCGAGGATGCGCACGGCCGGCATGACGAAGCCGAAGTCCGCGGCCAGCGTGCGGCGCAGCGCCCGGATTTGGTCGGTGAGCCGGCGGCCCTCCAGGTCGTTGATCAGGTTGAGCAGGCCGTAGCCGAGCTCGATCTTGACGTCGTCGATGGCCAACGCGGTGGCGATCGGCTCCTCCGCCTGCTCGGAAGCCGCTACGGTCGCGGGAGGGGCGGTGGCGTTGCGCTTGGCCGACTGCGACCTGCGCCAGGCCAGCGCGCCCGCACCGATGGAGATGCCCACGAACGGCAGGATCGGCATCCCCGGCACCAGCGCGATCACGCCCGAAGCGGCCGAGACGATGCCGAGGCCCACCGGGTTCATCGCCAGTTGGGCGACCAGGGCCTTGTCGGCAGCGCCGTCGACCCCGGCCTTGGACACCAGGAAGCCGGCGGCGATGGAGATCACCAGGGCCGGGATCTGGCTGACCAGGCCGTCGCCGATGGTCATGACGGTGTAGCTGTCGGCGGCCTGGCTGAGGGGCAGGTGGTGCTGGGCGACCCCGATCAGGATGCCGCCGATGATGTTGATCGCCGTGATGATCAGCCCGGCCACCGCGTCGCCGCGCACGAACTTCGAGGCGCCGTCCATGGCCCCGAAGAAGGTGGACTCCTGCTCCAGCTCCTTGCGGCGCTTCCTCGCCTCGTCCTCGGTGATCAGGCCCGAGGACAGGTCGGCGTCGATAGCCATCTGCTTGCCGGGCATGGAGTCGAGGGTGAAGCGCGCGGCCACCTCGGCGATGCGGCCCGAGCCCTTGGTGATCACCACGAAGTTCACCACGACCAGGATGGCGAACACGATCACCCCGATGACGAAGCTGCCCTGCATCATCAGTCGCCCGAAGGCCTGGATGATGTGGCCGGCCGCGTGCGCGCCTTCGTGGCCGTGCCCCAGGATCAGCCGCACCGAAGCGACGTTCAGGCCGAGCCGGAACAGGGTCGCCACCAGCAGCACGGCGGGGAAGGCGGTGAACTCCAGCGGCTTCTTGATCAGCAGCGCCGTCATCAGGATCAGCACCGACGAGGTGATCGACAGCGCCAGCAGCACGTCCAACATCACCGGCGGCACCGGCAGGATCAGCAGGACGATGATGCCGACCACGCCCAGCGCCAGCGCCACCTCCCCACGCGCCACCCATCCCCACACGTCGCGCGGGGTGGGCCGGTTGGCGGCGGAGTAGGGGAGGGCGAGGTCAGCCATGGCTTAGGCCGCGTGCATCACGCCTTGGGGCGGGGTCACGGGGACGCCGGCTTCGGAGTATTCCTTCAGCTTGTTGCGCAGCGTGCGGATCGAGATGCCGAGGATGTTGGCGGCGTGGGTGCGGTTGCCCAGGCAATGCGACAGGGTGTCGAGGATCAGCATCTGTTCGACCTCGGCCACGGTCTGGCCGACGAAGGCGCGCGCGGCGCCCATCGCGGCTTCCGCTGCGCGGCCGGCGGCGATGGAGCCGGGGTCCGAGCCGATCGTCAGCGGCTTGCCGTCGGGCAGGCGGATGGCGTCCTCCTCGATCTCGGAACCCGAGGCGAGCAGCACCGCCCGGTGCATGGCGTTTTCAAGCTCGCGCACGTTGCCGGTCCAGCGGGCGGCGGCGACCCGGCGCGCGGCGCTGGCCGACAGCGGACGCGCCGGCACGCCGTTGGCGGCGGCGTATTTCTTGACGAAGAACTCGGCCAGGGCGGGGATGTCGGCCGGACGCTCGCGCAGCGGCGGGATGCGCAGGGTCATCACGTTCAGGCGGTAGAGCAGGTCCTCGCGGAACTTGCCCTCGCGCACCGCCTGGGCGAGGTCGCGGTTGGAGGTGGCCAGCACCCGGATGTTGACCTTGACCGGCCGGGTCCCGCCGACCCGGTCGATCTCGCGTTCCTGGAGCGCCCGCAGCAGCTTTGACTGCAGCCGCGCGTCCATTTCGCTGATCTCATCGAGCAGCAGGGTGCCGCCGTCGGCCTCTTCGAACTTGCCGACGCGGCGGGCGACGGCGCCGGTGAAGGCGCCCTTCTCGTGCCCGAACAGCTCGCTTTCGAGCAGGTTCTCGGGGATCGCCGCGCAGTTGACGCTGATGAACGGCCGGTCGGCGCGCCGCGACTTCCTGTGGAGGTAGCGCGCCAGCACTTCCTTGCCCACGCCGCTCTCGCCGGTGATCAGGATCGAGGCCTCGGACTTCGCCACCTGGTCGGCCAGCGCCACCACCGCCTGCATGGCTGGGTCGCTGGCGATCATCGGCCGCTCGTCGTCCGACACCGCCGCCAGCACCGCGGCGATCAGCTCCGCGTCCGGCGGCAGCGGGATGAACTCCTTGGCTCCGGCGCGGATGGCGGCGGCCGCCAACGCCGGGTCCGAATCCACGCCGATGGCGACCACCGGGACCCGGATGCGCTCCGCCTCGTTGGCGGCGATCAGTGCGGCGATGTCGAGCTCGTAGTCGACCATCAGCAGGTCAGCGCCCTGCCCAGCACGCAAGGCGTGCGTCGCCTTCTCGATGGTGTCGACGTGCGAGACCCGCGCGCCGGCGCCCATCGCCATCTTCGCCGCCTGGGTGACCAGGCCGTTCAGCCGTCCGACGACCAGAAGCCGCATGGTAGTTCTCCCTCAGCCGCCTCAGGCGGCTGCGTCTTCACTCTTGATGATCTCGGTCATGGTGACGCCCAGGCGCTCGTCGACGACGACCACCTCTCCGCGCGCCACCAGCCGGTTGTTGACGTAGATGTCGATCGCCTCGCCGACCTTGCGGTCGAGTTCCAGCACGCTGCCGGCGCCGAGCTTGAGCAGCTGCGCCACCGACAGGCTGGCCTTGCCCAGCACGGCGGAGATGTGGACCGGCACATCGAACACCGGCGCCAGGTCGGAGGCGGACTTCTCCTCCATCGTGGCCGGCGCCTCGGATGCGAGTTGATCGCCGCTCAGTTCCTCGAGCGCGAGCGCGGTGTCTTCAGCCATGGTCGGCTCCAACGGTCAGGGGTTCGGCGTGCAGGCCCTCGGCGGCGAGCGCGGCGGCCAGCGCCGCCTCCACCCGAACGGCGGCGGCCTGGGGATCGTAGGCGGCCCGCGCCTCGCCCCAGTCGAAGGTGAAGGCGGCCGGCGCGGCGGCGGGATCGGCCTTGACGGTGACCTGCCCCGGATAGCCACAGGCCTCGGCCACACGCTCCAGCGCCTCTTGCAGCCGTTCCTGCAGTCTTGGCTCGGCCCGCACCGTCAGACGCGGGGCCGCCTCGACTTCCCGGGCGAGAGCCTCCAGGGCGGCCTCAGCCGGAGCGGTCGGAAACCGCTCCAAGGCGGCGTCGGCGATTCGTGCGGCGGCCGCCATCGCCAGGTTGGCGGCGCCTTGCCGATGCTGGTGCGCCACTTCGACGAGTGTCGCCATCGCCTGGCCAATGACCGCGGATACGGCCGTCAGCGCCTGCGCCGCCTCGGCCTCGGCGCGGGCGAGGGCCGAGCGTTCCCCCTCCGCATATTCCGCCAAGCGGATGTGCTCGACCTCCTCGGCGGTGAACAGCCGCTTGGGCCGCACTGGCGCGACCAGCACGTCGCCAGCCCCGCCGAACACGGTGTCGAAGGCGAACTTGCGGGGGGCAGCGGCGCTCATCTCAATACACCAGCTCGTCTTCGCCGCCGGCGCCGGCCAGGATGATCTCGCCCTTCGCCGCCAGATCCTTTGCGGTCTGCACCATGATGGTCTGGGCGGCGTCGACGTCCTTGAGCCGCACCGGGCCCATGGTCTCCATGTCCTCGCGCATGATCTTCGAGGCCCGCTCGGACATGTTGGAGAAGAACATCTCCCTCAGGCTCTCCGACGACCCTTTGAGCGCCAGTCCCAGCTTGTCCTTGTCCACGGCGCGCAGCAGCGTCTGCACCCCGCCGGGGTCTAGTTTGCCCAGGTCCTCGAACACGAACATCAGCGCCCGGATGCGCTCGGCGCTCTCGCGGTTGCGCTCCTCCAGCGCGGCGACGAACCGCGCCTCGGTCTGCCGGTCGAAGTTGTTGAAGATCTCCGCCATCAGCTCATGGCTGTCGCGCTTGGATGTGCGCGCCAGGTTGGACATGAACTCGCTGCGCAGCGTGTGCTCGATCTTCTCCAGGATTTCGCGCTGCACCGGCTCCATGCGCAGCATCCGCTGCACGCACTCCAGCGCGAAATCCTCCGGCAGCGAGGTCAGCACCCGCGCCGCGTGCTCGGCCCTGATCTTGGACAGCACCACCGCGACCGTCTGCGGGTATTCGTTCTTCAGGTAGTTGGCGAGCACCGCCTCGTTCACGTTGGCGAGCTTGTCCCACATGGTCCGCCCGGCCGGCCCGCGAATCTCCTCCATCAGCCCATCGACCTTGTCGGACGGCATGAACGAGGCGAGCAGCCGCTGGGTCTGCTCATACGAGCCCATGATCGCCCCGGTCCCACTCATGCCCGAGACGAAGTCGACCAGCAGGTCCTCCACCACCGACGCCGAGACCGTGCCCAGCGCCGACATCGCCTGGGAAATCTCCCGGATCTCCTCGTCGTCCAGCGCCTTCCACAGCGTGGCGTGCTCCTCGCCCAGCGCCAGCAGGACGACGGCGGCCTTCTCCGACCCGTTCAGCTTCGTGGGGTCGCTCACCGCGCGCTTTTGCAGGGCCCGGCTCATGCGGTTTCGTGCAGCCAGCTGCGCAGGATCGCCACCGACTCGTCGGGGTGCTTGTCGACGAACTCCGCCACCCGCTTGACCGAGGAGGCCTTCACCTGGCCCTCGATCTTGGCCATGTCGATGCGGCCCTCGACCTCCGCCGCCGGCAGCGCCAGCGCCTGTCCGGTCTGCGGATCGACGGTCAGCTGCAGCGGCGGCGACGCCATCGGCAGGGCGCCGGCCGGCCTTGGCCCCAGCACCATCGCCATGCCGCCCGTCGCCGGTCCGCCCTTCAGCATCGGCCGCGCCACGAAGAAGATCAGCAGCCCCGCCACCGCCAGCAGCACGGCCAGCTCCCCGCCGCGCATCATGTCGTTCTTGTCGAAGCCCATCAGCGGGTTGCCGGCCTTCACCCCGCCGTCCACGCCCTCCGCATCGCGGTTGAAGCGCACGTTGACCACCGTGACCTGGTCGCCCCGCTCCTCGCTGTAGCCGACCGCCGAGCGCACCAGGCTCTCGATCCGCTTCATGTCCTCGGCCGAGCGCGGCGCATAGGCCGGCGCGCCCTTCTTCGCCGGCGTCGTCACCCCGTCCACCGCCACCGCCACCGATAGCCGCTTGACCGCGCCCGGCTCGCTCACCTCGGTGCGCGTCTTCTTGGAAATCTCGTAGTTGGTCGTCTCCTCCATCCGCCCCGACGAGGAGCCGTTGTTCGAGCCGCTGGTCTCGGCCGTCGCGCCCGGGATGTTGGCCGCCGAGGTCGCGCCCGCGCCACCGGCCTTGTTCTCGTCCGACTTCTCTTCCTGCGTCTGAGTGGAGCGGACTACCTGCCCGTCGGGGTCGAAGGTTTCCTCCTGGGTGGTCACCCGCGCCAGGTCGAGGTCGGCGTTCACCTGCACCCGCGCCTTGCCCGGCCCGACCACGCCCTCCACCAGGTTCAGCACGGTCTTGCGGATGCGCTCCTCCGCCGCGCTGCGCCGCTCGCCCGCGACCGCGTCGACCAGTCCGCCGTCGTCCCCGCCCGCCAGCATCTTGCCGGCGTCGTCGACGATGGTGACCCGCTCGGGCTTCAGGTTCGGCACCGCGCCCGCGATCAGGTTGCGAATCGCCGCCACCTCCCCGGCCGCCGGCTCACGCCCGACCCCGATCACCACCGACGCCGAAGGCTGCTCCGCCTCGTCTTCAAACAGCTGCCGCTTGGGCAGCACCAGGTGCACCCGCGCCGAGGTCACCCCCCGCAGCGACCGCACCGTGCGCGCCAGCTCCCCCTCCAGCGCCCGCTGCCGGTTGAGGTTCTGGACGAAGTCGGTCTGGCCCAGCGCCGGGGCGCTGTCGAAAATCTCGTAGCCGACCGAGCCGGAGGTCGGCAGGCCCTTGCCCGACAGCAGCAGCCGCGTGGACGCCACGGTGTCGCGCGGCACCAGGATGGTGGAGCCGTCGCCCTTGACCTCATATTTGACGTTGGCCTGGTCGAGCGCCTGGGTGATCGACCCCGCCTCCTTCAGATCCAGGTTGGCGTAGAGCAGCGCCTTGGGCTGGGCCCCGGTATTCAGCAGGATGGCCGCGAGCGCCGCGGCCACGCCGGCCGCCACGCCGCCGAGCGCGACGAGGCGCCCCAGCCCCACCTTCTGCACCCAAGCCGAAACGGCGCCCACGCAAGCCCCCCGCGGCGCGGACACGCGCACTCGCTAGGCAGATATTTCCGGGTTCATGGTAAATGGCCGCTTAAGTGCGGGCGCGAGGCAGGGAACTTCCATGATCGAGATGGTGATCGAGGCGCGGCGCAAGGACCTCGGCGAACTGGAGGTCGGCCGCATCCTGCCCTTTGCACGGCGGCGGATGGTCGGGCCGTTCGTCTTCCTCGACCACATGGGCCCCGCCGACTTCCAGCCCGGCGAGGGGGTCAACGTGCGGCCCCACCCGCACATCGGCTTGTCCACGGTCACCTACCTGTTCGACGGTGAGATCCTGCACCGCGACAACCTCGGCTATACCCAGCCGATTCGCCCCGGTGAGGTGAATTGGATGACCGCCGGGCGCGGCATCGTGCATTCCGAGCGCACCGACCCGTCGCTGCGCTCCACCGGCGGGCTGATGCACGGGATGCAGGCGTGGGTGGCCCTGCCGCTGGAGCAGGAGGAGGCCGAGCCCGGCTTCTTCCATCACGAGCAGGCCGACCTGCCGACCTATGAAGGCGGCGGGATGTGGGCGCGGCTGATCGCGGGCGAGGCGTTCGGGGCCAAGGCGAACATCAAGACCCACTCGCCGATGTTCTATGTCCATTGGGAGCTGCAGCCCGGCGCCAAGGCGCAGCTGCCGGCGGAGTATCCGGAGCGGGCGGCCTATGTGGCGCGCGGCTCTGTCGAGGTGGACGGCCGAACCTATTCCACCGGACAGATGCTGGTGTTCGAACCCGGTCAGCCTGTGCTGTTTGCCGGCGCGGGCGAGGGGCCGGCCACGGTGATGCTGCTGGGCGGCGAGCCGGTGGGGCCGCGGATCATCTGGTGGAACCTGGTGGCCTCGAGCCAGGACAGGATCGAACGCGCCAAGGCCGACTGGGCCAATCCCGGCGCCAGCGGCCGCTTCTCCCTCCCCGCGGAAGACAGCGCCGAGTTCATCCCCCTGCCACACGACTGGCGCGGCGAACCCGAACCCAGCCCGCCGGGGCCGAACTGAGCATGTCCTAATTCGGCTGATAACTTGCGCGCCTAAAGCGCCCCTCCAACCGCCAAGCCGTTGAACCGCCTGCCGAACCCGACCGCGCGGTCGCGGCGCAATAGGGGGAAAACCCCGGACTTGTCCCCCTGCCTTCCGCCTGCCCCATACTCCTGCTCACGACTTCCGGCGTGGGAGGGGGCAGGGCCCGCACCTTTGCCGCCGGGAGTGCGGTCGAACGGGGAGCCCGGCCCAGCGAGCCGGGCGGCAGGCCGGCGGGGGTTA
>DASVRA010000003.1:0-63941 GCA_036388855.1 Caulobacteraceae bacterium | reverse complement strand
CTGCCCGTTTCGTCCTCGCCCTCCTGCTCGCGTTGGGTCTGGTCGCGCCTGCGGCCGAGGCGCGCTCGCGAATCAAGGACATCGTGAGCTTCGAAGGCGTGCGCGAGAACCAGCTGGTCGGCTACGGCTTGGTGGTCGGGCTCAATGGCACGGGCGATTCGTTGCGGAACGCCCCGTTCACGCGCCAGAGCCTGGAAGCCATGCTCGAGCGGCTGGGCGTGAACACGCGCGGCTCTCCCGTCGACACCAAGAACGTGGCCGCTGTCATGGTGACGGCCAAGTTGCCCGCCTTCGCCGCCGCCGGCTCACAGATCGATGTGTCCGTCTCGGCCATGGGCGACGCCAAGAGCCTGCTCGGCGGCGCACTTCTGGTCACACCTTTGATGGGCGCGGACGGCCAGACCTACGCGGTCGCGCAAGGCACGGTCCAGACCGGGTCGGTGTCGGCGCAAGGCGCCTCCGGCTCGTCCGTCACCCGCGGCGTGCCGACCTCTGGCCGCATCGCCGCAGGCGCGTCGGTCGAGCGCGAGCTCGGCTTCCAGCTCGCCAATCTCGGCCAGATGCGGCTGACGCTGCGCAATCCCGACTTCACCACCGCCCGCCGCATAGCGGACGTGGTCAACGCTAGCTTCCCCGGTGCGGCCGTCGCTGAGAACCCGACCATCGTGACCCTGCGCCCGCCCACGGGGGCCAACCTGGTCGGCTTCGTCACGTCCGTCGAACAGCTCGAGGTTGAGCCGGACGCCCCTGCAAAGGTCGTCATCGACGAAGTGGCTGGCGTGGTCGTGATGGGGCAGGACGTGCGGATCTCCACGGTCGCGATCGCTCAGGGCAACCTCACGATCACCGTGCAGGAGACGCCCTCGGTCAGCCAGCCCGAGCCGCTGAGCAAAGGCGGCCAGACCGTCGTCGTCCCAAACTCGCAGGTCACCGTCGAAGAGGAGACGGGCAAGAAGCTGATCGTGCTGAAATCCGGCGCCTCGCTTTCAACCTTGGTGTCGGGACTCAATGCGCTCGGGGTGAACCCGCGCGACATGATCTCCATCCTGCAGACCATCAAGGCGGCCGGCGCGCTGCAGGCCGACATCGAGGTGATGTGATGGCCGACGCGATCGCCCCCTCACCCGCTCCCGCACTGCCGCAGGCCGATCCGGCTATGCGGGCCAGGATCCAGAAGACCGCGACCGCTTTCGAGGCGTCCTTCCTGCAGGTGATGCTGGGGTCGATGTTCGACACCGTCGACACCGGCGCGTTCGGCGGCGGCGCGGGCGAGGACGCCTTCAAGTCCTTCCTGACCGACGCCTTCGCCAAGTCGATGGCGGAGCGCGGCGGCGTCGGGCTGTCGAAGGACCTCACCCGTGAAATGTTGAAGATGCAGGGCCTGAGCTGAGCCCAAGGAGTATCGACCATGGCCATCGCCGCCACGGACGCCGCCGACCGCGTCGACCAGCTGATCCGGCTGACCGAGCGCCTGACCGGCCTCCTCGCCACCGAGGCCACCGCCTACGAGGCTCGCCGGCCGCACGAAGTCGCGAGTCAGGTCGAGGAGACCGCCCGGCTCGCCAACGCCTACCGGCATGAGTCCGCGCGGATCAAGGCCGACCCGTCACTCGTCGCCTCGGCGAGCGCGCCCGCGCGAGAGCGGCTGATCCGCGCGACGGAGGCGTTCGAGGCTGTGCTCGCGCGCCACGGCCGTGCGCTTCACGCGGCCAAGGCCGTTGCCGAAGGACTGGTGCAAGCGATTGCTCAGGAGGTCGCCGACGCTCGCGCCGCCATCTCGCCCTACCAGGCGGGCGGACGTCAGGCCCCGGCTAACGCCTCGGCGATCACCCTGAACCGCACTGCCTAGCGCCACCCGGCCAGGATTGCGCCCATGGCCGCGAGCGACAGCGCCATATAGCCGTTCTGCAGGGCCCACAGCTTGAGCGGGCGCTGCTCGAACAGCGTCGGCGCCGAGGACGCAGGCGCCACGAAGCCGACCCAGCAGATCAGACCGAGCAGCGCGCCGAACAATGGCCCCTGAGCGCCGGCGAAGCTCGCTACGTGCGCCAGAGCCAGGGACATGACCAGCGCTCCGGCGATGTCGCCAACAACGGCACGGAGCATCCGGGGCCGCAGATCGACGCCAAGTTGCCCCGACGCCTCGAGGAACGTCCGGCCGAACAGCACGGGCGAGTACCAGAGGAAGCCCAGCGTCTGCTTGACGACCACCGCCGCGAGCACCGCCCAAACGTTGATCACCGCCTGGTCCACTGGCCGCCTCCGCTTACCCACACCGTAGCTTAGCAGCACCCGCTCCGAGGCGTGATGACGCACGCGTGCGTTCCTGCTACGTTCTAGTCGTACCGTCGAGTCTGCGCCCTACATATGGGGGCTGGCCTGCAGCCTTTCCGAGCCCTAGCCGATGTCCGACATGAACGCCTCCATCCGCGTGCGCGGCGCCCGCGAGCACAATCTGAAGGGCGTCGACGTCGACATCCCGCGCGAGAAGCTCGTGGTGCTGACCGGCCTCTCCGGGTCGGGCAAGTCGAGCCTGGCGTTCGACACCATCTACGCCGAGGGCCAGCGGCGCTACGTTGAGAGCCTCTCGGCCTATGCGCGTCAGTTCCTCGAGCTGATGGGTAAGCCCGACGTCGACCTGATCGAGGGTCTGTCCCCGGCCATATCGATCGAACAGAAGACCACGTCGAAGAACCCCCGTTCGACCGTCGGCACGGTGACCGAGATCCACGACTACATGCGCCTGTTATGGGCGCGGGTGGGCGTGCCCTACTCCCCCGCTACGGGGCTGCCGATCGAGAGCCAGACCGTTAGCCAGATGGTCGACAAGGTGATGGCGCTGGCCGAGGGCACGCGTCTGTATCTGCTCGCGCCGGTCGTGCGCGGCCGGAAGGGCGAGTACCGCAAGGAGATGTCCGACTGGCAGCGCCAGGGCTACCAGCGGCTGAAGATCAACGGCGACTTCTACGCGATTGAAGACGCGCCAACTCTAGACAAGAAGTTCAAGCACGACATCGACGTGGTCGTGGATCGGGTCGTGGTGAAGGCTGGCATCGAAGCCCGCCTCGCCGACAGCCTGGAACAGGCGTTGCGGCTGGCCGAAGGCATCGCCGTCGCCGAATGGGCCACGGTGGACGAGGGCCAGACCGAACCCCGACGGCTGTTGTTCTCCGAGAAGTTCGCCTGCCCCGTGTCGGGCTTCACCATCTCCGAGATCGAGCCACGGCTGTTCTCATTCAACAACCCGTTCGGCGCCTGCCCCGCCTGCGACGGGCTGGGCATGAAGCTGGCGTTCGACCCCGACCTGGTGATCCCCGACAAGGACAAGGCCCTGCATAAGGGTGCGGTCGCCCCCTGGGCGCGCGGTCCCTCGCCCCTCTACACCCAGACGCTGCAGGCGCTCGCCCGCCACTACGGCTTCTCCATGGATCTGCCCTGGTACCAGCTGCCGGAGCAGGCCCGCGACGTCATTCTGAACGGCACCGGCGCGGAGAAGGTGAAGTTCACCTACGACGACCAGGCGCGGAAGTACGAGGTCTCCAAGCCCTTTGAAGGGGTGATGCCCAACCTCGACCGGCGCTGGCGTGAGACCGATTCAGCCTGGGTGCGCGAGGAGCTTGGCCGCTACCAGTCCGAGACCCCCTGCGAAGCGTGCGGCGGCGCCCGGCTCAAGCCGGAGGCCCTGGCGGTGAAGGTCGGCGCCCGCTCGATCGCCGAAGTCTCGGAGCTGTCGATCAAGCACGCGCGCGAGTGGTTCGAAGCTCTCGACGCGGGCCTGACGCCCAAGCAGGCCGAGATCGGGCGGCGAATTCTGAAGGAAATCAACGACCGCCTACGGTTCCTGAACGACGTCGGGCTCGACTACCTGAACCTCGCCCGCGGCTCGGGCACCCTTTCGGGCGGCGAGAGCCAGCGCATCCGCCTCGCCAGCCAGATCGGCTCGGGCCTCACGGGTGTCCTGTACGTGCTCGACGAGCCGTCGATCGGGCTGCACCAACGCGACAACACCCGCCTGCTGCAGAGCCTGAAGGGCCTCCGCGACCTCGGCAATTCGGTCCTGGTGGTCGAACACGACGAGGAGGCCATCCTCTCGGCCGACTACGTCATCGATATGGGCCCCGCGGCGGGCATCCACGGCGGCGAGATCATCGCCCAGGGCACGCCCGAAGACATCATGGCCTCGGCGGCGAGCATCACCGGCCAGTACCTGGTCGGCGCGCGCGAGATTGCCGTGCCGGAGAGCCGCCGCGCGGTGAACAAAAAGAAGATGGTTCGCGTCATCGGCGCGCGCGGCAACAACCTGAAGACCGTCACCGGCGAGATCCCGGTGGGCGTCTTCACCTGCATCACCGGGGTCTCCGGCGGCGGCAAGTCCACCTTCACCATCGAGACCCTGTACAAGGCGGCCGCGCGGCGGCTGAACAACGCTTCCGACGCGCCCGCCCCGCACGAGCGGATCGAAGGGCTCGAGAACTTCGACAAGGTCATCGACATCGACCAGTCCCCGATCGGCCGCACGCCGCGCTCGAACCCGGCCACGTACACCGGCGCGTTCCAGCCGATCCGCGACTGGTACGCGGGCCTGCCGGAGTCGAAGGCCCGCGGCTACGGGCCCGGACGGTTCTCTTTCAACGTGAAGGGCGGCCGCTGCGAGGCTTGCCAGGGCGATGGCGTCATCAAGATCGAGATGCACTTCCTGCCTGACGTCTACGTCACCTGCGACGTCTGTAAGGGCAAGCGCTACAACCGCGAGACGCTCGAGGTGCTGTTCCGCGGTAAGTCGATCGCCGACGTGCTCGACATGACGGTCGAGGAGGCCGCCGACTTCTTCAAGGTGGTGCCGCCGATCCGGGACAAGATGGAGACGCTGAAGCGGGTCGGCCTCGGCTACGTGAAGGTCGGCCAGCAGGCGACCACCCTGTCGGGTGGCGAGGCGCAGCGGGTGAAGCTGTCGAAGGAGCTTTCACGCCGGGCCGCCGGCAAGACGCTCTACATCCTCGACGAGCCCACCACGGGGCTGCACTTCGAGGACACGCGCAAGCTGCTCGAGGTGCTGCACGAGCTGGTCGAACAGGGCAACACGGTGGTGGTGATCGAGCACAACCTCGACGTCATCAAGACGGCCGACTGGCTGCTCGACTTCGGTCCCGAAGGCGGCGACGGCGGCGGGCAGATCGTGGCCGCGGGCCGGCCGGAGCAGGTGGCGGGCGTCCCAGAGAGCTGGACCGGGCGGTACCTCGCCGGCGTGCTCGAGCGCCAGGAGCAGCGCCGGCGCGAGCGGGTCAAGCAGCTGACCCGCAAGCGGGCCTAACGGCGATGCCGCTGTCGCTTCTCCTGGCGCTGGCGTCGGCGGGCGAAGCGCCTATCCAGCTCCAGTGGCCGGTGGACTGCGCGCCAGGCCGCAGCTGTTTCGTGCAGAACTATTTCGACCGCGATCCGGGGCCGGGGCGGCGGGATTATGCCTGCGGGTCGATGACCTATAACGGCCACGACGGCACGGACATCCGCCTGCCGACGCTCAAGGAGATGCGGGCGGGCGTGGAGGTGCGCGCCGCCGCGGCGGGGACGGTGCACAACGTGCGGGACGGGGTGGCGGATGTCTCCGTGGCCGTGGCCGGCAAGGCGGCGGTCCAGGGTAAGGAATGCGGCAACGGGGTGCTGATCGAGCACCCCGGTGGCTGGCAAACGCAGTACTGCCACATGCGCCGGGGGTCGGTGGCGGTGCGCTCGGGTCGGGCGGTGAAGGCGGGGGAGCGGCTGGGGCTGGTCGGGCTGTCCGGCGACACGGAGTTTCCGCACCTGCACCTGTCGGTGCGGCTGCGCGGCGAGGAGGTGGACCCGTTCGCCTATGGCGCGGCGCCTGGCGCCTGCCGGTCCGGCGCTTTGCTGTGGTCGCCGGCGGTGCGGGGCGCCGTGACCTACGCCTCGCCGGCGGTACTCGCGACCGGCTTCGCCGACGGTCCGGTCACCGGCGAAGCGATCGACGCGGGCGGGGCTGGCAAGGCGCTGTCGAGGGGCTCTCCGGCGGTGGTGGCTTATGTCCGAGCGATCGGGCTGGAGACTGGCGACGTGCAGGAGCTGAGGCTCACCGGTCCGGGCGGCAAGACGCTGGCAGAGCGAGTGCTGCCGCCGCTCGACCGCGCCAAGGCGACCTACTTCCTGTTCGTCGGCTCCAAGGCCGGCGCCGGCGCCGGCGCCTGGCCGACGGGCGCCTACACCGCCGAATACGTGGTGCGGCGCAAAGGGCAGACGGCGCTGCGGCGGCGCTGGACGACCGCCATCGCGGGCGGCTGACCCCCTCCCCTGCTCAGGCGATGTCTGCGACCCGGTGCAGGAAGCGTACGTAGGCCAGGGCCGCCTCGTCCATGCCAAACAGGGCGCGGTTGGTGCTCTCGACCAGCATCAGCTCGTCGGGGGCGTGCGCGCCGGTGCCGTAGCCCATGCCGAAGTGGCCGGCGGGGAGGTTCAGGGGGGCGCCAGTGAACAGGTACCCCGGCCATGAACCGGCCAGGCGGGGGATCATGGTCGGCGGGCGCCCCAGCGCGGTGTAGGTCGCGACCTCGGCCTTGATGATGCCGCTGTTCTCGTCTGTTTCGGTGGGGTCGTAGCCGCCGCTGACGTTGACCTCGATGTCGGCGAAGCCCTTCTTGGCCAGGTAGCGCTTCAGCTTGGCGACGGCCTCGGCCCGGGTCTGGTTGGGCACCAGACGGCAGTCGAGCTTGGCCACCGCACGCGAGGGCAGGATAGTCTTGCCGCCGGGGCCGGTGTAGCCGGCGACCAGCCCCTCAATGTTGATCGTCGGCTGGGAGGCCAGCCGCTCCATCGCCTGCTGGTAGGGCAGGTCGTCGATCCAGTGCGAGACGTGCAGGTCGCGCATGGTCTCGGCTTCCGGGTTCTCGCGCACGTTGGCGGCGATCAGCGCCTTCTGGTGGGCGGTGAGCGGCCGCACGTTCTCGTACCAGTTGTCCACGGTGATGCGGTTACCATCCGCCGAGACCAGGGTTTGCAGCGCCTGGACGAGGCGCCAGACCGGACTGTCGACGGCGGCCTTGAGGCTGGAGTGGACATCCTTGGTCGGACCGCGCCCCCAGGCCTTGCCGCTGGAGACCAGCTCCAGCTCGATCATGCCCTTGGCCCCGAGGGTGATCTCCACGCCGCCGGTCGGGCCCTGGCCGTGCGCGGGCATCATGATGCCGACGCACGTCTTCAGCGCCGCCATCACATCGGGCCTGCGCACGACCTCGGCGAAGTGGGGCGAGCCGATCTCCTCCTCGCCTTCCGCAACCAGCACCAGGTTGACCGGCAGCTTGCGCCCGGCGGCGCGGATCGCATGCAGGGCGGCGAGGAAGGTGGCCTCCGGCCCCTTCTGGTTGGTGGCGCCGCGGCCGATCAGCACCTTGCCGAAGCCTGGCCGGTCGACCAGCCGGCTTTCCAGCGGCGGGGCGGACCACTCCTTCGGGTCGAACTGCTTCACGTCGTACATGAAGTAGAGGCCGAGCGTCTTGGGCGCGCCGGCGTCGAGCGTCGCGAACACGCCGGGGACGCCGCTGGTGGGGACGATCTCGACGTGCTGGAAGCCGGCCTCGCGCGCGAGCTGGGCCATGTACTGCGCGCCCTCGCGGACGTTACGTCCCTCGGCGGCGATGGTCGGCAGGGCGATCCAGTCGCGCAACCGCTTCAGCGAGGCGGCGTGGCCGGCGGCGATCGCCTCGCGCACGCGGGGCAACTCTTCGGCCGCCAGGGCCGCTCCGCCGCCGGCGAGCCAAGCCGCGCTCGCCGCCCCCGCCTTCAGCACGCTGCGCCGATCGGATCCTAGCCTCGTGTCGCTCATCTTAAGCCTCCCTGCTTCGGGTCCCATTCATCAAACCGGGGCCGCGTTGGGAAGAACTGTTTGCGTGCGGTCGCGGGTCCGCCCGCGAGATCGGCGCGCCCGCGCCCTTGCGCTGACTCGCGCGCCCGAACAAAACCCTATTCGCGTCGTTTGACATGAACCGCCGCGCCGGGCGCGCGGCCCTGACACCAGCGGGGAGAGCGCGCCTCATGTTCATGTTCGCGACCGGCATCGAGAACTCCAACCCGAAGATCAAGGGCGGGACGGTGCGGGTGGACCAGCTCGAGGTGGGCGGCTTCTACAAATACTGGAAGACCGATTTCGACCTGGTGGAGGAGATGGGCATCCGCTTCCTCCGCTTCGGTCCGCCGATCCATACGGTGTGGCTGGGGCCGGGCCGCTACGACTGGGAGTTCGCCGACCTCACCATGAACGACCTGCGGCGGCGGGACCTGAACGCCATCGTGGACCTCTGCCACTTCGGCGCGCCCGACTGGATCGGCGATTTCCAGAACCCGGACTTCCCGCACCTGTTCGAACAGTACGCGCGCGACTTCGCCCTGCGTTATCCCTGGGTGCAGCTCTACACGCCGGTCAACGAGATGTTCATCACCGCCAGCTTCTCGGCCCGCTATGGCTGGTGGAACGAGCAGCTGAAGACCGATCGCGGCTTCGTCAACGCGCTCAAGTACCTGGTCAAGGCGAACGTTCTGGCGATGAAGGCTATCCTGGAGGTGCGGCCGGACGCCGTCTTCATCCAGAGCGAGTCCTCGGAATACTTCCACGCCGAGAACCCCGCGGCGATCAAGCCGGCGGAAATCCTCAACGCCGCGCGTTTCCTCTCCCTCGACCTGAACTACGGCCGCCGGGTCGAGTCGGAGATGTACGAATACCTGATGGACAACGGCATGACCCGGGAGGAGTACCACTTCTTCCTGGAAACCAGGCTGAAGTCACACTGCGTGATGGGCAACGACTACTACATGACCAACGAGCACCGGGTGGCGGCCGACGGCTCCAGCCGGGCGTCGGGGGAGATATTTGGCTACTCGGAGATCACGCGGCAGTACTACCAGCGCTACCACCTGCCGGTGATGCATACCGAGACCAACCTGTCAGAAGGGCCGCGCGGGGACGAGGCGGTCAACTGGCTGTGGAAGCAGTGGGCCAACGTGCTGCGGGTAAGGAACGACGGGGTGCCGATCCTGGGCTTCACCTGGTATTCGCTGATCGACCAGGTGGACTGGGACACGGCGCTGCGCGAGCAGAATGGGCGGGTCAATCCGCTGGGGCTGTACGACCTGGACCGCAACATCCGCTCGGTGGGCAAGTGCTACCGGCAGATCATCAAGGACTGGCGCGACGTGCTGCCGCTGTCGAGCCAGTGCCTGCAGCTGCCGCTGATCCCGCCCAGCGAATACGGCGGCCGCCACTCTCGCCGGCAGGAGGCGGAGGCCGACGATCGCAGCCACCGCGCCTCGCCTCAGCCCGAGGTGCAGGACGCCAGTGCTTGAAATCGCGGCGCAGCAGCGAGCAGCCCCTTTCTAGAGAAATGTTAACGAGCTGAACTATTGCGAGGCATCAGCCGTTAGGGGCGCGGGCTGAAAGGACTCCCGCGTGCCGGAACTAGAGCTTTGGGGCGGTCACGAGTGCACCGTCAACCGGGTCGGCGACCACTACATCGACCAGAACCTTCTGTCGGGGCACCAGCACCGCATCGAAGACCTGGAGAAGTTCGCGCAACTGGGGATTCGCCGCCTGCGTTATCCTCTAATCTGGGAGCGCGCGGCGCCGGACGCGCCTGACCAGCACGACTGGCGCTGGACCGATGAGCGGCTGGAGGAGATCAGGCGCCTGGGCATGGCGCCAATCGCCGGCCTGCTGCACCACGGCTCCGGCCCCCGCTACACCAGCTTGGTCTCCGACAACTTCGTCGAGCTGTTCGCGGCCTACGCCCGCGCCGCCGCGGAGCGGTATCCGTGGGTGGAGGACTGGACTCCGGTCAACGAGCCGCTGACCACCGCCCGGTTCTCGACGCTCTACGGCCACTGGTACCCGCATGCGCACGACGAGCGCAGCTTCTGGACGGCGTTCCTGAACCAGGTCGAAGGCGTCATGGCCGCCATGCGCGAGATTAGGGCCGTCAACGCGAACGCGCGGCTGGTGCAGACCGAGGACCTCGGCCAGACCCACTCGACTCCGCCGTTGGCCGACCAGGCGGCGCACGAGAACATCCGCCGCTGGCTCACCTGGGACCTGCTGACCGGGCGGGTGAACCGCGAGCACCGCTTCTGGCCGCGGCTGAAGCGCTTTGGGCTGACGGAGCGGATCAAGCGGCTGAACGAGGCCCCCTGCCCGCCTGACGTGCTGGGCGTGAACCACTATCTGACCAGCGAGCGGTTCCTCGACCACCGCGTCGAGCGCTATCCGGAGCACCGCGTCGGCGGCAACGAGCACGTCCGCTACGCCGACGTGGAGGCGGTGCGGGTGCTGAACCCGGGACCGATCGGGCTCGCGGGCCTGCTGGAGCAAACGTGGGAGCGCTACGGCCTGCCGATGGCGGTGACCGAAAGCCACAACGGCTGCACCCGCGAAGAGCAGATGCGCTGGATTTGGGACGCCTGGAGGAGCTGCCAGTCGCTGCGCGCGCGCTGCATTGACGTGCGCGCGGTGACGCCCTGGGCGCTGCTCGGCTCCTACGACTGGAACAGCTTGCTGACGCGGCTGGACGGGCACTACGAAGTGGGCGCGTTCGACCTGCGCGGCGGGGAGCCTCGCCCCACGGCGGTCACCGAGATGATCAAGGTGCTGGGGGCGGGCGGCGAACCGCACCCGGCACTGCAGTCGCCGGGGTGGTGGCGCCGCGACGTACGTTTGGAGTTCCAGCCCGTGATGCGCACGGCCGAAATCCTGCCTGCCCGCCGCCACTGGGAACCGCCCGCAGGCGCGGGCCGGCCGATCCTGATCGTTGGCGCCACGGGGACGCTCGGGCAGGCGTTGGCCCGCAACTGCGAATGGCGGGGCCTGAGCTTCGTGCTGACGCGGCGCGAGCAGCTGGCGCTGGACGATGCGGCATCGATCGCGCGCACGCTCGAGCAATACGAACCGTGGGCGGTGATCAACGCCGCCGGCTGGGTGCGGGTGGACGAGGCCGAGGCCGATCCGGACGACTGCATCGCCGCCAACGCCACGGGCGCGGTGAACTTGGCGCGGGCCTGCGCCGAGGCCGGGACCCACTACACCGCCTTCTCGTCCGATTTGGTGTTCGACGGGCGGGCGGAGCGCCCCTACGTCGAGAGCGATGCGCCCAACCCGATGAACGTCTACGGCCGCTCCAAGGCCGAGATGGAGCGCCTGGTGGCGGAGAGCGGCGCGCGCGCGCTTATCGTACGCACCGCCGCCTTCTTCTCCCCCGACGATCCCTACAACTTCGCCGCCGCCGTGGTGCGCCAGCTGCGCGCAGGGAGGGCGTTCAAGGCGGCCGCCGACCAGACCGTCACGCCGACCTACGTGCCCGACCTGGTGCAGGCGGTGCTGGACCTGGTGGTCGATCAGTCGCAGGGCGTCTGGCACCTGTCGAACCACGATCCGATGACCTGGGCGGAGTTCGCCCGCGAAGTCGCGCGCGCGCTGGAGCTGCCGACGCGGCTGGTGCGAGGAGTGGCCGGAGAGGGCCTGGGCTTCGCGGCGCCCCGGCCGGCGTACGCCGCGCTCGGGACCGAACGCGGCCGGATCATGCCGGGCTTCGGTCAGGCGCTGGCCCGGTACGCCCAGGCCGTCAGCGAAGGCGTCAGCGCCGCCGAAGCCGACCTGGAGCGGCGGCGCGAGGCGGGCGACACGCGGGTGGGCTGCGTCGCCTGAGGTCTCAGTCGGTCAGAGCGATCCAGGCGAGACCCATCGAACCGGTCACGGCAACGGCGCCGGCCAGGCGGAACCTCCAGGCTTTCGCCTCCGACAGGTCGGCCAGGCTTCGAAGCGCCAGTTGCGGCCAGCAGAAGTAGATGGCCCCCTTCAGCGTCAGCGACCAGCCGATCAGGGTGAACACCGCCTCCGGCCACGTCCAGACGTTGTGGAAGGCCACGATCAGCAGGCCCAGCGGCGCGTGGACGTAAGCGTTCAGCAGGCCGGCCGCTTCGCCGCGCTCGCGGATGGCGATGAAGAACCGGACCCACGCCTTCGGCTGCAACAGGTGCGACAGGCCGGTGAGTAGGAGCACCAGGACGGTCAGCCGCTCGATCCCGATTTCCATCTGCGCCCTCCGTACCCGGCGTCAGGCCGCCGCCTCGAGACGCTGGAGCGCCGCCTGGAGTTTGGCCTTGGCGGCCTGCGCTTCGACGAGCTTGGCGCGGGTTTCCTCGACCACGGCGTCGGGGGCCTTGGCGACATAGGATGGGTTGGCGAGCTTGCCCGAGGCGCGGGCGATTTCCCCGTCGAGCGCGGAGACTTCCTTGCTCAGGCGGGCCCGCTCGGCGGCGAGGTCGATGAATTCAGCGACCGGTAGGGCGAGCGAGGCGCCGTCGACGACATACGGCACCGCGCCATGTGGCGCGGGTTCGAACGCGAGGCCGCCAACGCGCAGGGTGGCGGCGATCACGTCGGCGTTGGCTTCCAGGGCGCGGCGTTGCTCGGGGCCGGCTTCGGCGACGTAGAGGATGGGCTTGGCCGAGGGTGGGACGTTCAGCTCCGAGCGGACCGAGCGGCCCTCGCTGACGGCGCCGATCACCAGGCCGATCTCGGCCTCGGCCACGGCGTCGATCCAGCCTTCCGGAAGGTCGGGCCAGTCGGAGGTGATCAGCATCCCCTCGCGCGCCGGACCCTGCTCGCCCAGGCGCTCCCACAGCTCCTCGGTGATGAAGGGGGTGACGGGGTGGAGCAGCTTCAGGCACTGGTCGAGGACCCAGGCGGTCATCGCGCGGGTCTCGGCCTTGGCGGCTTCATCGGCGCCGTTGAGCACCGGCTTGGCCAGCTCCAGGTGCCAGTCGCAGAACACGTTCCAGACGAAGCGGTAGAGCGCCTGGGCGGCTTCGGCGAAGTGGGCGGCTTCGAGGGCGCGGGTGACTTCGGCGGTGGTCTTGACGGTTTCGCCGCGGATCCAGCGGTTCAGGGTGAGTTGCGCCGAGCCGGGGTCGAAGCCTGGGGCGCGCACGCAGCCGTTCATCTGGCTGAAGCGGGCGGCGTTCCACAGCTTGGTGCCGAAGTTGCGGTAGCCCTCGATGCGCTGGCGCGACAGCTTGATCTCGCGCGTGCCCGACAGGATGGCCATGGTGAAGCGCAGCGGGTCGGCGCCGAGGTCGTCGACGATATCCAAGGGGTCGATGACGTTGCCCTTGGACTTGGACATCTTCTGTCCCTTCTCGTCGCGCACCAGCCCGTTGATGACCACGCGGCGGAAGGGGAGCTCGCCCATGAAGTGAATGCCCATCATCATCATCCGGGCCACCCAGAAGAAGATGATGTCGAAGCCGGTGACGAGGTCGGTGGTGGGGTAGAAACGGCGGAGATCCTCGGTGTCCTCCGGCCAGCCGAGGGTGGAGAAGGGCCAGAGGGCGGAGGAGAACCAGGTGTCGAGGACGTCCTCGTCCTGGCGCAGCTCGACGTCGCGGCCGAAGTGGGCGCGGGCGGCGGCGCGCGCCGCCTCCTCGCTGTCCTCGACGAAGATTTCGCCGTCGGCGGCGTACCAAGCCGGGATGCGGTGGCCCCACCAGAGCTGGCGCGAGACGCACCAGGGCTCGATGTTCCGCATCCACTCGAAGTAGGTCTTCTCCCAGTTCCTCGGTTCAAAGACCGTTCGGCCCTGCTCCACCGCGGCAATGGCAGGTTTGGCGAGGGTGGCGGCGTCGACGTACCACTGGTCGGTCAGAAAAGGCTCGATCACCACGCCCGAGCGGTCGCCGTGAGGGACGACGTGGCGGGTGTTCTCGATCCCGCGCAACAGGCCCAGCTGCTCCATCTCCGCCACGATCGCCTTGCGCGCCTCGAAGCGGTCCATCCCGATCAAATTCTCTGGGATATGGACAGCGCCGCCGTATGACGCAGTGAATTCTGAGCGCCCGCTCACTGAAGTTCGAGCCGTGCTCGTGAAGGCTTGGCCGGGTTGCGCGATCCGCGCCGCCCCATCCAGCACATTTATCATCGGCAAGCTGTGCCGCTTGCCGACTTGGAAGTCGTTGAAATCGTGGGCGGGGGTGATCTTCACCGCGCCGGAACCCTTCTCCGGGTCGGCGTACTCGTCAGCGACGATGGGGATGGAGCGGCCGGTGATCGGGTGGGCGATCATCCGGCCCACGAGCGCCGTGTAGCGTTCATCGTCGGGATGCACGGCAACGGCGGTATCGCCGAGCATGGTTTCGGGGCGGGTGGTGGCGACCACGATCTCGCTCGAGCCGTCGGCCAACGGGTAAGCGAAGTGCCAGTAGTGGCCGTCGACCTCGCGCTGCTCGACTTCGAGGTCTGAGATGGCGGTCTGGAAGTGGGGGTCCCAGTTCACCAACCGCTTGTCGCGGTAAATCAGGTCCTGCTTGTAGAGGCTCACGAACACCTTCCGCACCGCCGCTGACAGGCCCTCGTCCAGCGTGAACCGCTCTCGGCTCCAGTCGCAGGAGGCGCCCAGGCGCCGGAGCTGGCGCACGATGGTCCCGCCGCTCTCGGCCTTCCATTCCCAGACCTTTTCGACAAAGGCCTCGCGGCCCATTTCGCGCCGGTTCATGTTGGCGCCCGATGCGGCGAGCTGGCGCTCGACCACCATCTGGGTGGCGATACCGGCGTGGTCGGTGCCGGGCAGCCACAGCGCCGCCCTGCCGCGCATGCGCTGGAAGCGGGTGAGGATGTCCTGCAGGGTGTTGTTCAGCGCGTGGCCGATGTGCAGCGAGCCGGTCACGTTCGGCGGCGGGATGACGATGCAGTAGGGCTCGCCCTCCGCGCGCGGGGCGAAGGCGCCGGAGGCCTCCCAACGGGCGTACAACCGCGCCTCCACGGCCTTGGGGTCGAAGGTCTTGTCGAGCATGGCGGACCGCAGGGTGGCTAAAACACCCGCTCATCCCCGCGCAAGCGAGGACCCAGGTGTTTTTGGTGGCCGCTTGCGCGGAAAAGCCTGGATTCCCGCCTTCGCGGGAATGAACGGATTAGAAAATCCGGCTCCTTCGAGAGTGCTAGCGGGACCGGCTGCGGGCGATGCGCTCCACTTCTTCCTGGACCTTGGCCTGGACGATCTGGGGGAGGTTGGCGTCGAGCCATTCCTTCAGCAGCGGGCGCAGCAGCTCGCGCACCACATCTTCGAGCGAGCGGCCCTCCTGCGGCATCATCAGCGCCTGCGACAGCGAACCGAAGGCGGCCGCAGCGCTCGCGGCGGAGGACTGGCTGAGCAGGCCGTCGTCACCGGCGCCTGAGGACGAGGAGGCGGCGGCGGCGGGCTGGTAGGACGGCTCTGGCATCGGCTGGGGCGCCTCCTGACGCGCGGGTTCGGGTTGGGGTGCGGGCTCGGCGACAGGGGCATTGCGGGAAGAATAGACGTCGAGGTCGCCCACCGTCTCCATCGCAGCCCCTGCGTCTTCCACCCGCTCGGTGAGGTCCAGCACCTCTTCGTCGGCGGTGTTCACCGTCGCGGGTGAGGAGGCCGTCTCTCCGCCGTCGCCGGCGGCCGCCGGGGCGGCGCCCGGCGCGGGCTCGTCCTCGGAGATGATCCGGCGGATGGAGGCCAGGATCTCCTCCATGGTGGGTTCCTGATTGGTGTCCGACATAGGGGCTCCGCGCGCTGTGGCCGTGTCTCGGTTCACCTAGCCTAAGCGCGCGCGCGGCGCTGCGCAATTTTCTCGTCGCGCGAACGAAAACTTCGCCTCAGCGAGGCGGCGTGGTGGGCGGCGTGGTCTGTCCGCTCTGCGGCGGCAGGGTGATGACCACGTTGGGGTCCGGCGTGGGGCGGTAGCCGGGCGGCAGCGGCGCCTGATTCGAGGGTCGCGCCGGCGGCGGGGTCGCCACCGTCGGGCGCGGCTGTGCGGGCGCCTGCGGCCTGGCGGACTGGACCGTGACGGCGGGGCGCTGCGTGGTCGTGGTGGGCGCGGCGCCTCCCGCAGGAGCCAAGGGCGCGGCGGCGGCGTCCGACGGAACCGGCAGCGTCCGCGGCCGGGCGGACGGCGTCAGGTTCTGCACCGGCGGCGGGGGGGCTGAGGTCGGCGGCGGCGGATTGGCGGCGGCGTCGCGCGGCGCCAGCACCAGCGGCTCGTCGGGCGCGGGCGGCAGCTCCTTGAGGTCGGCGGGATCGTAGAGCTGGTCGATCCGGTTCAGCGCCTCCTCCCAAGGCACGTAGCCGGTGGTCTTCTGCAGCCGCTCGAACTCATGGCCGCGCGGCTCCTGGGGCAGGTCGGCGACAATGTTGGCGGCGGCGAGCTGGCCGGTCTCGTTCAGCACCAGGGCGGCGGCGACGTACTCGTCACGGCGGGCGGTGACCAGCGCCAGCTCGGCGTCGCGCAGCACCTGCTGGGCGGTCAGCACCTCCAGCGTGGTGCGCAGGCCCACCGCCTGCTCGGCCTGGGCGCCCTCGAAGGCGATGCGGGCCGCGCGCACCTGTTCCTCGCCCGCGGCGATGCTGGCGCGCGCGGCGAGCAGCTGGTTCCAGCCCTGCGACAGCTGCTGCACGGTGTTGCGGCGGGCGCCCTCCAACTGGGTGCGAAAGAAGTTCTCGCGCTCGACCGCCTGGCGAATTTGGGAGCTGATGGCGCCGCCGGAGAAGAGCGGCTGGGTCAGGGTGACGGTAGCCTGGGTGAAGTCGAAGAAGGCGCTGGAGTCGAGGCCGCCGGTGAACGGCTGCGCCCGCGAGCCGGTGTAGCCGACCGAGCCGTTCAGGCTCACCGATGGCCGCCGCGCCGCCTTGGCCTGGGCCAGCTGGGCCACCGCCGACTGCCGCGAATATTCGGCGGAGCGGATTTGCGGGTTGAACTCCTGCGCCCGGTCGAAGGCCTGCTCGATGGTGGCCGGGAGCTTCAGCGGCGGCTCGGGCGCCAGCTCCCCGGGGCTCTGGCCCACCACGTTGGCGTAGGCCGCGCGGCTCAGCGCTAGCTGCGCCTGGGCGTTGGCCAGCTGCGCCTGCGACTGGGCCAGCTGGGCCTCCGATTGGGCCACGTCCGTCTTGGTCACCTCGCCGGCCTCGAAGCGGATGCGGGTCTCGCGCACCTGGCGCTGGAGGATCTCGACGTTCTCGCGCCGGATGGCCAGCGCCTGGAGGTCACGCCGGACGTTCACATAGGCCTGGATCACCTGCTGGACCACGTCGGCCTCGGTCTGGCGCAGCGTCTCGCGCTCCGACAGCGTGTCGGCCTCCGCCGAGCGGGTCTGCGCGGTGACGCGGCCGCCGGTGTAGAGCGGCTGAGAGAAGTTGAGCTGGGCCGACGCCTGCTGGGTCTCCTGGGCGGGCGTGGTATTGCCGAGCTGGCCGGTGCGGGCGCCGAGCCGCTGGTACTCGCCCGACACCTGGGCGTTGACGCTGGGGCGCAGGCCGGCGCGCGCCTGTACGATCCCCTCTTCGATGAAGCGCAGGTTCGCGCGCTGGGCGGCCAGCGTCGGGTTGGTCTGGTAGGCGAGCGCGATGGCGTCGGCCAGGGTCTCGGCCGCAGACGCGCCCGCGGCCGCGCACAGCGCGGCCCCGCAGGCGGCGGCGGTCAGTCGCCCTCTCAAGCCAACAGCCATGAACCTTCGCGACCCCTCCTGACGGCGGGCTCTCTGCGGAGCCACTGTGGCGCCCGTGGGGCGCGCGGTTGCGGCGGCTACTTAAACCTTTGGCGCCCCTGTGGAAGCGTCAGAACACGAATTGCGCCTGCGGCATGAAGCCCGGCAGCAGCGGGGCCATGCAGTCGAACGCTTCGCGCGACGCGATGCCCTCATCAGTGCGGACGTAGAGCCGCGCCTTGCCGACCGGCCCGCGCCGCTCCACCGCGCACAGCCGCCCGCCAGGACCGAGCGCACGGGTCCAATTATCAGGCGTCCGGTCCACCGAGCCTTCGCAGACGATCACGTCATAGGGGCCGGGCGGGCAGTCGCGCAGGTCGGGCGCGTCGAACCGCTCGACCACCAGCCCCATCGCCTCGAGCACGGCGGCGGCGTAGGGCGCGGCGATGGCCAAGGCGCGTTCGCCGGCGCGGGGATGCAGCGCCTGCAGCACCTTGCCGATGTCGCGCGGGCGCATCAGGCAGCGGCCCTCGCCGTAGGGGATTTCGGAGTCGGCGTAGGCGATCGCCGCTCGCCCGGGCGGTACGATGGCTTCGCGCGCCACCGCCATCATGGCGTCCTGCACGGCGGTGTCGGTGACGTCCTGGGTGCGCACCTGACTCTCCACCATGTTCAGCCGGGCGGCGGCGAAGTCGAAGGTCATCAGGGCTGGCGGGCGGCTGGGCGGGACGCGGGCTTATGCCGCCGCCTTAACCGGAGCGCAATGCGGCGGCGGCCATGATTGCCGAACCAGGGCGCGCCTGCTAGCTCAGCGCCTCCCCCGGACGGCCTGGTGGCGGAGTGGTTACGCAGCGGACTGCAAATCCGCGCACCCGAGTTCGATTCTCGGCCAGGCCTCCATCCTCCACCCGCCCACACTTCCGGCTTCACCTGAGATGGCCTAGGAAGCTCCGGGGCCCGGCGGGCGGCCTCGCGGCGGCCGGGACGGCATGGCGGAGCAACTGCAGCTGAAGGTCAGGGCGGCGGCGATCGAGGACGTGGACGGCCTCTACGCCCTCGCGCTCACCGCCGGCCCCGGCATGACCAACCTGCCGCCAGACCGCGACGAATTGGCCTCGCGCATCGCAGCCTCGGTCGCCGAACTGGACGCCGCCGACCCTGGCGCGGCGCAGCCGATGATGCTGGTGCTGGAAGCCGCTGGGCGGGTCGCCGGCACCGGGATGATGGTGTCACGAGTGGGCGCGGAGTGGCCGTTCTATTCCTACAAGATGAGCCGGGTGTCGCAGTCCTCGCGCGACTTGAAGCGGACAGTCAGCTTCCATGTGCTGAGCCTGGTCAACGACTTCGAGGGCCATGCCGAGGTGGGGGGCCTGTTCCTCGACTCCAGCTTGCGGGGGTCGGGGGCGGGGCGGTTGATGTCGCGCGGGCGCTACCTGTTTATCGCCGAGCATCGCTACTGGTTCGGCGAACACATCGTGGCCGAGCTGCGGGGGGTACAGGACGAGGACGGGGGCTCCCCGTTCTGGGACGCGGTGGGGCGCAAGTTCTACGGGATGGACTTCGGCGAGGCAGACCGGCTGAACGCGCTCCACGGCAACCAGTTCATCGCCGACCTCGGCCCGAAGTTCCCCATCTACGTCAATCTGTTGCCCAAGGAAGCTCAAGAAGCGCTGGGACAGCCGCACAAGGACGGCCGGCGCGCCTACGATCTGCTGCTGGCGGAGGGGTTTCGCGATGAGGACTACGTCGACATCTTCGACGGCGGGCCGACGATCCACACCGAGGTCGCCAACCTGCGCTGCGTGCGCGAGGCGCTGGTGTCGACGGTCGCTCGCGTCGGCGGCGAGGTGGCGGGCGGGGTGGACAGCCTGGTCTGCGCCGGGCATTCGCGCGAGTTCCGCTGCGCGCGCGGGCGGGTGACCCGCGTCGGAGAGGACGCGGTGGTCTCGGCCGCCCTGGCCGAATGCCTTGACGTCCAGCCTGGAGAGCGGATCCGCCATGCCCCCTTCTGAGGTGGTCTCGCTCGACCCCTGCACCGGGGAGACAGTCTGGCGTGGCCCCGCCGCCGGCGCCGCCGAGGTGGAGGCAGCGGTCGCGCGCGCGGCGGAAGGCTTCCGTGACTGGGCCGCGCGCCCGCTGGAGGCGCGGGCCCAGGTAGCGGCGCGCTTCGCCGAACTGGTCAAGGCGCGGCGCGAGGAGGTGGCGCGACTGCTGTCGCGCGAGACCGGCAAGCCCTTCTGGGAGACGCTGACCGAGGCCGACAGCGTGGCCGGCAAGGCCGCCATCTCGCTCGCGGCCCACGAGGACCGCACCGGCGAGAGCGTCAGCGAGGCGGCGGGTGTGCGCCAGGCGGTCCGCCATAAGCCGCATGGGGTGATGGCGGTGGTGGGGCCCTTCAACTTCCCCATGCACCTGCCCAACGGCCACATCGCGCCGGCGCTGATCGCCGGCAACGCGGTGGTGTTCAAGCCGAGCGAGAAGACGCCAGCGAGCGGCCTGATGCTGGCCGAGCTGTGGCGCGAAGCCGGTGTGCCGGAGGATGCGTTGCAGGTCGTGGTCGGCGGGATTGAAGCCGGGCAGGCGCTGGTGGCGCACGCGCGCGTGGACGGGGTGCTGTTCACCGGCGGGCTGCCGGCGGGCCGCGCGATCCACCAGGCTCTGGCCGACCAGCCGGGCAGGATCCTGGCGCTGGAGCTCGGCGGCAACA
The DNA here is from genome assembly GCA_036388855.1 of Caulobacteraceae bacterium. GTDB lineage: Bacteria > Pseudomonadota > Alphaproteobacteria > Caulobacterales > Caulobacteraceae > DASVRA01. The sequence goes on along the minus strand of DASVRA010000003.1, from coordinate 43,746 downwards.
GTCCGCTGGTAGTGTGGGACGCCGCCGACGCCGAGGCCGCCGCTCACCTGATCGTTCAGTCCGCCTACGTCTCCGCCGGTCAGCGCTGCTCCTGCGCTAGGCGGCTGATCCTGCCGCGAGGGGGTGAGGGCGACCGGGTGATCGAGGCGCTGCTGGCGCTGACCGGGCGCATCCGCGTCGGCTGCCCGTTCGACGAGCCGCCGCCGTTCATGGGGCCGGTGATCGACAACGCCGCCGCCGACGAGCTGCTGAAGGCACAGGAGAGGCTGGCCGGCTTGGGCGGACGCGTCTTGCGGCCGATGCAGAGGCTGATGGAGGGAAAGCCCCTGCTCTCCTCCGGCCTGATCGACGTCACGGACGCGCGAGAGCGGCCGGACGAGGAGGTGTTCGGGCCGCTGCTCCAGGTGATCCGCGTCTCCGATTTCGACGCCGCCGTCAGGGAGGCCAACAACACCCGCTTCGGCCTTCTGGCCGGACTGATCAGCGCCGACGAGGCGCTCTACGGCCGCTTTTGGCTTGAGATCCGGGCGGGCGTGATCAACTGGAACCGACCGACCACCGGCGCCTCTTCCGCCGCCCCGTTCGGTGGTGTCGGCCTGTCGGGCAATCACCGCCCAAGCGCCTACTATGCGGCCGACTACTCGGCCTATCCGGTCGCCAGCTTGGAGACGGAACGCACCGACTTCCGCATCACGGTGGGGGTGGCCGCGTGAGCTTCCGTGAAGTCAATTTCGACGGCCTGGTCGGCCCCACCCACAACTACGCCGGCCTGTCACTCGGCAACGTCGCCTCGGCGACCAACGCCGGCGACGTCTCGCACCCCCGCCAGGCGGCGCTGCAGGGCCTGGGCAAGATGAAGCGGCTGATGGACCTGGGCCTGCTTCAGGGTTTCCTGCCGCCTTTGTTCCGCCCGGACGCCCAGCTGCTGCGCGCGCTCGGTTTCAAGGGTTCGGACGACCAGGTGCTGAAGGCGGCGCTGGACGAAGACCCTGAGCTGTTCCGCCGCGCCTTCTCGGCTTCCGCCATGTGGACCGCCAACGCCGCGACCGTGATTGCCGCGCCCGACTCCGGCGACGGCCGCACCCACCTGGTGACCGCCAACCTCGCCACCATGATGCACCGTGCCTTCGAGGCGGAGCAGACTTATGCCCGCCTCAAGACCGTCTTCGCCGACGAGCTTTTCTTCGCCGTCCACCCTCCCCTGCCCCACGGCCGCCACTTCTCCGACGAGGGCGCAGCCAACCACATGCGTCTGTCCGCCGGCCACGGCGAGCGCGGCATGAACGTCTTCGTCCATGGGCAGGAGGATCGCGCCGGCCGCTATCCCGAGCGCCAGAGCCGCCGGGCCAGCGAGGCTGTCGCGCGCTTGGCCGGCCTCGGGGCCGACACGGCGATCCTCGCGCGCCAGTCTCAGGCCGCCATCGACGCCGGCGCCTTCCACAACGATGTGGTCGCCGTGGCCAACGAGACCCTGCTGCTCGCCCACCCCGATGCCTACGACGACAAGGAGCGGCTTTACGAGGCGCTGGAGCGCCGCATCCCCCGCCTCCGCGTATTCGAAACCCGCGGGGTGAGCCTCGAGGACGCCGTCGCCTGTTACCTGTTCAACTCGCAGCTGGTCACCCTGCCCGAAGGCGGCATGGCGCTGGTGTTGCCGGTCGAGAGCCGCGCGCGTCTGTCGGTTTGGAGCGAGGTCGACCGGATGCTGTCCGAAGGCGTGGTTCAGGACGTGATCGTTGCCGACGTGCGCGAAAGCATGAGGAACGGCGGCGGCCCTGCGTGCCTGCGCCTGCGCGTGCCCGTGTCCGAGCAAGCTCGCGCGGCCATCGACCCGCGGTTCCTGCTGGATGAACGGAAGTGGGAGGCGCTGGCGCGGCTGGTGGAGCGCGCCTGGCCGGAAACCATCGCGCCCTCGGACCTCGCCGACCCGGCGCTGTGGGCGCAGGCCCGCGCCGCCCACGCCGAACTCTCCGCGACGATCGATGCTCTCGCCTGAACCGGCCGAGCGGGCGGTGCTGGACCGCATTGCCGGGCGCGGCACTGAAATCGTGAATCGCGCCGTGGCTTGGGCCGAGATCAACTCCGGCAGCCGCAACTATCCGGGGCTGGAGCGGCAGCGCGAGGCGCTGGAGCCGGTGCTGGCGCGGCTGCCCGGCATGCTGCGCCGCATGCCGCTGCGGCCGACGGTGGAGATCGACGCCGGCGGGCGCGAAGCCGGGCTGACCCACCCCGACGCCCTGCTGCTCACCGTACGGCCGGAGGCGCCGGTGCAAGCCGCCCTGACCGGCCACTACGACACCGTCTACTCCCCCGACAGCCCCTTTCAGCAGGTGAGCACCCGCTCGGACGGCGCTTTGGTCGGCCCGGGGATCGCGGACATGAAGGGCGGCTTGAGCGTCATGCTGGCCGCGCTGGAGGCGTTTGAAACTTTCGAAGGCCGCGAGGCGCTGGGCTACCGGGTGCTTCTTTCACCCGACGAGGAGATCGGCTCGCCCGCCTCGGCCCCGCTGCTGGCCGAGCTCGGCGCCGGCGCCCACGTCGGCCTTACCTACGAGCCGGCGCTGGGCGACGGCGCGCTCGCGGCGGCGCGCAAGGGCTCGGGCAATTTCCATGTGCTGATCCGCGGCCGCGCCGCCCATGCTGGCCGCGACTTCGGCACCGGGCGCAACGCGGTCGGCGCCGCGGCGCGGCTGGGGGCGTATCTCGACGGCCTCAACGGCAAGCGCGAAGGCGTCACCATCAACATCGCCCGGATCGATGGCGGCGGGCCGCTGAACGTGGTGCCGGACGCCGCGGTCCTGCGCTTCAACATCCGCGCTCCGGAGCCGGCCGACCTGAGCTGGGCCGAATGGGCGGTGGGGGAGGCGGTGCGTGAGATCAACTCCCAGGGCGTCACAGCGGAGGTGTTCGGCGGCTTCACCCGCCCCCCCAAGCCTTTCAAGGGCGCCCAGCAGTCCTTGTTCGAAGCCATTGCGGAGGCCGGTCGGACCATCGGCCAGCAGGTGTCATGGAGGCCCTCCGGCGGCGTCTGCGAAGGCAATAACCTGTTCGCCGCCGGGGCCCCCAACGCCGACAGCCTGGGCGTATGCGGGGGCGACATCCATTCGTCCGGCGAATACGCTTGGCCCGCCAGCTTCGCCGAACGCGCCCAGCTCTCGGCAATGATCCTGATGCGCCTGGCGACAGGCGTCATCGACGGGCCGGCGATAAAGGCGCGGCTCGCCGGCGAGCGGGGGGCGGCAGGGGAGCTGAAGCCCGGCTGACGATGGCGAAATCAGTCGCCGGTCAGCTGTTCAAGGATGTCGTCCAGCCGGCCCTGACGCTTGAGTGCGGCGGTGACGGAATGCCCCTCCACCCCTTCCACCGCAACGAGGGAGACGTTGGCCAGCCCTTCCAGGCGGCGCGCCTCCTTGGTGTCCTGGGGATGGTCGGCGCCGAAGTAGACGGTGATCTCCGGCGGGCTCTCCTGCGCCTGCAGGAACGTGCGTAGGTCGAGCACTCCTCCGCTCCCGTGCAGGAACTCGGTCGCCTCCGGCGTGTCTAGCGCTGCATACTGCGCCACGATCCGTTTGGTGATCGCCGTCTGCGGCGAGAAGGCCGCCACGCGGCGCGCGCCCAGCCAGCAGCCGAACACTATGGCCGCGTAACCGCCGGAGCTGGCGCCCAGCGTCGCCAGCCGCGCCCCCTCGTGCGGCGCCAACAATCCGGCCAGGTACTCGCGCGTGCCCTCCATGTCGCGGCTGATCCCCAGCAGGCCCTGCTGGTACCAGGACTGATGGAAGTCCTTGATGAAGTAGCCTGGCACGTCGCGCTCGCGGAAGGAGCGGAGGAATTCGAACGGCGGCATCCCCATGCCGAGATTAAGGCCGGCGAAGGAAAGGAACACCAGGTCGGACCGACGGCCCTCCAGCTTCACCACCGGTTTCAGCTCGTCTGGATAGGGGAACGGCGCCGCCGTCTGCACCGCCTCGTTCATGCGGTTCAGCGCCTCGTGCAGGACGGCGAACTTCTCGCGCAGGTGCTGCTGCATCCGCGCGGTCTTCTTCAGCTCGCGCTCGAGGAAGCGGACCCGGTCCTCCTCCTCGGCCTCACGCCCGCGTCCGACCTCGCCCTTCATGACCAGCCGGACTCCACGCGCGGCCGCGCCTTGTCAATCGAGCGGCCTTCGTCTTGAACCCGGCCATGACCGACCGGCTCGGGCGACTCGTCGTCTCCCTGCACATCCCCAAGACCGGCGGCACCTCGTTCGCCGCGGTGCTGGAGCGCGCCTTCCCCGGTCAGGTCGCCTACTTCTACAAGGCCCACAACCGCCGCACCCACTCCCTGTTGCGCGAGCGCGGACGCGCTCTCGACCCGCAAGTCATAGATGAGCTCGAGGCCGCGGGGGTGTGCGTCCTGCATGGCCACGGCGCCTTCTCCACCTACGCCCCGGCAGTGCCTGAGCCGGGCCGTTACTGGACCTGGCTGCGCGAGCCGATCGACCGGGTTGTGTCCAGCTACCATTACCACCGGCGGCGCCAGGAGCAGCCGGAAACCGCCGGCCGCGGTCCAGCCAAGGCCGAGGGCGTCACCTTGTCAGAGTTCGCCCGCGAGCGCGCCAACCGCAATCAGCAGAGCCGCATCCTGGCCGGCGCCGCGCTTGAGTCGTTGGGCTTTGTCGGCGTCACCGAGCGCTTCGACGAATCCCTGGCGCGACTCGGCTTGCCCTCGGCCGCCCTGCCCAAAGCCAAGAACGTCAACCGCAAGCGCCCGGAGGCCACCCCCGAGGAGCGGCGGCTGATCGCCGAACTGAACGCGGAGGACATGGCGCTCTACGAGCGGGCTCTGCGGCTGCAGGAGGCGTCTTGACCCTCCGGCGAAGCGGCGGAAGAAGGGCCCATGTCTAAGACCGGCGCCGTTACCATCTACCACAATCCTGCCTGCGGGACTTCAACCAAGGTGCTGGCGCGGCTGCGCGAGGCGGGGCTAGAGCCGCGGGTGGTGGAGTATCTGCAAACCGGCTGGACGCCCCAGCAGTTGCGCGAGTTGTTCGCCCGCATGGGCGTCACGCCGCGCGAGGTGCTGCGGGTGCGCGGCGCGCCGGCGGAGGAACTAGGCCTCACCAGTCGAGCGGCGACGGACGACGGAATCCTTCTGGCCATGGCTGAGCACCCGATCCTGGTTGAACGGCCGATCGTGGTTACGCCAAAGGGCGCGCGCCTCTGCCGGCCGGCCGAACGCGTGGACGAACTGCTCTAGGCGTTAACCCATTTCTTAGGGGACTCCCGGCTCTCTGGCCTGGCGGCGGCGCAGAGGCGCGCGTCGTGGAGCCCCGGGGGCGCGATGCCGATGGTCCGCAGACATCTTGACCACGCTGGCCGCCATCCCCGCGGCGCGCTGGGCTTGGTCGCGGGTCTCGCCCTTTTGACCGGCGGCTGGGGAGTGGTTGCGACCGTCGCCGCGCCGCCAGCCGCGGCCCAGTCCTCCCGACTCGCACCGTTCGCGGCGGCTGGGCTGCGCCCGCGGGCCCAGGCCGAGGCCGCCCCAGGGCCAGTGCGCGAAGAGCTCGTGGTGGCGCAAGGGCGGATGACCGGCTCGCTCTACGCCTCAGTCCTCGCAGCGGGCGCGTCGCCGGAGATCACCGCCGAGGCGGCCAGGCTGTTCTCGCACAAGCTCGACTTCAGCCGCGACATCCGCCGCGGCGACGAGTTCCGGCTGGTGTACGAACGCAAGGCGGCGGAGGGGAGGACGTTGGACACCAGCAAGCTGCTGTTCGCCGAGATCGCCGCGGACGGCGGGGTGCACCGCTTTTACCGCTACGAGGGGCCGGGTGTGGCGAGGCCGGACTATTTCGACGAGGCGGGCAAGGGCGCGCGCGGCTTTCTGCTGTCCACGCCAGTGGACGGGGCGCGGGTGACCTCCAGCTTCGGCATGCGGCGCCACCCGATCCTGGGGTTCAACCGGATGCACCAGGGGATTGATTTCGCCGCAGGTCCGGGGACGCCGGTGCTGGCGGCCGGCGAAGGGGTGGTAGTCGAGGCGGGGCGCAACGGCGGCTACGGCAATTGGGTGAAGGTGCGCCACGCCGAGGGTTGGGAGACCGGCTATGCTCACCTGTCGGGCTATGGCGCGGGCATGCGGCCCGGTCGGCGGGTGGCCCAGGGCGAGGTGATCGGCTTTGTCGGCTCGACCGGCAGTTCCACGGGTCCGCACCTGCATTACGAGATCTGGAGGAACGGCCTGCGGCTGAACCCCAAGGCCTCGCGCGCGCCGCAAGGCGTGACGCTCGCCGGAAAAGACCTGGCGCTATTCGAGAGGCAGAGGGCGGCGATCGGCCGCTTGGTGGCCAACGCGCCCGGAGCCGCGGAGACGCCGCGGCTGGCCTTGGCGGACCTGCGGCGCTCCGAGGGCGCCGGCGGGGGCTTGCGGGTCCAAAGCGCCGGCTGACGCCTCGCAGGCTTCCCCGCAAGCGGGGCGAGTTTCCGCGCTACTGCTGCTGCGCCGGTGCGTCCTCGGCCTGCTTGCGGCTGGTGTCGCCGGCGGCGGCGAGGTCGTCGGCGTTCATCGCCTGGTCGGTGTTCTCCGCGGCGTTCGTGGCGGCCTGCTGAGTATTGTCGGTCGTGTTGGCGACCGCATCGCCGGCCTTGTCGGCCGCGTCGGCGGCGGCGGCCATGGCGTCCGAGGTTTCCTCCTGGATCGCGTCGCCGGCGTTGGCGGCGGCGGACTGGAGGTCGTCGCCGGCTTTCTTGGCGTTGGGGTTGTTGCAGGCGCCCAGGCTGGCGGCGGCAAGGAGCGCGGCGGCGGCGAGCGCGGTTCTGAAGATCATTTGTGAACTCCGGTTATCGCGGTGCAGAACGCCACGGCTCAGCCGAGGTTTCAAGCGCCAAGTCCGTCCGATTTGCGCGAAGCCTCGCTCTGGGTGAAAATGACCGGCCATGAAACGCCTGCTCCTCTTCTCCCTCCTCGCGGCCGCCACCTTGAGCGCCTGCTCCACCTATGGACCGCCCTATGGCCCTCCGCCGCAGGTCGTGCCGCCGCCCGAGACGCCGTTCCGCGCGGAAGACTTCACCTGGTCGCAGGCGCCAGGCGCCGCCGGGGTTCGGGGCGCGGTGGCGTTCCAGGCGGCGGCGGGCCCCTACACCTGCGCGGGCGCCTCCGTAGCCCTGATCCCCGACACCGCCTACAGCCGCGGCCGCATCATCCGCCTGTACGGCGTGGCCGACCGCGCTGCGGTGCCGGTAAGCGTGGTGCGGGCGCGCCAGGAGGGGCGTGCGGGCGAAGCCTACGCCGCCTTCGTACGCACCGCCCGTTGCGGGGCGGAGGGAAGTTTCAGTTTCGAGCGCCTGCCGCCCGGCTCCTGGTTCCTGGTTGCTAGCGCCAAGCCGTTGGCGGGCAAGGGCGACACCATGGTGCTGCTGCGCCGCGTCCGCACCCGGCCTGGACAGCAGCTGCAGCTGGTGCTGCAGTAGGCTAGGCCGCCAGCGCCGCCTTCACCGCCGCCACGCCTTCGGCCGCGCGGGAGCCGTCGGGGGCGCCGCCTTGGGCGAACTCGGGCTTGCCGCCGGCGCCTTGACCGCCCATCGCCTGGACGGCGGCGCGGGCGAGGTCGGCGGCGTTGAGGCGGGCGGTCAGGTCGGGGGTGACGGCGACCGCGATGGCGGCCTTGCCGTCGTTGATCGCGGCGTAGGCGACCACGCCGGAGCCTAGGGCCTTCACCGCCTCATTGATCAGGGGACGGAGGTCCTTGGGCGAGACGCCGTCCAGCACGCGGCCGTCGAACTTGATCCCGCCGATCTCCTCTGCGGCAGGCGCAGCCGAGCCGCTGCCACCCATGGCGAGCTTACGGCGGGCGTCGGCCAGCTCTTTCTCCAGCGCCTTGCGTTCGGCCACAAGGGATTGGACTCGGGCGGGTACGTCGGCGGGCTGGACGCGGAAGTCGGCGGCGAGGCGTTCGGCGACGGCGGCGCGTTCGAGCAGGTATTGCCGGGCGGGTTCGCCGGTTAGGGCCTCGATGCGGCGGACGCCGGCGGCGATGCCGGTTTCGGAGACGATCTTGAACAGGGCGATGTCGCCGGTGCGGGCGACGTGGGTGCCGCCGCAGAGTTCAACCGAATAGGGCCCCTCCCCTTTCAGGGCGCGGCCTAGGGTGAGGACGCGGACCTCGTCGCCGTATTTCTCGCCGAACAGGGCCATGGCGCCGGCCTCGATCGCCTGCTGGGGCGGCATCAGTTTCAGCTCGGCGGGGAGGTTCTGGCGGATCACCGCGTTCACCTCGGTTTCGACGGCCGCGATCTGGGCTTCGGTCAGGGGGCCGCCGTGGGAGATGTCGAAGCGGATGCGATCACCGTCGACCATTTGGCCCTTCTGGGTGACGTGGTGACCGAGCACGTTGCGCAGCGCCGCGTGCAGCAGGTGTGTAGCGGAGTGGTTGGCGCGGGTGCGCTGGCGGCGCTCGGCGTCAACCGCGAGGCGGACGCGGGCACCCTCGACTAGGCGACCATCGAGCACCTTCAGCACATGGACGAACAGGTCGCCGGCTTCCTTGCGGGTGTCTAGCACCTCGGCGCGGCCGCCCTCCCATTCGACCTCGCCCTTGTCGCCGGCCTGGCCGCCGCTTTCGGCGTAGAAGGGTGTGCGGTCGAACAGCGCTTCGGCGGTCTCGCTGGTTTCGGCGGCGTCGGCGGGCTGGCCCTCGCGCACGATCGCCAGCACCTCGCCGGTAGCCTCCACGTCGTCGTAGCCGGTAAACACGGTGGAGCCGAGGCGGTCGCGCAAGGAGAGCCATTCGCGGCCTTGCGCCTTTTGGCCCGATCCCGCCCAGTTCTCGCGCGCCATCCTGCGCTGGCGCTCCATGGCTTCGTCGAAGCCGGAAGTGTCGACGGAGAGGCCGCGACGACGCGCCTCGTCCTGGGTAAGGTCGAGGGGAAAGCCGTAGGTGTCGTAGAGCTTGAACGCCACGTCGCCTGGCAGAGCGGCGCCGGGCTGGAGGCCGCCAGTCGCATCTTCGAGCAAGCTCATGCCGCGGCCGAGGGTGCGGCGGAAGCGCTCTTCCTCCTCGCGCAGGGTCGTCTCGATGGCGGGCTGGGCGCGGCGCAGTTCGGGATAGGCTCCGCCCATCTGCTCGACCAGCGTGGGGGCCAGCCGGTGCATCAGCGGCTCGGCGGCGCCCAGCAGGTGGGCGTGGCGCATGGCGCGGCGCATGATCCGGCGCAGCACGTAGCCGCGGCCCTCGTTGGAGGGGGTGACGCCGTCGGCGATCAAAAAGGAGGAGGCGCGCAGGTGGTCGGCGATCACCCGGTGCGAGGGCGCGCGCTCGCCTTCGGCCTTGACGCCGGTGAGGGCCTCGGAGGCGCCGATTAGGGCGCGGAACAGGTCGGTGTCGTAGTTGTCGTGGACGCCCTGGAGCACGGCGGCGATGCGCTCCAGGCCCATGCCGGTGTCGATCGAGGGCTTGGGCAGGGAGGCGCGCGAGCCGTCGGGCGCCTGGTCGAACTGCATGAACACCAGGTTCCAGATTTCGACGAAGCGGTCGCCGTCCTGATCTTCGGTGCCGGGCGGGCCGCCGGGGATGTGTTCGCCGTGGTCGTAAAAGATTTCCGAGCAGGGGCCGCAGGGGCCGGTGTCGCCCATGGACCAGAAGTTGTCTGAAGTGGGGATGCGGATGATCTTGTCGTCGGGCAGGCCGGAGATTTTGCCCCACAGGTCGAACGCCTCGTCGTCCTCGGCGTAGACGGTGACCAGCAGCCGGTCGGCGGGCAGGCCGAACTCCTTGGTGATCAGGCTCCAGGCGAGTTCGATCGCGCCGTCCTTGAAGTAGTCGCCGAAGGAGAAGTTCCCCAGCATCTCGAAGAAGGTGTGGTGGCGGGCGGTGTAGCCGACATTGTCGAGGTCGTTGTGCTTGCCGCCGGCGCGCACGCACTTCTGGCTGGAGGCGGCGCGCGGCGCGAACGGTTGCTCTGCCCCGGTGAAGATGTTCTTGAACGGGACCATGCCGGCGTTGACGAACAGCAGCGTCGGATCGCTCTGCGGCACCAGCGGCGCGGAGGGCGCGGCCGTGTGCCCGGCCTGTTCGAAATAGCCGAGGAAGTGGGCGCGGATGTCGTTCAGGCTGGGCATGGCCGGGATATAGAGGCCGCGGGGCGGCGGGGCCAAGCGGGGAGGCGGCCGCAAGGACCAAGGGCCGGGCAAACGCCTCCGGATCCCGCGCCTTGGTTCCTCTACCTGCCGGCGATCCCGCCTCGGCTACTGCTCGATCACCTGCACCGTCAGCGAGCGGCCCGTGGTCCAGAACCGCCCGCCTGCGGTCCCGGCCTCGGTGTGGACATGCTCCTCAACGCGGATGTTGTAGGTTCCCGATCCGAGCACCAGCCCGCGGGTAATCTGGTGCGCCGCGTAGGCTACGCGGTTGAGGCGGTTCCTGTCCGAGGAATGGAACACGTCGCCAATCTCACCTGAGGGCTGCATCACCTTCTGGTTTGCGCGGATACGCACCATGCAGGAGTTGCTGTCAGGGGCCTTTGTCAACGAAGTTGAAGAACGGCAATATGGCACCCCTGTCGCCACGAGATGAAAGCTGGCGCCGCATCCGTCCTGTCCCCAGATCCGTAGAAGCAAGCGACTGCTCAAAAGGCCAATCCCCATGACCCTCCGCCCCCTCGCCGCCACGCTCGCCATCGCCGCCATCGCCGGCCCCGCCGCCGCCGCGCCGCTGAAGACGGCCGTCTTCGCCGGCGGCTGCTTCTGGTCGATGGAGCACGACTTGGAGCCGGTCGCGGGGGTGACCGACGTCGTCTCCGGCTACGCTGGAGGCAAGGTCGCCCGACCCACCTACCAGAACCACGCCGGCGCGCTGGAGGCGGTGCGGGTGACCTATGACCCGGCCAAGATCAGCTACCCGCAGCTGGCCGCCCGCTACCTGCGCGCCACCGACCCCACCGACGCCGACGGCGCGTTCTGCGACCGGGGCCATTCCTACAGCCCCGCCATCTTCGTCGCCAACGAAGCCGAGCGCCAAGCGGCGGCGGCGGCGATCAGCGCCGCCCAACCGCGGGTGAAGGGCAAGATCGTCACCCGCATTCTGCCGGCCTCCGCCTTCACCGTGGCCGAGGGCTATCACCAGGACTACGCCAGGAAGAACCCAGTGGCCTACAAGATGTACCGCGTCGGCTGCGGCAAGGACCGTCGGCTCAAGGCTATCTGGAGCTGACCAGACCATCTCCCAGGTAGAAGGCCAGCGGCCGCTCGCGTTTCGGGTCCAGGCGCACGCGCGTCTCCCCCAGCCGCTGAACGCGCCGGAACCGGCTCGGCAACACGGACGGCTCCTTGGGCGAAGGGATGACCACCGCCAGCACACGGCCCGCTTCCATGGCTTGCAGCGGCGCAGCCAGCTGGGCCTGGTTCAGCGCCCGACCCTTCGATCCTCTGATCCTGAGCGGCGGCGCTCCCGGGGCGGTGAACAGGCCGCGCCCGTAGTAGGCGAGTTCGTTGAACAGGGAGCGGTCCTCCACCACCACCGCGGTCACGGGCGCGTTCGCCCGCGCGACCTGGGCAACCGTCTGGGCCGTCGCCCCCCAGCCGCGGAGCCGCTTGAGCGCGTTGCCTCCGCCCGCGGCATCCGCGAGCTGCGGAGCGATGGCGACCGCCACCAGCGCGGCGCTCGCCAGCCCTTGCATGATCACCGCGCCGAGGCGCCAGCGCCGCGCGCTGCGTGGCGTCAGCCACGCCCCCACCGCTACGACCGCCGAGGGGAAGGCGGCGGAGGCCCAATTGGCCTCCACCTCCCGAAACAGCGAGAAGGCCGTGATCATCGCCAGCGGTGGAGCGGCGAGGCAAAGCAGCAACCGCCCTTCCTCGCCCATCTTGCGGCTGCGCCAAAGCAAGAAGGCGCCCGTGATCAACACGAAGAACGGGAACGGTCCGAACACGCCGATCTGGCTCAGGAGGAACTCCGGCGGCCCCAGCGGGCGCAGCGACAGGGCCTCGCCCGCGCCGGCGTTCACCTCCGCCGTGTGAGCCACGGTGGCGAAGCCGTGCCCCGCCTGCCAGACGAGATTGGGAGAGATCACCAGCAGGAAGGCCGTCAGCCCCGCTGCCCAGCGCCAGCCGCGCCACGCCCGCCGCGCCTGTGCATCGATGGCCGCGTGCAGCAGCAGGCCGAGCGGGAAATAGAGCGCAGCCTGCTTGGACAGGAAAGCCAGTCCCAAGGCCGCGCCCAAAAGCGCCGCCGCCCCCCGGCCCGGCGCCCGCCACAACCGCACATAGGCCACCAGCGCTAGGCTCCAGAACAGCAGCAGGGGCGCGTCGGTGGCGATCACCAGCGACGACAGCGCCACTGCCGGCATCAAAAGCCACAGGGCGCAGGCGAGCAGCCCCGCCTTGCCGCCGTAGAGCCGCCGCCCAGTCTCGAACAGCACCATCGCCGCCGCGCCGTGCACCAGCGGCGCGGGCAAGCGCACCCAGGCCTCGCCGTCGCCGCCAATCGCGGTGCTGGCCGCGATCAGCCAAGCGATCATCGGCGGCTTAGAGGCGTAGCCCCAGGCGGGCTGCGTCGACCAGAGCCAGTACTGCGCCTCGTCCGGATAGAGCTCCAGCGGCGTCAGGAACACCGCCGCCACCCGTACGGCCGTGATCGCCCCGGCCAGCAGGAGCGCCCAGCGCCACGCGCCACCGCCGAGCTGCTCCGCGCCACGTCCATCCGTCATGCACCGCTCCCTCGCCTGCACCCCGTTTCAAGTAAAGCGTTGACCCCCCGCCCGGCGCTTCCCATCTGCCGCGCCCCCATGCCAAAGCCGCAGTCATGACCCGCGCCGTTCCCGCCGAATGGGCGCCGCACAGCGCCATGTGGCTAGGCTTCCCCAGCCATGCGGAGCTGTGGGAGGATAACCTGGAGCCCGCCCAGCGCGAGGTGGCTGGCCTGGCCCGCGCGCTCGCCGGCCCCGGCCTGGAGCGCGTGCGCCTGCTGATCGAGGGGGATGAAGCGGAAGCGATGGCGCGGCGCCTGCTCACCGGCATCGCGGGCGTCGAGATCGTGCGCGGCCAGTTTGGCGACATCTGGCTGCGCGACTCCGGCCCGATCTTCATCGAAGACGGCGGCGAGGCGCTGCCCCAGGGGTTCGGCTTCAACGGCTGGGGCGGGAAGTACATCCTCGATGGCGACGAGCAGGTGGCCGAACAGATCGCCGCCGCCTCGGGCGCGCCGCTGAACCGGCACGACTTCATCCTTGAAGGCGGCGCTATAGACCACGACGGCTTCGGCCTGGCGCTGACCACGCGCCAGTGCCTGCTCAACCCCAACCGCAACCCTGGCTGGACCGAAGCGGACGCCGGGACCGCGCTGGCCGTTTCGCTGGGCGCCCGCAAGCTCCTGTGGCTGGACGAGGGCCTGCTCAACGACCACACCGACGGCCATATCGACAACCTCGCCCGCTTCGTCGCCCCCGGCGTGGTCGCCTGTCCGGTGGCCTGGGGCCGCGACGACCCCAACGAGCAGGTCTACGCCGCCGCCGCCGAGGCCCTCTCAGCCATGACCGACATCCGCGGCGCGCCGCTCCAGGTGGTGCGCATCGCCTCGGTCGGCCTGCTGGAGGACGCCGATGGCCAGGCTATCCCCGCCTCGCATATGAACTTCGTCATCGCCAACGGCGCGGTGATCGTTCCTATCTACACCGAAGGTCCTGGCGCCTTCGCGCTCGACGCCTTCAAGAGCCTGTTCCCCGAGCGGGCGGTGATCGGCCTCCCCGCCCGCGCCATCCTCACCGGCGGCGGCTCCTTCCACTGCATCACCCAGCAGGAGCCGGCGGTATGAGCCGAACCCTCACCGTCGCGGCCCTCCAGACCTCCTACGGCGCTGACATGCAGGCGAACATCGCCAAGACCGCCGACCTGGTGCGCGAGGCGGCCGGCCGTGGCGCCGAGGTGATCCTGCCTTCGGAGTTGTTCCAGGGCCCATATTTCTGCGTGACCCAGGAGGAGAAGTGGTTCGCCACCGCCCACCCGTGGCGCGAGCACCCGTGCGTCACCGCGCTGGGGCCGCTCGCGCAGGAACTTGGCGTGGTGCTCCCCATCTCCATCTTCGAGCGCGACGGCCCGCATTACTACAACTCGCTGGTCATGGCCGACGCCGACGGCGCGCTGCTTGGCGTCTACCGCAAGAGCCACATTCCCGACGGCCCGGGCTACCAGGAGAAATACTACTTCCGCCCCGGCGACACCGGCTTCAAGGTCTGGCACACCCGCCACGGCCGCGTCGGCGTCGGCATCTGCTGGGACCAGTGGTACCCCGAGGCCGCCCGCGCCATGGCGCTGCAGGGGGCCGAGGCGCTGTTCTACCCCACCGCCATCGGCTCCGAGCCGCATGACGCCTCCCTCGACACCCGGGACCCTTGGCGGCGCGTGATGCAGGGCCACGCAGTGGCCAACGTCATCCCGGTGATCGCCGCCAACCGCATCGGCCACGAGCCTGGCCCCGGCGGCGGCCAGGCCTTCTACGGCTCCAGCTTCATAGCCGACCACCGCGGCGATCTCCTCGCCGAACTTGGTCGCGAGGACGAGGGCGTGATCACCGCGACCTTCGATCTCGAGTTCCTACGCACCCACCGTGCCGCCTGGGGCTTCTTCCGCGACCGCCGCACCGACCTCTACGAGGCGATCGGGCCGGTCAAGGTGTTCGAGCGCCGCCCCTAGCCCCGGCAGTCGCCGCAGAGGCCGTGCGCCTCCATGGTGATGGCGCTGAGCTCGTAGCCCGCCCCTTCCGCCGCCCGGTTCAGCGCCTCGGCCGCCACGGGCGCGATCTCTTGGCTGCGCCCGCAGCAGTCGCAGATCAGGAAGGCGGCGGCGTGCGACACCTCTCCGCGCTCGCAAGCGACGAAGGCGTTCAGGCTCTCGATCCGGTGCACGAACCCCTGTCGCTCCAGGAACTCCAGCGCCCGGTAGACCGTGGGCGGCTTAGCCGGCTCGCCATCTTCGCCATAGCCGGCGATCAGGTCGTAGGCCTTCACCGGCTGCCCAGCCTCCAGCAACATGTGCAGCACGCGCCGGCGCGGCGCCGTCAGCCGCTGGTCATCCTCCGCCAGCCGGGTCTCGGCGGCCGCCAGGTGCGACAGCAGCGCCGCCCCCTTGAGCCCGCCCGCCTCCGCCTCGTGCGCGCAACCGTCCGCCATGCCCGGACGGTAGGCGCGCCCGCGCCGCCGATCAAGGCGACGGAAGCCGGCGCCCAAGCAAGCCCTTGCGGCCCCGGGAGTCGCCCCCTACACCATCCGCTTAACCCACAACCTGGCCGCAGGCGCGCACTCCCGCGCGCCCGCGGCCGCGCGCGAGTTCCATGCCCAAGCGGACCGACATCTCCTCGATCCTGATCATCGGCGCCGGGCCTATCGTGATCGGGCAGGCGTGCGAGTTCGACTACTCGGGCGTGCAGGCCTGCAAGGCGCTGAAGGCCGAGGGCTACCGGATCGTGCTGGTCAACTCCAATCCGGCCACGATCATGACCGACCCGGAGCTGGCCGACGCCACCTACATCGAGCCGATCACCCCGGAGATGGTCGAGAAGATCATCGAACGCGAGCGCCCCGACGCGCTGCTGCCCACCATGGGCGGCCAGACCGCGCTGAACTGCGCCCTCGCCCTCGAACGCGCCGGGGTGCTGGAGCGCTACGGCGTCGAGATGATCGGCGCCAAGGCCGACGTGATCGACAAGGCCGAGGACCGCCAGCGCTTCCGCGACGCCATGGACTCGATCGGCCTGGAGAGCCCCCTCTCGCGCGCCGCCCACACCATCGAGGAGGCCGCCGACGCCCTGGAGTTCGTCGGCCTCCCCGCCATCATCCGCCCCTCCTTCACCCTGGCGGGCACCGGCGGCGGCATCGCCTACAACGTCGAGGAGTTCCGCGAGATCGTCGAGCGCGGCCTGTCGCTCTCACCCACCACCGAGGTGCTGGTCGAGGAGAGCGTGCTGGGCTGGAAGGAGTTCGAGATGGAGGTGGTCCGCGACCGCGCGGACAACTGCATCATCGTCTGCTCGATCGAGAACATCGACCCGATGGGCGTGCACACGGGCGACAGCGTCACCGTCGCCCCGGCGCTGACCCTGACGGACAAGGAGTACCAGCGCATGCGGTCGGCCTCGATCGCGGTGCTGCGGGAGATCGGGGTGGAGACCGGCGGCTCAAACGTCCAGTTTGCCGTGAACCCCCGCGACGGGCGGATGGTGGTGATCGAGATGAACCCGCGGGTGTCGCGGAGCTCGGCGCTGGCCTCCAAGGCCACCGGGTTCCCGATCGCCAAGATCGCCGCCAAGCTGGCGGTCGGCTACACGCTTGACGAACTCGACAACGACATCACCGGCGCCACGCCCGCCTCGTTCGAACCGACCATCGACTACGTGGTCACCAAGATCCCCCGCTTCGCCTTCGAGAAATACCCCGGCGCCGAACCCCTGCTGACCACCTCGATGAAATCGGTCGGCGAGGTCATGGCCATCGGCCGCACCTTCGCCGACAGCCTGCAGAAGGCGCTGCGGGGGCTGGAAACCGGCCTGACCGGGCTGGACGAGATCGCCATCCCCGGCGCGGAACCCGACGTGTCGGAGGAAGACGCGCATGCCGCCGTGCTGGGCCTGCTCGCCCAGCCGACGCCCGACCGCCTGCGCGTGATCGCCCAGGCCTTCCGCATGGGCGTGCCGATCGAGCGCATCCACGACGCCTGCGCCTACGACCCATGGTTCCTCCGCCAGATCGAGGCGCTGGTGCGGGAGGAGGCCAGGCTTGCGGAAGGCGGCCTTCCCAGTTCCGCCGAAGAGCTCCGCCGCCTGAAGGCCCTGGGCTTCTCCGACGCCCGCCTGGCCAAGCTCAGCGGGCGGAGCGAGGGCGAAGTCCGGGCGCTCCGGCACAGCCTCGGCGTCCGCCCGGTGTTCAAGCGCATCGACACCTGCGCCGCCGAGTTCGAGGCTCGCACCCCCTACATGTACTCGACCTACGAGACCGGCGCCTTCGGCCAGCCGCCGCAGTGCGAATCCGAGCCGTCCGCCGCTCGCAAGGTGATCATCCTCGGTATGGGCCCCAACAGGATCGGCCAGGGGATCGAGTTCGACTACTGCTGCTGCCACGCCGCCTTCGCCATGGCCGACATCGGCTTCGAGTCCATCATGGTGAACTGCAACCCCGAGACCGTCTCCACCGACTACGACACCTCCGACCGCCTCTACTTCGAGCCGCTCACCGCCGAGGACGTGCTGGAGCTGATCGAGGTCGAGCGCTCCAACGGCGAACTCCTCGGCGTGATCGTCCAGTTCGGCGGCCAGACGCCGCTGAAGCTGGCCGCACCCCTTGAGGCGGCGGGCATCCCCATCCTCGGCACCTCCCCCGACGCCATCGACCTCGCCGAGGACCGCGAGCGTTTCCAGCAGCTCCTCCACGAACTCGACCTGAAGCAGCCGGTCAACGCCATCGCCCGCACCCCGGAGCAGGCGGTGGAGGGCGCGCTTCGGGTCGGCTTCCCGGTGGTGATCCGCCCCTCCTATGTGCTGGGCGGCCGGGCCATGGAGATCGTCCGCGACGAGGAGCAGCTGAACCGCTACATCCGCGACGCCGTCCAGGTCTCCGGCGACGCCCCGGTGCTGATCGACCAGTACCTGTCGCGCGCCACCGAGGTCGACGTCGACTGCATCTCCGACGGCGAGACCGTGTTCGTCGCCGGCGTGCTCGAGCACATCGAGGAGGCCGGCGTTCATTCCGGCGACTCCGCCTGCTCGCTCCCCCCCTTCTCGCTCAAGCCCGAGACCGTGGACGAACTGCGCCGCCAGACCGAGGCGCTGGCCCGGGCGCTGCAGGTGCGCGGCCTGATGAATGTCCAGTTCGCCATTGAGGAGCCGCACTCCGACGCGCCCCGCATCTTCGTGCTGGAGGTCAACCCCCGCGCCAGCCGCACCGTCCCCTTCGTGGCCAAGACCATCAACGCTCCGCTGGCTTCCATCGCCGCCAAGGTGATGGCCGGCGTCCCGCTCGCTTCGTTCGGCCTGGACCAGCGCACCTACGACCACATCGCGGTGAAGGAGGCGGTGTTCCCCTTCGCCCGCTTCCCCGGCGTCGACACGGTGCTGGGCCCGGAGATGCGCTCCACCGGCGAGGTCATGGGCCTGGACTGGCTGCGTGAGGGCGAGGACCGGGTCCGGGCCTTCGCCCGCGCCTTCGCCAAGAGCCAGCTCGGCGGCGGCGTCACCCTGCCGAAGGGCGGTACGCTGTTCGTCTCGCTCAAGGACGCCGACAAGCCCTACCTGCTGGGCTCCGTGCGCCTGCTGGCCCAGCGCGGCTTCCGCATCGTCGCCACCGGCGGCACCTGCAATTTCCTGCGGGAGGCGGGGCTCGAGGTGGAGCGGGTTCCCAAGGTTTACGAGAACGTCCGCCCCCACATCGTCGACATCATGAAGAACGGCGGCGTTCAGCTGGTATTCAACACCACCGAGGGCCAGAAATCCCTGCTCGACAGCTTCTCGATCCGCCGCACGGCGCTGACGGGCAAGATCCCCTACTACACCAACGCCAACGCCGCGATCGTCGCCGCCCGCGCCATCGCCGAACTCGCCGACGACACCCTGGAGGTGCGCCCGCTGCAGAGCTACGCCTAAGCGGCGCCGCTCAGCGGCTGGTCCTGATCTTGGCCAGCCCGTCCAGGCTCTTGCGGAGCACCGTGCGGGTGTTGGGGACGTTGATCGAGCCGATCCCTTCGGCGGAGGCGTCGAGGGTGTCGGCGACGCCGTCGAAGCGGATGCCGCCCATGCCCTCCAGCCGCGCGCGCATCGCGGTGGCCCGGCCTGCCTTCACCCGGATGTGGCCCACCCCTTCAACCGAGGCGTCCAGCGCGCCGTTCACGGAGGCGAGGTCGATGTCGCCGACCCCCTCCAGGCTGAGGTCGGCGGAGCGGGCGGAGGCGGCGTCGATGTGGGAGACACCCTCCACGTCGATCTCGAGCCGTTGAGAGGTCTGGCCGATGCCCCAGTCGCCGCAGCCCTCGGCGTTGAGCTTTACCGCCTGGGCCGCGCCGATCTGGCCGCGCACATAGCCGCTGGCGCGCACGGCGAAGTTCTGGGGCGCGCGGATGGTGATCCGGGGCAGGTTCTTCTTGGAGACCGTGGGGCCGTTCTTGACCTTGATCCCGCTCATCATCCCGCAGCTGTTGAGCCGCCGGTGCAGGCCGCCGTCGACCAGCACGCCCGACGCCGTGCGGCTCACCCGCATCTGGGGCAGCCCCGGATGGGCGTTGGCGATGCTGACGGCGAAGTCGCCGCGCGCCTCGGGGATAATCCGCACCTCGGCGATCACGTCCCTGAGGTGGACCTCGGCGGCCGAGGCGCCGGCAGGGACGGCGGCGCCCAGCAGCGCCAATGCGATCAAAGCCTTCATCTACCTGTTCCTTCCGCCGATGCTGAGGATCGAGCCGCCGCCGCTGGAGCGAGTCACCGGGCCGTCCGCCTGGGCGATGGAAACCACCGCGCCGCCGTGGGCCGAGGCGTTCACGGCGCCGGCCCTGCCGCCGTAGGAGACGGCGGCGCCGCTCTCGGCCACCACTTGGAGGTCTCGGGTGCGGCCGCCGCTGACCGAGATGGCGCCGCCGGCCTGCGCGTTCAGCCGCGCCCTGCCGCTGGCCCTCGCGACGGAAATCGCGCCGCCGTTGCGGGCGTCGAGGTCGAGGTCGGCCACGCTTTCGGCCGAGACCGCGCCGCCGCTGTCGGTGCGGAAGACGCCCGTGCCCACGTTCGCCGCCCGCACGGAGGCGCCCCGGCTCGCCTGCGCGTCCAGCCGCCCGGCGATGTCGTCCAGTCTCCAGTTTCCGCAGCCGTCGTAGCGGAGGCTGAGATTGCGGGCGGCGCCCACCACGCCGCTGACCGGGCCGTGGCCGCTGATGTTGAGATCACGCGGCGCATGGACGGTGATCACCGGCGCCTCGGCCATGTCGGCCTGGGCGCCGTTGCGGAACCTGACGCGCATATCGCGCCAGCGGCCGTCCTTGTCGGAGTCGCCGGTGCAGGACCGCACCACCAGATCGGAGTGAAGCAGCACGCGATCGCCCACTTTCCGCACCTGCACCGCGAGCATCGGGTTTGAGCCGGGCGTCACCTCCACCCGCAGGTCGGATCGAGCTTCCGGAACGACGGCGATGCGCGCCATGGCCCCGTCGACGACCAGCTCGGCGGCGGAAGCGGTGAGCGGCGCCGCGGCGGCGGCGAGCGCCAGCGCCAGGACCGCGGCTCCGGTCACTGGTCGTCCTCGTCGCCATCGTGGTGGCGGCGCGGCTTGATCTCCTGGCCGGCCACGATGACCGATCCCGAGCCCATGATGTGGCGGCTGATCTGGCCGGTGACTTGGGCCACCTTCACGTCGCCCGAGCCCATCACGTTGACCGAGAGGTTCTGCGCGGTTCCGCCGAAATCGACATCGCCCGAGCCGGCGATGTCGACGTCGACCGCCGGGGCGCGCCCGGCGGGCACCTTGATGTCGCCAGAGCCAGCGACGTTGACGTCCAGCCGTCCGTTGATCGAGGCCATGCGGACGTCGCCCGAACCGGCGATGTCGATCCGCGCCGGCCCCGCCACGGTGGCGGCGGTCACGTCGCCGGAGCCGGCGATGCTGACGTTCAGCGAGCCGGCCGAGCCGGCGCGGGTGTCGCCGGAGCCGGCCACATCGACGTCCAGCATTCCGCGCGTGTTGGCGATAGTCCAGTCGCCGCAGCCGGCGTTGTCCAGGGCCACGCTGTTGGAGCGGCCGATCGCGCCGAACACCGCGCCGCCGGCGTCCACCCGGACATCCAGAGGGGTTCGGATCACGATCTGCGGCATGGCGTTCCAGCCGACCCGGCCGACCCCGCGCACCTCGACGCTCATCCCCGCCGATCCCTGGGAGGTGCGGCCATTACCGAAGTCCAGGTCCCAGCGCGCGCCGTGGCAGTTGCGGATGCGGCGGCGCAGGTTGCCGTCGATGATCAGCCGGTCGCCGCGTTGGCGCATCTCGAACGGCAGGGCGGCGTTCTGGGTGACCATTTGCACCTGCACGTCGCGGCGGTTCTCGGGAATGACGGTGACGCGGGCGACCGCATCCTTGATCTCCACCACCGACGCGGCGTCCGCCGCGCCCGCCGCTGCAATCGCCAGCGCCGCGGCGCCTAGAGCCAGTTGAACACGCATCGATCAGCCCTCCTGAAAACTGTATCCTGGAGGGCAGGCTAGGGGCGGATGGATGCAGAGGTCAGCTTAATTCGAGGTCATGACGCAGGTTTCATGTTGCAGTCAGCTTCGTTCGAGCAGCCTCATCGCAACAGCCTTCGGCGGCCATGCGCGCCCAACAAGACGTGAGGGATGAAATGAAAACCATGACCGCGATCGCCACGGTCCTGCTCATGGGCGCCACGAGCGTCCAGGCGCAGCCGGAGCCCGGCGATCAGACCCAGCTCACGGAGGCGCAAAAGCTGCGCCGGGAGCAACGGCGCGAACAGCGGCAGGAACAGCGCCAGCAGCCGCAGGCTCCGGCGCGGCCGCCGGCGGCGCCGGTCCGCCCGGCTACGGCCGCTCCGCGGGGTCCCGCGCCCCAGGCCTCGCCGGACGCGCGCGCCGCGACCGAGGCGGCTCAGCAGCGCCAGCGGCTGCAGCAACAGCCGCAGACGGAGCGCCTGCGCCAGCGCGAGGCGGCGCAGGAGCAGGCGCGGGAGGGGCGCCAGCGCGATCAGGCCGACCGGCAGCCGGAGCGGCGGACGCTCCCGCCGCAGGCTTCCGACCAGGCGCGGCAGCGCACCGAAGCAGAGCGCGCCGCCGCGCGCGAGCGCCGCGAAGAGCAGCAGCGCCGGCGGCAACAACAGGGGACCGGCGTGTCGGACGCGCAGACGCCTCGGCGGCCCCGCCCGGACCGGCCGGCGAGGATGGAGCGGCCGGAGCGTGCGCGCACGGCCGGCGCCGGCCGCGCTCAGGCGCAGCGGCCGGACTTCCGCCGCCGCCCAGACCGCGGGCCCGACGCCGCCCGCCCGCCGGCCGGGGAGCGTCCGCGGCCGAA
The DNA here is from genome assembly GCA_036388855.1 of Caulobacteraceae bacterium. Classification (GTDB taxonomy): domain Bacteria; phylum Pseudomonadota; class Alphaproteobacteria; order Caulobacterales; family Caulobacteraceae; genus DASVRA01. The sequence continues at coordinate 21,736 of DASVRA010000003.1, read as the reverse complement.
CCCGGACCGTCGCGCGCGGCCCAATCTGCCCACACGGCCCGACCGGGCGGAGGCGCGGACCGACCGCCGCGCCTCCGAACGGCGGGCCGAGCGCGACCGGCGCTTCGACCAGCAGCGCTCGCGCGAACTGCGACGGGGCGCCCGCGCCCGGGCGCAGGCCCAGCAATCGCGCAGCTACCGCCTCGGCCGGCGGACCTATCGGATCGTGCGCGCGGCGCCCTACCGCTATCTCGGCGGCTACCGCTACAGGGTGTTCCGGCGCGGCCAGCGGTTCCCCGCCGCGCTCCTGCTCGCCTCCTACTTCCTCAACAACTACTCCAGCTACGGCCTGGCCTCGCCTCCGCTCGGCTACCGCTGGGTCCGCTTCGGTCCCGACGCGGTGCTGGTCAACCTCGGCACCTATGAGGTGGCCAACACCCGCTACGGCCTCTTCTACGAAGGCGGCCTGAGCTACGGCCCCGACTACGGCTATGGAGACCAAGACCTGCCCGCGATCGACCCGCGCCTGCCTCAGGAATTCCTGACCGGCGAGCTGCAGATCGGCGACAGCTCCGGCGGCGGCTGCGAGGACTTCTACGGCAGCAACGACTGGCGCGACTACGTCGACCAGGCCTGGGCCGACGAGGACTGGAACGAACTTGCGGGCGTGGTGATCGACAGCGGCTGCGAAAGCGACCTCGGCTACTTCCTCCTGGGCCTCGCCGCCGAAGGCCTGGTCCTGCCCGAGGCGGCCGCGAGCTATTACCAGCGCGCGCTCGACCTCTATGACGAGGGCGGCTGGGACAACTGCGACGCCTGGGAAGAGGACGCCTGCCGCGGCCTGGATGTGGGCGAGGAGGCAGCCCGGGCGCTGGAGCGGCTCTACAGCCAGCCCAGCACCTACTACGACCGCCGCTGATCGTGAAGAGCGCGTACCGGAGCCCCGCGTCCCCAGGCGCGGGGCTCTCGCGTCGGGCCAAGGCTCGACGCGGGCGCGTCCGCGGCGCTAGGAGCCGCCGATGGCCCGCTACGACTTCGCCTCCGACAACACCGCCGGCTTGGTTCTGCTCGAGCCAGGAAAGGCGTCTGATGCTCGTACCGCTTGAAGATGTTCGCCCGGTGACGCTCGCCGAGATGGAAGCGGCCAGGGAGCGGATCGCGGGTACGGTTTTGCGCACGCCGCTGGTTCGCCTCGACCTCGGGCCTGGCTGTCCCGACATCCGCCTCAAGCTGGAGAACCTGCAGCCCACCAATTCCTACAAGCTGCGCGGGGCGGTCAACGCGGTCGCGATGCTGAGCGAAGTGGAGCGTAAGCGGGGCGTATGGACGATCAGTGCGGGGAATGCCGGCCAGGGCGTGGCCTATGCCGCCCGGCAGGCGGGCGTGCCCTGCTGCGTGGTGATGATCGAGACCGCGCCCCGGACCAAGAAAGAGCGAATGGCCGCGTTGGGCGCGAAACTCATCCCCGTGCCTTACGAGGTGGCGTGGGAGGCGCTCGAGCGGCGAGCCTATCCGGGCGCCGAGGGCACGTTCATTCACCCGTTCGACGACCACAACTTCATTGCCGGGCATGCCACCATGGGTCTGGAAATCTTGGAGGACGCGCCCGATACCGCCGTCGTGATCGCCGGCGTCGGCGGCGGCGGGCTGGTGACGGCCGTCGGCAGCGCCATGAGGGCGCTTCGACCCGAGGTCAGGATATGGAGCGCGGAACCGGAGACGGCCGCGCCCTTCGCACTTTCGCTGGCGGAGGAAACGCCGCTGAAATTCGACGCCTGGGAGCACTCGTTCGTCGACGGCGCCGGCGGCCACAGCGTCTTCCCGCGCATGTGGGAGCGGATGCGCCCGGTGGTGGACGGGGCCATCGTCGTCACTCTGGAGGAGACGCGACGCGCCATGCGGCTGATGGCGGAGAAAGCCCGCGTCATAGCCGAGGGCGCCGGGTCCCTGCCGCTGGCCGCAGGCCTGACCGGAAAAGCCGGCAATGGGCCGATCGTGGCCATCGTCAGCGGCGGCAACATCGACCTCGGCAAGTTCGCCGAACTGATCAGCCGCGACGACGCCCTCGTCTGAGTCTCGATCGAGTATCCCATTGACCCGTCACGATTTCACATCCGACAACACCGCCGGAGCGGCGCCCGAGGCCGTCGACGCCATGGTTCGCGCCAACGCTGGGTTCACCGCGAGCTACGGCGCGGACACGGTCAGCTTGCGGGCGGCGGATCTGGTGCGGGCTCTGCTCGACTGTGACGCCGACGTGCGGTTCACCGGCTCGGGGACGGCGTCCAACGGCATCGCCCTGCAGGCGCTTTGCCGTTCGTTCGAGGCGGTGCTGACTCACGAGCATGCGCACGTCCGCACGGACGAGACCGGCGCGCCGGGGTTTTTTGGTCATGGGCTTGGGCTGACAGGGCTGCCCGGCCCCTCCGGAAAAATTAGCCAGGCGGCGCTGGCGAGCGCCCTTGGGGCGCCAGAAGTCTCTTACAATCAATCACCGGCGGCGCTCTCGCTCACCAACGCCACCGAATACGGCGCCGTCTATTCAGTCGGTGAGATCGGCGCCCTGTCCGCGAAAGCCAAGGCGAAGGGGCTGCCGGTGCATCTCGACGGCGCCCGCCTCGCCAATGCGGCCGCCGCCGGCTTCGATCTGAAGGCGCTGAAGGGCCTCGGCATCGACATCCTGGTCATCGGGGGAACAAAGGCCGGCATGCCGCCCACCGAGGCGGTGGTGCTGTTCGACAAGGCGCTCGGCCGCCGGTTCGACGCGCGGCTGAAGCAGGCCGGCCAGCTGCCCTCCAAGGGCCGCTTCCTCTCCGCTCCCTGGATTGGGATGCTGGAGAGCGGCGCCTGGCTGGACCGCGCCGCCCACGCCAACGCCATGGCCAAGCGGCTGGAGGCCTTGATGCCCTGGCCCGTCCGCCACCCCGTCCAAACCAACGCCGTCTTCGCCGACATCCCTGAGGAGGCCTACCGGCGCCTGCTCGCCGAAGGCTGGTTCGTCTACCGCTTTACCGACGGCACGGTCCGCTTCATGTGCTCTTGGGCCACCACGGAAGCGGCGGTGGAGGAGATCGGCGAGGCGCTCCGTCGCACCGCTTAGCGGCTCTCCGTGGGCGCGGGCCCGCGGCTTCCCGCCCGCTCCCGCGCCAACTGCTCTTGCGTCGGCATCCGAACCCGGCGCTCGCGTCCCGCGGCGTCCACATAGCGGCCCGTGATTTCGGGGATGTAGATGACCTTGCCGCATTCGCGCCGGCCGGGATCCCACCAGCCTCCGGACTTCTCGCAGCGCGCCGCCGGAGCGGCCCAGAACACCTGGTAGACGATGATGCCCACACAGGCGGCGGCGAAGGCCGCCAGGAAACCGATCATGATCCGGTTAATGAGGTCGCTCATGCGAGCTGGGGTATGGGGCCGCGCCCCCGGGCGTTCAAGCTGGCGCTCGCGTTGACTTGAGCGGGGGCGGGCGGCAGATGTCGCGCCGCAGCAAACAGCGGGAAAGCGGCCGATGAAGGTCCTCGTCACCGTCAAGCGGGTGATCGACTATAACGTCAAGGTGCGGGTGAAGCCCGACGGCACGGGCGTCGACCTCGCCAACGTCAAGATGAGCATGAACCCCTTCGACGAGATCGCCGTCGAGGAGGCCGTGCGGCTGAAGGAGAAGGGCGTCGTTACTGAAATCGTCGCCATCTCCATGGGCGTGCAGCAGAGCCAGGAGACCCTGCGCACCGCCCTGGCCATGGGCGCCGACCGGGCGATCCTGGTAATTACCGATCCCGACGCGCTGGAGCCGCTGAACGCCGCCAAGCTGCTCAAGGCGATTGTGGAGGAGCAGCAGCCGGGGCTGGTGCTGATGGGCAAGCAGGCGATCGACGGCGACAACAACGCCACCGGCCAGATGCTGGCCGCCCTGCTCGGCTGGCCGCAGGCGACCTTCGCCTCCAGGATCGAGGTGGAGGGGGACAAGGCGCGGGTGACTCGCGAAGTGGACGGGGGGCTGCAGACGCTGGAGGTGGACCTGCCGGCGATCGTCACCGCCGACCTGCGCCTGAACGAGCCGCGCTACGCCTCGCTGCCCAACATCATGAAGGCGCGGGCCAAGCCGCTGGAGCAGAAGACGCCGGCGGACTACGGCGTGGACGTGGCGCCGCGGCTGACGGTGGTGAAGGTGGCCGAGCCGCCCAAGCGCCAGGCCGGGATCAAGGTCGAAAACGCCGCCGACCTAGTGATGAAGCTGAAGAACGAAGCGGGAGTGCTCTGATGGCCGTGCTGATCGTCGCCGACCACGACAACACGAGCGTCCGCGACACCACCCACAAGACCGTGACCGCCGCGAAGGCCCTGTCACCCGACATCGACATCCTGGTGCTGGGCCAGAACGCCCGCGCCGCCGCCGAGGCCGCCGCTCGCATCTCTGGCGTTCGCAAGGTGCTGCTGGCCGAGAGCCCCGCGCTCGGCAAGATGGTGGCCGAGGCGGTTGAGGCGGCGGTCGTGCCGCTGATGGAGGGCTACGAGGCCCTGCTGGCGCCGTCGTCGTCTTCCGGCAAGAACTTCGCCCCGCGCATCGCCGCGCACCTGGACGTGGCTCCGATCTCCGACATCGTCGAGGTGGTCGACGCCTCGACCTTCGTGCGCCCGATCTACGCCGGCAACGCGCTGGAGACGGTGAAGACCTCTGACGCCAGGAAGGTGATCACCGTGCGCCCCACGGTGTTCAAGGCCGCGCCCGAAGGCGGCTCGGCGCCGATCGAAACCGTCTCCGGCGGGCAAGACCCTGGCAAGGCGCGCTTCCTCGGCGAAGAGGTCGTCAAGACGGAGCGGCCGGAACTGGGCGCCGCCAAGATCGTGGTCTCCGGCGGCCGCGCCATGGGCTCGGCCGACGAATTCCACCGCGTGATCGAACCGCTCGCCGACAAGCTCGGCGCCGCCGTCGGGGCCAGCCGCGCGGCCGTGGACGCCGGCTACGCCCCCAACGACTATCAGGTCGGCCAGACCGGCAAGGTGGTGGCGCCGGACCTCTACATCGCCATCGGCATTTCCGGCGCCATCCAGCACTTGGCCGGGATGAAGGACTCAAAGACCATCGTCGCCATCAACAAGGACGCCGACGCGCCGATCTTCCAGGTCGCAGACTACGGCCTGGTCGCCGACTACAAGACCGCCGTGCCGCAGCTGATGGAAGCGCTGGACGGCCCGGCGCGATGAGCGGCCCCAACCCAGGACACAAGCACCCATGACAATTGAATCCGTCGGCGTGATCGGCGCCGGGCAGATGGGCGCAGGGATAGCCCATGTGGCGGCGTTGAACGGCTACCGGGTGCTGCTGCACGACGTGGCGCGCGAGCGCATCGACGCCGGGCTGGCCGCGATCCGCAAGAACCTGGGGCGGCAGGTGGCCAAGGGCGTCGTGGACCAGGCGGGCATGGACGCCGCGCTCGGCCGCGTGGAGCCCGCGCCGGAGCTGCAGATGGTCGGGCGGTGCGACCTGGTGATCGAGGCCGCCACCGAAAACGAGGAGATCAAGAAGTCGATCTTCCGCGCCGTCACGCCCCACGCCAAGCCGGGCGCGATCCTGGCGTCCAACACTTCCTCAATCTCGATCACCCGCCTGGCTTCGGTCACCGACCGGCCCGAGCTGTTCGTCGGCCTGCACTTCATGAATCCCGTGCCGCTGATGAAGCTGATCGAGATCATTCCCGGCATCGCCACCAGCAAGGAGACCCTGGCGGCCGCCATGGCCTTCGCCGATTCCCTCGGCAAGACCGTGGCCCAGTCGGAGGACTACCCGGCCTTCATCGTCAACCGCATCCTGATGCCGATGCTGAACGAGGCGATCTTCGCGCTCTACGAGGGCGTGGGCTCGGTCGAGGACATCGACACCGGCATGAAGCTCGGCCTCAACCACCCGATGGGCCCGCTGGAGCTCGCCGACTTCATCGGGCTGGACACCGTCCACTCGATCATCAACGTCCTCTACGAGGGCCTGTCGGACTCCAAGTACCGCCCCTGCCCGCTGCTGGTGAAATACGTCGAGGCCGGCTGGCTCGGCAAAAAGACCGGCCGCGGCTTCTACGACTACACCCAGGACCCGCCCACGCCGACGCGCTGAGGCGCGGCGTCCGCCCGTGCCCACCCCCGTCCTCGTCAAAGGTCTTTCGGAGCTTGCGCCACGGTATCCGGCGCTGATCTGCGATGTCTGGGGCGTGGTCCACAACGGCCGCCGCGCGTTCGAGCCGGCCTGCGCGGCGCTGGCGCGGTATCGGCAAGACGGCGGCGCGGTCGTCCTGCTGTCCAACTCGCCCCGCCCGCGCGCGAGCTTCACCGAGCAGATGCGCGAACTGGGGGTGCCCGACACGGCCTGGGACGCGGTGGCCACCTCGGGCGACGCCACGCGCGAACTGCTGAAGACGCGCGCGCCCGGGCCGGTGCTGGCGGTGGGGCCGCCGCGCGACGCGCCCTTCTATGAAGGCCTGCAGCTGGAGTTCGTGGAAGACCCCGGGGCGGCGGCGGTGATTTCGTGCACCGGGCTCTACGACGACGAAGCCGACACGCCCGAGGACTACCGGCCGCTGTTCCAGCGCGCGCTGGCGGGGGGGCTGGAGATGGTCTGCGCCAACCCCGACCGGGTGGTGCAGCGTGGCAGGCAGATGATCCCCTGCGCCGGGGCCCTGGCCGATGTCTACGAGGCCATGGGCGGCAAGGTGCTGATGGCCGGCAAGCCCCATGCGCCGATTTACGAACTCGCCTGCCGCGAACTCACCGCGACGCTGGGACGGACGCCGGCGGCGTCGGAGATCCTGGCCGTTGGCGACGGAATCCCGACCGACGTGCTTGGGGCGAACGGCCAGGGTTTCGACCTGCTGTTCATCGTCGCCGGCATTCATGCGCGGGAGCTGCGCGACGGCTCGGGCGGCCTTGATCCGGCGCGCATCGAACGGCTGCTGGCCCTGGCGGGCGCCCACGCCCGCTACGCCACCGGCGAACTGCGTTGGTGACCCTTCGAGTCGCGCGCTAGAACGGCCGCGCCCACCACCAAAGGAGCGCCCGTGCGCGGCAAGTACCTGGAAGACCTCAATGTCGGCGACCAGGCGGAAACCCGCCACACCGTCACCGAAACCGACATCCGCGACTTCTCCGCCGTCTCAGGCGACGACAACCCCCTGCACCTGGACGAGGCCTTCGCCGCCACCACCGCCTTCAAGGGCCGCGTCGCCCACGGCATGCTCGCCGGCGCCTACGTGTCCGCGATTCTCGGCACCCGGTTGCCCGGCCCCGGCGCGATCTACGTCTCCCAGACGATGAACTTCAAACGCCCCGTGCGCATCGGCGACGAACTCACCACCCGCGTGGTCGTCGCCCACGTCGACGACAAGCGCGCCAAGGTCACCCTCTCCACCGTCTGCCTGGTGGGCGGCAAGGTCGCGGTCGATGGCGAGGCGGTGGTGATCGCCCCGCGCCGGAACGGCGCTTGACCCTGCGCACCGTCCAGGGCTGGCGCGGCCTCCCGCCGACTGACCGCGGCGCCGCGGTGGCCATGGGCGCCTTCGATGGCGTGCACCGGGGCCACCGGGCCGTGATCGAGGCCGCCGCCGCCGGGGCCCGGCGGTTAGGCGCACAGCTCGGAGTGGTCAGCTTCGAACCCCACCCGCGCCGCTTCTTCACGCCCGCCGCACCGCCCTTTCGCCTGACCGGCCCCGCGCAGCGTGATCGCCGCCTCGACGCCGCCGGCGTGGACCTCCTCTACCTGCTCCCCTTCGACGCTGGACTCGCCCGCATGCCGGCTGAATCGTTCGCCCGCGAGGTGCTGGCCCAGGGCCTGGGCGTGCGCCACGTCGCCGTCGGCTTCGACTTCACCTACGGGCAGGGCCGCCACGGCGACGCCGCCCAGCTTTGCCGCGAGGGCGAACGCCTCGGCTTCGACATCACCGTGGTTCAGCCTGTGGAGGGTGAAGCCGGCGCCAAGCTCTCCTCCACCGCCGCCCGCGCCGCCCTTGCCGAAGGCGACCCGCGTCACGCCGCCCGCGTCCTCGGCCGCCCCTTCGCCATCGAAGGCGTCGTCCGCAAGGGCCGCGGCCTCGGCCGCCCCCTGGGCTTCCCCACCGCTAACCTGCAGCTGGGCGACTATGCCCGCCCCCGCCCCGGCATCTACGCCGCCTACGCCCGCCTGCCCGACGGCCGCCGCCTCCCCGCCGTCGCTTACCTAGGGAGCGCCGAAACCATCGGCCCCGCCGACGAGCGGCTAGAGGTCTGGATCTTCGACTTCGACGAGGATCTCTACGGCCGAACCATTGAGGTCGAACTTATGGACTTCCTCCGCCCCGACGCGAAGTTCGACTCACTGGACGCCATGGCCGCCCAAGTCCGGGTCGACGCGCAGCGAGCGCGGGAAGTGCTCGCCCAGCCGAATTGCTGACATCCCCCGTCTCCCCCTCCCCTTCATAGGGAGGGAAGAGCGCGTAGCGCTTGGGGTGGGGAAGTGCGGCCATCTCGGCCGCGTGGGGGTAGGGAACAGGCTGCGCCGCGAACAGCCTCAGCCGAGTTCCGGCGTCCAGCCGGCGGCTGCGGCGCTTGCGGCGTCCGGTTGCGCGGCTGCGCCGCCCCGGCGCGCCTGCGCCTCCCTGAAGGCCACGCGCAGCAGGGCGGCCACGCCTTCGCCCGATACGCCGGAAACGACGAACGGCCGCTTGCCGGCCGCGGCTTCCAGTTCGGCCCCCCGCGCCGCCCTGGTCTCCTCGTCCAGGGCGTCGGCCTTGTTCAGGGCGACCAGCTCGGGCTTCTCGGCCAGCCCCGCCCCGTAGGCCTCCAGCTCCTCCCGCACGGTGCGATAGGCGGCGGCCGGATCGTCCTGGGTCCCGTCCACCATGTGGATCAGCACCGCGGTGCGCTCGATGTGGCCGAGAAAGCGCGTGCCGATCCCGGCGCCCTCCGAGGCGCCCTCGATCAGGCCGGGAATGTCAGCCATCACCAGCCGCTCGTTGCCGGAGAGTTCGACCACGCCGAGGTTGGGCGTCAGCGTCGTGAACGGGTAATCCGCGATCTTGGGCGTGGCGGCGCTGGTCGCGGCCAGCAAGGTGGACTTGCCGGCGTTGGGCAGACCCACCAGCCCCACGTCGGCGATCAGCTTGAGCCGCAGCCAGATCCAGCGCTCCTCGCCATCCTGCCCGGGCAGGGCGAACTTGGGGGCCTGGTTCACCGGGCCCTTGAACCGGGCGTTGCCGAAGCCGCCGTTGCCGCCCTTGGCCAGCAGCACCCGCGCGCCCAGCCGATCGAGGTCGGCGAGCAGCGTCTCGTTGTCCTCCTCCAGCACCTGGGTGCCGACGGGGACCTTCAGCACCACGTCCTGCGCGTTCGCGCCGTGACGGTTCTTGCCCATGCCGTGCGTGCCGGTGGCGGCCTTGAAGTGCTGTTTGTAGCGATAGTCGATCAGGGTGTTCAGGCCGTCGACCGCCTCGACCCAGACGTCGCCGCCCTTGCCGCCGTCGCCGCCGTCGGGGCCGCCGTAGGGGATGAACTTCTCGCGCCGGAACGACACCGCGCCCCCGCCGCCGTCGCCCGAGCGGATGTAGACCTTGGCCTGGTCGAGGAACTTCATCGGGGCGAACTCGGCCCCGGGGCCTTAGGCTTCAGCGGGCTCGTCCGCCGCGATCACGGTGACGGCCTTGCGGTCGTTCTTGCCGGAGACGAAGCCGACCTTGCCGTCCACCAGCGCGAACAGGGTGTGGTCGCGGCCGATGCCGACGTTGGCGCCCGCATGGAACTTCGTCCCGCGCTGGCGCACCAGGATGTTGCCGGCCAGGACCGCCTCGCCGCCGAACTTCTTCACGCCGAGGCGCTGGCCGGCCGAGTCGCGGCCGTTGCGCGAGGAGCCGCCGGATTTCTTGTGTGCCATTCTCTCAGGTCCTGTCTGCGGTTCAGCCCTCGCCGCCTTCGTCGGCGGCGGGCTTGGCCTTCTTGGCGCGCGGCTTCTTCGGCGCGGCCTCGGCGGTTTCGGTTCCGGCCTGCGCTCCTTCGCCGGCCTGGGCTTGCGGGTTGGCGATGGTCTGCGGCGCCTCGGCGGGCGTTTCGGAGATCGGCTGCTCGACCAGCGCGCCGTCCATCGGCGCCTCGGCGGCGGGCTTGGCAGCCTTTTTGCGCGCCGGAGCCTTCGGCTCCGTCACGGGAGCGGCTTCAACGGCGGGTGCGGCCGACGCGGCAGGCGTGCCGAATTCGGCCTTCATGCCGCGGGCCCGGGCGGTCAGCACCGAGCGCGGCGTCAGGTTCACCTCTCCGTCCCACCGGGCGGACTGGCCGGAGCCTTCGATGCCGGTGACGCGCAGCACCGACTCCCACTGGCGGTGACCTTGGGTGCGGCGGTAGCCCTGACGGCGGATTTTCTTGAAGACCTTGATCTTCTCGCCCTTGCGGGTTTCCACCAGGGTGGCGCGCACCAGGGCGCCGGCCACGGCCGGGGCGCCGACGGTGATCTGCTCGCCCTCGCCCATCATCAGCACCTGGTCGAAGCTGAGCTCGGCGCCCGGATCGCCGTCGAGCTTCTCCACGACCAGAAGGTCGCCGGGGCTGACCCGGTATTGCTTGCCGCCGGTCCTGATCACCGCGAACATGAGAGCGCGTCCTTGACTTGGGTGCGGGACCCGCGCGCTGCGCGAAGGGCCGTCCGCCATAAATGCCAACGCCCGCGAGCGGACCCGCGGGCGGAAGCGGCGACATATACGATGAGGCGCTCGGAAGTCAACGCGCCGGGGCCGCCGTCAGCCCTCGCGCAGCAGCTGGTCGATCACCGCGCGCGCGGCGGGGCTCGACCAGTCGGCGTCGGACGACAGCCGCGCCCGCTCGCGCCCCTGCTTGTCGAGGATCAGGGTGGTCGGCAGCCCCGGCGCCGGCGGCTTCATTGAAAACGCCATGCTCAACGGGGCCGCGTAATACTGCAGCGGCCGGTGCTTGGCGATGAACGCGCGCGCCTTGGGATTGGCGCTCTCGCTGTCCAGGCTGATCGGCACGACCGCCAATGGCTGGCGGGCGTAGTCGGCCTGGAGCCTCGCCAGCGTGGGCATCTCCTTCACGCACGGCGCGCACCAGGTGGCCCAGAAGTTCACCACGGCGACCTTGCCGCGGAACCGGGCGAGGCTGGTGCGCTCGCCGCGCGGGCCGGTGAACGTCGCCGCGGGCGCCGGGCGCGGCGGCTCGGCCACCTTCAGCTTGGCCATCGCGCCGCGCGCCAGCGGCTGCAGCCCTCGCGCCTCGCCGGGCTGGGCGAACAGCAGCGTGGCAATCGTAGCCATCACAGCGACGGTGGCCGCGGTTAGCATCAGCCAGACCAGCTTGCGGCTGGACCGGTCGGGGCCGGAGGGCTGGTCTTGGCTGGTCATGCGGCGATCTCCATGGCCGCCGCGATAGGGGCGGTGAACGCTTGCGGCAAGCCTGGGGGCGGCTTGGCCCGGCGAACCAACTGGCCCACTGAGCCGTTGACCCCGCACAGCTTGGAGCCCAGCCATGCCCGCCCGCCTCCTGACCCTGAGCCTGTTGGTTGGGGGCGCCTGCCTGGCCGCCTGCGGTCACCAGGACGACCTGACCGTCCCGCCTCCGATGTTCGGCGAGGCGCCCCAGGCAAGCACGGACCAGACCGAGGCCCGCGCCGCCGCCGCCCGCGCCCGGGCCGAAGCCGCGCCCGCGGCCGATCCCCAAGGCCCGCAGTCCGCGGAGGAGCAGCGCAACTGGCAGAGCAACTGGCAACGCGGCGACGTCCCGCCGCCTCGCTCCGCTCCCATCCAGGGCGCCCCACCCGACCCCAACGCGCCCCAGCCCCAGGGCGCCCTCCCCGACCCCTACAATTATCCAGGCCAATCGCCCGGCTGACCAAGGTCGACTTCCCGGCGCCGCTTGCCAACCTTGCCCGGCGCACCTTAGCGCTCGCCCCATGAGCCTCGCGCGCAACACCCTGGTCCAGGCGGCCCTGACGCTGGGGAGCCGCGTGCTCGGCTTCGCCCGCGACCTGGCGCTGGCCAACCGATTCGGCCAGGGGCCGCTGATGGACGCCTTCGCCACCGCCCTGATGGCGCCCAACCTGTTCCGCCGCCTGTTCGCCGAGGGGGCCTTCGCCCAGGCCTTCGTGCCGGTTTACGGCCGCGTCCGCACCGAGGACGGCGAGGCCGCCGCCGCTGACACCGCATCGCAGTCGCTCTCCTTCCTGCTGTTCGTGGTCGCCGCTTTCGTGATCGTCGTCCAGCTCCTGATGCCGCTGCTGATGCCGTGGCTGCTCTCGGCCTACCGCGACAAGCCCGACGTGCTGCGGCTGGCGACCATCGCCACTCAACTGGCCATGCCCTACCTCGCCTGCATGGCGGTGGCCTCGCTGCTGTCGGGCGTGCTCAACACCGCGGGCCGCTTCGCGCTCTCGGCCGCGGTTCCCGCCCTGCTCAACGTCTGCACCCTCGTGCCGCTGGTGCTGATCGAGGAGCGAGAGCGTGCGCTGCTCGCCACCTCCGCCGCGGTGGCCGTGGCCGGCCTGCTGCAGGCGGGGCTCCTGTGGTGGGGCGTGCAAAGGCTGGGCGTGCGGCTGCGCATCGGCTGGCCGCAGCTGTCGGCGGTGGTGCGACGGGTGGTGGTGCTGGCGGTGCCGGGCGCAGTGGCCGGCGGGGCGATGCAGATCAACTCGTTGGTCAGCCAGGTGCTGACCGGATCGGACGCCGGCGCCCGCTCGGTGCTCTACAACGCCGACCGGCTCTACCAGCTGCCGCTGGGCCTTGTCGGCGTGGCCATCGGCCTTGCCCTGGTGCCGCGCCTGACCCGATCCTTCGTCAGCGGCGACGAGGCAGGCGCAAACGCCACCCTGGATGACGGCGTGGCCCTGGCCATGGCCTTCACCCTGCCCGCCGCCGCCGCACTGTTCGTGATGCCCTATTTCGTCATCGACGCGACGGTGACGCGCGGCGCCTTCACCCACGGGGACGCGGCGCGAACGGCCGACGTGCTGCGCCACTTCGCCTGGGGCATACCCGCCTTCGTCCTGGCCAAGGTGTTCACCCCGCCCTACTTCGCGCGCCAGGACATGCGCCGGCCGATGCACTTCGCCATGATTTCGGTGGCGGTGAACGTGGTGCTGGGGGCCTCGCTCTACTTCGGCCTGGACCGGCTAGGCATGGACGGGGTCGTCGGCCTCGCGGTCGCCACCAGCCTCGCCGCCTGGGTCAACGTGCTGCTGCTCTCGGGCACGCTGCGCCGTGAGGGCGTCTACAGGCTCCAAGGCGCGGTCGCCAAACGGCTGCTGCGCATGGGCGCGGCGACTGCGTTGATGGCGGCGCTCCTCTGGGCGTGCGCGGCCAACTACGAGCGCCTGTCCCAGCTTCTCTGGCGCAAGGAGGTGGCGGTGCTGGTCGTCACCGTCGCCGGGCTTTTGACCTACACCATCGCCGTGCTGGCCTTCAGAGCCGTCACCCGCGCCGAACTGCGGGCCGCCCTGAGGCGCGAACCCGGCGGCGGCGGCGGCGGGAGCTTTGAGCCGTGATGCTTTTCCCCAAGCTTGGGACCGGCTAAGCGCGCCCGCCATGACCGACCAGCCGCAGCCGAAATATGAAGGCCCCGAGCGGGTGCTTTCAGGCGTGCAGCCCTCGGGCGCGCTGCACCTCGGCAACTACCTCGGCGCCTTGAAGAAGTTCGTCGCCCTCCAGCATCAATACCCCTGCTTCTTCTGCGTGGTGGATTTGCACGCCATCACGGTCTGGCAGGATCCGGCGCTGCTGGCGGCCCAGACGCGCGAGATCGCCGCCGCCTACATCGCCGCCGGGGTGGACCCGGAGGTCGCCGTCATCTTCCCGCAGTCGGCGGTGCGGGCGCACGCCGAACTCGCCTGGATCTTCCAGTGCACAGCCCGGCTGGGCTGGCTCGACCGGATGACCCAGTTCAAGGAGAAGTCGGGCAAGCACAAGGAGCGGGCCTCGGTCGGGCTCTACACGTATCCGGTACTCCAGGCGGCCGACATCCTGGTCTACAAGGCCACCCATGTGCCGGTCGGCGAAGACCAGAAGCAGCACCTGGAGCTGACCCGCGACATTGCACAGAAGTTCAACAACGACTTCGGCGCTCCAGGCTTCTTCCCGCTGACCGAGCCGATGATCCAGGGGCCGGGGGCGCGGATCATGTCTCTGCGGGACGGCTCGGCGAAGATGTCCAAGTCGGATCCATCGGACCAGTCGCGCATCAACCTGCTCGACGAGTCGGGCGCCATCGCCCTGAAGATCCGACGCGCCAAGACCGACCCCGAGCCGTTGCCGGAAACGGTCGAGGGGCTGGAGGGGCGAGCCGAGGCCCGCAACCTCGTCGGCATCTACGGCGCCTTGGCCGGGATCAGCGACGAAGAGGTGCTGCGCCAGTTCGGCGGCCAGGGCTTCGGCGCGTTCAAGCCGGCGCTGGCCGATCTGGCGGTGGCTTCGCTTGCGCCCGTCACCGAACGGATGCGCCGGCTGATGGCCGATCCGGCCGAGATCGACCGGGTGCTCGCCGCCGGCGCCGAGCGCGCTCGCGCCATTGCCGAGCCCGTGCTCGAGGAGACCAAGCGGCTGGTAGGGTTCTGGAGAGGCTAGGCTGGCCGCGTTTAGGCGCCAGCCTTAGAAGAACTTCCCGGTAATACTCAAGTAGAAGAGCTTAACCCCCTTCGATCGGAATAGTTTAATTCCGTTCACCCTGTCGATTAAGCTCAGTTCAAGAGCTGGAATGGCACATTAGCCCCAGACGGCAGCAAATGCCGCGCCAAGAACATTGGTCGGGGGTTTTTCAGATGCGCATGGGAACGATGCTCAGCCTTGGCGCGTCAGCGCTGCTGGGGCTCCTGGCGCTGGTGGTCGCGCGGGTCTGGCTGCCGTCGCAAGGCGGCTCCAAGGCGCAGGCGGCCACGCCGGTCGCCACCGTGCCGGTGGTCGTGGCCGCCCAGGCCATCCCCTACGGGGGAAAGCTGGAGGCCAAGCACCTGGCCGTCGCCCAATATCCAAAAGGGGCGGCGCCGGACGGCTCCTTCACCGCGATCAGCCAAATTCTCGGTCAGCAGGGCGGGGCGCCGATCGCGCTGATGTCCATGCAGCCGAAGGAGCCGGTGCTGCGGGTGAAGCTGTCCGGATCGGGCGCGCGCCCGACGCTGGCCACCATGATCACGCCCGGAATGCGCGCCTTCACCATCGGCGTCAGCGAAGTCGCCGGCGGCGGCGGCCACATCCTGCCCGGCGACCGCGTGGACGTGGTGCTGACCCGCGAGGTGCGCACCACCGGCGCGGACGGCGCCGAGGCGCACAAGTTCATCACCGACGTGGTGCTCCAGAACGTCCGCGTGCTGGGCATGGACCTGAACGTCGACCCCAACTCCACCAAGGCCTCGGTGGCCAAGACCGCCACGATGGAGGTCGACGTGAAGTCGGCCGAGAAGCTGGCGCTGGCCGCGCAGGCCGGCAACCTGTCGCTGGCGCTGCGCAGCCTCGGCGCCGCCGACATCGAGCCGGTGCGGCCGCTGGTGATCAGCGACCTGTCCTCGGTCCCGGCTTCCGCGCCCAAGGCGGCTCGGGCTCCGGCCCGACGCAGCGCCGCGCCGCGTGAGCGGCCGCTCCCTCCGCCGCCGTTCCAGGCGACCGTGGTGATCACCCACGGCGACGCCAAGAACACCGTCAGCATTCCGGTCAACTGAGCCCGGTCCGAGAGGAATTCCGATGTCCCGCACGACCGCCCTCCTCGCCGCCGCCGCGCTCGCTTTCAGCGCCGCCGCGGCCCCGGCCCTGGGCCAGGAGCCCGAGCCCGCCAGCCCCACCATCGTGGTGGCCAAGGACAAGTCCGCCGCCTTCCGCCTCGACTATCCGGTCGGTCAGATCGTGGTGGCCCAGCCCGAGACGCTGGAGCTGGTCGCCACCACCGACCGCAGCTTCTACGTTCGCGGCAAGGCGCTCGGCGTCACCAACCTGCTGGTCTACGACCGGCAGAAGCACCTGGCGCAGGTGATCGACGTGCGCGTCGGCTATGATGTCGACTCGATCCAGTCCGACATCAGCGCCGCCCTGCCCGGCGAGCAGATCAAAGCGATCAACTTCGCCGGAGGCGTGCTGCTCACCGGCCATGCCACAAACAACGGCGCCGCCGCCCGCGCCATGGCCATCGCCGAGCGCTACGCGCCGAAGTCGGTGCAGTCGGAGCTCGACGTCGCCGCGGCCCAGCAGGTGCAGGTCGAGGTGCGGATGATCGAAGTCAGCCGTCAGGCGCTGCGCGATGTCGGCTTCAACTTCAACGTTCGCGCCGACAACTTCCACCTAGCCTCGGGTACGGGGCTGATCAGCGGACAGGCGCCGCAGACGGCGATCTCGGTCGGCGCCGGCTTTGGTGGGGTGACGCTGGAAGCCGGCATACGGGCATTGGAGGAGCGGGGCGTGCTGCGCACGCTGGCCCAGCCCAACTTGATCGCCATGTCGGGGCAGGAGGCGAGCTTCCTGGCGGGGGGCGAGTTCCCCTATCCGATCCCGCAGCAGAACGGCCAGATAGCCATCGAATTCAAGCCATTCGGGGTGAAGCTGAACATCACCCCAGTGATCCAGGCCAGCGGCCAAATCCAGCTGAAGGTGGCCCCCGAGGTCTCCCAGCTCGACAATCGCCAAAAGATACGCCTGGCTGGGTTCGACCTGCCCTCGCTCACCGTGCGGCGGGCTCAGACCAATGTGGAGCTGAGGGACGGTGAGAGCTTCGCCATCGCCGGTCTGTTCTCGCAGGACTACATCAACAACATCAGCCAGGTGCCCGGCGCGTCGAACCTGCCGGTGCTGGGGGCCCTGTTCCGCTCGGCCAGCTGGAAACGGCAGGAGACTGAGCTGGTGATCATCGTCACCCCGCACCTGAGCTCGCCCACCAGAGACCCGAGCAAGCTGCCGAACCCGCTCGCCAACGGCGACGAGCCTAGCGCGATCGACGTGATCCTGAACGGCATCGCGGGCCGCCAGCCGATGCGCGCGCCGGGCGTCGGCAAAGCCCCGACGAGCTGAGGCCGCGCCAATGTCCGCCATCAACTGGAAACGCCGGCGCATCCTGGCTGTTGGGCCGGCGCTGGCCTCGGCCGCCGCCCAGGCCTTCCCCGACGCCGCGCTAGAAACCATCGATCCCGCCGACCTGCAGGTGATCGCGAGCTCGCCTGGCGCGCCCGATCTGGTGCTGCTCGACGCCGACGCCGCCGATCCGGCCGCCCTGGGGGTGCTGCTCCACGGTTATGCGCGCCAGGCCCGCCAGCCCGCAGTGCTGCTGCACGGCGCCCATCTGCCCGCACAACTGGTGCGCGCCCTGTTCCGCCTGGAGCGCTCGGACGTGCTGGAGTCGCCGGTCGCCACCGCCGACCTGTTGCGCGCCGCAAGCGCGCTGCTCGGTAACCTGGAGCCGCAGGCCCCGCCCCGGACCAGCCACTGCTGGAGCGTCCTGTCCGCCGCCGGCGGAGCGGGCGCGACCACCGTCGCTATCGAGACGGCCACCCTGCTTGCTGACGGCGTCGGCAAGAGTCAACGCGTGGCTCTGGTCGACCTGAACCTGGCCGACGGCGCCGCAGCAGCCTATCTCGGCGTCTCGGGCAATACGCACCTAACCGAAGCCGGCGGCGCGCCTGACCGCATCGATGCCGCCCTGCTCGACGCCTTCGCGGTTAAGATCGACGACTGCTTCGACCTCTTCGCCGCGCCGCGTGATCCCGAGGCTTTCGCGCGGGTGACGCCCGAGGCCGTGCTGCGGCTGATGGAGGTGGTCTGCGAAACCTACGACTGGGTCGTGGTCGATCTACCGCGGCTGCGCCAGCCCTGGACGCTCGACGTGCTGTCCGGCTCGGACGAGGTGGTCGTGGTTTCGGAACTCACCGTTCCAGCCCTGCTGTCCGCTCGCGCGCTGGCCGAGGAGATCGAGGACGCGCTCGGCGAAGGCCGCCGTGCCCGCCTCGTGGTCAACCGCCTGGCATCGCGCATGTTCGGCCCCGCGCCATCGGTGGCTGAGGCGGAGAAGGCGCTGCAGCGCAAGGTGGACGGCGGCATCACCTCCGATTGGGAGGCGGCCGCCTGCTCGGTCAACCTCGGCGGCGCGATCAGCCACCACCGGCCGAAGTCGAAGATCGTCAAGGACGTGGAAATGTTGATCGCCCGGTTGCGCGGCGCCGCACCCCGCGACGAGCGGCTGTCGCTGAGGATCGTGAAATGAGCCGTTTCTCTTTCCGCCGCCCTTCAGCGCCTGCCGCCCAGCCCGAGCCCCGCGCCGATCTGCTGGAAGCCGCGCTTGTCGCAGAACCCGAACCGCCGGCTCCGCCGCCCGCGCCGCCCACCGACGCCCTGCTCGACGTGCGGCTGAAGCTGCACGGCCGACTGATCGACGAGCTCGACCTGTCAAAGCTGGAGAAGCTCGATGAGGCCGAGATGCGCCGTCAGGTGCGCAAGCTGGTCGGCGACTTCGCCCGTGACGAACGGCTGGCGTTGAACGGGGGCGAACTCGACGACCTCGGCGCCTCGGTGTTCGACGAGATGGTCGGGCTGGGGCCGATCGAGCCGCTGCTCAAAGACGACTCCATCGCCGACATCCTGATCAACGGCCCGTTCCAGGTGTACATCGAGCGCGGCGGCGAGTTGGAGCTGACCCCCGTCCGCTTCCGCGACAATGACCACCTGCTGCGCATCGTCAACCGCATCGTCTCCACGGTCGGGCGACGCATCGATGAGTCCCAGCCGCTTTGCGACGCCCGTCTGCTCGACGGCAGCCGGGTCAACGCCGCCATCTCGCCGATCGCCATCGACGGCGCGGCGGTGTCGATCCGCAAGTTTTCCAAGAAGCCGTTCGACCTCGACAAGCTGGTCGGGTTCGGGGCCATGCCGGCCTGCGTGGCCGAGTTCATGGCAGGCGCGGTTAAGGCGCGGGTCTCGACCGTGATCAGCGGCGGCACCGGCTCGGGCAAGACCACCCTGCTCAATGCGCTGTCCGCCGCGATCAGCCACAAGGAGCGCCTGATCACTATCGAGGACGCCGCCGAGCTGCAGCTGCAGCAGCCGCATGTGGTGCGTATGGAGACCCGGCCGCCTAACATCGAGGGCAAGGGCGAGATCCGCCAGCGCGAACTGGTCAAGAACGCGCTGCGCATGCGCCCCGACCGGGTGATCCTGGGCGAGGTGCGCTCGGAAGAGGCCTTCGACATGCTCCAGGCCATGAACACCGGCCACGAAGGCTCGATGGCCACCATCCACGCCAACAACCCGCGCGAGGCCATCACGCGCCTGGAGCAGATGGTGGCCATGGGCGGCATGAAGCTCAGCCAGGACTCGGTGCGGGGCCAGATCGCCGCGGCTGTCGGCCTGGTCGTGCAGGTGATGCGCCTGTCGGACGGCAAGCGCCGCCTGACCAGCGTCAGCGAGATCACCGGCATGGAAGGCTCCGTCGTGCAGATGCAGGAGATCTTCGCCTTCCACCGCACCGGCACCGACGCCGATGGCACAGTGCAGGGCGAGTTCCGCGCCTCCGGCCTGCGGCCAAAGTGCCACGACGAGATGATCCGGCGCGGCATCCGCTACGACACCGCCAACTACGACCCGCACCGGGCGCTCTGATGCCGCAGCTGCCCGAGCTCAACGCCAGTCATGTGATCCTGGTGCTGGTCTTCGCCGCCGCGTTCATGGCGGCGCAGACGGTGGCGGGGCTGATCGGACGGGGCCGGGTCAAGCGCGTGGTCAACCGCCGCCTGACCGTGGCCGAGCAGGGCGGCAAGACGCTGGGTGAACTGGTGGTCGAGCTGCGCAAGCAGCGCGGGCTGCAGGACAACGGCGGCCGCTCCAGGCGCCTCGCCTGGCTCAGCGACCTGATCATCCGCTCGGGCGTGGTCTATCGGCCGCGCAAGTGGGCGGCGATGTTCGGCGGTGCGGGCTTCGCGGTCGCGGCGCTGCTGTTCATGTTCACCCGCAACTGGTGGCTCTCGCCGCTGGCGGGTCTCGGTCTGGCCGCCTTCGTTCCCCTCACCTGGTTGAAGATGAAGGCCAAGAAGCGCGCCAAGCAGCTCGGCCAGCAGCTGCCCGACGCGCTTGAGATCATCGTCCGCAGCCTGGAAGCCGGCCACCCCGTGCCCACCGCCGTGGCGCTGGTCGGGCGCGAGATGCCCGACCCCATCGGCTCGGAGTTCGGCATGGCCGCCGACGAAATCTCCTTCGGCGCCACGCTCGAGCAGGCGATCGGCAACATCGCCGACCGCTGCCGGCACCCAGACATCGACCTAGTCGCCGCCACCATCCGCTTGCAGGAGCGCTCGGGCGGCAACCTCACCGGTCTGCTCAAGACCAACGCCGCCACCGTGCGTGCGCGGTTCAAGATGCGGCTGAAGATCCAGGCCGCGTCCTCGGAAGGGCGCGCCTCGGCGATGATCCTGAACGCGGTGCCGTTCGTGGTCATGGCCATCGTCACCCTGGTCAACCCCCACTTCTACGGCGACGTGATCCACGCCCGCCCAATTCAGATCGGCCTCGCGTGCTTCGGCGTCTGGATGGCGATCGGCAATGTGATCATCCGCAAGATGATCGACCTGAGGATCTGAGCCGATGGAGCCCTCGCAACTCCAGTTCCTGATCACAGCCCTCGCGGCCGCCATGATCGCGGTGGGCGTGGGCGGCGGCGCGCTCGCCTGGGCGCGCTCGGCCCGAAGCGGGGCCAAGCGCCGCGCGCGGCTGGAGAACCCCAACGCCCCCGCCTCCCCCGGCGGCGTCGCCGCGGGCGCGCTCGATGGGGTGAAGGAAAGCGTCCGGCGCCTCGGCGACCGCGCCGCGATCAAGGATCCCTCGAAGGTCTCGGCGCTGCGCCACAAGCTGATCCAGGCGGGTTTCTACAACCGCGAGGCGGTGGCCCTGTTCCTGGGGGCCCGGACCGCGGCCCTGGCCGCGGCCATCGTCGCGGTGCTGGTGGTCACGCCGCTGGCGATGAGCAAGGGCGGCGGCATGGGCGCGACGGCGCTGGCGGCGATGTTCGCGCTCGCGGCCCTGCTCGGCCCCGACCAGATCGTGCGCATGCGCCGCTCGAAGATGGAGCGCGAATACCGCGACGGCTTCCCGGACCTGCTCGACCTGCTGGTCGCCTCGGTCCAGGCGGGCCTCAGCCTCGACGGCGCGGTCAGCCGCATCACCGGCGAACTTGGCCGCCGCTATCCCAATCTCGCCGAACACCTGAAGCTGCTGAGCCTGGAATTGCGGGCCGGGAGGCCGCGCAAGGAAGCCTGGAGCCGGCTGGCCGACCGCCTCGGCATCGACGAATCCCGCTCATTCGCCACCATGCTGCGCCAGGCCGAGGAGATGGGCACCAGCCTCGGCGACACCCTGACCGCCTTCTCCGACGACATGCGCGCCAAGCGCATGCTGCGCGCCGAGGAAAAGGCCCTGGCGCTCCCGGCCAAGCTGGTCATCCCCCTGATCCTGTTCATCTTCCCTTGCCTGATGGGGGTGTTGCTGATGCCGGCGATCTACCAGGTGAGCCAAGCCTGGCCGAAGGGCTGAGGCTGAGGCTGAGGCGCCCACCGCGCCGCGACCTGCGTCCGGCCACGCCAACCTCATTCACCTTGTCAAAGACCCGGCACGTCACCCACGCGCCGTGCCTTCCCCGCCGTTGCGGCGAGGCGGGAGGGCGGCGGGGCGCCGGGCGCTGCCCGGAGCAATGGAATAACCGTTTCGGCAGGTCCGATACGCCCCGCGCGGTTCGTTTTCGGCCAGCGTCCGGCAGGCGCACGTCTTGGGTGCTACCCGGAGCCTGGGGGTTG
>DASVRA010000002.1:0-5471 GCA_036388855.1 Caulobacteraceae bacterium | reverse complement strand
GAAGACATCCCCTTCTCCCCTCCGCCCGAACGCTACCGCCGCGCCTCCGAGGACACCTGGGACGCCGCGCGCGAGGACTACCTCTCCGGCTGGTCCGCGCCGCAGGTGTGCGCGCGCCACGGCCTCGGCCTCTCCAACCTCAAGGCCCGCGCCCGCGAGGAAGGCTGGCGGCGCGCCGACCAGCCCGAGCCCGACCGCCCCTCCTTCGAGGAGGAAGCGGCCGCCGACACCGGGCCGATGCCCTCCTGGCGCGAGCAGGCCGAGGTCTCCCGCCGCGCGATGAACCGGGCGCAGAACAAGGGCGACGCGCTGGAGGCCCACCGCTGGCTGCGCCTGCACCGCGACCAGCTCAGGCAAGCCCAGGCCGAGGAGGCCGAGGCCCGCGCCGCCGAGGCCCGCGCCGAACTCGGCCGCAGTCCAGAGGTCCAGGCCGAGCTGGAGGCCCTGCGCGAGGCGCGCGAGCGCTTCATCCGCATGGAAATGGAGTCGCTGACCCGCCTCGCCAACAGCGGCCGCCGGCGCCTGAACGCCGGGATGCTCGACGACGGCGAGGCGGATGAGCTGGGCCAACTGGACGCGGCGCTCGACCAGCTGGACGCGGACCAGGAGCCGAAAGTGCACGATGTGCACTCCGAATGCGCCGGCCCGGCCCCTTCTCCTCTCCCGTTGGCGGATGGGGGAGAGGTCGGGAAAGGGGGTGTTCACGCCGAGGCTTCCGAGGAGGCGCGGGAGGCGGAGGACTCTTCCTCTGGCGCCTTTCCCTCCGAGACCGCGCCCGCCCCCTTCGCGGAGGAGCCCGCCTCCAAAGTGCACGAAGTGCACGCCCAATCCGCCCCTCCCCCGCCGCCCGAGGAGCCCTGGCACGGCCGCGCCTGGGTTCCCTCCGGTGCGCGCTGGGTCCGCTGACCCTGCCGCAATCCGCCGCGTTGACCCCGGGCTCGGGAGCGCTCAGCACGCCCATCCACATCCGCCAGTCGCATCGCCATGTCCTCGCCCCTCCCGCGCCTCCTCGCCGCCGCGGCCGCCCTCGCGGTGCTCCCGGCCGGCGCCTCTGCCCAAACCGCGCCGCGTACGATCACCAGGCCCAGCTGGGCGGCGCTGCCGACCGAGGACGAAGTGGCGCTCAGCTATCCCCGCTCCGCCTTCGAGCGCCGCGTCGGCGGCGAGGCGGCCATGCGCTGCCAGGTGGAAGCCGGGGGCGCGCTCGGCGGCTGCCGCATCGTGCGTGAGTCGCCCCCTGGCGAGGGCTTCGGACTGGCGGTGCTGGCGCTGGCGCCGAAGTTCCGGCTGAAGCCGGCCACGGCCGATGGCAGCCCGGCGGCGGGCGGAGTGATCACCATCCCTCTCCGCTTCACCCCGCCCACGCTCGAGCAGATCGCCGCCGCGGTCGCGCCGCAGCCGCCGAGCCAGCCCGGCTCGCCCGCCCGGGCCCTGGGTCCCGCGCCGACGCCGGGCGTGGTCTTCGTCAATCCGAAGTGGCGCAAGCGGCCCTCGCCCGGCGACGTGGGCCGCGTCTACCCCGGCATGGCCCGCCGCGAGGGTCAAACCGGCCAGGTGGTCATGCAATGCGGCGTCCAGCCTGACGGCCGCCTGCGTGACTGCGCCGTGATGGCCGAGGGCCCTCCGGGCTACGGCTTCGGCAAGGCCGGCCTCAAGCTTGCCCCGCTGTTCCAGGCAGAGGTGCCTCCGGACGCCGATCCCGAGCGGTGGCGGGTCACCATCTCCATGACCATCGGCTTCGAGATCACCGGCTAGGGCCTCATAATCGGCCTCGGGTCCGGGCCCGGGCTCCCCTGTCCCGGGACCGGCTTTGCCTCTATGAGGGCGCGCCCCAGCCGTTCCGCCGAGCCCATGCCTGACGCCTCCGCCCCGACCGCCGCCACGCGCACCCGCCACGGGGGCCAAATCCTCGTGGACCAGCTGGCGGCCCAGGGGGTGGACCGGGTCTTCGGCGTGCCGGGCGAGAGCTACCTGGCGGTGCTGGACGCGCTCCATGACGCGCCGATCGAGTTCGTCGTCTGTCGCCACGAAGGCGCCGCCGCCAACGCCGCCGAGGCCGACGGCAAGCTGACCGGACGGCCGGGCGTCTGCTTCGTCACCCGCGGCCCCGGCGCCACCCACGCCAGCTGCGGCGTGCACACGGCGATGCAGGACTCGACCCCGATGATCCTGTTCATCGGCCAGGTCGACCGGCCGTTCCGCGAGCGCGAGGCGTTCCAGGAGGTCGACTACCGCGCCTTTTTCGGCCCGATCGCCAAATGGGCCACCGAGATCGACGACGCCGCCCGCATCCCCGAAATCGTCGGCCGCGCCTTCACTGTGGCCATGAGCGGGCGCCCCGGGCCGGTGGTGGTCGCCCTGCCTGAGGACATGCTGCGCGACGAGCTGGCGACGGCGGACATGCCCCGGGCGGAGCCGGCGCTGTCGGCCCCGCGGCCTGGAGACCTCGAGGCGCTGGCGGCGATGCTTGGGCGGGCCGAGCGGCCGCTGGTGCTTGCCGGCGGCTCGGGCTGGAGTGAGCAGGCCTGCGCCGACCTGCGCGCCTTCGCCGAGGCCTGGAGCCTCCCCGTCGCCGCCTCCTTCCGCCGCCAGGATCTGCTCGATAACGATCACCCCAATTACATCGGCCACGTCGGCCTCGGCATCGACCCGCAACTGGAGGCGCGGGTGAGGGCGGCCGATTTGCTGCTGGTCCTGGGCGCGCGCCTCAGCGAGAACGCCACCGGCGGCTACACGCGGCTGGAAGCGCCCCGCCCCGCCCAGCGCCTGATCCACGTCCATCCCGACGCCGACGAGATCGGCAAGGTCTACCGGCCGGTGCTCGGGATCGCCTCCACCCTACCGGCGGCGCTGGAGGCGCTGGCTGCGCTGGAGCCCGCGCCGCGGCCGGAGTGGGGGGCGCGGCTGTCGGAGGCCCGCTCCGGCTTCGAGACCTGGACCACGCCGCCCGCCCCCGCGGCGGAGGCGTCCGGAGTCGACCTCGGGGCCTGCCTGGCCCATCTGGTCCGCGTCCTGCCGCCAGAGACGGTTATGACCAACGGCGCGGGCAACTTCGCCATTTGGCTGCACCGCTTCTGGCGCTACCGCCGCTTGCGCACCCAACTCGCGCCCACTTCCGGGTCCATGGGCTACGGCCTTCCCGCCGCGGTCGCCGCCAAACTGCGCCGCCCGGAGGTCCCGGTGGTCTGCGTCGCCGGCGACGGCGATTTTCAGATGTATCCGCAGGAGCTCGCCACCGCCGTCCAGGCGCGGACCAACATCATCGTGCTGCTGGTGAACAACGGCATGTACGGCACCATCCGCATGCACCAGGAGCGCCACTACCCCGGCCGAGTCTCGGGCACGCGCCTAGTCAACCCCGACTTCGTCGCCTTCGCCCAAGCCTGCGGCTGCCACGCCGAACGGCTGGAGGATGCAGCCGGTTTCGCGGACGCCTTCGGCCGCGCCCTCCGCGCCGGCCGCCCTGCCCTGCTGGAGCTCGTCACCGATCCTCGACAGCTCACGCCCGTCCTGCGTCTGAACGCCTGAGGAGCCTCCATGCGAGAGTTGAACTTCCAGATCCTAGACGAGAAGGCGGCGGATCAAAGCAGCGTACTTTATGGCGCAGCCGCGGATTATAGCTGAGAGATTCTTGGGCAAACCTCAGCTAACGGGCAGTGCTGGCAATACGTGACGTCATGCCTGCAAAGGGTCTGACTTAGCCCCTTCATCAGTTGATGCAGATCATAATAGTCCTCAGCCGTCCACCACCGAGGCGCAAGGCTCATGATCGCTCTGCTAACGGCTTCCGCGCTAGCGCGCGGTGACACCAGTCCGAGTCTGCGGGCGACGCGCCAGACATGGGTGTCCACCACCATCACCCGCCTATGCAGCGTGCTGAAGTTCAGCACCGCGCAAGCGACTTTGTAGCCGACGCCAGGCAGCCTCTGCAGCCATGCGACTGCATCCTCAACTGGGGCGTCAGTCAAGAAGTCGAGCCGCAAGGCGCCTGTACGCAGCAGGATCATCGCAATCGTCTGACCAAGGCGCTCAGCCTTCTCGCGAGCGAAGGTGACGTCGGCGATTAGCGCCTCTACCTCCTCAGGCGGCGTTTCGGCCAGGCGGCTCCAGGCCGGAAAGGCTCGCCTCAGGCGTTGGTAGGCGGGCCAGGAAACCTCGTCGCGCGTGCGGCTGCCAAGGGAAGACCTCACCAGCTGGCTCAGTGGATCCAGTCGGGATCCACCGTCACGGAAATCATTCCCGCCGCCCTTGAAACCACCCCCTGCAGCCAGCCGCAGACGGTCGCGAAGGTTCACGATAGGCGAGATTTGGCCGAAATCGAAAGCTGGTTGCATGAGAGCTTTGTAGAACACATAGTGAACAACGCAAGTCTGACTCTGATGCGAGATCGAAGGGCCAAGCGGCGGTGACTTTCGGACTCCCACTCCTTCGGCGGCAACGAGCAGATACCGATGTGGTCGGAACGTCGTGGGTCAGGGGGCGTTTGCTGCTGGCGTGAGTACGGAGGCTTCCATGGCCGAGGGCGAAGAAGCACAGAACCATTCGGCCGGGCGCCCGGCCTATGTGGCGGCCGACGAGGTGTTGGACAAAGCCATGGCCGGCGAGCTGCTGTCGAACCCGACTTTCACCCATGCGATAGCGCAGGCCGCCAGGGCGTTTGCCGACGCCCTCGAGGAGGGTCGGCACGAGCGCCGGGACGAGCCGGAGCCCGCTTGGCAGCCGGAGCACAGCGTTATGCGGCAAGCGCCGCCGGCTTGCGCCAAGCGCAATGGGGGCGATGCGAACGCTGGGGCGTAGGCGCACTAAGGCGGCGTTCTGGATCGCGCACAAGCAAACGGCCCCAGGCGGGAAGCCTGGGGCCGTTTGGCGTCTTGGGTGCGGGGACAGGATTTGAACCTGTGACCTTCAGGTTATGAGCCTGACGAGCTACCGGGCTGCTCCACCCCGCGGCAGAACTTTTCGTGATGAAGGGTCAATGACTCTGCGCATCCGTCCGGTAGACCCGGCGGCGACCTACTCTCCCGTGCCTTGAGACACAGTACCATCGGCCCTGGAGGGCTTAACGACCGAGTTCGGAATGGGATCGGGTGGGGACCATCCGGTATAACCACCGGGTCAACAGGACGGATGCGAGAAACATCAGGCGCCACAACAGCGCTTCATGGGTTTTGATGAGGACGATCAAGCCTATCGAGCGATTAGTACCAGTAAGCTCCGTGCGTCGCCGCACTTCCACACCTGGCCTATCAACGTGGTGGTCTACCACGGCTCTCGGCGAAGCCTCGTTTTGAGGTTAGTTTCCCGCTTAGATGCTTTCAGCGGTTATCTTGTCCACACTTAGCTACCCTGCTGCGCGGCTGGCGCCACGACAGGTCCACCAGAGGTGTGTCCATCCCGGTCCTCTCGTACTAGGGACAGATCCTCTCAAGCTTCGTACACCCACGGCAGATAGGGACCAAACTGTCTCACGA
>DASVRA010000001.1:0-54500 GCA_036388855.1 Caulobacteraceae bacterium | reverse complement strand
GAGGGCACGCCCGCGGGCGGCGTTCGGCCGCAGACCTTCGTGCAATTCAAGAACCTCGCCGATCTGGTTACCGACCGTGTAGAGCGGGTTCAGCGCGGTCATCGGCTCCTGGAAGATCATGCCGATCCGCGCTCCGCGCAGGCGGTTCATCTCCCGCTCCGGCATGGCGAGCAAATCTCGCCCTTCCAGCAGGATCTTGCCTGAGGCCCGCGCCTCGGGCGGCAGAAGTCGCAGCACCGACAGCGCGGTCATCGACTTGCCCGAGCCGGACTCGCCGACCAGGCCCAGAACCTCGCCGGCCTCCAGGGAGAGCGAGACGTCCCGGAGGATCGGCTCGCCGCCGATCTCAAGGCTAAGGCTTTCGATCTCCAGCAGCGGCATCAGCGGCGGCGCCTGAGCCTGGGGTCGAGCAGGTCGCGCAGGCCATCGCCGACGAGGTTCAGGCCCAGCACCGACAGCAGGATGGCGAGGCCGGGGAAGATCGCCAGCCAGGGGGCGAAGGCGATCATGGTCTGAGCCTCGTTCAGCATCCGCCCCCAGCTCGGCATGGGCGGCTGCGCGCCCAGGCCGACGTAGGAGAGCCCGGCCTCGGCGATGATGCCCAGAGAGAACTGGATGGTCGCCTGCACGATCAGCAGGTTGAGCAGGTTGGGCAGGATATGCTCAGCTGAGATGGCCAAGGGCCCCCTCCCCGCCGCCCGCGCCGCCAGCACGTATTCGCGCGTCCACAGCGACAGCGCCGAGCCACGGGTCACCCGCGCGAACACCGGGATGTTGAACACCCCGATGGCGATGATGGCGTTGAGCGCGCCGGGGCCGAACACGGCGGTGATCATGATCGCCAGCAGCAGGCTCGGAAAGGCGAACACCAGGTCGTTGGTCCGCATCACCGCTTCGTCCACGGCCCCCCGCCGGGCGGCGGCGAGCAGGCCCAGCGGCACGCCGATCCCCGCGCCTATGCCTACCGCGACGAAGGCCACGGCCAGCGAGTTGCGCGCGCCAACCATGATCATCGACAGCACGTCACGGCCGACATGATCCGTGCCAAACGGATGGATGGAGGACGGCGGGCGCAGCCGCTCGGCGAGATGGACGCCGAACACCTCGTAGGGCGTCCAGATCAAAGAAATGAGCGCCGCCAGCAGGAACAGCCCCGACAGCGCGCAGCCGATGGCGAAACCCAGATGAAAGCGGCTGGTCTTTACGGGCGCGGCCAGTGTTGTGGCGGGGATGGTCATGCCGCCCGCCTGCCGCGAAGGCGCGGGTCGACCAAGGCGTAGCCGAGGTCGACCAGGAAGGTGACCAGCACCACCGCCGCCACCAGCACCATCACCACGCTCTGCACCACGATCAGGTCGCGCTGGACGATGGCCTGGAACACCAGCCGTCCAAGCCCCGGCAGGAAGAAGACGTTCTCGATGATCACGCTGCCGGCCAGCAGGAACGGGAACTGCAGCCCCAGGATGCTGAGCAGCGGGATCAACGCGTTCCTCAACGCATGGCGGCGCAGCGCCTGGCCCCGGCTCAGGCCTTTGGCGCGGGCGGTGCGGACGTAGTCCTCACCCATGGCGTCGATCAGGGCCGAGCGCAGCACCCGGGCGATGATCGCCGCCTGCGGCAGCGCCAGCGCCACGGCCGGCAGGGTCAGCGACTTGAGCCCCGCCCCCAGGCCCGCGTCCCAGCCGGAGAAGCCGCCGGCCGAGAACCAACGCAGCCCCATGGCGAAGGCCATGACCAGCAGCATGGCCAGCCAGAAGTTCGGCGTCGCAACCCCCACCTGGCTCAGCGCCATCAAGCCTGTGTCGGCTGGGCCTCCCCGTCGCGCGGCGGCGAGCACGCCCACCGGCATGCCGACCATCACCGACAGCAGCATGGCGTAGAGCGCCAGCGGTCCGGAGACGGCGAGGCGCTCCAGGATCAGCCCCGCCACCGGCACCCGGTAGGTGTAGCTGGCGCCGAAATCGCCGTGCAGCATGCCCATGATCCACTGGAGGTAACGGGCCGCCAGCGGCTGATCCAGGCCCAGCTGGTGGCGCAGCGCCGCCACCGCATCGGGGCTGGCGTTCAGGCCCATCATGAAGCTGGCGGGATCGCCCGGCACGACCTGGATCAGCGCGAACACGACCACGGTGGCGCCGACCAGAGTCAGGGCCAGGGAGCCGCCGCGCGAGAACAGATAGGCGGCTCCAGCGCGCCGTCCGGCGATCACCAGCAGCGCCAGACCCAATGCGAGGGCGACGTAAGCCGCGATGCGGGAGCTGCCCGCGCGCGAGACCGTCGCCAGGGCGCCGCCGCTGGCCGCGCCATCGTAATAGGCGCCGGTGACGTCGTTGGCCTGGAGCGGCGAGCTGGGCCACAGGCCGCGCAGATCAGCCCGCCAGACGCCCAGCCGCGGGAACTGGAACAGGTAGACGTTGACCGCGTCCTCGGCGAGCTTGCGCTGTATGGCCCCGAGCAGCTCCATCTGCTCGCGCTCGTCGGTGGAGGCGTCGAGCCGCGCCAACAGCTGGTCGAACTGGGCGTTGCGGTAGCCGAAATAGTAATCCGGCCGGGCATAGATATCGAAATCCATCGGCTCGGTATGGGAGACGATGGTCAGGTCGAACTCGTGGTTCTTCAACACCTGGTCGAGCCACTGCGCCCACTCCAAGTTCTGGCTTCTCACCCGGATGCCGACCTGCGCCAGCTCGGCGGCGATGATCTCGCCGCTGCGCCGCGCATAGCTCGGCGGCGGCAGCTTCAGGCTCAGCTCGAACCCGTTCGGATACCCCGCCTCCGCCAGCAGCCGCCGCGCCCTGGCGGGGTCGTGCGGATACATGCCGGTGAGGTCGACGTATCCCGGCGCCTGCGGCGGATAATGGCTGCCGATCGGCACGCCATGGCCGAACATCGCCCCCTGCAGGATCGCGCGCCGGTCGATGGCGTGGGCGATGGCGCGGCGCACCCGCACGTCGGCGAGCGGCCCCTTGCGGTTGTTGATCGCCAGTATGGTCTCGCCCTGGGTCAGGCCCTCCACCACCCGGAAGCGCCCGTCCCGCTTGAACTGGTCCAGGTTCTCCGGCGCGGGGTAATCGGGAAAGGCGTCGAGGTCCCCCGCCTTCATCGCGGCAAAGGCGGCGGTGGGATCGGCGATGAACTTGAAGTTCACCGTGGGGATCGCCGCCTTGCGTCCCCAGTAGGAGTCGTTGCGAACTAGGGTGACGCTGTCGCCGCGCCGCCAAATTGAAAACCTGTAGGGCCCGGTGCCCACCGGACGAGCCGCGATGCCGCCTGCGGAACGGGGCTCCACCATGACCGCGTCGCCCCAGGCCAGGACGCTGAGCAGGCGGCTGGACGGGCGCGACAGCGTCAGCCGCACCGTCCGCGGGTCGAGAACGTCGACCGAACGGATGACGTCCAGCGCCTCCTTCTGGACGTTGGCGGAGGCCGGCGCGCGCGCCCGGTCGAGGGTGAACTTCACCACCGAGGCGTCGAAGGGCGCGCCGTTGTGGAAGCGCACGCCGGGCCGCAGGTGGAAGATGTAGATCAGCCCGTCGGGGGAAACCTCCCAGTTGGTCGCCAGCGCCGGCTGGACGCGGCCCTTGGCGTCGATGCGGACCAGCCCTTCCATGACATTGCCGTAGAGCACCTCGTCCACCGCCGCCGCCGCCCCGGTGGTGGGGTCGAGGTTGGGCGGCTCCAGCGGCATCCCCAACCGCAGCTGGCTCGTCGCCGCCGCGAAGGCGGGCCCGGAAAGCATCGCCACAGCCACGGCAAGCGCCGCTGCAAAGCGGACGAGGAGCGCCGCGGAAACGCAGAGAGGGCTCAATGCCGCCCCACCCTTCTGCGGACACGCTCCGCCGCGCGCTGCGCCAATTCAGGCAGCCCCAGCCGCGCGTACACATCGGCCAGCTGCCGGTTCAGCGGCACGCCGTCGGGGTCGCAGGCGCGGCGCTGCTCCAGCAGCTGCTGGGCCGCTGCGAGGCGGCCGGAGCGGAGCGTGGCGTCCACCAGGATCTGGTCGAACAGGTCGCGCTGGGCGTGGCTTCCGCCCACCTCGACCATCCGCGGCAGCGCCGGTCCCAGCCCGCGCAGCGTCGTCGCATAGTCGCCGCGCGCATGGGCAAGCAGCCCTTCGGCCGCCGGCAGCGTCACATCACACCACGCTTCCCTGCTGTGCCCTGGCGCACGCGTGGCGGCCTCCCGGATGGCGTCCATCAGTTCGTCGGCCTCGGGCCTGCCCGCCCGAGCGAGGCCGTAGAGGTATTGCAGGCTAAGGAACGGCTGCGTCACATCGCGCCGCCGCGCAACCAGGTGCTCGGCCAAGTCGTCCCAGCGGCCGCCGGCGTCGATTCCCGCCAGCTCCAGCCGCGTCAGCAGCGACATCGCCCCGATCTGGTCCTGCGAGTAGTTGCGGTCGATCGCCCAGCAGTGGTCATCGTAGGCCGCCAGCGCTTCCGCCTCGCGCCCCTGACTCAGGTAGAACAGCGCCAGGTGCCACCACAGGTGCGTGTACATGAAGGAGTTGAGGCCGGCCCAAGTGTCGCGCATCCCCTCAAGGAAAGCGGCGCCCTCGTCTATGCGCCCCTGCGTCAGCATCACATGAGCCAGCCCGTGCTGGGCCCACGGCTCCTTGCGCCGCATGCCGATCGCCCGGCGTGCGGCGGCCTCGGCGTCGTCCAGCAGATGGCACTGCTCGTAGGCGAACGCCGCCATGCCGTGGACGTAGGGCACGTCGTCCGCGTGCGGCAGCACTTGCATCATCGTGCGCAGCATGGCCGGAGAGTCCCCCCGGTTGAACTGATGATAGTGCGCCATCTTGACCATCAGCAGGTCTCGCGGGTGCGCCGCCAGCACCTCCTCGGCGATGTTCAGGCATTCAGGGATATCGCCGGCGACCCAGGCTCCCAGGAAAGCGACTGAGCCCCTCTCTCGCCCGGTCGCGCCGCTGGCGGAGGCCTCGGCTCGCCCCAGCAAAGCGCGCGCGCGCTCCACTCCCTCCGGCGCCTCGAGCAGCATCCACAGCATGCCGGCATAAGCCTGTAGCAGACAGCAGTCCGGCGCCGCCTCCGCAGCGGCGATCACATTGGCGGCGCGGGTCTCGTAGGCCAGCATGCCGCCGACGAAATCATCCACGCCCTCAACCTCGTCGTCGCTGCAGGCGGTGACGGGGTTGCCGAAAAAGTCGGTACGCGCGGGCACGGGTTCAGGCGGCGGGCTGGGTCCGCCCCTCCCCTGCCCCCACCGGGGCGGCCCGGCCGTTCATGAAGCCGGCGATGTCGGCGGCCAGGCGGTCCGGAACTTCCCACTGCGGCAGGTGGCCTACCTTCTCGTAGATCACCAGCTTCGCGCCGGGGATCGCCTGTGCGAACTTCCGTCCGCTGGCCGGGGCGATGATCCTGTCGTCGGCCCCGTGCAGCACCAGCGTCGGCGCCTTGATCCGCCCGAGCCGCTCCGCCGTGGCCACGGAGTTCGGCCCGCCGGTCAGCGACATCAGGATGTCGCGGTGGCCCGGCGCCCGCTGCACCTCCACCCAGCGCCGCACGAATGGCGGCGTCGCCAGCTTCGGATCGTGGAAATCCATCTGCAGCGCGGGCCCGGTGATCGGCCGCGTCTCCATGTGCTTGAGCCACCAACGTCCGGGCTCGCTCATCAGGATGCGGAACGCCAACGGCGGCGACTTCAGCGTCTCGTCCGGCCAGCCGGCGGCGTCCACCAGCACCAGCCCCGAAACCCGCTCGGGATGCGCGAGCGCGTACTGCCAGGCCACGCCGCCGCCGAGCGAATTGCCGGCCAGGGTGAAGCGCTGCAGGCCCGCCTTGGCAGCGAACGCCTCCAGCACCGGCACGTAGTTGTCCGACGCCGCGACGAAATTCGCCGGCGCCCGGGTCAGCCCATGCCCCGGCAAATCCAGCGCGATGACCCGAAAGCGTGGGCTTAGCCGTTGCACCACCCGCTCCCAGGTCAAGAACGAGTCGCCATAGCCGTGCACCAGCACCACCGTGGGCCGGCCCGGGCCGCCGACATCCTGGTAGTGGACGCGTATCCCTCCCGGCAGATCGGCGTAGCGCGAGGCTGGGGTGGCGTGCCGTTTCTCCAGTTCCGCATAGGAGATGTCAGGCCGCCGCAGCGCCAGCCAGCCGACCGCGACCAGCGCAAGCACCACGACGGCGGTCCACACGATCACCTTCGCCAGCGTCCTCAACCGCGTCCTCCGAACCCCTCAGCAAGCAGGAGAAGTCATCCCTCCCCCGCCGCTCAGAAGCTGTAGCTGGCGCGTGCGCCGATGGTACGTGGCGTGCCGGTCTGGGCGATGTCGGCGAAGACGAAGAAGTTGCGCGTCAGGTCGTACTCCTCGTCGAACAGGTTGCGCGCGAACACGCCCAGCGTCCACGGCCCGCCCTGCGGCCCGAAGGTCGCCGAGGCATTGACCAGCCAGTAGTCGGCCACGTCGTACTTGGTCCCCAGCCACGACGGATAATCGTCGTGGAAACTATAGTCGGTCTCGGCCGACCAGTGGAAACCGGCCATGTCCCAGTCGTAGGAGATTTGGCCGCCGTAGCTCCACTCCGGGAACTTGATCGATTGGCCGGAGCGGTCGATGAACACCGTGCCCTGGCCCAATTGGCAGGCGGTCACATCGACATCCTGAAACTCCTTGAACTCACCCTTCTTCCAGCTGCCGTTCTGCGAAATCCGCAGGCCCCCTGTCGGCTGCCAAATCAGCTCCAGCTCCGCCCCGTGGATCTCCGACTTCTTCGCATTGGCGAACTTGCCCACCGGCCCGTTGGCGGTACACACCACCGACAAGACCTGCTGGTCCCTATAGTCATAGTAATACGCCGCCCCGTTGAACTGCAATTGCCGCGTCGGGTTTGTCTTGAAACCAACTTCAGTAGCGTAGAGCTTTTCCTCCTGGAAAGGTTCAATACCGCTTTCGTTGCCGGAATTGTAGGCGGTGAAACCGCCAGATTTCACGCCTTTGCTCCAGGAGGCATAGATCAGCACATCTTCGTTCGGTTTCCAGTCCAGTTCGGCCTTGCCGGTGAGGGGCGTCATCGAGGTTTCCTCGTCGACACCAGGCAGGGCGACCGCGCCCCCGAATTCGCTGCGGAAGTCGATCAGCTTGCGGCTCTCGTGCTCGTAACGCAGGCCGCCCAGCAGGGTCAGCTGGTCGGTCAGGTCGAACTCAGCCTGGCCGTAGCCGCTCAAAGACTCCACTTCCTGCGAATACTCGACGTGGGCCGAGATGAAGAACACGTTGGTGAAGTCTGAGCGGTAGACCTCGTCTTGCTCCTGCCGCGAATAATAGAGTCCCGCCAGCCAGCGGAACCGCCCCTCCCCGTTCGAACTCAGCCGCAGCTCCTGCGAGAACACCCGCTCGTCACCCTTCCAGAACGTGTCGGACTCGGCGAACTGGGTGGCGTCCCAGTCGCCCACCTCGTTGCGGTCCATGTGGTCGTAGCTGGTGATGCTAGTCAGCCGCGCCGCCGGCAGGTCGTAGTTGACGAACAGCGCCCCTCCCCAGGTCTCGTTCTGGCGCCCAGGCTTGCGGTCGGGCGACTCGCCGATCTCGGCGGCGAAGCCCGGACGCAGCCCCCATCCCGTCGCGCGGTGGTCCACGTCGGCCGGGATCAGCGGCCCGAAGCCGGGGATGGTCGCGGTGGTCTGGAACGGGCGGAACAGGTAGAGCCCGACCGCCTCGGAATGATCACGCGCGCCATGCACATCCACGCGCACGTCGAGGTTCTGCGTGGGCTGGAAGGCTAGCTGCCCGCGCACCCCGATACGGTCGGCGTCACCCAGCTCCTCGCCGGTCACCCGGTTGTACTGGAATCCCCCGCCCTCCTCGAGACCATAGGCCAGGCGGCCCTGGACGTTCTCGGCTAGCGGGCCGGAGATGTAGCCCTCGCTGCGGAACAGGTTGAAGGTGCCGTACTCCGCCTCGATCTGGCCCTGCAGGTCGGCGGTGGGGCGTCCGGTGATAAAGTTGATCGCGCCGCCGGTGGTGTTGCGGCCGTAGAGCGTCCCCTGAGGCCCGCGCAGCACCTCGACCCGGTCGATGTCGAACAGCATGCCCTGGGTCATGACAGGGATCGGATAGGCGACCTCGTTCACATAGATGCCGACGGTGGGCGAGTTGTTGGCGGCGTAGTCCTGGAAGCCGACGCCGCGGATGCGGAACTGCGGCTGGCCGCTGCCGAACGCCGGCTCCACCTCCAGGTTAGGCGTGGTGTTCTGCAGCTGGTTGACGTTGGTCACGCCCTGGCGCGCCAAGTCTTCGCCGCTCAGCACGCTGAGCGAAATGCCCACGTCCTGGGCCAGCTGCTCGCGCCGCTGGGCGGTGACCACCACCGCCTCCACGCTGGCGCCCTCGCCGCTGTCGGTGCGGCCAGGCGCGGTGCTCTGCGCGAACGCCGCCGGAGCCATCGCCGCCAGCACCGCGCCCATGGCCGTGCCGATCATCAGGTTCTTCATGGTCTTCTCCCCCTCGCGCCCGGCTTAAGCGGTGCGCCTCAATACGTCGGCGATGCGGTCGACAATTTCGTTGATCTGGTCGGGCGTGACGATCAGCGGCGGCGACAGCGCGATGATGTCGCCGGTCACCCGGATCAGCAGCCCCTCGTCGAAACAGGCCCTGAACACCTCGAACCCCCTGCGCCCCGGCGCCCCCAGCCTAGGCTCAAGCTCGATCCCCGCCACCAGCCCAAGGTTGCGGATGTCGATCACGTGTGGCGAGCCGCGCAGCGAATGCACCGCGTCCTCCCACAGCGGGGCGAGCTCCCGCGCCCGCCCGAACAGCCCTTCCGCCCGGTAGACGTCCAGCGCCGCCAGCCCCGCGGCCGCCGCCAGCGGGTGGCCAGAGTAAGTATAACCGTGGAACAGCTCGATCCCGCCCGACGCGCCGCCGACGATGGCCTCGTAGATCTCCTCGCGCACCCCCACCGCCCCCATCGGCACGGCGCCGTTGGTCAGCCCCTTGGCGCACGTGATCATGTCCGGCGTCACCCCCAGCGCCTCCGAGGCCGTGGCCGCGCCCAGCCGCCCGAACCCGGTGATCACCTCGTCGAAGATCAGCAGGATTCCGTGTCGCGCGGTGATTTCCCGCAGCCGCTCCAGGTATCCCACCGGCGGGACCAGCACCCCGGCCGAGCCCGCCATCGGCTCCACGATCACCGCCGCGATCCGCTCCGCCCCCTGCGCCTCGACCAGCCGCTCCAGCTCGTCGGCAAGATGGCCGCCCCACGCCGGCTGCCCCCGCGAAAAGGCGGCGTGCTCGAGGCTGAAGGTGTGGGGCAGGTGGTGCACGTCTGGCAAGGTGACGAAGCCGCGCCGGTTGTTCTCCAGGCCGCCCACCGAGATGCCGCCGAAGTTGACTCCGTGGTAGGCCTTCTGCCGCCCCACCAAGTGGGTGCGCCCCTCCGCCCCCCGCGCCCGGTGGTAGGCGAGCGCGATCTTCAGCGCGCTGTCCACCGCCTCCGAACCGCTGTTGGAGAAGAACACCCGGTTGATCGGCGCCGGGAACACCCCGCCCAGACGCCGCGCCAGCTCGAACGCCAGCGGATGTCCCATCTGGAACGGCGGGGCGTAGTCCAGCACCTCCGCCTGCCGCTGGATCGCCTCGACGATCGGGCGGCGCCCATGCCCGGCGTTGACGCACCACAGCCCGGCCGTGCCGTCGAGCACCGCGCGCCCCTCGGGCGTGTAGTAGTGCATCCCCTCCGCGCGCGCGAGCAGCCGCGGCGCCGCCTTGAACTCGCGGTTGGCCGTGAACGGCATCCAGAACGGCGCCAAGTCGTCCACTGCCTGCGTGGTCATGCGTCGCCCCTCTTCTCCGGGATTAGGCGGAGCAACGGCCGCAATCGGCAACCCTGTTTCTTGTCGCAGGCCAAGCCGTTGAGAAGGCTGGACGCAGCAGCACAGGTGCTCAAGATAATGAGCACATGCATCGCCCTTCGGTCCCCCCTCGGGGTGGAACCCGATAGGGAACGCCACGTGGACGCCGGCCAGTCTGAACGCCGTCAGCGGCGTTAACAGTTGTAATACATATCGAACTCCACCGGGTGCGGGTGGAGTTGGAGCCGCGCGACCTCTTCCGACTTCAGCTCGATGTAGCTGTCGATGAAGTCGTCATCCATGACCCCGCCCTTCTTCAAAAAGGCGCGGTCGCGGTCGAGGTTGTCGAGGGCCTCGCGCAGGGAGCCGCACACCTCCGGCACTCGCTTCTGCTCGCGCGGGGGCAGGTCGTAGAGGTTTTTGTCCATCGGACCGCCCGGGTCGAGCCGGTTCTCGATGCCGTCCAGCCCCGCCATCAGCAGCGCCACGAAGGTCAGGTAGGGGTTGCCCATGGCGTCGGGAAAGCGGACCTCGAGCCGCTTGGCCTTCGGGCTAGTGACGTGGGGGATGCGGATGGAGGCGGAGCGGTTGCGCGCCGAGTAGGCCAGCTTCACCGGCGCCTCGTACCCCGGCACCAGGCGCTTGTACGAATTGGTCGTCGAGTTGGCGAAGGCATTGATCGCGCGGGCGTGCTTGATGATCCCGCCGATGTACCACAGGCACATCTCCGACAGCCCCGCGTACTTGTCGCCGGCGAACAGCGGCTTGCCGCCGCGCCAGATCGACTGATGGCAGTGCATGCCCGAGCCGTTGTCGCCGAACATCGGCTTGGCCATGAAGGTGGCGGTCTTGCCGTAGGCCGCCGCGACGTTGTGGATCACGTACTTATACAGCTGCATCCGGTCGGCCATGGTCATCAAATCGGAGAACTTCAGCCCCAGCTCGTGCTGCGCCGGCGCCACCTCGTGGTGGTGCTTCTCCGGCTCCATGCCGAGCTCGTTCATCACCTGCAGCATCTCGCCCCGCAGATCCTGGCTTGAATCCACGGGGTTGACCGGGAAGTAGCCGCCCTTGGGCCCCGGGCGGTGGCCCATGTTGCCTTCGGGGTAGGTCTTGCCGGTGTTGGCCGGCAGCTCGATCGAGTCGAAGGCGTAGCCGGTGTTGTGCGCATTGGTGGTCCAGCGCACGTCGTCGAAGACGAAGAACTCGGCCTCTGGCCCGAAATAGACCTGGTCGCCCACCCCCGAGGACTGCACGTAGGCCAGCGCCCGTCGCGCGATGCCCCGCGGGTCGCGGTTGTAGGGCTCGTCGGTGTCGGGGTTCAGCACGTCGCAGAACAAGGCGAGCGTGGTCTGCTGGTAAAACGGGTCGATGTGCGCCGAGGCCAGGTCCGGCCGCAGCTTCATGTCGCTCTCATTGATCGCCTTCCATCCCGCGATCGAGGAGCCGTCGAACATCGTCCCGTCGGTGAGGAACTCCTCGTCCACCAGCCCCAGGTCGAAGGTGACGTGCTGCAGCTTGCCCCGGATGTCGGTGAAGCGGGCGTCGACGTAGGCGACCTCCTTCTCCTTGATCATCTTCAGGATGTCGTCGGCTTTCATGGGGTGCGGCTCTCGGTCAGGAGTGGAGGAGGGAAGGGGGTTCAGACAGCGTGCGGCCCGGTCTCGCCGGTGCGGATGCGGATCACCTCCTCGACCGGCGAGACGAAGATCTTGCCGTCGCCGATCTTGCCCGTGCGAGCGGCGGCGGTGATCGCCTCGAGGATGGCGTCGAGCTGGTCGTCGCGCACGATCAGCTCGATCTTGATCTTGGGCAGGAAGTCGATGACGTATTCGGCGCCCCGGTAGAGCTCGGTGTGCCCCTTCTGGCGCCCGTAGCCCTTGACCTCCGAGACGGTCATCCCCTGGACGCCCTGCTCCTGCAGCGCCTCCTTCACCTCGTCGAGCTTGTAGGGCTTGATGATCGCCTCGACCTTTTTCATCGCGGGCGGCGGCCTCTCGAATCGGGCGGGGGTTAACCGGCGTTAAGGATTGTCGCGCCAATAGCGCGGAGCGCCAGCACCCCGCCACGCAATTCCAGTGGATTTTTTGCCGCAGTGCGGGATGAACCGTGGACGGAGTTCGCCTAAGGCTGCGCGCGCATGGCCGAACCGCTGGAAATCCTGACCATCGCGGAGATCGCCGCCGCCGACCGCGCCGCCATCGCCGGCGGCACGCCGGGGCGGGAACTGATGGAGCGGGCTGGCCGGGCGGTTACGGAGACGATCACCGCCCGCTGGTCGCCTCGTCCGACTGTTGTGCTCTGCGGTCCAGGCAACAACGGCGGCGATGGCTATGTGGCGGCTCGGCATCTGGCCGAGGCGGGCTGGCCGGTCCGCTGCGCCGCATTGGGCAAAGCCGAAGCGCTGCGCGGAGACGCGGCGCTGGCCTTCGCCGACTGGCGCGGCGAAACCGTCCCGCTCGAACACGCCGCCCTCGACGGCGCCGCCCTGGTCGTGGACGCCCTCTTCGGCGCCGGCCTGTCCAAGCCCCTCGTCCCCGAGCTCCAGGTCCTCCTGCGCCAGGCCGAAGCCCAGACGCCCATCGTCGCCGTCGACCTCCCTTCCGGCCTCCCCGGCGACGCTGCCGAGCCGCTGGAGTACGCCCCCCGCTGCACCCTCACCGTCACCTTCCACCGCAAGAAGCCCGCGCACGTCCTCGTCCCCGCCCGCGGCTACTGCGGAGAGGTAGTGGTCGCCGATATCGGTCTCGCCCCGCCGCAAGGCGCCGCCCTGTTCGAGAACCGTCCCGAGCTCTGGCTCGACCACTTCCCCTGGCCTCAAGTGGAGGCCCACAAGCACTCCCGCGGCCGCCTCGGCGTCGTCGCGGGCAAAATTTTCGACACCGGCGCGGCGCGGCTGGCGGCCCGGGCGGGACTTAGGCTCGCCGGCACCGTCCGCCTCTACGCCTCGGCCGAAGCCGCCCCGATCATCGCCACCCACCTCGAAGCCGTCATGCTCAAGACCTTCGATGGCTCGGCCGAGATCGAACGCCACGCCCGCGAGATGGACGCCATGATCATCGGCCCGGCCGCCGGTCTCGATGAGCAGACGGTGGAGAACGTGCGCGCGCTCTCGCGCACCGACGCGGCCCTGCTCGTGGACGCCGACGCCATCACCATGTTCAAGGACCAGCCCGAAGACCTGTTCGCCCTGCTAGACGACCGCGACATCCTCACCCCCCACACGGGCGAATTCGAGCGCCTGTTCCCCGGCCTGCTGAAGCGGAGCCCCACACGCATCGAGGCGGCACGCGAGGCCAGCCGGCGCTCCGGCGCCGTGGTCGTGCTCAAGGGTCCTGACACCGTGGTCGCCGCCCCCGACGGCCGCGCGGCGGTGAACACCACGACCAGCCCCTGGCTCGCCACCGCCGGTTCGGGCGATGTGCTCGCCGGCCTGATCGGCGGCTTGCTCGCGACGAAGATGCCCCCTTGGGAGGCCGCCTGCGCCGGCGTCTGGTTCCACGCCTCCGCCGCCTGCAAGTTCGGCCCCGGCCTCACCGCCGAGGACATTCCCGTCCTGATCCCGGCGGTCCTGCGCGACCTGGAGGCGCTGGCGGGCCGCTAGGACGCCTCAGCCTTTCGCCATCCCCACCACAAGGTCTAGCCACTGCGGCCGCCCGATCGTCGCCTGATCGAAGTTCTCCACCACGGTCCGCCGCGCCGCCTTGCGCACCTCGGCGTAGGCGTCCTTGTTCCGCCAGGCGTCGATCAGCGCCTCGCCCAGCGCCGCACGGTCGAAGAAGTCGAGTAGCCGCCCGTTCACCCCGTCCTGGATCGCGTCGCGCACCGGCTCGGTGTCCGACGCCAGCACCAGGCACTCGCAGCTCATCGCCTCCAGCAGCGACCAGGAGAGCACGAACGGATAGGTGTAATAGACGTGCGCCGCCGAAATCCGCATGGCCGAGATCATCTGCTCGTGGGTGGTGCGGCCGAGGAAGTGGACGCGGCTCTCGTCCAGCTGGCCCCGCACTTCATCCCAGAAGTACTGCTTCCAGGTCCGCCCGTCCGGCGCCTTGCCCCCGTACCCGGACGCCGACTCGTTGCCGATGATGATCGCCTGGGCCTCCGGCAGCTCCCCCAGCGCTTTCGGCAAGCCGCGCAGGAAGGAATGCAGGCCTCTGAGCGGCTCCAGGTGCCGGTTCACATGGGTGAACACCGGGACCGAGCGGTCCAGCACCCGCCCGTCCGGCAGCGCCAGCGTTGCGCTGAGGTCAGGAGAGGCCCGCCCGGTGTCCACACCCTCATGGATCACCCGGACGCGGTGCTGGAGCGCCTCGGGCAGAGTGCTGGCCTGGTAGCGCGTCGGGCAGACGATCACCTCGGCCTCGCAGTAGGCCATCGCCAGGGTGGCGTTCTTGGAATAGCCGATGAAGCTGCGGTCGAAGTCCGGCGGGTCGAACTCGGTGTCGAAGTCGATGTCCGAGCCCACGCCGTGATAGTAGAACTCCCCGAACAGCACCTGCTTGGCGTTGGGAAAGATCAGCTTCAGCCCCACCGTCTCGCCCCAGCCGGGGTGGCCGACGATCACCTTGGGGTCGAAGCCCTGCTTCTTCAGCGCCATGGCCGAGTCCGCCGCCGCCCGCGCCCGGATCAGGTCCGCCTCCGCGCGGATCGCGGCGCGGAAGATCCCCTCCGTCGTCCCCTTCTTGTGCCCCCATCGCGCCATCGGCACGCCTGGCACGCCCGGCGCCTTGCCCGCCGCGATCGCGGCCACCCGGTAGCCGACCTTCTGCATTGCCAAAGCCAGGTCGCCGAACTGGCCGGGGAAGTTGTTGTGGACGAACAAGACGTCCTTCGGCTTCTTCGGCGTGCGGGGCGGGGGCGTGCGCGGGCGTCTCATGGGCAGCGCCTTGACCGACACGTGCGCCTCGGGTCAAGGCTGCCGAAGGTCGCGGATGTGGCGGAACTGGTAGACGCACTGGATTTAGGTTCCAGCGCCGCAAGGCGTGGAGGTTCGAGTCCTCTCATCCGCACCACGGCCTTTGCTCCCGCGCCGAACGCATGACATAAGACCGCCTCCCGCCGCCCAGGCCCAGACGCCGGGCGGCGCCATTGTTTTCACACCAGGGAGCGCGGGCGCGTCAGCGGCTTGCGCGAGAACCGAAGATGTCTCTGCAGATCGTTGAAAAGTCGGGTGAAGCCCTCAGCAAGGTCTATGGCGTGCGGGTGCCCGCCGAGGATCTGAACCAGAAGCTGGACGCGAAAATCGCCGAGATGGCCCCGAAGCTGAACATCAAGGGCTTCCGCCCCGGCAAGGTGCCGCCGGGTCATGTGCGGCGTCTCTACGGCAAGGGGCTGATGGGCGAGGTCGTGCAGGAGACGGTCGAGCAGTCGATCCAGGAGGCGATGCAGAAGGAGAAGCTGCGCCCCGCCGGGGAGCCCGGCTTCAAGATGGAGAGCGACGAGACGCGGCTGCTCGAAGGCAAGGAGGACCTGGCCTACGAGCTGACCGTGGACCTGCTGCCCGAGTTCGAACTGGCGGCGCTGGAGGAGATCAAGCTGAAGCGCCCGGTCTACGAACCGGACGACGCCAGCATCGACGAGGCGCTGGCGG
Source organism: Caulobacteraceae bacterium (assembly GCA_036388855.1). Classification (GTDB taxonomy): domain Bacteria; phylum Pseudomonadota; class Alphaproteobacteria; order Caulobacterales; family Caulobacteraceae; genus DASVRA01. The sequence goes on along the minus strand of DASVRA010000001.1, from coordinate 39,091 downwards.
AGATCGCCGGCCAGAACCGCACCTACGAGACCCGCACCGGCAAGGCGCTGAAGGCGCGCGACGGCGACATGGTGGTCGCCGATTTCGTCGGCCGCGTCGATGGCGAGACCTTCGAGGGCGGCACGGCCAGCGACGCCCAGATCGTGCTGGGCTCGAGCCAGTTCATCCCCGGCTTCGAGGAGCAGCTGAAGGGGGCCAAGCCGGACTCGACCGTGATGGTCAACGTCACCTTCCCCGACGACTATCCGGCCGAGGAGCTGAAGGGCAAGGCGGCGGAGTTCGAGGTGACGGTGAAGGAACTGCGCGCGCCGGTGGAGGCGGCCGTCGACGACGAGTTCGCCAAGAAGCTGGGGCTGGACAGCCTCCAGGCGCTGAAGGACGCGGTGCGGGGCCAGCTGAAGGGCCGCTACGAGGCGATGAGCCGCTTCAAGCTCAAGCGGGCCCTGCTGGACGAGCTCGACAGCCGCCACGACTTCCCCCTGCCGCCGCGCATGGTCGACGCCGAGTTCGACAACATCTGGCGCCAGGTCGAGGCGGAGAACCAGCGCACCGGCCCCTCCGAGGAGGACCAGGGCAAGAGCGAGGACGACCTGCGCGCCGAATACCGCAAGATCGCCGAGCGGCGGGTGCGGCTGGGCCTAGTGCTGGCCGAGATCGGCCAGCGCCACAACGTCCAGCTGACCGAGCAGGAGGTCACCCAGGGCCTGCAGCAGGAGGCGGTCAACATGGCCCGCCAGTACAACATGCAGCCCCAGCAGGCTTGGGAGCTGCTGCGCAACAACCCACAGGCCCAGGCCCAGATCCGCGCCCCTCTGTATGAGGACAAGGTGGTGGACCACATCTTCGCCCACACCGACGTGACCGATGAGCCTGTGTCGAAGGAGGAGCTGCTCCGGGACGACGAGCTGCCGGAAGGCTACGGCGGCTAGCCGCGGGCGTTAACCAAAGCCGCCTTGTAACGACTCCACCGCCACGCAATATCTGGCGAGAAGGCCCGCGCACGCTCGCGCCCGCTCCGGCATCGACACACAGGCTGATCTCATGAACCTCACCACCCGCGCCCTCAACCTCGTGCCCATGGTGGTCGAGCAGACCTCCCGCGGCGAGCGCGCCTTCGACATCTTCTCGCGCCTGCTCAAGGAGCGGATCATCTTCCTCAACGGCCCGATCGACGACGGCGTCTCCGCCCTGGTCTGCGCCCAACTCCTCTTCTGCGAGTCGGAGAACCCGAAGAAGGAGATCGCCATGTACATCAACTCGCCCGGCGGCATCGTCACCTCGGGCCTGGCGATCTACGACACCATGCAGTACATCAAGAGCCCGGTCTCGACGGTATGCATGGGCATGGCCGCCTCTATGGGGTCGTTCCTGCTGATGGCGGGCGAGGCCGGCCACCGGGTGGCCCTGCCCAACGCCCGGATCATGCTGCACCAGCCTTCGGGCGGCTTCCAGGGCCAGGCCTCCGACATCGAGCGGCACGCCGAGGACATCGTCAAGACCAAGCGCCGGCTGAACCAGCTCTACTCCAAACACACGGGCCAGCCGATCGAGACCATCGAGAAGACGCTCGACCGCGACTACTTCATGACCTCGGAAGAGGCCAAGGACTTCGGCCTGGTCGACCACGTCTACGAAACCCGCGAAGCGGCAGACAAGGCGGAGTAGGCGCGCGCCGCCTCCCCGGCTAAGGTCCGGGCGTGAGAGCCGCCGCGCGCCCATGAGCCGTCCGTTCCTGGTCACCTTCGTGGGCCGCTCCGGCTCCACCGCGCTGATGCTCGACCTTGAGCAGCACCCCCACATCACCGCTAACATGGAGCTGTTCGGCGCACCGCTGCTGCCGCGCGGCTTGCCGCAGACCGACGACAACCGCATCGATTTCCTGCGCCAGCTGTGGGCCGCCTATCGCCCGCCGCCCCCGCCCCGGCCGAAGAAGGGCAAGCTCCCTCCCCCGCCCCCCGAGCCTGAGCCGCGCGCGATTGGCTTCAAGTTCCAGTTCAAACGCTCCGGTCCCCAATTTGGGGACCACGCCCGCCTGGCCGAGGCGGTGCGCCCGTTCGACCCGCTGGTGATCGCGCTGTGGCGGCGCGACCTGCTGCGCCAGGCGGTGTCGACCATCCGCTCTCGCACGATCGAACAGATCAACGAGAGGGAGATCGGGCTGGTGATCCCCCACCTGATCCCCGAAAGCGGCCCTGAGGCGCGCGCCTACGCCGCCAAGCCAATGCTGATCGACCTGGCCGAACTGGAGGCCGAGGTCGATTCCATCCGCGCCAACATCAACGACATGCGGGCGTTCCACGGGCTCTGCCCGGCCAACATGATGATCTCCTACGAGACCTACCTGGCCAACCGTGCGGGCGTGCTGAAGCGCATCGTCACGGCGCTAGGGCTCGTACCGTTCGAGGTGCCGCCGGCGCAGAACATCGGCAAGATCACCGCCTCCGACCTCTCGCGTGCCATCGAAAACTGGAACGATGTGCGCGCCTTCGCCGAGGCGCGCGAGCTCTTGGCCACTGGAGACAGTGATCCTGGCCTTTCGGAGGACGACCGACGCGCGCGCAGCCCTGAGGAGCGTCGCCTGCGCCGCCGCGTAGCTGAGGTTAAGCGTCACATCGCTATGCTCGAGGACGAGCGGGCGGCGCTGGCGCGGGAACGGAGCATACTCAAGAAAGCCCTGAGCGCCCCCCGCGAGGCGGAGGCGGCCTCTTCATAGCGGACGGACTTCTTCCACCCCTCCTGCATTTGCTTTCGGGAACCACGGCGCTTATCTGTCGTTGGCCCGGGAGGCGGGATTCGCGCGAGGTTGCGCGGATGGAGCCGCCGGACTTTCCAAGAGCTTATGACGAAATTTTCCGAACTGGGGCTGAGCCCCGAAACCGTCCAGACGGTCATCCAGGGGGGCTACGACAGCCCCACCCCGATCCAGGAGCAGGCGATCCCGGTGGCGCTGGCCGGGCGTGACGTGCTGGGTATCGCCCAGACCGGCACCGGCAAGACCGCCGCCTTCACCCTGCCGATGATCGACAAGCTGGCGGCGGGTCGGGCCAAGGCGCGGATGCCGCGTTCGCTGGTGATCGAACCCACGCGCGAGCTGGCCGACCAAGTGGGCCTGGCCTTTGAGAAATACGCCACGGGACGCGGCCTCAGTTGGGCGCTGCTGATTGGCGGCGTGTCGATGGACGAGCAGGTGAAGAAGCTGGACCGGGGAGTCGACGTGCTGATCGCCACGCCTGGGCGGCTGCTCGACCTGTTCGGGCGCGGCAAGGTGCTGCTGACCGGCGTGCAGATCATGGTGGTCGACGAGGCCGACCGGATGCTCGACATGGGGTTCATCCCCGACATCGAAGAGATCTTCAAGAAGACCCCGCCGGGCAAGCAGACGCTGTTCTTCTCGGCCACCATGCCGCCGGAGATCACCCGGCTGACCAAGCAGTTCCTCAAGGACCCGACGCGGATCGAGGTGGCGCGGCCGGCCACCACTGCCGACACCATCGCCCAGCACATTGTGCGTATCGGCACCTCGAACCCCGAGACCAAGCGGGCGGCGTTGCGGGCGCTGATCGGGCGGGCGGACGTGAAGAACGGCATTGTCTTCTGCAACCGCAAGACCGAGGTCGACGTGGTGGCCAAATCACTGAAGCAGCACGGCTTCGACGCCGCGCCGATCCACGGCGACCTAGACCAGAGCCTGCGGACCCGGACGCTGGAGAGCTTCCGCAACGGATCGTTGCGGCTGCTGGTGGCGTCGGACGTGGCGGCGCGGGGGTTGGACATCCCCGACGTCAGCCACGTGTTCAACTTTGACGTGCCGTATCACGCGGACGACTATGTGCATCGCATCGGGCGCACCGGGCGGGCGGGCAAGAAGGGCGACACCTTCATGCTGGTCACTCCGGCCGACGAGAAGAACGTCGACAAGGTGACCAAGCTGATCGGCCTGCACCCCGACGAGGTGACGCTGGATCTGGCGGCGGTCTCGAGCGGGCGCGAGCGGGCGCCGCGCGAGGAACGGCCTCACGAGGAGCGGCCGCGCGAAGATCGGCCCAAGCGCGCGGAGAGTCGCGGACGCTCGCGCGGCGCGCGTTCGTCGGCCGCGCCCGAGCAGGCGCCCGCCGAAGCGGCGCCGGTTGCGATAGCGGTTCCACAGGCCGAAGCCCCTCCCCCGCCGCGTGCCCGGCCCGAGCGGGCGCGCACCGCGGAGCCTTCGCGGCGCCGCTCGCCGGAGCCCGAGCGGGAGCACGATGCGCAGGTGACCGGGTTCGGCTCGGACCTGCCCGCCTTCATGCGCTGACGCTTAACCGGGCGTTTCAAGTTCGCGGGGTAGCTTAGGCGCGGAAGGCGGAGCGAACGGCCGCCGGGGGCGATCCATGCTGCAAGACGTCGAGACCACGCTTCGCGGGCCCGAAGCCTATGGGCTGGCCAGCCGCGCGATCGCGGCCATGCAGGAGCACGCGGTGTGGCCGACGCCGCTGAACTTCGAGCTGTGGCTGCATTACGTCTGCGACCCGCAGGGGCCGATCGCGCGCGAGATCGACCGGCTGCTCAGCTCCGGCGAGTTGTTCACCGAGGCGGTGACCGAGGAGCTGGCCTCTACCTACCTGCCCAAGGCGCGGCTGAACGAGGAGATCAGGGACGCGGGCGACCAGTTGAGCCGCGAATTGGCGGCCGTGGCCAAGGCGATCGAATCGGCGAGCAAGTCCAGCCAAGCCTACGGCGAGACCCTGGAGGGAGTGTCGCGGGAACTGACGCCGGGGGAGGGCAAGGACCCGCCCCTGCGCAAGATCGTCCAGACCCTGACCACGGCCACGCGCAAGATTCAGTCGGAGAACAAGTCGCTGGAGACCCAGCTGAAGGATTCCACCTCCGAGGTCGCGCGCCTGAGGGTGCACCTGGAGCAGGTCCGCCGAGACGCCACCACCGACGCCCTGACCAACCTGGCCAACCGCAAGGCCTTCGACGAGGAGCTGGAGCGGGCGTGCGCGGAGGCCGACGCGCTGAAGAAGCCGGTGACCCTGGCGGTGGTCGACATCGACCACTTCAAGGGCTTCAACGACACCTGGGGGCACCAGACCGGCGACCAGGTGATCCGCTATGTGGCGAGCGTGCTGGCGCGGGTTGCCGAGCCGCCGCGCTTCGCGGCCCGCTACGGCGGGGAAGAGTTCGGCATGATCTTCCCCGGCGAGTTCAGCGCGGGCGTCGAGCGGCTGATGGACGAGGTGCGGGCCGAGGTGTGCTCGCGATCACTCAAACGGCGCTCAACCAATGACGACCTGGGCGCGGTGACGATCTCCATCGGCTTGGCCGAGCGCCGGCCCGGCGAGAGCGTGGTTTGTTTCATGGAGCGGGCCGATGAGGCGCTCTATGCGTCCAAGCGCGGGGGCAGGAATCGGGTGACCACTGCGAAGATACTGGAGGCCGACAAGGCCGCCTAACCTAACCGCCTTCGTCCCAAGGGCCGGAGATCAGCAGTTCGCGCGCTTTCGCCCGGGGTTTGGATTTTTTCGCCGCGGCACGGGTGGCCGCGTTGCGCGCCAGGCTGGCCCAACGGCGGGCCGCTTCGATGTCTTCCCAGACCGCCTCCGGCGCGCGCCAATAGCCCATCGCCTGGGCGCGGCCGTCCTTGGCGGTGAAGATGAGCGGCTCGGACGCCTCCGCCGCGAACGCCTCGCGGTTCACCTCGTCCACTTTGAGGTACAGGATGTCATCGGCGGCCAAAGCGAACATCCGGTCGCCCGAATAGACCCCGAGGCCGCCGAACATCCGCTTCAGCCGCAACTCGGGGACGAACTCGAGCAGGTCGCGGAGGGCTTCGACGAAGGCGTCGCTGACCGCCACCAGCGTCAGTCCACCGCTTGGGCCGGGATGATGGTGACGCTCTCGCCACAGCCGCAGGCGTCGGTTTCATTGGGGTTACGGAACACGAAGCGAGAGGACAGGGCGGTGACCTCGTAGTCGATCTGCGAGCCGATCAGGAACAGGATCGACTTGGGGTCGACGAGGATGGTGACGCCCTTGTCCTCAACCACCTCCTCGAGCGGCCGCGGGACTTCAGCGTATTCGAAGGTGTATTCCTGGCCCGCGCAGCCGCCGTTCTTCACGCCCACTCGCAGGCCGGCGTAGGTCTTGTCGGCCTTGGCCATGATCTCGCGGACGCGCTCGGCGGCGCGCACGGTCAGGGTGACGACCTTGGGGCGCGGACGGCGTGGGCGGAGGGAGAGGGCGGCATCCATCAGAACATGTTCAGGGCTAGCTTAGCCTCGTCGGACATCCGCGAGGGGTCCCATGGGGGGTCGAAGGTCAGGTTGACGGCGGCGGAGCGGACTCCTTCGACCTTTTCCACAGCGTCCTTGACCCAGCCGGGCATCTCGCCGGCCACGGGGCAGCCGGGCGCGGTGAGCGTCATGTCCACTACGATATCGCGATCGTCGGAGACGTCCACCTTATAGATCAGGCCGAGCTCGAAGATGTCGACCGGGATCTCGGGGTCGTAGACGGTCTTCAGCGCCTCGATCAGCTCGTCGGTCAGCCGGTCGAGCTCGGCCTGGCTGAGCGCCGAGGCTTCGGCCGGCGGCGGCGCGGGTTCGGGGCTCAGGGCGACGTCGGTCATTTACGCAAAGAAGCTGTGGGCCTTGATTAGGGCGTCGGCGAAGGCGTCCGCCTCCTCCAGGGTGTTATATAGGGCAAACGAGGCGCGCGCGCTCGACGTGATCCCGTAGCGGCGCATCAGCGGCTCGGCGCAGTGAGTCCCGGCGCGGATGGCTACGCCCTGGCGGTCGAGGATTTGGGCGATGTCGTGAGCGTGGGCGCCTTCGACGTTGAAGGTGAGGATGGCCCCCTTCCCTTCCGCCTCGCCGATGACCTTGAGCCAGTTGAGGTCGTGCAGGCGTTCCAGAGCGTGGGCATAGAGGGCGTGTTCGTGGGCAAGGACTTGATCCCGGTCGAACTGGCTGAACCAGTCGATCGCGGCGCCGAGGCCGATGGCCTGGACGATCGGCGGGGTGCCGGCCTCGAAGCGCATCGGCGGGTCGGCGTAGGTGACCAGGTCGCAGCCGACCTGCTCGATCATCTCGCCGCCGCCCTGGTAGGGCGGCAGGGCGGCGAGGCGCTCGCGGCGGCCGTAGAGGACGCCGATGCCGGAGGGGCCGTAGAGCTTGTGGCCGGTGAAGACGTAGAAGTCGCAGCCGATGGCCTTCACGTCCACGCGCGCGTGGACGGCGGCCTGGCAGCCGTCGATGACAGAGAGGGCGCCGACGGCGCGGGCGGCCTCGCAGATGGCCTGCACGGGATTGATCGTGCCGAGCACGTTGGACATGTGGCTGACGGCGACGATGCGGGTGCGCGCGCCGATCAAGGCGTGCAGGGCGTCGAGGTCCAGGGCGCCATCTTCGCGGACAGGGGCCCAGCGGAGCGTCACCCCCTGGCGCTCGCGCAGCAGGTGCCAGGGGACGATGTTGGAGTGGTGCTCCATCTCGGTGAGCACGATCTCGTCGCCGGGCCCCAGCGTCATGCCCGCCGTGGCGGCGACCAGGTTCATGGCTTCGGTGCCGCCCTTGGTGAAGACGATCTCGTCGGTGTCGGCGCTGATGAAGCCGGCGACGGCGGCGCGGGCGGCCTCGTAGGCGTCGGTGGCTTCGGTGGCGAGGGTGTGCAGGCCGCGGTGGACGTTGGCGTAGGAGGTCTCCATCGCCAGCAACATGGCGTCGATGACGGCGCGAGGTTTCTGCGCGGAAGCGGCATTGTCGAGGTAGACGAGCGGGTGGCCGTTGATCGTGCGCGAGAGGATGGGGAAATCGGCGCGGGCGATTTCGACTCCCTTCCCCCTCGAGAGGGGAAGGGCCGGGGATGGGGGTGTTCGCGCCGTCGGCGACGAAGAGGCATCAACAGGCTCGGCGCCCGTTCCGGGCTTTCCGGAAACGCCAGCGCGAGCACCCCCTCTCCCGGCCCCTCTCCCCTCGAGGGGGAGAGGAGATTCGTGCGTCATCTGAGCCTCCTCAGCCGCTCGGAGACCCAAGCCCGCGCCACTTCCCGCGCCGGCTCGTTTGAAATCCGGTCGATCACCTCGCCCAGGAACGCTTCGGTGAGCAAGGCCCGCGCATCATCTTCGGGAATGCCGCGGGTGCGGGCGTAGAACAGCGCCGCCTCGTCAAGAGCGCCGATGGTGTTGCCGTGGGCGCACTGGACGTCATCGGCGTAGATTTCGAGTTCCGGCTTGGCGTCGATCTCGGCCTGTTCCGACAGGATCAGGGCGTGGTGGCCCATGCGCGCGTCGGTGCGGTCGGCGCCGTGAGCGACGACGATGCGGCCCTGGAAAACGCCGCGCGAGCGGCCGATCGCCACGCCCTTGGTGAGTTGAGAGGTGGTCCCGTCGGTGGTCTCGTGCACGACCTCGGTGGTCTGGTCGGAGTGGCGGGCGTCGCCCAGCACATAAAGGCCGTCGAGCTGCACGGAGGCCCCGCCGCCTCCGTGGCGCAGACGCGTCTCGAAGCGCTGGCGCTTGGCGCCGGACGCCAGCACGGTCTGGCGAAAGGTTGCGCCCGGCGCGAGGCGTACCGCGGCATGGGAGACCGTGACCGCGTCCGCCGCCTCATTGGCGAGGATCACGCGGTCGAGCCGCGCGCCTTCGTCGAGGGCGATGTCCAGTTCAGCCGAGGCGACATAGGCCCCTTCGGCGGGGCCCTCATGGCTCTCCAGCAGCACCAGGGAAGCGCCACGGCCGACCGTGATCCGCGTCTGGCCGACATGGGCGCCCGCGTCGGCCGTCGCCGCCCACCGCAGGCGCGCGGTGGGATGATCGCCGGCGGCGACACGGATCCATCCGGGGCCGTAGCGATGACGGCCGTTGACCACCAGGAATTCGTCGGAGCGGATCTCACCCCATGGGCCGCCGGGCGTCACCTCCCCTTCCGCGGGCGAGGGCGACGGCAGGGCCCGGATCAGCCCGCGCAGGTCGGTCCAGCGCCAGTCCTCGTCCCGCCGCGAGGGCAGGCGCGAAACATCGCCGCCGCGGATGGCTGCGGCGACGCTCACGCCGCCTCCAGGTAGCGGTCGTAGCCGCTGGCTTCGAGCTCGTGGGCGAGTTCGGGGCCGCCGGAGGCGACGATGCGGCCGCCGACCATCACGTGCACGCGGTCGGGGCGTACATAGTCGAGCAGGCGCTGGTAGTGGGTGATCACCAGCATGGCGCGATCGGGCGCGCGCATGGCGTTGACGCCGTCGGCGACGATGCGCAGCGCGTCGATGTCGAGGCCGGAGTCGGTTTCGTCGAGGATCAGCAGGCGCGGCTGGAGCAGCGCCATCTGCAGGATCTCCATCCGCTTCTTCTCGCCGCCGGAGAAGCCGACGTTGAGCGGCCGGCGCAGCATGTCGAAGTCCATGCGCAGGTCGGCGGCGGCCCGGCGCGCCATCTTCAGGAACTCCGGCGCGCTCGCCTCCGGCTCGCCCCGAGCCTTGCGCTGCGCGTTCAAGGCCGTGCGCACGAAGGTGATCGCCGGGACGCCAGGAATTTCGGTGGGATATTGGAAAGAGAGGAACACCCCCCGCGCCGCCCGCTCGTCCGGCGACAGCGCCAGCAAGTCCTCCGCGTCCAACATCACCGTGCCCTCGGTGACGTCATAGCCCTGGCGACCCGCGACGGCGTAGCCCAGCGTCGACTTGCCCGCTCCGTTAGGCCCCATCACCGCGTGCACCTCTCCCGCCGGCAGGTCGAGCGACAGGCCCTTGAGGATTCCGATCTCACCGACACGTAGGTGGAGGTTCTGGATGGAAAGCATTGTCACTGTCCGGGTTCAGGTCGCCGACCTGTACTCCACCAGCAGCCGCGCGATCGCCTTTTCGATGTCGGGGATGGTGGTGACTTCGACGGTGCGGATCTCCGGCTCCTCGTGGTGCTTGATCTCGTAGGTCATCGCGTAGTCGCCCTGTCTGTCGACGGTCGCGCGGATCAGGATCGGGCCGGGGTCGATCTGCAGCTCGTCGCCGTTCAGCTGCACCTCGGCGCGCAGCGAGGTGCGAAAGTCTCGGTCGCTCATGATCTCGTGGAACAACGCCTTCAGCTTGGCGTGCGCCTCCTCGTAGGGCCGGCGCGCGGCCTCCTCGCACTCCTCTTTGCGGGTGAGTTCCTCAGTAAAGGCGTCCTTCAGCGACATACTTTCCTCTCGTCTGTTGTGTAGCCACGCGTCCTATCGCGTCAGCCGACGCTTCCCTCAAGGCTGATCGCCACCAGCTTCTGCGCCTCCACCGCGAACTCCATCGGCAGTTCCTGCAGCACCTCGCGGACGAAGCCGTTGACCAGGAGCTGGACCGCCTCCTCTTGGCTGAGGCCGCGGCTCTGGGCGTAGAATAGCTGGTCTTCGGAGAGGCGGGTGGTGGTGGCCTCGTGCTCGAACACCGCGGAGGGGGTGCGGGCCTCGATGTAGGGGACGGTGTGGGCGGCGCAGTCCTTGCCGATCAGCAGCGAGTCGCACTGGGTGAAGTTGCGCGCGCCCTTGGCCTTGGGGTGGGCGGAAACCAGGCCGCGGTAGGTGTTGGTAGAGCGGCCGGCGCTGATGCCCTTGGAGATGATGCGCGAGCGGGTGCCCTCGCCCAGGTGGATCATCTTGGTGCCGGTGTCGGCCTGCTGGCGGTTGTTGGTGATCGCGATGGAGTAGAACTCGCCCGACGCCCCCTCCCCGCGCAGGATGCAGGAGGGGTATTTCCAGGTCACCGCCGAGCCGGTCTCCACCTGTGTCCAGCTGACCTTGGAGCGCGCGCCCCGGCAGTCCGCCCGCTTGGTCACGAAGTTGTAGATGCCGCCGCGCCCCTCGGCATCGCCGGGGTACCAGTTCTGGACGGTGGAGTATTTGATCTCGGCGTCATCCAGCGCCACCAGCTCGACCACGGCGGCGTGCAGCTGGTTCTCGTCGCGCATGGGGGCGGTGCAGCCCTCCAGATAGGAGACGTAGGCGCCCTTGTCGGCGACGATCAGGGTGCGCTCGAACTGGCCAGTCCCGCTGGCGTTGATGCGGAAATAGGTGGAGAGCTCCATCGGGCACCGCACGCCCGGCGGGATGTAGACGAAGGAGCCGTCGGAGAAGACCGCGCTGTTCAGGGCGGCGAAATAGTTGTCGCTGACCGGCACCACCGATCCGAGGTGCTTGCGCACCAGCTCCGGGTGCTCGCGGATCGCCTCGGAAATCGAGCCGAAGATCACCCCGGCTTGGGCGAGTTCCTTCTTGAAGGTGGTCACCACCGAGACGGAGTCGAACACGGCATCGACGGCGTAGCGGGGCGCGCCCTCGACGCCCGCCAGCACCGCTTGCTCGCGTAGCGGGATGCCGAGCTTGTCGTAGGTGGCCAGCAACTCGGGATCGACCTCGTCCAGGCTCTTGGGGCCCTCCTTCTGTGAAGGAGCGGCGTAGTAACTGAGGTCCTGGTAGTCGATGCGCGGGTAGCTGACCTTGGCCCAGTCCGGCTCCTCCATCGCCTGCCAGCGTTCGAAGGCGGCGAGCCGCCATTCCAGCATCCACTCCGGCTCGCCCTTCTTGGCCGAGATAAAGCGGACGATGTCGGCGTTCAGCCCCTTGGGCGCGAAGTCGGTGGCGATGTCGGTGACGAAGCCGTGCTTGTAGGCCTCAAGGTCGCGGACCTGTTCGAGCGTCTGAACCGCGGCGGCCATTACACGGCCTCTCTGATGCGCGGGCGGGCGCGGGACCGGCGGCGAGTGTAGGCTTCGAGCCAGGCATCGGCGAATGCGGCCCAGTCCGCTTCGGTGGTGGCCCAGCCGCCCGAGACGCGGATGGCGCAGCCGGCGAGGTCGGGGAAGTCCATGGCGGCGATCACCGGGCTCGCTTTGACCTTGCCGGAGGAGCAGGCGGAGCCGGAGCTGACCATCACTCCGGCGAGATCCAGCGCCATCAGTTGCAGTTCGGAGGATAAGCCTTCGGCGGCGAAACATAGGGTATTTGGGAGACGCTCGGCGCCTTCGCCAAAGACGGTCACGTCCGCCTCCTGCTTCAGCCGCCTAGCCGCGGCGTCCCTCCAGCCGCTGTCCTGCAGAGCAGCCATCTCCGCGGCCGCGCCAAACCCTGCAATTCCGGGCACGTTCTCCGTCCCCCCACGACGTCCGCGCTCTTGGCCGCCGCCGTGCGTCTGCTTCGCCAGTTCGAAGCCGCATAGGGTGACGAGCGCGCCTGCGCCCGTCGGTCCGCCGAGCTTATGGGCGGACAGCGAAAGGCTGTCGCAGCCGAGGTCGTAGGCGCGCACCTCGATCTTCCCCACGGCCTGGACGGCGTCGCAGTGGAGGCGGCCGCCAACGGCGTGGACCAGTTCGGCGGCCTCCGCGACCGGCTGGATCACGCCGGTCTCATTGTTGGCGAGCATCAGGCAGACGAAGGGCGGACCATCGGCTTGGCTCCAGCGGGCGAGGCGGTCGCGCAGCCAGTCGAGATCGGCGACTCCATGGCGATCGACGGGCCAGGTTTCCACCGGCAGGCCCGTCGCAACGGCGGCTTCCATCACGCTCGGATGCTCGGTGGCCCCAACGATGATCCGCCGCGCGCCGGCCGCGACGGCGTTGGCGATGGCCAGATTGTTGGCTTCCGTCCCGCCGCTGGTGAAGGTCAAGTCCTGCGGCCGGGCGCCGGCCAGGGCGGCGACCTGCTCGCGCGCGCGCTCGACCAGCGCACGGGCGGCGCGGCCGGCGGCGTGGATCGAGGAAGGGTTGCCGCCGGTCTCCAGCGCCGCCACCACCGCGGCCTTGGCCTGGGGGCGGATGGGGGCGGTGGCGTTGTAGTCGAGGTAGACGCGGCTCATGCGGCCTCCGCCGGGAGGGTGCGGCGCACGCGACCGGCCGCCACGTCGGCCAGAGTAACGCCAGCCAGGTAGCCGTAGATCTGGCGGCCCAGCTCTTCCCACAGGTGGTGGGTCAGGCACTGTTCGCCGCCCGGCATGCAGCCGCGCGAGCCGGCGGGGCAGCGGGTCACCTTCAGCGGCTCGTCCACAGCCAGCACCACCTCGGCGATGGCGACCTCGGCGGCCGGCCGCGCCAGGCGGTAGCCGCCGCCGGGGCCGCGCGCGCTCTGCACCAGGCCTTTGCGGCGCAGGCGGGCGAACAGCTGTTCGAGGTAGGACAGCGAAATGGCTTGGCGCGCGGCGATCTCGGCCAGGGTCACCGGCCCGCTGGCGCCTTCGCGCGCGAGGTCGACCAGCGCCATCACCGCATAACGTCCCTTGGTGGATAGGCGCATCGCCGGACCTTCCGCATTATCCGTGCGCGGGAGGGAAGCCTTGTGCTAGACACCGCCGCCGCGCCGCCGGAGCCCTATATGAACGGCTCCAGGCGTGCGCTGGATGTATGAAGACCTAGCGGGACAGTCAACTATTCCGCTCCGTCAGGAGAGCCCTACAGAACCATGCCAGAAGTCATCATCGCCGGCGCCTCCGGCCGCATCGAAGGCCGCTACACCCAGGGCAAGGCCAAGGACGCGCCGATCGCCCTGATCCTCAGCCCCCACCCTAAGGCCGGCGACATGAACAACGCGCTGGTGGCGCAACTCTTCCTGCTGTTCATGCGGCGCGGGTTCTCGGTGCTGCGGTTCAACTACCGCGGCATCGGCAAGAGCCAGGGCGAGTTCGATTCCGGCATCGGCGAACTGGCCGACGCCGCTTCCGCCCTGGACTGGCTGCAAGGCAGCAATCCGACCGCGCGGCAGACCTGGATGGCCGGCTATCAGTTCGGCGCCTACATCGGCATGCAGCTGCTGATGCGGCGGCCCGAGACCGACGGCTTCGTCTCGATCACCGCGCCGACCAACATCTACGACTTCAGCTTCCTGGCTCCCTGCCCGGCTTCGGGCCTGTTCCTGCACGGCTCCAACGACGCGGTGACCCCGCCGGTCGAGGTGGAGCGGGTGGTGGCCAAGCTGCGCACCCAGAAGGGCATCAGCATCGACTACGAGGTGGTCGAAGGCGCCAGCCACTACTGGACCGAACACGTGCCGGAGGTGGAGCGCCGGGTGGCGGCCTACCTCGACCGGCGCATGGCGGCGTCCTAGGCGCTAATCCGCCCAGGCGGCGGGGGGTTCTCCCGCGCTGACCCCGACAATCCCGCGTGAGCCGGAGCCCCTGCCCCCCACTACCCGCTTGCGTCCCACGGCGCGCCACTTCAGCCGCCAGCCTACACCCTCCAACCAGCCAGGGGCGGAGAGGTTAAGGCCGGCCCACGGGCGGAAGGGGTTGCGACGGCAGGAGGCGTAGAGCGCGATGCGCCGCCCTGGCGCGGCGCTGACGCCGCGGGCGTGGAAGCCGCAGGTGTCGGCGACGATCAGGGTGTTGGCTGGGGCGCTCATCGGGCGGGGCTCCGGCAGATGCAGGCGCGGCAGGTCCGCGCGCGGTATACGGTAAGAACCACCGGCGGACGGGTTCGCGGGATCGGCGGCCTCGATGCTGCGGCGCCGCTCCCAGGCGTCGCGGCGCGGCGTACGGCGATGCGAGCCCGGCACATAGAGAAAAGGCCCTGCCTCCTCGGGCACGTCCTGAAGGTAGAGCCAGGCCTTCATCGTCGGGTGGAAAGTGTCCATGTGCAGCTTGGTCTGCGGGTCGGGCTTGGCCGCGCGGGCGTGGCTGAACACCGTCTGGACGAACAGCGACGGCTCGGCGTCGAAGCTGGCGACGTAGCGGAGCAGGCCGCGCCATTCCGGACTATTCACCAGTTCCCGCACGGCCGGGAGGCTGAGGAGCGAGGCGCGGGTGAGCGGGATGGTGCGGGTCAGGGCGTCGCCCTCGCGAGTCTCCCAGCCTTCACCGGCGAAGCCTTCGAGTTCGCTCAGTACGCGGGCGAACAACTCGGGAGAGGCGAAGCCCGGCTTCACCACTACCCCGTCACGAGTGAAGGCGGCGCGGTCCTGCGCAGACACGAGGGGCGCGAGGCGGCGGCGGCGGGCTTCAGCCAACCGGTGCGCCAGCCTCGCCCGCCAGACATGGAGGCCGCGCCGGTTCAGCGTCATGCTGCCCAGGATTGGATTGCGGTCGCAACGTTTCTCGCCGCTGAACACCTGCGCCGCCCACAGCGGCAAGAGCAGCCAGGGGAGCGCGCGCACGCGGCGCCTAGTGCCCCGCCATTTGGTTCATGCCGAGCACGAACCACAGGGCGGCGAGCAAGCCGAAGCCGACCGAGGAGCCAATGAACAGCAGGAACATGCGAGCCACGGTCATGAACCGGCCCGAGCCGTAGGTCCCGCGCATGTGCCGGTAGAGGTGGATGGGCATCAGCAGGATCAGCCACCAGGCCGCGCCCCCGATCAGCAGCGAGAGCAGGAAGATGGTAGTGAGCAACAGCAGCTGGAAGCTGAGCGAGTGCATGGAAAACACAAGGTGGTCAAAGACGTAGAAGCGCCGGTTGAAGGCGAACAGCAGGGTCAGCAGCAGGGCTGAGACAGGCAGGGCCAGGATCGCCACGCGGTGCGCCCAGATCTCCAGGATCAGCGCGAAGCGTTCGGGATTGGCCCGGATCGCGCGAATGCGAGTCTTGAGCCAACGCTCGTCCGGGCCGTCGTTAGGCTTGTCGTCGAAGTCCAACTTGCGGCCGTCGATCGAGACGCCGCCGTCCTTGATCAGCACGCCGGATTCGGCGCCTTTCTCCGCCGGCGCCGCGGCCTCGCCTGCGGCCGCCAGAGGCTCGACTGCTTGATCGAACTTCCGCGCCGCCTCCGGGCCAATTTCGCGCGCCAGTTCGGCCCGCGCCTCGGCCAGCTTCTCGCGCCGCTCCTTCAGATCCTCCGCCGTGGGCGCATGGGGCTTTGCCGCCTCCTCGTGCGACCCGCGCGACGTGGCCAGGTGGCCGGCGAAGAACACCAGCAGCAGCAGCACCAGGAACATGCGGAACGGCGGCACCTGAGGCGCCCGGCGGCCATCGAGGTAGGCGCGGGTCAGCTTGCCCGGCCGCACCAGCAGCGCCGGCAAGGTGCGCCAGAGGCGGCCGTCGGCGTGGAACAGGCCCTCGAAGGCCTCGGCGATCAGCTTGAACACCGAGCGGTGGAAGTCCTCGCCCGACTGACCGCAGGCGTAGCACCACGGCCCTTGCAGCGGCGTGGCGCAGTTGGGGCAAGGCGCGCCGGGCTCGAAATGCGCGTGCTTGCCGCGCCGGCGCAGCCAGCCGCCGACCGATGCCAGCCCCGCGGTCTCCAGGATACGGTCCACGCCCCCCTCCCTCCCCTCCCTCGCCTCAGCCCCTCAAGTCTGCCACGCCGGCCGGCGTTTCTCCAGAAAGGCGGCGAGCCCCTCGCGCCCTTCTGCCGATGCGCGGCGGGCGGCGATGCGCCGGGCGGTGTCCTCCATCAGCGCGTGGTCGATGGGGCGGAAGGCCACGTCCTCCACCAGCCGCTTGGCGTCGGCCATGGCGCCTGGCGCGACAGCCATGATGTCCGCGGCGAGCCGGTCGCGTACGGCGTCAAGTTCTCCGCCGTCAGCGACCACCTGATCGACCAGACCGACGCGGAAGGCCTCGGCGGCGTCGAACCAGTTGGCCATCGCGAACAGCCGCCGGGCATTGCGCGGGCCGACCGCACGGACGACGTAGGGTGAAATGGTCGCCGGCGTCAGCCCGATTTTGGCTTCGGAGAGCGCGACCCGGGCGCCGGCCGTGGCCACCGCCATATCGCAGGCGGCGATCAGCCCGGCGCCGCCGCCGTAGGCCGCCCCCTCCACCAGCGCCACGGTCAACTGCGGCAGGTCGTGCAGCGCCTTGAGCATCCGCGCCAGGTTCATGGCGTCGGCGCGGTTGTCTGCTTCCGTCTGCTCGCCCGCGCGCCGCATCCACTCCACGTCCGCCCCGGCGCAGAAGGAGCCCCCCTCCCCGCGCAGGAACACCAGTCGCACCCCGTCCTCACCCTTTAGCGTCTCGAACGCCTGCCGCAGCGCCTCAATGGTTTCGGCGTCGAGCGCGTTCTTCTTTGCCGGCCGGTTGATGGTGACGGTGGCGACGCCTTCGGGGGTCGCGTGCATCCGCACCGAGGAGGTGTCGGTCACAACCGTCGGCTCCTCCTGGAGCGGATGGGCGATGGCGTTCGGGTCGTGGGGGATCAGCTCGTCAGACATGAAGACTCCTGCAAGAACAGCTACATCCTGAAGACGCCGAACTTCGTCTCCGGCACGGGCGCGTTCAGGCTCGCGCTGATTGCCAGTCCCAGCACGTCACGCGTCTGGGCCGGGTCGATGATGCCATCATCCCAAAGCCTGGAGGTGGCGTGGTAGGGGTTGCCCTCTGCCTCGTAGCGGTCGCGGATCGGCGCCTTGAACGCTTCCTCCTCCTCGGCCGGCCAGGACTGACCCTTCTCCTCCAGCGCATCTCGGCGGATGGTGGCGAGCACGGACGCCGCCTGCTCGCCGCCCATGACGCTGATGCGCGAATTGGGCCAGGTGAACAGGAAGCGCGGGCCGTAGGCGCGGCCGTTCATGCCGTAGTTGCCTGCTCCGAAGGAGCCGCCGATCAGGACGGTGAACTTCGGAACCTCGGCGCTGGCGACGGCGGTAACCATCTTGGCGCCGTCCTTGGCGATGCCGCCGGACTCGTATTTGCCGCCGACCATGAAGCCGGAGATGTTCTGCAGGAACACCAGGGGGATGCGCCGCTGACAGGCCAGCTCGATGAAGTGCGCGGCCTTGAGCGCGCTCTCGGAGAACAGCACCCCGTTGTTGGCCAGGATGGCAACCGGATAGCCCCAGACATGGGCGAAGCCGGTGACCAGCGTGTTGCCGTAGAGCGGCTTGAACTCGTCGAACTCCGAGGCATCGACGGTGCGGGCGATCACCTCGTGCACGTCGTAGGGCGCGCGCACGTCGGTCGGGATGACGCCGTAGAGCTCCTCGCGGTCGTAGGCGGGCGGACGCGGCTCGGCCAGGTGCAGGTCGACCGTCTTGGTGGTGTTCAGCCGCGCCACGATCGAGCGGACGATCTCCAGCGCGTGCTCGTCGTTGGCGGCGACGTGGTCGACCACGCCCGACTTGCGGCCGTGCACGTCGGCGCCGCCGAGGTCGGTGGCGCTGATCACCTCGCCGGTGGCGGCCTTCACCAGCGGCGGACCGGCAAGGAAGATGGTGCCCTGGCTCTCAGGCCCGGAGCCGCGCACGATCACCGTCTCGTCGGACATGGCCGGCACGTAGGCGCCGCCGGCGGTGCAACTGCCCATCACGCAGGCGATCTGGGGGATGCCCTGAAGGCTCATCCGCGCCTGGTTGTAGAAGATGCGGCCGAAGTGGTCGCGGTCGGGGAACACCTCGGCCTGGTGCGGCAGGTTGGCGCCGCCGGAGTCCACCAGATAGATGCAAGGCAGCCGGTTTTGCTGAGCGATTTCCTGTGCCCGCAGGTGCTTCTTCACCGTCATCGGGAAGTAGGCCCCCCCCTTCACCGTGGCGTCGTTGGCGACGATCATCACCTCGCGGCCCGACACGCGGCCGACTCCGGCGATCACGCCCGCCGCGGGGGCCTCGCCGTTGTAGAGGTCGAACGCCGCCAGCGCCCCCACCTCTAGGAACGGCGAGCCGGGGTCGAGGAGGCGTTCCACCCGCTCTCGCGGGAGCAGCTTGCCGCGAGAGGCGTGACGCTTGCGCGACGACTCCGGCCCGCCCATCGCGACCTGGGCCGTGCGCGCGCGGAGTTCCTCCACCAGCGCACGGTTGTGGGCGGCGTTGGCCCGGAAGGCTTCGGAGCGGACGTCGAGGGCGGAGGTCAGCTTTCCCATGCGGCGCGGACACTA
The DNA here is from genome assembly GCA_036388855.1 of Caulobacteraceae bacterium. GTDB lineage: Bacteria > Pseudomonadota > Alphaproteobacteria > Caulobacterales > Caulobacteraceae > DASVRA01. Next base: position 20,363 of record DASVRA010000001.1, on the reverse strand, counting down.
GTGGGGGAGTCGGGACGGGGGAAGCGCCCCCTCTCCCGCCCTACCGCCGCGCGACGACGAACAGCCTCGGGAATGGGAACAGGGTGGTTCCGTCCTGGCAGCGGGGGAACAGGCCGGCGAGGCGGCGGGCGTACGCTCCAGTGAAGGCCAGGCGCTCGTCCTTATCCGGAAGCGCCTGGAGGTAGGGGCGCAGGCCAGTGCCGCTCATCCAGTCCACTATCGGATCGTCGCCTTCGAGGATGTGGAGGTAGGTGCTGGTCCAGATGTCCACCTCCCGGCAGAACGCGGCCAGCCAGCTGTGCCAGTCCTCGGCGGGAGGGACCGGCTTGGTTCCGTCCACGGCGGTAAGCTTGTCTGCCCAGGGAGGCTCGGCGGCCGTGGCGCACAGGGCGTCGTACCAGGCGGTGTCGAGGGAGAGCGGGACTTGGCAGGCGAAGACGCCGCCGTTCGCCAGGGTCCGCACCAGGCGCGGGACCAGCCGGGGCAGGCCCGGGAGCCAGTGCAGGGCGGCGTTGGTGAAGATCAGGTCGGGCGGGACTTCCGGGTGGAAGCCCGCAATGTCGCCCTCCACCCAATCGACGCGGGCGGAACGGGCGCGGGCCAGCGCCAGCATCTCCGGGCTGGAGTCGAGGCCGTGGACGCGGGCCGAGGGGTGGCGGGCGGCCAGCACCGCAGCGTGCTCTCCGGTCCCGCAGCCTAGATCCCAAATCTCGCCCGGCGCGAGGTCCACCGGAATGCGGAGCATCAGGTCCAGCGCGGGACGGTCGCGGTAATCCTTGTAGCGTTCGTATAGGGCGGGATCCCAGGCCGCCAAGCGGCTCAGCCCGCCGCGCTGGCCGCTGGGGCGGCAGGCGGGGCGGGCGGCGCGGGGGCGGGCGCCGCCTCGGCAGTTGGCTTCACCGCGGCGGTGGCGTCCTCCATGCGCCGGAAGGAGGGAGCCCCGGAGCGCATCGCCGCCTGCTGGCGGCGCGCCTCCAGCAGCGCTGCCTTCCGCATCGCGATCATGTTGTGCATTGGCGAGACGGGCGAGTAGCCGTCCACCGGGGCGCCGTTGATCACCGCGCGGATGCGGCCGTCCGGCGTGGTCTCGGCCTTGACGATCTGCAGCGGCGCGAAGCCTGGCAGGGTCTCGATCCCGTGCAGGCCGCCGAACTGGCGCAGCGCGCCCGCCTGCATTGTGGTGGCCAGCTGCGGCCGAGGCTGCACCTTGCCGATCATGTTGACGCGGGTGAAGCGGGCCTCGCCGCCCAGGTAGCGGCCGGTCAGCTCAGTGCGGCCCGGCGGGCGGTAGAAGACGTGCAGCCCATAGCGCGCCACCTTCACCAGCGTCGGCGCCCAATAGGGCAACACGTAAGTGGCGTGGTAGTTCAGGGCCGAACCCACGCCGGTCATCACGTAGCCGTTCAGCGCCCGCTGGGCCACGTCGCGGCTCTCGCGCCAGCGGTCCTGCACCGGAAAGCGCGCCATCGATCCGTCGCAGGTGAAGGTGAATTGGCAGCCGGTGTAGCGCTGCGAACCCTGGAACACGACGCCGCAGACCGACTTCGGATAAGCCGGGTGGCGCACGCGGTTGAGGATCACCTGGGCCACCGCCTCCTTGCCCTCGCGCGGCTCGTTGGCGGACTCGTAGTAGACCGCCGCGGTCATGCACTCGACCGCGCGGTCGCGCTCATTCGTCGCTGTGATGGTGAACGGATGCGCCGCCGGGTTGGCCGAGCGCGAGACCGGGATGATGGCGTTCAGCCGCTCGGCGTCCTCGACCGTGTGCACCTGGAACAGCGGCGCGGGCGGCACGGAGAGGTCATAGGCGCGAAACCCGGTCCGGCCCTCGCCGAACGTTCCTGAGCCCTCATAGCGGGCGGCGAGCCGCAGCGCCGAGGGCCCGGCCTCGCCCATCATCGCGGCGATCGTGGCGTTGGAGTAGCCGCTCCTGGCCGCCTGGGACCAGACGTGGGCGCGGTCATGGCCGATGTCCTTGGACACCGCCTCACGCACCGCGAACCCGCCCACCGCCAGCACACCGACGGCAAAGGCGCAGTGCACCCCCATCCACAGGGCGCGCTCGCGCGTGCTGGCCAGGAACTTGGAGTTCAAGCGGCGGTCCCCATGGGTCGGCGGCCACATAGCCCATCACGGGCGCGGGCGCATCTTATCGTTTCGCAAGATGGCGATGATTAGGCGTTGAAGGTGGGGGGAATCCGCCTACATTCAAGGCCCTGTTCAACCAGCTGAAAGGAGGTGATCCAGTGTCTCATTGTCCCAAATCGCAATCGGTGACCGTGGCCTGGGCCTCCGCGTATGAGGTCCGCGCCTAGCCACGGACCGCGTTGCGGTACCGACAATGGAAAGGCCGCCGGGGCGACCCGGCGGCCTTTCACATGAGGCGTCCGCATTGCCAGGGCATCGCGCGGGAGCGGCCGATGACGACCAATGAACAACTTGCCTTCAAAGTGGAGGCCGCCGAGGAGGGCGAGGGGACGCGCCTCCTCGTCACCGCCGTGGGCCGGGGCGAACCCCGCCGCTACCGGGTCGAAGGCGGCGAGCAGCACCACTACACCGCCTTCTACAAAGAGCTGGCGCGCGACTTCGGCACGCGCGCGCCGCACCTCTCTCCCGATCCGGCGCTCATGCTTGAGGGCGGGCCCGATTGGCGGCCGCTGATCACCAAGAACCTGTCGCCGCGCATCCTCTCCGGCTACGGCGACCCCGCCGTGCTGAGGACGCAGGACAGCTACATCCTGGTCGCCACCTCCAACGACGCGCCCGACGCCTTCCCCATCCTGCTGTCGAAGGACCTGGAGCACTGGGAGCATGCCGGGTTCGTGTTCCCGGAAGGCGGCGCGCCGGCCTGGGCGGCGGCGGGCCGTCACCTCGGCGACTTCTGGGCGCCCGAGATGGCGAAGGTCGGAGACGAATACTGGCTCGCCTACACCGCTCGGCAGAAGTCGAACGCGCTCGCCCTCGGGCTCGCCAAGAGCCGCGGCCCCCTGGGCCCATGGGAGGATCTCGGCCGCCCGCTGCTGACCGGCGGCGTCACCTATCCCCCTCACGACCCTTCAAAGGGGGACCCGCCGCCGATGAGCGGCGGCGTCATCGACGCGCACATCTTCATCGACGCCGAGGGTGAACCCTACCTCTTCTGGAAGGCGGACACGAACGGGATCTGGCCCCGGCCCCTGGCGGGGCTGATGCGCGAGCATCCGGAGTTGATCGGGGAGATGTTCGCCACCGAACAGGACCGCCGCACCGCCGCCTTCGCCGCCGCGATCCAGCCCTGGGCCAACGGCCGGCGGCCCATGGAGCGGTTCTTCCTGATGCAGCCGCTGATCGAGGCGGCGCTCGACTCCTGGCCCGCGGTGCGGCGCACGCTAGAGCAGTCAGGCCGCGCCGGCGCCATCCTGGAGGCCATGCGCACCCCCATCCGCGCCCAGCGCCTGGCCCCCGACGGCGCCTCGCTGATCGGCGAGCCGACGATCGTGCTGGCGAACGACCTCGATTGGGAAGGCCACCTGATTGAGGGGCCATGGGTGACGCGCCAGGAAGGCCGCTACTGGCTGTTTTACGCCGGCAACGACTTCTGCACCCCGGCCTACGGCATCGGCGTCGCCGTGGCCGACCATCCTCTTGGCCCCTACGAGAAGCAGGGCGAGCCGCTCCTGCGCTCGACCCCGAAGTGGTGGGCGCCAGGGCATGCTTCGGTCGCGCCCGGCCTGGACGGCAAGCCGCAGCTGTTTTTCCACGCCTTCTTCCCCGGCACGGGCGGCTACAATGCCTTCCGCGCGCTGCTGACGGCCGGGCTGCGGTTCGGAAAGGAGAAGGTGGAGATCGTTCCGCCGCCCATGCCCCTGAAGGCCGGGGTTAGCTGAGCCGCGACAGCAGGTCGTTCACCCTGCGCTCGGCGTCGGCCAGCGCCTGCTCCGTCGTCTTGGTCCCGGCCACAGCCGAGGACAGCTCCTCGCCCACCATGCCCTCGATCGCCCCCTGCCGCTGCACATAAGCGGGCAGGCCAGCGCCGGTGCGGGCAAGGGGCGCGATGTCGGCGCGATGCGGCAGGGCCTTGAACCTTGGGCTGTCCACCACCGCCTGGAACGCAGGCAGATGCCCCGTGCGCGCCCAGTCGTAGTCGTGCGCCGCCATGAAGCGGATCAGCCGCACCAGCGCCTGTCGCTGCTCGGGCGTGCGCTTGCGCCTCGGCATCACCCAGGCGTGGCCGTCGACGAACGCCGCCTCGCGCCCCCACAGGCGCGGGTAGGGATAAACGCCGTAGCTGCCGTAGAGCGGCCGTCCAGGCGTGCGCGCCTCCTGGTCGAAGGCGCCGATCATCCAGGTGCCGGTCAGGAACACCCCGCCCTCGCCGTTGAAGAAGCTGGCGATGGCCGCGGGGTTGTCCTGGTTGCGGGTGGTCAGGCCCTCACGCTCGATGGTGCGGAACAGCTCCACCACACGTCGCGTCTCCGGGGTCCGCAGCCGGATGTGCTGCGCGTCGGGGAAGAACACCGCGTCCTGCGCGAGCAGGTAGGTGTAGAGGTTGCGCACGTGGGTCGCGGGATCGTTGACCTGCGACTGGATCAGGTAGGGCTTGCCGGTGGCCGCCTTGAACCGGCGCGCGTGTTCGAGCAGCTCTTCGGGCGAGCGCGGCATGAGCGGCTTGCCGCCCCGCATCAGGCCCGCCCTGGCGAACAGCCCAGTGTTGACGTGGGCGAGGCCCCCCACCGTGTCCCAGGGCAGGCCGTAGATCCTGCCGTCCTTGGTCACCCCGCGTCGCCCGGCCGCGGTGAAGTCCCGCGGCCGCACGCCAGCCTCTCGCAGGATCGCGTCCATCGGCTCCAGCAGCCCTCGCCGCTGATAGTCGGAGATCACCCCCTGGTGCATGGTCACTAGGTCCGGCGGGTCGCCCGCCGCGATCTGCGCGGTCAGCTGGGCGTAGCCCGGCCAGGCGATCACGTTGGTGTCGATGTTCACGTCCGGGTTTTCGGCCTTGAAGCGGTTGATTATCGTGGTGATGATCCCGCACTCGCCCTCGGCCGCGGAGACGTCGGTGCTGCGGCCGTAGACGGCGCCGCATTCGCCGAAGAAGCGCTGGACGGTGATTTCGGCGCGCCGGTCCGGCTTGGCGCATCCGGCGACGGCGAGCGCCGCCAACGCGAGCAGGACCGCGCGCCTCATCGCCGGACCGTGCCCGCCATTGCCCCGACGATCTGCTTCTGGAACAGGGCGTAGACGATCAGGATGGGGATGGCCGCGAACACCGCCTGGGCCATCAGGTATCCGAGGCCACTGGTCTGGGCGTAGTTCATCTGTGACGACGCCAAGCCCACGGTCAGGGTGAACATCTCGCCCCGGGTGGCGGAGATCAGCGGCCACCAGTACTCGTTCCAGGAGCCCAGGAAGGTGAAGACGCCGAGCGTCGCCTGGGCCGGCAGGGTGAGCGGCAGCAGCACCCTCCAGAACAGGGTGAAGCGCGAGGCGCCGTCGAGCATGGCCGCCTCGTCCAGCTCCTTGGGAATGCCGCGGAAATACTGAGTCATGAAGAAGACCCCGAAAGACCCGGCCAGGCCGGGAAGGATCAGCCCCGGATAGCTGTTGTGCAGGTGCAGCTGCGCGAACAGCTGGTGGCGCGGCAGGATCACCGCCTGCTCGGGGATGGCCAGGCCCAGCAGCACGAACACGAACAGCCAGCGCCTTCCCGGGAACTCCAGCCGGGCGAAGCCGTAGCCGGCCAGCGAGCAGAGGACGAGCACGCCGGCGGTGGTTCCCAACGATACGATCGCACTGTTGAGCAGCCAGCGAAAAACCTGGGAGCCCTGCACGATCGCTCGGTAGTTCTCCAGGGTATAGGGCGCGGAGAAGGCCGTGCCGCTGTCGCGCATCAGCTCGGCGTTGGCCTTCAGCGACAGCGCCACGGTCCAGGCCAGCGGGGCGACCATCACCAGCGCCGCGAGCGTCAGTCCCACCAGGGTCAGCGGCGTCAGGCGGAAGCGTTCGGAGACGGGGGTCATCGCCTACGGCTCCTGCCGCGCCGTGCCCGCCCGGTACTGGAGCAGGGTGACGATGAGGATCAGGGCGAACAGCACCTGGGCGGTCGCGGCGCCGTAGCCGAGTTCCCAGCGGCCGAAGGCGGTCTCGTAGATGAACAGCACCAACGGGCGCGAGGCGCCGCCCGGGCCTCCGGCGGTGAGCAGCTGGGCCTGGCCGAACAGCTGCAGCTGCGCGGCGGTCTGCAGCATCACCACCAGCACCAGGGTGCGGCGGAGCGAAGGCACGGTGACGCGCCAGAAGGTGGTCCAGCGGCTCGCGCGGTCCAGCGCCGCGGCCTCGTAGATGTCCTGCGGGATCTGCTGCAACCCGGCCAGGAACAGCATCATCGGCAGGCCGATGCTCCACCAGATGGTGGCGATCGCCACCGACCAGAGGGCCAGCTTGGGATCGCTGAGGAAGGGGATCGGTTCGCGCCCCAGACCCTGCGCGATCTCGGCGAGGAAGCCCGCGTCCGGCGCCAGCACGAAGCGCCAGATCAAGGTGACGATGGTCACCGACAGCACCGAGGAGGAGAAGAACACGCCCCGGTAGATACCCGCCGCGCGGCCCGGCTTGTTCAGCGCCAGCGCCAGCATCAGCGTCGCCACCGTCAGGATCGGGACGATGATCACCGTATATTTGAATGTGTTGGCGAGCGCCTGGAGGAACACCGGGTCGGCGGCGAGGCGGGCGTAGTTCTCCAGACCCGCGAAGGCGCGGGCGCCGAAGGGGTCGGCGCGGTTGAAGCTGAGCGCCAGGCCGTCGATGAGCGGGTAGACCAGCAGGAAGACATAGAAGAACAGGAACGGGCCGACAAAGGCCGCCGCCGTGATGAGGCCGCGGCGCCCGGCCGCGCTCATGCGGCTTCGGCGGCGTGGCGGCCGCGGCCGTCGGGGCCGAACAGGTGCGCGGCGGCGCCGTCGATCTTCAGTCCCACCAGGTCGCCGGCCTTCACGCGGCTGGCGCCCGCATCCTCGGCTGTGATCTGCTGGCCGTCGGAGAGGACGGCGTAGACCAGGGTGCGGTCGCCGAGCCGCTCCACCAGCTCCACCTTCGCGTCCGTTGTCGCGGCGCCGGCTCCGGCCACGGACACGCTCTCCGGACGCAGCCCCACCTGGACCGGTCCGGCCAGCCCCTCGCTTGCCACCCCGGTGTCGATGCGCGCGCCGTCGCCGAGACGCACGGCGGCGAAGCCGTTCCCGCCCTCGACCAGTTCCGCCGGCGCGATGGTCATGGCCGGCGAGCCGACGAACCGCGCCACGAACAGGTTGGCGGGCCGGCTGTAGATCTCCATCGGCGGGCCGACCTGCTGGATGCGCCGGTCGTGCATCACCACGACCCGGTCGGCCAGCGTCATCGCCTCGGCCTGGTCGTGGGTGACCATGATGAAGGTCGCCTCCACCCGTCCCCGCAACTGCGCCAGCTCCACCCGCGTGCGCATGCGCAGCGCCGCGTCCAGGTTGGACAGGGGCTCATCCAGCAGGAACAGCTTCGGTTGCTTGACGATCGCGCGCCCGATGGCGACCCGCTGCCGCTGGCCGCCGGAGAGGTGCGCGGGCTTCTTGTCCAGGTGCTGGTCGATCTCGAGCACCCGGGCGGCCTCGGCCACCCGCGAATCGATCTCCGCCTTCGGCACGCGCGCGTTGCGCAGCCCGAACGCCATGTTCTCGCGCACCGTCATATGCGGGTAGAGCGCGTAGTGCTGGAACACCATGGCCACGCCGCGGTCCCCCGGCGGCAGTTGGTCGATCCGACGGTCTCCGAGCCGCACCTCGCCGCCATCGAGGGTCTCAAGTCCGGCGATGATGCGCAGGAGCGTGGACTTGCCCGATCCCGAAGGCCCCAGGAAGGCCACGAACTCCCGGGCCTCCATGCTGAGCGACACGTCGTCGAGCACGGCCGTGCCGCCGTAGGCCTTGCGGACGTTGCTCAGTTGCAAGCTGGCCAATGAAACTCCCCCGCCACTCACTTACAGCAATGATCCAAAGCCGTCACTGAGCGCCGCCCTTTCCGCCTCGCCTCACATCTTTGCTATAAGTTTCATCGTTGCATAGGGCTTTCTCCTATCCTCGCCCGCGTTGCTCGGCAGCATGAGGCGGCCGAGTGCTCCGCGGCCATGTTCGCTCCGCAAAAGCCTCGGACTTGTGCCTAGACCCGCCGCGGCGGTTCGCGCCTGCTCGGCCGGTGGCCGGAAATCGGCTTGGTCCGCTGCCCGGATGGCGCTTGGTTCCATGGAAGGTCGCCGCGGTTGGCGGTGACGGAGGGATTCGAACCCTCGATACGGCTTTACACCGTATAACGGTTTAGCAAACCGCCGCCTTCAGCCACTCGGCCACGTCACCTGATCCGCCGGCGCGGGCGGGCGCCAGCACATAACCCGCGCCCGGCCCGGCCGCAACGGCGGGCGATCCAAGCTCAGAAGATGAAGTCGTCCGCCGTCAGCGGCCCCTTGTCGGCGGTCAGCACGGTGATCTCCAGGTCGGCGGTCCCGTCGCCGTCCACGTCGATGGCCACCTTGGTTCCCTCGTCGGTGTCGGTCAGGGTCACCTGGTTCTTCTCTTTCGAGAAGGCCTCGACGATGCCGAGATCGTCGACGAAGCCGGTCAGGTCGATCTTGTCCACGCCGATCTCGAAGTCGTTGACCGTGTCGGTGTGGTCGGCGGCGGTGGCGCTGATGTCGAGCTGGGTGAACACGAACACGTCCGCGCCCGCTCCGCCTACAAGGGTGTCGCCGCCGGCGGCGCCCAGCAGCCGGTCGTTACCGTTACCGCCGTTCACGCTGTCGGCGCCGGAGCCGCCGATCAGGGCATCGTCGCCCTCGTTGCCCAGCACCGTGTCGGCGCCCGAGCCGCCAACGATGAAGTCGCCCTCGGCGCCGCCGGCGAGCAGGTCGGTCCCGGCCCCGCCCCATAGCTGGTCGGCGCCGTCGCTGCCGGCGACCTGATCGTTGCCGAGCCCGCCCCAGACGATGTCCGAGCCCGCGCCACCGTTGACCGTGTCGTTGCCGGCGGCGGCGTGGACGATGTCGTTGTAGCCGGAGACGACGATCGACTGGGCCCCCGTGCCGCCGAAGATCTCCACCGAGTCCTTGCCCGCCGTGTAGCTGGCCTCGGCCACGTTGATCTTGGCGCGGGTGGAGAAGGAGGTGGTCAGGCCCGACACTGTGCCGGCGTAGTCGCCGGAGGTGTTAAGCAGGGCCGACAGGAAATTGTCGGTCGGCATCGAGGACTTGACCAGGTAGGTCAGGCCCCGGCTCTCGAGCACCGTCAGGCCTCCGCCAACGCGGTCGCCGGTCATCAGATAGGCCACCTCCTGGTCCTCCGCGGCGATCAGCCCGGCGTAGACCGCGCCCCAGCTCTGCGCCGCCAGGGTGAACTGCTCCGCCGTTTCCGGATCGACTGCGGGGCCGTCAGAGACGCCGTCCTCGCCGTCGCCCGCGGCGTCGCCGTCATCCGCCGGCTCCTCCTCCACCGCCACGGCGGCCAGGCTCAGGTGGCCGGCCGCGATCGCCTCGGCTTCGGCGGCGGGCTGGGAGCGGGCGGCGGCGCGGGGTTCGGAGCGCTGCAGGCCGCGGCGGTGGCTGATCGATCGGCTCATCGGAACTCCAGGGCTCGCCGCGGCTCAGGCGCCGGCGTCGGGGTCATAACCGCCGAGGTTGAAGGCGGTTAGGTCGTCGACGTCCATATCCTTGAACACGATAAAGTCGGTCCAGCCATGGGCGTCGCGTGCGGCGCCGTCGATATCGATCTGCAGGCGCGCGTCGTCGCCGGTCTGCACCAGCCGCAGATGGCCGCTGTCAAAGGGATTGTCCGAACCCCTGAAGTGCTCCAGCACCGACTTCAGGTAGCCCGTGAAATCGAATTTGTCTCCGGAGTCGCCGGCGCTGAAGTGCTTGGCGACGATGCGCACCGTGTCCGCGTCCCCCTCGGGCGCATCGAGAGTGACCACGTCCTTGCCGGCGCCCGCCTTGCCCTCGTTCAGCGACAGCCGGTATTCGCCGCCGCGGTCGGTGTTCAGGGTCAGCCGGTCGTCGCCGGCGCCCAAGCTGAGCGCCAGGTAGCCGTCCGCGCCGATGGCGGCGTTGATCACGTCGTTGCCGCCCCCGCCGCGGATCGAGCCGCCCTGGGTCACCGAGACGTCCAGAGTATCGACGCCGCGGCCGCCTTCCACCACGGCGTGGGCGGCGTCGGTGATGTCGGCGCTGTTGTCGCCCTTGCCCAGGTCCACGTCGATGGAGGCGTCGTTGGCGGCGTTGCCGGTGAAGGTCAGGGTGTCGGTCCCGGACCCGCCGTTGACCTCGACCGAATCGGAGTTGCTGGCGCCGTCGCGGATGATCTCGTAGACGTTGGCGCCGTCGCCGCCGCCCATCACGTCGTTGCCGCCGCCGGTGTCGATGAAGCGGTCGTCGCCTTCGCGCCCGCGCAGGGTGTCGTCGCCGACCCCGCCCCTCAGGGTGTCGTTGCCCTTGCCGCCGTCGATGATGTCGTCGCCGGCCCCGCCGCCGAGGTCGTCGTTTCCGTCAAGGCCGGTGATCTCTTCATCGGTTTCGGTGCCGTTGAAGGTGTCGTTGCCGCTGGTGCCTTCGAAATCCGCCATGGTCGTCCCCTAGGATCGCGCGCAAGTTAAGCAGGGCGAGGCCCGGGTCAAGCGAAGCCGGACGGGCGCGACGATTCCACGCTGCCGGTGTCGCGCCGCCGCCGCACTCCGGCGCCGCCCGTTGACAGCATCGGGGAGCCGCCCCCACTTTCGCGCCCCTTCCCCTCCAGGACCGCTGTTCACGCATGGACGTCGTCGTCGTCGAAAGCCCGGCCAAGGCCAAGACCATCAACAAGTATCTTGGCCCGGGCTTCAAGGTGCTGGCGAGCTACGGCCACGTGCGCGACCTGCCGCCCAAGGACGGCTCGGTGCGGCCGGACGAGGACTTCGCCATGAGCTGGGACGTCGACCCCAGGGCGGCCAAGCGGCTCTCCGAGATCGCCGAGGCGGCCAAGGGCGCGAACCGGATCATCCTGGCCACCGACCCGGACCGCGAGGGCGAGGCGATCAGCTGGCACGTGCTGGAGGTGCTGAACAAGAAGCGGGCGGTGAAGGGGGCGCAGGTGCAGCGGGTGGTGTTCAACGCCATCACCAAGTCCGCCGTCACCGAAGCCATGGCCCACCCGCGCCAGATCGACATGGAGCTGGTCGACGCCTACCTGGCGCGGCGCGCGCTCGACTACCTGGTGGGCTTCACCCTGTCGCCGGTGCTGTGGCGCAAGCTGCCGGGCGCCCGATCGGCCGGGCGGGTGCAGTCGGTGGCGCTGCGCCTGGTCGTCGACCGCGAGATGGAGATCGAGCGGTTCCGGGCGCGGGAATACTGGACCGTCGAGGCCGAGGTGAACGCCGGTTCCGAGCCGTTCGCGGCGCGGCTGTTCAAGCACGAGGGCAAGCGGCTCGGGAAGTTCGACTTGGCCGACGAGGGCTCGGCGCACGGCGCGCGGGAGGCGGTGCGGGCGGCGGCGTTCCGCGTGACTACGGTCGAGAAGAAGCCGACCCGGCGCAACCCCCCTCCCCCGTTCACCACCGCCACCCTGCAGCAGGAGGCGGCGCGCAAGCTCGGCTTCACCGCCCAGCGCACCATGCAGGCGGCCCAGCGGCTCTATGAGGGCGTGGACGAGACCGGCGGCCTGATCACCTACATGCGCACCGACGGGGTGCAGGTGGCGCCCGAGGCGCTAGCCGAGGCGCGCAAGGTGATCGCCGGACGCTACGGCCCCGAATACGTCCCCGAGCAGGCGCGCATCTACAAGACCAAGGCCAAGAACGCCCAGGAGGCGCACGAGGCGATCCGCCCCACCAGCCTGTCGCGCAACCCGGGCTCGCTGCGGCTCTCGGGCGACGAGGGGCGGCTTTATGAGCTGGTGTGGAAGCGGATGATCGCCAGCCAGATGGAGGCGGCGCGGATCGAGCGCACCACGGTGGACCTGGACTCCGCCGACGGCCGCACCGGCCTGCGCGCCACCGGCCAGGTGGTGCAGTTCGACGGCTACTTCGCCGCCTATGAGGAGGGCCGCGACGAGCCTGAGAAGAAGGAGGGCGACGAGGACGCCGACTTCGCCGGCCGCCTGCCCGCCGTGCGCGAAGGCGCCGACGCGCGGGTGCTGTCCGCGCGCGCCGACCAGCACTTCACCGAGCCGCCGCCGCGCTACACCGAGGCCTCGCTGGTGAAGAAGCTGGAGGAGCTCGGCATCGGACGGCCCTCCACCTACGCCTCGATCCTCACCGTGCTGCGCGAGCGCGACTACGTCCGCATGGACAAGGGCAAGTTCGTGCCCGAGGACAAGGGCCGGCTGGTCACCGCCTTCCTGGAGCAGTTCTTCGCCCGCTACGTCGAATACGACTTCACCGCCTCGCTGGAGGAGAAGCTCGACCTCGTCTCGGCGGGAGAGCTCGACTGGAAGGCGCTGCTGCGCGAGTTCTGGACCCACTTCAGCGCCGCGGTCGGCGAGATCGGCGACGTGCGCACCACCCAGGTGCTCGATGCGCTCAACGATGCGCTTGGGCCGCACATCTTCCCGGCGCGGGAGGACGGCGCCGATCCCCGGCTGTGCCCGCTCTGCAACGCCGGTCAGCTGAGCCTGAAGATCGGCAAGTACGGGGCGTTCATCGGCTGCGCCAACTATCCGGAATGCCGCTTCACGCGTCAGCTCGGCGAGAGCGGGGCCAGCCCCTCTGCCGACGACGCCGACCGCGAGCTCGGCCTCGATCCGGTCAGCGGCGCGGCGGTGTGGCTGAAGACCGGCCGCTTCGGCCCCTATGTGCAGATGGGCGAGGGCGACAGCCTCAAGCGTTCCAGCCTGCCCAAGGACTGGCCGCCTGCCGCGATGGATCTGGACAAGGCCCTGCGCCTGCTGCGCCTGCCGCGCGAGGTCGGCGCTCACCCCGAGGACGGCCAGCCGATCCTGGCCGGCCTCGGCCGCTACGGTCCCTACGTCCAGCACGGCCGCACCTACGCCAACGTCGACTCCATCGACGAGGTGTTCGAGGTCGGCCTGAACCGCGCCGTCACCCTGATCGCCGACAAGAAGGCCGGCGTCGGGCGCGGCGGGCGCTCGGCCCCCAAGGCGCTGAAGGAGCTGGGCGCGCACCCCGAAACGGGCGAGCCGGTGCGGGTGCTGTCGGGCCGCTACGGCCCCTACGTCAACGCCGGCAAGGTCAACGCCAACATCCCCAAGAGCGCGGACCCGGAGGCGCTGGGGATGGAGCAGGCCGTGGCGCTCTTGGCCGAGCGAGCGGCCAAGAGCGGCGGCAAGCCGGCGCGCAAAGCGGGCGCGCGCAAACCTGTGTCAAAACCGCGCACCGCCAAAGCAGACGTCAGCAAAGCCGCTGGCAAGAAAGTTGCAAAGCGCAGTCCAGCTAAGAAGAAGGCCGTCGCCGCGGTAAAGTAAACGCGCCGTTAGCCCAAGTTATTCGCCACATCGTAAACTCTCAAGCGCTGAATTCCATGCGTCAGGGGGAATTCACAATGTTCAGCGTCTCCAAGTCCCGTCTTCGCGCCGCCACCGCGGCCGTCGTGCTCGCCGCCTTCGCCGCCGCGCCCGCCATTGCCGCCGCCGAGGCCTCCGCCCCGTCCCAGGTCGGCGTGGCCCAGCGGGTGATCGACTCCGCCAGCGCCTATCAGGCCTACGTCGCCAAGACCGGCGCCCTGAAGGCCGACTTCGCCGACGGCGCCTCGGTGCGCTCGGCATTGGTCGCCGGCGCGTCCTACCAGCCCGACCAGCTGCAGGAGGGTGAGGTCGCCTACGCCGCGCTCCTGGCGCTGCAGGACGCCGCTTTCGTCAACGCCGTGCGCGGCTACGCCGCCTTCCCCGGCGCGGCCGACAAGCTGGCCGATCAGCTGGCCGTCAACCCCGACGCGGTGTTCGACCTCCCCGCCGCCAACGACACCGCCGCCAAGGTCTCGGCCGAGCTGCGCGACCACGGCTTCCGGATCCTCACCGCCGGCAAGGCGGTGAAACAGTCAGCCTACGACATGCAGCACGCCGCCTGGTCGCAGGCCATGGTGTCGGACGGCCCCACGCGCCTGACCAACATCAAGGCGATGTCCCAGGCGCGCTTCACCGCCACTGCCGACGACACCGCCCGCCTGATCAACGCCGTCACCGGCGACGCCTCCTCCGCCCCGGCGAAACGGCCGTCCGCCAAGATCACCAAGACCGCCGCGCGCGGGCTGGCGATCGCCGCGCTGGCGGTGATGGGCAAGGCCAGCCAGGACTCCAGCGTGCAGCTGGCGGCGCTGCTGTCCCAGCCCGGCGACGGCCAGTGCCTGAAGATGGCCAAGCTGAACCTCTACCAGTGCCTGGCCAGCGCCGGCCCGCAGTACGAGGACGTGTTCTGCCTGGGCGAGCACGCGCTCAAGGACACCGGCTTCTGCGTGATGTCCGCCGCCGGCGAGGACCCGGTGGAGAAGCTGGCGGCCAATGAGCCGCCTGCGCCTCCGGTCGCGCCTGGCGTGATGATCCCGGTGGCCTCGGTCCCCGCGCCCGCAGTGGAGCCCGCCGCTCCGGCTTCGCCGCTGGTTCCGGTGGCGATGGCCTCGGCCGCCGGGACCGTGGGCGCCGCCCCGCTGCGCTGACGGAGCCAGCTCGCGCTTTCGCCGTTAGCCGTTCAGCGGCTATGGGACGGCGATGGCGAGAGGCGGACCTGCGAGGACATCGGCGCGCGCCGCCGGACTGCCCGAACGCGACGAACTGCTGAAGTTCATCCGCGAGACCGGCGAGACCGACCGCGGCGCCATCGCCCGCGCCTTCGGCTTGAAGGGCTCCGACCGGCGGGCGCTGCGCGACCTGCTGCGCGACCTGGAGGAGCAGGGCGCGCTCAGTCGTCGCGGCCGCAAGGACGTGGCCGAGCCCGGCGCCTACCCGCCCGTTGGCGTGGCGGACGTGGTCGAGCGCGACGCCGATGGCGAGCTCTACGTTCGGCTGGTCAAGGGGGCGGAAGACACGCGGCCGGTGCGACTTGCCCCCACGCGCGGCGAACAGAAGGCCGGCGCGCCCGGCATGGGCGACCGGGTGCTGGTGCGCTTTGAGCGGCTGGAGAACGGCGAGACCGAAGCCAGGCTGATCAAGCGCCTCGGCCAGAGCGCCCATCGTATCCTCGGCGTTGTCAGGAAGGGCCGCCGCGAGGTGCGGATCGAGCCGGTGGACCGCCGCTCCAAGGAGGTCGTGATCCTCCACGGCGAGGACGCGCGCGAGCTGAACGAGGGCGACCTGGTGCTGGCCCAGGTGCGGCCCGAGCCGCACCACGGCTACGGCCCCAAGCCCGGCAAGGTGCTGGAGGTGGTGGGCCGCGAGGACGAGCCCCGCGCCGCTTCGCTGATCGCGATCCACACCCACGGCATCCCCACCGGCTTCTCTAACGCCGCCGAGGACGAGGCCAAGGCTGCCGCCGAGCCGACGCTGCAGGGCCGCACCGACCTGCGCGACATCCCCCTGATCACCATCGACCCCGCCGACGCGCGCGACCACGACGACGCGGTCTACGCCGAGCCGGACACGGACCCGAAGAACGCCGGCGGCTGGATCGTCTGGGTCGCCATCGCCGACGTGGCCGCCTACGTCCGCCCGAACTCCGCCCTCGACCGCGAGGCCCGCGCCAAGGGCAACAGCGTCTACTTCCCCGACCGGGTGGAGCCGATGCTGCCCCACGCCCTGTCCTCCAACCTCTGCTCCCTGCGCGAGGGCGAGAATCGCGCCTGCCTGGCCGTGCGGATGGTGTTCGACAAATCCGGCCGCAAGACCGGCCACCGCTTCGTTCGTGGCCTGATGCGCTCGGCCGCCAAGCTCTCCTACGAACAGGCCCAGGCTGCGATCGACGGCCGGCCCGACGACCAGGCGGACGCGATCCTGGACCGCATCCTGCGCCCCCTCTGGTCCGCCTACGAGACCATGAAGAAGGGCCGTGACGCCCGCTCCCCGCTCGCCATCGAGTCCCTGGAGCGCAAGATCGTCATCTCGCCCGAGGGCAAGATCACCTCGATCACGCCTCGCGTGTCGCTGGAGGCGCACCGGCTGATCGAGGAGATGATGATCCAGGCCAACGTCTGCGCCGCCGAGACGCTGGAGCAGCGCGGCTCGCCGCTGATCTACCGCGTCCACGACGAGCCCAGCCAGGAGAAGGTCCAGGCGCTCTCGGACTTCCTCGCCACCGTCGGCGTCAACTGGACCAAGGGCGAGCGGCTGGAGACCGCCCGCTTCAACCGCCTGCTCGACCAGACCCGCGGCGGCCCTCACGCCGACATCGTCAACGAGGTGGTGCTGCGCACCCAGATGCAGGCGCTCTACTCGCCCGAGAACATCGGCCACTTCGGGCTGAACCTGCGGCGCTACGCCCACTTCACCTCGCCGATCCGCCGCTACGCCGACCTGATCGTCCACCGCGCCCTGGTCTCGGGCCTGAAGCTCGGGAGCGACGGCCTCTCCGACTGGGACGTCGGCCACATCGGCGAGACCGCCGAGCTGATCAGCGCCGCCGAACGCCGCGCCATGGCCGCCGAGCGCGACGCCACCGACCGCTACATCGCCGCCTACTTGTCCGAACGGGTCGGCGCCGAGTTCGCCGGCCGCGTCACCGGCGTCACCCGCTTCGGCCTGTTCGTGCGTCTGGCCGAGACCGGCGCCGACGGCCTGATCCCCGTCTCCAGCCTGGGCGAGGAATACTTCGTGCACGACGACCGCGCCCACGCCCTCGTCGGCCAACGCACCGGCGCCCGCTGGCGCCTCGGGCGCGAGGTGGAGGTGCGGCTGCGGGAGGCCACGCCCCTGACCGGGGGCTTGGTGTTCGAGATGCTGAGCGATCCGGAACCCCCCGACGCCACCGCGCCCAAGCCGCGCCTCGGTGTGCGCGGCCGCGCCCCACGTCCCTCTCCCGGCGGGAGAGGGAGGGGCCCGCGCGCGAAGCGCGTGGGAGGGTGAGGGCGTAGATGGCTCAGCCATTCGACGCCGCCCAGGATCTGCGCGACGCCCCCCGCACCGGCGCCCGGCTGCGCCCCAAGGACGCCGCGACCTTGATCCTCGTGCGTCGCGACGGCGGGGAACCCCGCGTGTTGATGGGCCGCCGCGCCGAGGGCCACGTGTTCATGGCCTCCAAGTGGGTGTTCCCCGGCGGCCGCGTCGACCGCGCCGACTACCGCGCCCCCGCCGCGACCGAGCTGAAGCCCGAGGTCGCCGCCGCCCTCGCCCCCGCCAACGCCTCCAAAGCCCGCGCGCTGGGCCTCGCCGCCATCCGTGAAACCTTCGAGGAAACCGGCCTGCTGCTCGCCCGCGAGGCCCCTTCCCGCCCCGCCGCCGGCCCTTGGCGCCCGTTCCTCGCCCAAGGCGCCCTGCCCGACCTCGGAGCCCTCGACTACGTCGCCCGCGCCGTCACCCCGCCGGGCCGCGCCCGCCGCTTTGACGCCCGCTTCTTCACCGCCGACGCCGAAGGCCTGCTCCACCTCGACCACCAGCCGGGCGTGGAAAAGGAGCTCGACGAGGTCGCCTGGATTGCCCTCTCGGACACCAAGGCTCTCGACTTGCCCCAGATCACCCGCTTCATTTTGGGCGAAATTGTCGATCGAATGGACGAAGTTCGAAATCGCGGAACGGTAGATTCCGCCAGGCGCCCGCCCTTGGTCCGCATGGTCCGCGGCCGCCACGTGATCGAGCGCTGACGCCCCTCCGGCGTTGACTTCAGCGGCTTCGTGCGTATTTTCCGCGCCTTCCGATTTCCCGGCCCGCCCCTGCGCGGCGCGCGCAAGGACTCTCGCCATGGCCAAACCGGCTTCAATCAAGATCCGTTTGAATTCAACCGCCGACACCGGCTTCTTCTACGTCACCAAGAAGAACGCCCGCACCAAGACCGACAAGATGGTGGTCAAGAAATACGACCCCGTCGTGCGCAAGCACGTCGAGTTCAAGGAAGGCAAGATCAAGTAGGGCTTACGCCGCCCGGGCGATCACCCGGTTGCGGCCGCTGCTCTTCGCCTCGTAGAGCGCCTGGTCGGCCCGCTTGAGCAGGGCTTCCGGATTGTCCCCGGGGCCGCTGTTCGCGGCCACCCCGATTGAGATGGTCACGCTCAGCGGCTCGCTCACCGCCGCCACTCGAAACGGCGCTCCCGCCACATGGCGGCGGATACGCTCTGCGATGCGTTCGGCGTCGGCCAGCGAGGTGCCCGGCATCACCAGCACGAACTCCTCGCCCCCATACCGGCACGGCAGGTCGATCGCCCGCACGTTGGACGCTAGGCGCACAGCGAACTCGCGCAGCACCTCGTCGCCCACGTCGTGGCCGAAGCTGTCGTTGATCTTCTTGAAGTGGTCGATGTCGATCAGCAGCGTCGACACCGGCTCTCCCCCCTCCTGCACCGCCCGCGCCACCAGCGCCGCCAGCTGGCTCGCCATGTAGCGGCGGTTGTGCAAGCCGGTGAGTTGGTCGGTGACCGCCGCCTCCAGGCTCTGGTCGAGGTTGGAGCGCAACAGGTCGGTGTAGCGCTTGCGCTTGATCTGGGTGCGGGCGCGCGAAGCCAGCTCCTCGGGGTCCACCGGCTTGGTCAGCAAGTCGTTGACCCCAATCTCCAGGGCCTTGACGATCTTCGCGCGGTCGTCGCTGTCCACCAGCGCCAGGATCGGCAGGTGGCGGGTGGCCTCCTGCGAGCGCAATTGCGCGGCGAAGCGCAGGCCGTCGAAGCCGGTGGAGCCGGCGTTGACGATCACCAGGTCGACGGGGCCGCGCGCGGTCAGGTGCGCCTTTAGCGGGTCGGATTCGATCACCGGCCGGTGCTCCACCGCCAGCTCCGCCGCCAGCCGCTGGGCCTGGCGCTCGTTGTCGTCCATCACCAGCACGCGCCCGCCGGCGCCGGCCAGGCGGGCGGCGGCGCCGTGGATCACGCCGATGCGGCGGCCGGAGTCCTCGCGCTGGCGAAGCTCGTCCAGCACCAGCTTCAGGCGCGAGAGGCTGCGCACCCGGGCGAACAGCATCACGTCGTCGATCGGCTTGGTCAGGAATTCGTCGGCGCCGGCCTCCAGGCCGGTGATCCGGTCCGACCGCCCGTCGAGCGCGGTGACCAGCACCACGGGAATGTGACGGGTAGCGGGGTCTTCCTTCAACCGGCGGCAGACCTGGAAGCCGTCCATGCCAGGCATCATCACGTCGAGCAGGATGATGTCCGGCTTCTCCGCCGCGGCGATCCGCAGCGCGGTCGGGCCGTCCGGAGCGGTCAGCACCTGATAATATTCGGCCGAGAGCTTGGCGTCGAGCAGGCGAACGTTGGCCTCGACGTCGTCGACCACCAGGATGCGCGCGGTCATGGCGCCCTCATCCGAGGAAGCCCCGAACCGTTTCCAGGAAGTGCGCCACTGAGATCGGCTTGGAAATGTAGGCCTCGCAGCCGCCCTCGCGGATGCGCTCCTCGTCGCCCTTCATGGCGAAGGCGGTCACCGCGATCACCGGGATGTGCGACAGCTCGTCGTCCTCCTTCAGCCACTTGGTGACTTCAAGGCCCGAGATCTCCGGCAGCTGGATGTCCATCAGGATCAGGTCAGGGCGGTGCTGGCGCGCGAGCGTCAGCGCCTGGAGCCCCTCGCGGGTTTCCAAGGTCTCATAGCCCTGGGCTTCGAGCAGATCATGAAACAGCTTCATGTTCAGCTCGTTGTCCTCGACGATCAGGACCTTCTTCGCCATCACCGACCCGGCTTCAGCCCGCGAACGTCCGCCCGAACGACTCGGGCCGCGCTCGTCTGTATAGTCGCAGAGTCAACCAATAACCTTAAACCCCAGTTAGCCCAGACTGTTGATCGCCGCAGGGCCCTCCCCCAAGCTGGTCGGATGATCCGCATCGGCATCGATTTCGGCGGCTCAAAGATCGAGGCGGCGGCCCTGGACGCCGACAACCGTCTGCTCGCCCGTGTGCGCCGGCCCAATCCGTGCGCCTACGAAGAGGCGCTGGCGACGGTGCGCGAACTGGTTGAGCAGATCGAGGCGGCGTGGGGGGCGGGCACGGTCGGCATGGGCATTCCGGGCTCGATCTCGCCTGCCACGGGACGCGCGCGCAACGCCAACAGCGTCTGGCTGAACGGACGGTCCTTGCCGCAAGACATCGAGCGGGTGCTGGACCGGCCGGTGCGGATGGCCAACGACGCCAACTGCCTGGCGCTGTCCGAGACCGCCGACGGGGCGGCGGCGGGCGCGGATGTCGCCTTCGCCGTGATCATCGGCAGCGGCTGCGGCGCGAGTGTTACGGTCGGGGCAAGACCGCTGGAGGGCCGCAACGGCATAGCCGGGGAATGGGGCCACACGCCCCTGCCCTGGCAGCAGCCCGACGAACGGCCGGG